>JBOFRN010000048.1:0-193267 GCA_051651025.1 Phocaeicola sp.
GATTCTCTGAAATCCATCACATCCATGAAATCATGGAAATCCACGACATCCTTTAAAACATTGAAATCCTTGAGATGGAAAACAAGTACATCTCAAGGATTTATTGTATACCACAATACGGAGTTTGCCGAGGGCTTACGGTTATTTCTCCTTCTATTAACGAATAAAACCTACTACATTTTGCCTTCACTTCTTTCACAGGCTCTTTTCGTACGCTTCAGGTTCTCTTTTATGATCCCCCCCCTTTTTTTTACAAGTATGGAAATTTGCTCCCTTCCTTATTCTAGGTAGCAGTTGTTGCCATCACGTTTGTATTGTTTCTCGTTTTCACCTATCATTTTCTTATTTGACACGTTGCAAAGATGTACTAGCAATCTAGCTAAATGGAAGAAATATAAATCTTACTTTTTTGCTTATGAGACTTTTGTCTTTATCCCAACGAAGTCTGAAAAGGCATCTATAGGATGCTCTTTGTAAGTTGAGAAAATAGTCTGCTGACAGCTGTGAATAGGCCTTTTGACAACTGTCAGTTTATTTGCTGACAACTGTCAGTTAGTAATGATTTGAGGGTTTCTAGCGATTTTTAGCTCTTCTAGTTGTAGGATTGATTGGGATTAAATAGCTTGATGTGAAGGATGTGAAGGCAAAAATAAGTAGGTTTTTCTCTCTTTGTACAGTGAACGCTACTTGTTTTAGTGGAGTTTCCAGCGAAGGCTACAGAGTACGTTCGGCAATAAAAAAGCTGTAATTACGGTGGTCAAGAGTAGTGATCCAGCCCCTTCCTCCTAGGGCGCTCCCCGAGCGGTTAATGAGGGGTTAAAATTAATATTATAAAACGCAATCAACCTATTATTTTGCTTGAGCCAGTTTATGATCAGTTACTTTAAAACCTCTCATCTAGATTTGTTATATTGCTTTGTTTGTTCGTACAAAGCATGGATCTTGTTTTGTTGTTTCTTATTTAAATACGCCTTATTTCTAAATATAATTCACAAGTGTTGGTTTTTTGTCGATTTGTTTGTGTTTTTTTTGCTTTAGTATTGTTTGTTGTTAAATTATTATTAAATTTGTCGACCTTTATGTCTGTACAATGATTGCAAGCGTACCACCGGTTTCTTAATAAAATAGAAGCAACTTACAGAATAGTATTTCCTGTTAATACAAATATTTAACTTGATATAGTGTGACTCTTAGCTTATATATCTGCACTTAAAGAACGGAACTTCGAGGAGTTTATGTCAAGTCATAAATTTATTCCTGAAATCATACAGTGAACTGAAGATTTTATAGTAAAGGCTCGATGGATTGATGATCTTATAAAGATAATAATATTTTTTCATATAATTTTATTGTAAAAACATGAGTAAGAATCGTTTTTTTTCTCTCCTTTTGCTGAGAGCAAGTGGAGAGAATAATTCCAAGAAAATCAGGGTGGCTTTGCTTGCTTCTTTACTGATTCAATCGGTGTCATCTGTTTATGCAGGCGATGGGTTAAGTAATTCTAGTAATCTTTTAGACTTAACTAGTAGGTTGCCAAATGTTGTACAGCAAATGGGTACAATTTCAGGGAATGTAGTAGATGAAAGTGGTGAACCTCTTATTGGTGTCAGCGTTCTTTTAAAAGGAACTGCAGTTGGTACAGTTACCGATTTTGATGGTAAATTTGTATTGAATAATTTGAAGAAAGGGAGTATTCTGCAAATATCTTATATTGGCTATTTGAATCAGGAGATTCTCTATAATGGGCAAACAAATTTAAAGATTGTGTTGAAGGAAGATGCACAAGCTTTAGGTGAGGTTGTCGTTACAGCATTAGGTATGACTCGCGATAAAAAAGCCCTAGGTTATGCTATGACAGAAATTAGTGGTGCTGAGATAGCTAAGGTTAACAGTGTAAATCCAATTAATGGACTTCAGGGGAAAGTAGCAGGGGTGCAAATTAATATGGGTGCCGGTGGTCCTCAATCTGCTAATCGTATTTTGATACGTGGAAATTCATCTTTAGGTATTAATAATCAGCCTATTTTTGTTATTGATGGAGTTATTATTGATAATACCGTAACTAATAATACCGAGTGGGGTTCTACTCAGGATTTTGGTAATGATATTAAGAATCTTAACTCTGATGATTTTGAAACAGTTTCTGTATTAAAAGGTGCAGCAGCGACTGCGTTGTATGGTTCTCGTGCGGCGAATGGCGTAGTGTTGATAACAACGAAAAAAGGTAAGATAGGAGATGGAGTGGGAGTAACTGTTTCTCATTCGATGACCTGGGATAAGGTATATGCTACACCAGATCTTCAACATGAATTTGGCCCCGGATTAAACCCCGTTTGGGGACTTAATGCCGATGGTACGGAAAGTCGATCTACGTCTGATACCCGAAACTTTGGTCCTGCATATGATGGAAAGCCATATCAGCAGAGTGGTTATGAAATGCTATATCAAGATCAGCCTAATAACATTAAGCAGATGTATCAAACGGGTCAGTATATGAATACAAATGTTGCCGTTCAAGGTGGAGGTGAGAAAAGTACATTTCGCGTTTCATATTCATATTTGAGAACAAATGGTACTACGTTTAACAACAACTACAAGCGTAATAGTATTAGTGCAAATATGACTAGAGATATAAGTTCTTACTTGAAAGCTGAAGTTGGCGTAAACTGGGTAAAATCATTCTCTAAGAATCCTTCTTTTCAGGGTGGGGGTAAATCACCTAACTACGATTTCCTTTATGCTGTTCCTCGTACCTATGACACTGCTTATTGGTTACAAAACTATAGAAGTGCAAAGGGGGATGGTTGGAACTCCGATGATCCGACTAGTTATTCAGGTACAATTTGGGAGTATTTGGAAAATAATCATACTCAAGGTGAAGATAATTTTAGAGGCAATCTAAAACTGGATTTTAAAATTACCGATTGGTTAAATTTTAAAATTCTAGGTGATATGAATAAGTTGACCACCATGCAAGAGCATAAAGTATTAGCAACAGGTAATAGTAATTATGATGGATCTTCTTATCAGTCATATAGAACGGTAAAAGATCAATATAAATTGACTGCTATGTTATCTGCTCATAAAAGCTTTGGTGACTTTAATGTAAATGCGTCTGCTGCAGCTGAACAATGGGACACTCGTTCTAGTTATCAGAATGGTTGGACCAATGGGGGCTTAAGAATTCCTGGTAAGTATGATCTTTCTAATTCTGTCAATTCTCCTACCTATCAAATGAGAAATCTTGATGCCCGTAAAAGAATTAATAGCGTTTATGCCTTTGCTAGCTTCGATTGGAAAAGTCAACTGTTCTTAGATGTTACTGGAAGAAATGATTGGTCTTCTGCATTAATCTATTCAGATGGTACTGGTAATGTCTCTTATTTTTACCCCTCTGTTTCAGCATCATGGATTCTTACTGAATCGTTCCGAAATAAGTTCCCAGAATTTATTTCTTTTGCAAAATTACGTGGTTCCTATGCTATTGTTGGTAGTGACTGTGCTCCTTATCTTACCAGTATCGGCTACTACAAAATATCTGATAACGTTACATATCAAAATCCAATAACAGGTGTACAATACCCTGAATATGCTTTTGATTCAAGTCAATTAAGAAACCTTAATCTGAAGCCTGAAAGACAATCTTCAATCGAATTTGGTGCTGAGATGAAATTCTTAAAGAATAGACTAGGCTTTGATTTTGCTTGGTATAAAACGAATACCAAAAACCAAATATTAGCTTTGTCACAAGCGGCTGAAACTGGGATGTCTTCAAGGTACATTAATGCGGGAAATATTCAGAATTCAGGTGTTGAGTTGACGATCAATGCTACTCCAATTGAAACACGAGACCTTTTATGGAATGTTAGTTTAAATATAACTCATAACCGAAATAAAATTATTTCATTGACAGACGGTTTAGATCGATATAATATTGAGGGGGGCGGATTTGATGTTACTGCCTATGCAACTGTTGGTGGAGCTTATGGTGATATTTATACCGCTTATTCATTTGCTCGTGATGACAATGGGCAGAAGCTTTTAAATCAAGAAGGTGGTTGGAAAAGAAGTGGGTATGCTGAGAAGGTTGGAAGCTTACAACCTGATATGTTAGGTGGTCTTTCAACATCTCTAAGTTATAAAAATGTCTCTTTATCAGCTGTGATTGATGCTAGATTTGGAGGTGATATTGCATCGTTGAGCTATAATTACGGAATGTATTCTGGTACACTTAAAGGGTCTTTGTATGGACGTACAGAAGAGCTAGGAGGATTAAAGCGCACTTTAGCAGATGGTCGTACAGTTTACGATGGTATGATACCAGATGGTGTATTTGATAAAGGTATTGTAATCAAGAATGTGGATGTAAGTGGAATGTCATATCAGGCTGCTTATGAGAAAGGTTTGGTAGAGCCTATATCAGCTTCAAACTATTACAATAATTTATATAGTTGGGGTACAGGAATACGTGAAGCTTCAATAATGGAATGCTCATGGGTAGCATTAAGAGAAATTTCTATTCGATGGGATTTACCTAGGGATTGGTATCGAAAAGCTCACCTTCAAAATGTTGCGTTAAGCTTTTCAGCACGTAACTTGGGCTATCTATATAATAGCTTACCTGATAATATCCACCCTGAAGGTTTGCCTTCAAACCGTAGTACTGCATTTGTTGAAGGTGGTGGTCCTGCTTATTCACGTACCTTTGGATTTAATGTTAATGTAGCATTCTAAAAAAAAACTAAGATGAAAATGAAAAGAAATATTATAGGAATTATGCTAGGGTTGTCATTGCCTATTTTGAATAGTTGTACCAATGAATTTGTGGATATTAATTCAAATATCGAAACCATTTATGACGTTGAACCCGAGCGGTTCCTCTATAATGTGCAAACAAATACACGCTCAAGCTCTTGGGAATGGTATTATGATTATTATTGTGCTCAAATGCGCTGGCTGCAATATGGTTGCCGTATAATAGGAAATACAGCTACGACCTTTACTTATTTCAATAGTAACATTTTTGAGCAACGATATAGGCTTTGTTTTCTTAATACAGGATCCTATATGAAACATATGGAGTACTGTGTTAATACGGTCGTACCTGAATCAGAACGTTCTCAATACTCTAATGTCATAGAAGCTGCAAGGGTTACTTTAATATATCAAGGTATTGCTACTTCTGACTCGCATGGCTCTTTAGCTTACACCGAAGGATGGGCTTTACGTTCGGGAGGTGATATTGATGAACCAAGTTTTGATACTCAACAAGAGTTGTATGAGATCTGGGATGGAGAACTAAAGGATGCAGTTGCTAAATTTAAGTCTAATACCAACCAGAAGTCAATGTCTGGCTACGATTTAGCATTTGATGGTGATGTCTCAAAATGGATTAAAACGGCAAATGCATTGCGTTTAAGAATTGCTTCTAGATATCTTAAGAGAGATAAAAGTAAGGCATTACAAATAGCATCTGAGGTTTTGTCTCAGTCTAATGATCTTCCGAGCTCAATTGATGACTCTTTTATTTTTTGGTTAGAAGGGCGATATACAAATAATGGTGACCTACAATCGATTAATGATCTGATTCGTCCTTCAAATTCATTTATGGCATATTTAAATGGATATAATGATCCACGTAAACGGATGTTTTATATTGAGAATGAATTGACTGAAGAGAATCTGAATGAGTGGAATACTCAGAATTCAGCAAATAAAATTCCAACAGATCTAGGTCGTTGGGTAGGTGGTACAGCTAGCTTCGATAACTTGACAGATCCTGCTGAGGTTGTAAAATATGCAAGAAATACGCTTGATCCAAGCAATAGAGCAATCAATATGCAGCCTGTTAATCGTCCACAGGTGAGGGTGTTTTCCGGTAATTATAACGGTGGCGGTGGCGGAAGCTGGTTCCCCAATATTACTTATGCTGAATTTTGTTTCTTAGCAGCCGAATTTAGCCTGTTAGGGGTGAATGGTGGTAAATCTGCTGAAAATTGGTATACTGACGGTGTTGTGGCTTCATTAAAAGAGTGGAGTAAGATTGGCCGTTACTGTGATTTGGTAAATTATCAAGAGATAACTCAAGATGAGATTGATACTTTCTTGCAGCAAGAAGGTATTAAATGGAATGATAGTAAGGGATTAGAACAAATATATGCACAGAGTTACGTGACCAATTTTAAGAATTCTCTAGAAGCTTGGTCGTTATATAAACGTACGGGCTATCCAAACGCTAATGAAGGAAATATCATTCAATGGGAGCAGTGTTCAGTACAAGGTACTGTGCAGCGAGTTCCCCGACGTATGCGTTTTTCATATCCATTAGAGGGTACAGCCAATTATGCTAATCAAGTTAAGAGAATCGATGATATGAAGAAAGAGTCCAATTTTGGTGAGAATACGGATGAATTTGGACGAGTTTGGTGGGATATAGATTAATTCTAAGTGACCCATTCTGTTAATGCAAATGGGAAATAAAGGGCTGAATAGATGGTATTCAGCCCTTTGTCCTCTTTTTTTATTATAGAGTGAACCTGTTATCTCTCTTTTAAATGTAGCTGATACAAAACGGATTAAGGCTTTCTTCTACCTTTTCTTACCACTCTAGTGTTGGCTTCTATAATACTGGAAACGGAGAACTTTCTATCAAACTAGTAGATGTATAGATTGCTTCAACGTACTGCTATTGTTTTTTATAGACCCGCTCTATTTCCTTTTGGTATGGCTAAGCTTCTACTTGCACCAATAGTTGTGATAATCTGGAATCATGGATATCCACTGGTTGCGACTCTCCACACACTTCGATTGAAGGATTTGCATATTTACATGAGTTTTAAATAGGGAGTGTTGCAAAGAGTTTATCATTGAAACTACAGGCAATGCCCCCTCGAATTACTATGTACAAAGTGCCACTTTGAATGGGAAATCGCTTGAGAATTGTTGGTTTGATTTCTCATCAATTAAGCAAGGAGGTAAACTTTCATTAAGCATGGGTGATACTCCTAATAAAACTTGGGGAATTCAAACACCTCCACCCTCTATGTCGACCGATGACTCAATAGAGTAGATTCTTGTCATATTTAATAATGTTTCGCAAGTTTACCTCTCTTTTTTCGACTTGAGTGAGAGGTATACTTGCGTTTTTTTTAGTTGGGATATAGCTTTTCGTATTTTATTAACAATTTAAGAGCCTTCCTTTGTATATTAAAATAATTCCCACTACATTTGTGAAAATGAATTTTATATATAAAATAATAATCTGTATTTAATTGCTAAATAGGTATTTAATGAACGAAGAATATAATGTGCCAGGGCTTGAAAAAGGGCTTCAGATACTTGAACTATTAACGTCAAAGGGTGATTGGATGACTCTTAAAGAGGTTACTTCAGAGCTTCAAATAACTACAACTATGGCTTTCCGAATATTTGCAACTTTGGTTCGTATGGGCTATGTGGAGTATAATGATCGAGAGAAAAGCTATAGGCCTTCTCGGAAAATTCTACAAATGGCTTACCAAACTCTGGGTGAATTCGATGTGAAAGATAAGGTTATTCCAACGCTAAGAAGGCTTAGAGATAGAGTGAAGGAGAGTGTTTTCTTTGGCGTATTAGGCCAAGAAAAGGGGATTTTTGTAGAGCAATCGCTTGGACTTTATCCTTTTAAATTTGTAGTTACTCCAGGCTCTACATTCGAGCTTCATAGTTCGGCTGGTGGAAAAGCAATTTTGGCTTATGTAGATGACTCTTTACGTGAACACTACTTGGGAAGAATGAATTTTGAACGTTATACTCATACTACTATAACTTCACGTAGGGCATTTTTAAATGAACTTGAGAAGGTTAAGCTACAGGGGTATGCCATTGATAATGAAGAGTCGTTACTTGGAGTTGTATGTGTAGGTGTTCCTTTACTTAATTATGACAATCAGGTTGTAGGTGCTATTTGGGTATCGGGGCCATCTGCTCGTTTTGAAGGGGGACTAATGGAGGAGATTCGAGACATCCTGATTGAGGAGTGTGGTGAATTATCTGAAAAACTAGGTTACACGAAAAGAAAAAAAGAGTTATGACACGGTTAATTTACTTATTCACCCTCATCTTGATTTGCCAGAGCTCATATGCCCAAGAGGTTAATCAGTTTTATTTAGCTGGTTGTGGCAACAAGTTTATTGCCCGAGCAGATTATCAAAGTGGTCAAATTTTATGGAGAAGAGAGGCACCTGTACCCGAAGATTGCAATGATATTAAAATATACCGAGAGGGAATTCTATATGCTTATAGGCAGGGTGCACGAATGATTACTGAGAAAGGGAAGACCCTTTGGGATTACAAAGCTCCTGAAGGATTCGAACTTTATTCGGCTCGTAAAGTGAGTGGCGGTTATCTGGTTGCTATGTGTGCACCTGAAACACCGATACTAATCTATTTGGATCGCCAAGGAGTTGTCAAAGAGAAGATAGAGATTAAAATAGGTGATACCTCGGTGCATGACCAGATAAGACACGTGGCTAAATGGGGAAAGAACAACTATCTAGTACCTATCATGGCTACTGGAGAGATTCTTTGTTTAGATAAGAAAGGTTATGTGAAAAGAGGCCTTAAGGTAGGAGGGACTCCATTCTCCATTTCTCAATCTTTCAAGAAAGATGTATGGTGGGTCGCTTGTGGTGATGGCTCTAAAATAGTGGCTATTGATGTAAAGAAATGGGAAATTATAAGTGAAATAACAAATTCAAAGCTAGAGAAATTTGGTGTTAAGATGCTCTTTGTAGCCGAAGTTCAAGAGCTCTCTAATGGTCATTTAATGGTTGCAAACTGGAATGGCCATACCAAGGATAAATCACAACCCAAGCTTTTTGTAATAACTCCTGAAGGAGAGCTTGTTTCGACTTTACCTCCAAATGACAATATTCACAATATATCCTCTTTCGATTTAATAAAATAAGAATTAACCTTAAATAATACTAGATGGCATGAAGAAAATGATTCTAACTGTTTTTACCTTTCTTCTTTCTGCTGCAACCTTTGCAACTCCTAGAAGTAATGATCTTATTCAACGATTAAGGAATGTAGATTCCCTTGCTTATCGCATGGCTGTTGAGGAGATGCAGACAACTTGGAAAGAACTAAAAATCTCTGATGAATGGCAACCTGCATTGCAAAAAGTAATCACGCAGCGTGAAGAACTTTGTCGAAAAATCAAAGAGGGCGATAAACGGGCTATCTCTGATGTAGAGGCCTTATTGTCTACACTTGATTATGTTCTTCTCCAAAATCCGCTCATTAAGGATAAGCCCATTTATATGATTGAGCGCACCATTGACAATGCTCGTAAGGCGCTAAGCGGAAACATTGGATTAGCTCCATCCAATTTTCAAAATAATTCAGAGATACACAATCCGGCGAGTGGGTGGAATAATAAAATCATTAGCTACAATATAGATAAAGCTAAAGTAGTACCTGTATTATCTACTCCAAATGGAACTATTCTAACTGATGTAGAACCTCACTTTTCGGGTGAAAAATTCCTTTATTCTTCAATTGGAACGAATGGAAAATGGCACATTTTTGAATATAACTTGCTTACAGGTCAGTCACACCAGGTAACTCCTGAAGAGTATAGAGATTTCGATAGCTTTGATGCTTGCTATACCCCCGATGGTAAGATTATATTTTGCTCGACTGCGACTTTTCTAGGTTTGCCATGTACCAATGGTGAAAATAAGATGTGTGGTTTGTTTCAATATGATCCACAAACAGGTAAGTCGCGCCAGCTAACTTTTGATCAAGATTCAAATTGGGGGCCTACTTTAATGGAAAATGGGCAGATTATGTATACTCGTTGGGAATATGCTGACCTACCTCACTCAAACTCTCGTATACTTTTTACAATGAATCCCGATGGCTCGCTGCAGCGAGCTTATTATGGAAGTGGTTCCTATTTCCCTACTTCATTGTTCGATGCAAGGCCCATTCCTAGTGGAAATGGACGCTTTGTTGCAACAGTATCTGGGCATCATAGTATTTCTCGCAGTGGTATGTTAATGATATTCGATCCACAAAAAGGCGATAAGGAGGCTAATGGGGTAGTTACAGAGATTCCCCATCGTGATCGGAAAGTAGAACCTATAGTAAGAGATAGACAGAATGATGGAATCTGGCCCCAATTTCTACACCCATTTCCCTTGAGCGATAAATACTTTTTAGTCTCTATGAAGCAAAATTCTTCTTCATTGTGGGGAGTTTACTTGGTTGATATCTATAATAATATGACTTTAATTGCTCAAGCAGAAGGGCAAGCTTTATTAGAACCTAAGATCATTCAACCTACTAAAGTACCTTACTCCATTCCATCTGCTTTACAACTTGCTTCTGATTCAGCCACTATGTTTATTCAAGATGTTTATTTTGGTGAGGGATTGAAAGGTATCCCCCGTGGTGAAGTGAAGAAAATGCGCATTGGAGGTTTTGATTTTAGTCCTAGAATGCAAGGAGGGCTTCTTGGTACGATTGGACTTGATGGTCCTTGGGATATTAAGCGAATCTTTGGTGAGGTAGATGTAGAAGAGGATGGAAGTGTAATGTGTGTAATACCTGCTAATACGCCTATTTTTCTACAACCACTTGATTCGGAGGGTAAAGCCCTTCAAGTAATGCGTAGTTGGTTTACAGCTATGCCTGGTGAATTTGTATCTTGTACAGGCTGCCATGAAGAACGTAGTGCAGGGGTACCACCTCGAATGACTGCGGCATTTAAGAAAGCACCTGCTAAAATGAAACAAATGTATGGTGAGGAACGAGGATTAAGTTTTGAACGAGAAATACAACCCATTTTAGATCGTAATTGTGTGGGATGCCACGATGGTACACAAAAAGAACGTCCACTTTTTAAAAAGGGAGTAAAACTCACAGACTGGAGCTCTGCCATAAGTGGTAGGGCAGGAACTCACTATGGGGGGAAATTTACAGAATCTTACTATCAGCTTCAGCGATACGTTCGCCGTCCAGGTATTGAAAGTGATATGGCTATGCTTACGCCAATGGATGTTCATGCTGATCAAACTGAGCTTTTTCAAATATTGAACCAAGGGCATTTTGGAGTCAAATTAAACCAGAAGGAGATAGAATTACTTGCTATGTGGATTGATTTCAATGCTCCTTACTTTGGGCGTCGTAGTGATATTGCGACCTATGATAAGGTAGAGCCATATATTAAACTGAAGGAACAATATGCCAGCCTATTGGGATACAAGCATAAAGATGTAGAAGTTATTGCTCCTGATCTTGGTGAAATTGAATTTATTAAGCCACCTTATCTTAAATCTGGATTGGGAGATACTTCTGCTATTGAAGGATGGCCTCGCTATAGGGGTGAAGAAATTAATAACTACTCAGCCAATGATCAGGTGGGGTTGTCTCACTATCATAAGAGTCTTGATTTAGGTGGTGATGTAAAACTCGATTTAGTAAAAATACCAACTGGTGAGTATCATATGGGAAGTGAACGTAGTGGGGAACATCCTATTAGTCGTCAGAACATTACTAAAGCTTTTTGGATAGGACAATTCGAGATAACCAATGAACAGTATGCTCTTTTTGATTCTTTGCACGATTCGCGAACAGAACATAGGCATGGTTATCAGTTTGGTCGTATTGGCTATCCACTCAATGAGGGTAAACAGCCCGTTGTGCGTATCTCTTGGTTTCAAGCAATGGCATTTTGTGAATGGCTCAGTGAGAAGACTGGTCTCAAGGTTACACTGCCTTCAGAGATGGAATGGGAGTGGGCAGCTCGCTCAGGTTCTGCTACAGCCTATCCATTTGGTGATATAGGTGTTGACTATACCAAGTATGCGAATCTAGGTGATCAAACGCTTAAAGAGTTCGCAGCATGTACAGCTTATAAGTTTTATGAAAGTTGGCGTGTAATTGATAATCCGAATCGTTATGATGACTGGATACCACGTGATACACTTTTTGATGATCGAGGCTTTGTGTCGACTCCAGTTGGCAATTATCGTCCCAATGCTTGGGAAATATTTGATATGAATGGGAATGTAGCCGAATGGACTCGGTCTGAATATTTACCCTATCCTTACGATGATGTTCAAGCAAATAATACTAAGAAGGAAGGAGTTAAACGTGTAGTTCGAGGAGGTTCCTGGTATGATCGTCCTCATAAGGGTACATCTTCTTTCCGCATAGGTTATCGAGACTATCAGCCGTTATTTAATGTGGGCTTTCGGGTTGTGATACATGAAGATGATAGTTCACAGTAATAGATTTAAAATAAGATACAAAATGAAATTTTCAAGTTTAGTGTTAAGCTCCGTACTACTCTTTGGTATAGCTTGTACACCTACGAATAGTTTGCAAGTTGCTCCTGGTGAGAATGATTTAGTGTTTCCTGATTTAGCTCAGAGCTGGGATGAGGGAATGCCTTTAGGTAATGCTTTTATTGGGGCAAATGTTTGGGAAAATGAGGGGAAGCTTAGAATTGCCATAGACCGTATAGATTTATGGGATTTGCGCCCTATTGATAGTCTCAGTGGGGATAACTACCGCTTTAAGTGGGTACAAGAGCAACTCGATAAAGGTACCTATTACAATGTACAGAAGAAATTCGATGAGCCTTATGATAGGCTACCAGCACCCTCTAAAATACCAGGTGCCGCCATTGAATTCAATACGAAACCTTTTGGTGTTATCTCTGAGAATAGACTCATTATCAACGAGGCTTTACTTAAAATAACATGGGATTGTGGGGTAGAATTTAACTGTTTTACTCATGCTACTAAACCCGTGGGTTGGTTTATGTTTGAAGGAGTAACCAAGGAGCTAATTCCTGAATTGTTGGCGCCTAAGTATCAATCTTCGCAAGCGGCAGAGTGGCAAGACCCTGTAACTGGACAAGACTTGCGACGCTTGGAATATATCCAAGGTGCTGTTACGCATGAGGGAAATACCATTCGTTATCACCAGAAAGGATATGGTAACGATTATTATGATGTGGTGGTTCAGTATCAGTTTAGTGAAGGTACACTTACAGGGGTCTGGTCTATAACCTCTTCACTTTCTGATAAGAAATCTTTGGCAGCTGTTGGTAAGAAATTAGGAGCTCAAGAGCATGTCTCACAATCAATGAAAGATGGAATTTACAAGGATTATAGTACCCATGCTAACTGGTGGAAAAATTACTGGTTAAGTTCATCCATTTCTCTGCCTAATAAATTAATCGAGAAACAGTACTATAACGAGATGTATAAGTTTGGTTGCTCTTCGCGTCAAGACTCTTACATTATTCCTCTTCAAAGTGTATGGACAGCCGATAACGGTTTGCTACCCCCTTGGAAGGGTGATGTGCACCATGATTTAAATACACAATTAAGTTATTGGCCTATCTATGCAGGCAATATTTGTGAGGTAGGAATGAGTTTTGTAAATACACTCTGGGATCAGAGAGAGAGTAACCGAAGCTATACGAAACAATATTTTGAGGTCGATGGGTTAAATGTACCAGGGGTTGCTACCTTGACGGGAAATCCTATGGGTGGATGGATACAGTATGCTATGTCTCCAACCACTTCAGCTTGGTTAGCGCAACATTTTTATCTCCACTGGAGGTTTACGATGGATTCTCTTTTCCTAAAAGAGCGTTGTTATCCCTATCTGAGTGAGGTTGCGAAATTCCTTGAGAATATAACTTTCTTAAATGAAAACGGAGAACGCGTATTACCCATCAGCTCCTCTCCCGAAATATACCATAATTCGCCTAAAGCATGGTTCCGAACCATGACGAACTACGATTTAGCCCTTATTTGGAATGCTTTCGATATGGCAAGTAAAGTGGCCACAGCAGTTCATGTACCTGAGGAATCCATCCATTGGGCATCACTCAGAGACGAACTTCCTGAGTTTGATCTCGATGAAAATGGGGCACTAACTTTTGCCAAAGGTTTCCCTTACAACGAATCGCACAGACACCTTTCGAATGCAATGGCTATTATGCCTCTTTCTATTTTTGATGTAACTACATCGGAAAAAGGGAAACAGATTGTGAATAACACGATTTCTACCATCGATAGATTAGGTAGTAATGCCTGGGTGGGCTACTCCTTCAGCTGGTTGGCTAACATGAAGGCTAGAGCGTTGGATGGTGAAGGAGCAGCTGAGGCTCTTGAAACCTTTGCTTCTTGTTTTGTTTTGCGTAATGGTTTCCATGTGAATGGTGATCAATCGGGAACAGGTAAGAGTGATTTTGTTTACAAACCCTTTACTTTGGAGGGTAACTTTGCATTTGCAGCAGGTGTTCAAGAATTATTACTGCAGAGTCATACAGGGGTTATTCGACTTTTTCCAGCTCTACCTTCCTCGTGGAGAGAGGTATCCTTTAAGGATCTTCGAGCACAAGGTGCCCTTTTAATTTCTGCTGAGAAACGAGAGGGTAAGGTTCAGAATGTATTGATTAATCCACAAGTTGACGGTAAATTCGTTCTGGAGAATCCCTTTACATCCTCTCAGTTTATAATTAAGGGGGGTGAGGTTCTTTCTACAGTAGGAAAACTTATTACAATAAAGGGAAAAGCAGGTGAAGCAATTCAATTAATTAATCAATAAGATTAAAAACAATGACAAGAAAACTACTTTTGCTCTTACTTTCATTGGGAGGCATCTATTCTCTCGTACAAGCACAAAAACCAGTCTATGAACTGGTTGAAAGGATTCAGCAAGGTGCCTCGAACAGATTTCTATTTGAAATAACTTCCAACCAAGGGGATGAAGACTATTTTGTAATTGATCAAAAGAATGATAAAATATGGATCAGTGGTAATAACAATGTAAGCCTTGCTACGGGTTTGAACTGGTATCTAAAGTATCATGCAGGTATACATCTATCCTGGAATAGCTTTAACCACTCATTAGATTGCTTGCCTCGAGTAACAACTCGTGAGCGACATGCTACGAAACAACTTGTACGCTTTTATTTTAATTACTGTACCTTTTCTTATTCAATGGCTTTTTGGGATTGGAAACGCTGGGAGCAAGAAATTGATTTTATGGCTATGCATGGTATCAATCTACCACTAGCTATTACTGGTACGAGTGTAGTTTGGCGAAATACATTAATCGCACTTGGTTATGATAAGAATGAGGCTACAGCCTTTATTGCCAGTCCTGCTCACCAAGCTTGGTGGCTTATGAATAATTTAGAAGGTTCTGATGAACAGGTGCTTGACTCCTATTTTGAACACGAGGAGATGTTGCAAAAGAAAATCATAAGTCGTTACAAACAATGGGGAATTGAGCCTGTACTTCCTGGCTATGGAGGAATGATTCCTCGCAATGCACAGGATCGATTGGGCTTAAATATTCAAGATCCTGGTCTTTGGTGTGGCTATCCACGACCTGCTTTTCTGCAGCCTGAGGATAGTCGATTTTCAGAAATTGCTACCACTTATTACCAAGAGTTAACCAAGCTTTATGGTGAAGCAAATTACTATTCTATTGATCCCTTTCATGAAGGAGGATCGACTTCTGGTGTTGATTTAGAAGCTGCTGGTAAAGCTATTTATGGGGCAATGAAGCAGGCCAATGATTGTGCTGTTTGGGTAGTTCAAAGTTGGCAAAGTACTCCTTATCAAAAAATGATTGATGTAGTTCCAGCGGGAGATGTTTTAGTGCTTGATCTGTTTAGTGAATCGCGGCCACAATGGGGCGATCCACAATCTACTTGGTATCGCCAAGAAGGTTTTGGAAAGCATAATTGGATCTATTGTATGTTATTAAACTTTGGTGGAAATACAGGTATGTATGGAAAAATGGATCGACTCATTGACGGTTATTATTTGGCGAAAGAGAGTAAGCAGGGGCAAACCTTAGTAGGGGTAGGAGCAACTCCTGAGGGGATTGAAAATAATCCGGTTATGTATGAATTGCTATTCGAACTTCCTTGGCGCACGCAGAAATTCACCAAAGAAGAGTGGCTTGAAACTTGGATCTCGGCGCGTTATGGGGCCTCTTCACCTCAACTTGCCGAAGTGTGGCGTGTTTTGTCAAATACGGTATATATGCCTCCTTACCTAGCTACGCAAGAGGGAACAACCGAATCGGTACTTTGTGCAAAACCTTCCTTGAAGGTCGACAGGGTATCTAGTTGGGCTACAGCTCAGTTATATTACGAACCTAAAGAGTTAGAAAAAGCACTTGGCTGGATGGTCGAGGTTGCTGACAAATATCAAACATCCGAGAATTTTCGATATGATTTGGTTGATCTATCTCGTCAGATTATAGCCAACAGAGGAAATCAAACTTTGCCTCTGTTACAAGTCGCTTTTGAAAAGGGAGATTTCATACAATTTGAGAAACATGCTACTGATTTTCTTCATCTGATTCTTCTTCAGGATAGAATTACTTCTGCACATAGTTCATTTATGGTAGGTACTTGGTTAGAATCTGCCCAGAAAATGGCTGCGAATAGCTCAGAAATTCCTTATTATAGGAATGCCGCTGCACGTTTAATTACGACTTGGGGAAATCGATATGCAGCCAATGAAGGAGGTTTACGTGACTACTCTCATAGGGAATGGAGCGGTTTGCTCAGAGATGTATACTATGAACGTTGGACGTATTTCTTTGACTACATTATTGCCAAAAAAACATTGCCAGAAATTGATTACTATGATATGGAGAACTCCTGGATTACAGCCGATAAATGTTATGAAACCGTTCCAATAACCGATGCTATTGAAGTGGCTCGAGAGGTACAGCAACTTTTGTTGAATTCTATTAATTAGAGTAATTTCTAGTTGTTTACTTTAACATAAGATTGATTCGCCTTTGATTAAGGGAGAAAGTGCTTAGTTTAAACGAAACAGTCGATGATTTTGGATTTGTCTAAAGGTATATTGACTCTTAATTTACTATGTATATTCTTCCCTTTTTTCTATTTTTGTCAGTATAGAGTGAAAGTATTCACTCCCTTTTTAAATCTAACTAATACCAATGAAATACCTATTAAAAATGAAGCGAATGAAGACTATCGGAGCCTTTTTTACTCTACTATGTATGCTCCCATTAAGTAAGCTGATGTCACAAAACATCACTTTCACCACTGCTGATACCGAGATTAATCTATCGGATGCAGGTTGTTACTCCTCCATAAAAATTCTTGGTCAGGATATTTTGCAACTAGGGCAATTCCCTGTTATTACTGCGGGAGTAAAAGGAGAATTAATTTCACCCAAGCGAGTTAAATTAGCCAAGGATATTCTTCACTTTCAGATGGAGGATGGAGGAGCAATCGCTCTTCGAGTAGTACAGAGTGAGGTCTGTATTACGTTTGAGGTGTTAGAGATTGCAGAAAATTATGATTTTATTACCTATGGACCTTTGGGGGTATCAATCAATGAGGTTGTGGGCGATATTATAGGAGTGGCTCAAGGCAAAGGGTTATCCTTTGGTATGCAATCGCTGAATCCCAAAACAATACCAGGAATTCCGACGGAGTATCGAGAGGTTATACAAGATCAATATGGGTATGTAGGCGAGTCGGCAGATCTCTCTGTCGAGAGTGTTCCTTACTACCGATTGGCTGCTGTTAAATCTGAAAATAGCTGCTATTTTCAACTATCCTGCCGTAAACGTACCCATACCGAGTATCGTCAAGTGCATCAAATTAAGAACTCTTTGGTGCTACCAGTAAAAGGAGAGGAGGCTCTTATTACCGGAAGTAAGATTGCTCTTTTTGGCACTATGCAAGCCCATGTTTTGGAGCGGATTGGCCAAATAGAGCTTGAGCAGGGCCTTCCTCACCCACTTATAGAGGGTGAGTGGGCCAAAATCTCTCGGAAGTCCATGAACTCTTATTTGATTACTAACTTTACGGAAGAGAATTTTGATTACGTAGTAGATAAAGCCTCTAAGGCGGGTTTCTCTTTAATCTATCACGAAGGGCCTTTCTCCGATTGGGGGCATTTTAAATGGGATTCAAAAGTTTCCAAGTTGGGCGATGAGGGAGTTAAAAAAATGGTAGATCGGGCGAAGTCGAAAGGAATCGATGTAGGAGTGCATACGTTGTCAAATTTTACAACAACCAATGATGCTTATGTTACGCCAACTCCTTCAAAGAATTTGCTTAAGCAGGGTGTTTTGACCCTTCTAGAGGATATCGATGCCACGCAAACAGAAATTCGCATAAAAGAGTCTGAACTCTTCGAAATGCCACTAACGCTCAATGGGCTTCATATTGACGATGAGCTTATCACTTTCGGCGAGGTTCGAAAAGAGCAAAATGACTATGTACTTACAAATTGTATCCGTGGGGTATTTGGCACGAAAGCTACTGCACATCCTTCAAAATCTCCTCTTTATAAATTATGGGATTATCCCTACAAGACCTTCTTCCCTGATTTAGAACTACAGGATACCTATGCGGATAGGCTTGCAGAGATTGTCAACAAAACTGGTATTAATATGATCTCGTTCGATGGGCTGGAAGGTTGTATGTATACTGGTCACGATGAGTATTCTACGGCACGATTTATTAATCGATTCTATACCAAGCTTAACAAAGAGGTGCTGAATGATGCAAGTCGTTTGGCACATTACATGTGGCATATACATACACGTATGAATTGGGGGGAGCCTTGGGGTGAAGCCATGCGTAAGGGGCAGGTTGAAAATCGAATTAAGAATCAAGCATTTTTTCATCGAAACTTATTGCCGCGTATGCTTGGATGGTTTCTAATCCGTTTGGCTGAACGTAATTTTGAGTGTTCAAGTTTAGAAGATTTGGAGTGGGCATTGGCTACAGCTGCTGGATTTGATGCAGGCTATGCAATGACTATTAGAACCCGTACGCTAGAACAGCATGGTCAAATAGACACGTTGCTTGAGGCAATTAAGAATTGGGACCGTTTACGCTTTCTAGAAGCATTTACGGAAGAGCAAAAAATGAGATTGAGAGATCCTGAGACCGAGTGGCATCTTGAGAAGATAACAGATACCAATTATACGCTTTATCCACTCTCCATATCCAAACACTATCGTTGCAATCTTTCAGAGATGCAACCCGGCCAGCCCGGAGGCGCAGATTGGTCCTGGGAGACTCCCTACGGAGGTAGTTATGCTATTCGCCTGCAAGTACAAGGTGATGGTACAATCAGTGATCCCTCTTTCTCTACACCCAAGGGAGTTATCAAATTTCCTTGCGAAATTTCGAGTAGCCAATACCTTCTTTATACATTCGATGGGAAAGCCCAGTTAACTGATAAGAACTATAGGGTTATAAAAGAGATAATTCCCCAAGGAAAGGCTGAACTAAATCAGGGACAGTCTGCAGTTGCTTTCTCATGCAACATTGAATCAGAGGATCTACCCGAAGTGATTGTTCGTCACATAACGAAAGGGAGTGGCGAGGCTATTATCCTTGAATCTGCAGCCAATTTGTAGGGCTGAAACCACGATAAAAAAAGGTGGTGATACATATGTATTACCACCTTTTTTTATATAAGATTTAGTATTTCTTATTTTTCAATTTCAAGCAATTCTACTTCGAATACCAAGGTAGAGAAAGGCTTGATTTGACCTGCATCACGTGCACCATAAGCTAGATCTTGAGGAATGTAAAGCTCCCATTTAGAGCCAACAGGCATCATAGTCAATGCTTCTGTCCATCCTTTGATTACTTGGTTTGCACGGAATGAAGTTGGCTCGTTACGGCTGTATGAGCTATCAAACTCAGTACCATCAAGTAAAGTACCTTTGTAGTGTACTTTTACTTTAGAATCTGCAGTAGGAACTTCGCCTTTACCTGCTTTGATAACTTTATATTGCAAGCCACTTTCTGTTGTTACTACACCTTCTTTCTTTGCATTCTCAGCTAAGAAAGCTGTTCCAGCTGCTTTGTTTTCGCCATATTGAGCTTCCAAAGCTTTCTCTTTAATTGTTTCAGAGTGCAATTGTACGTATGCTTGTGCATCTTCCATAGTAACAGCTGTTCCTTTTTCTGCTACTGCAGCAATGAAACCAGCAAGGAAGTTATTTTTGTCTAGCTTAAGTTCAGAATCAGCACCAAAGATTTGTTGGCTAATGCCTTCAAGCATTCTTCCACCTACTTGTTGGCCAATTTGCAAACCAGCCATGTACGCTTCTTCTTTTTTTGTAATCTCTTTCGAGCCTTCTTCAATACCTTTCATGAATTCTGCCATGTAAGTAGTATCTACACCTAGTTGACCTACCACATATTGTTTCAAGCCTTGTGTGTTGGTCATACCCATCATGTATGAAAGTGAGTCAATCTCATTTTTCATATTTGCTTTGGGTGCTTGTGCAGTACAAGAAGCTAAGCTAGCTGCTGCAGCAATTGCAGCAAAAAATGTCATTTTTTTCATTCTTTTCAAGTGTGTTATTTATTATAATACTTCGATTAGTTCAACTTCGAAAATAAGTGTGCTATGTGGAGGAATCATTTCTCCTGCTTGTTGTGCGCCATATCCCAATTGTGAGGGGATATATAGTTTCCATTTGGTACCTTCGCTCATTAGCTGCAAAGCTTCTACCCATCCTGGGATTACTTGATTCACGCCAAATACAGCAGGTTCGCCTCTTTTTACCGATGAATCAAACAACGTACCATCAATTAATGTTCCTTCGTAGTGACACTTTACGCGATCTGTAGCAGCAGGTTTTTTGCCTGTTCCTTCTGTGATTACTTCGTATTGTAATCCGCTCTCTAAAGTGATTACTTCGGGGCGTTTCGCATTTTCTGCTAGAAATGCTGCACCTTGTTCAATGGCTGCTGCACTCATTTTAGCTTCCAATTCTTGGAAATAGTTATTCACAATTTCGCGTGCTTCTGTGTGAGATATCGCTGTTTCTCTCTTCTCTAAAACATCTTTAATTGCTTGTGAAAAGTCTTCAATATTAATACCTTGAGCACCCATGCTCACTAAGTTTTGGCCTATTCCTAAGCCAATAGCATAACTAAAT
This sequence comes from Phocaeicola sp., assembly GCA_051651025.1. Classification (GTDB taxonomy): domain Bacteria; phylum Bacteroidota; class Bacteroidia; order Bacteroidales; family Bacteroidaceae; genus Phocaeicola. Next base: position 20,992 of record JBOFRN010000048.1, read on the forward strand.
TTATCCATACGGGTTATTCTATAATCAATTTATTATCTAAAACGTACAAAGGTAGATTTTTTTATTGATTATTTATCTTTTCAATGATTTAAATTTTTATATTTTCGTTGAACTTAAAATGTGAAGGTGCGTTCTATTTAAAAGACTTAATCTTAGGATGGTATGAAAGCATATGTGTGTAAAAAATGTGGTTGGATTTATGATCCAATTGTTGGTGACCCCGAAGGTGGAATACTTCCAGGAGTTGGTTTTGAAGAGATACCTGATGACTGGGGTTGCCCTCTTTGCGGTCTAGATTCTCGTGCTTTTATCGAAGAAGACGACGAAGAGAATAATTAATATTGGGTTGTACGTCTGTGACGATCGTCTCCCATTGTTTTGGTGTTTTCAAAAAAAGAGAGCGTGTAGCTATTTACTAGCTGCACGCTCTCTTTTTATAGTTGGTAAACAGTTGCTGTTTACTTTGATTCGTTCTCTTTCTTTTCTGGACGTGGGAACAATACTTTGCGAGAAAGTTTGAACTTACCTGTTTTAGGATCAACATCAAGAAGTTTAACTTCAATCTCGTCACCCTCTTTCAAGCCAGCTTCTTCTACTGTTTCAAGACGTTTCCAGTCAATTTCAGAGATGTGTAGCAAACCGTCTTTTCCTGGAAGGAACTCAACGAATGCACCGTAAGGCATTACCGAACGGATTTTACCTTTGTACACCTCGCCTACTTCAGGAACGGCTACGATGCCTTTGATAAGACGCATAGCGTGATCAATGCAGCTCTTGTTGGTACCAGATACTTGGATTTTACCCATACCATCGGCTTCTTCGATAGTGATAGTAGCACCCGTTTCTTCTTGCATACCTTGAATAATCTTACCACCAGGGCCGATTACTGCACCAATAAATTCTTTAGGAATAGTTAGTGTTTCGATGCGTGGAGCGTGAGGTTTCAAATCGTCACGAACTTCAGGCATACATTCTGCAATCTTGCCTAAGATGTGAAGACGACCTTCTTTTGCTTGACTCAATGCTTTTTCAAGGATTTCGAATGATAAACCATCGACTTTAATGTCCATTTGAGTAGCTGTAATACCTTTGGTAGTACCTGTTACTTTAAAGTCCATATCGCCCAAGTGGTCTTCGTCACCCAAGATATCAGAAAGAACAGCAAATTTCTCTTCGCCAGCATTTTTAATCAATCCCATAGCAATACCCGATACTGGCGCACTGATAGGTACACCTGCATCCATCAATGCCAATGTTCCCGCACAAACGGTAGCCATAGATGAAGAACCGTTCGATTCAAGAATATCTGAAACCAAACGAACACAATAAGGGTAATCTTTAGGAAGTTGTCCTTTTAATGCACGGAAAGCCAAGTTACCGTGACCAATCTCACGACGACCTACACCACGTTGTGGTCTAGCTTCACCTGTTGAGAATGGAGGGAAGTTGTAGTGCAACAAGAAACGTTGTTTAGTTTGATCAAGTACATCATCAACGATTTTCTCGTCCATTTTAGTACCTAAAGTAACTGTACTCAATGATTGAGTTTCGCCACGTGTAAATACCGCTGAGCCGTGTGCACCTGGAAGGTAATCTACTTCACTCCAGATAGGACGGATTTCAGTAGTTGTACGTCCGTCAAGACGTTTTCCTTCGTCAAGAATGCTGCGACGCATCGCATCTTTCTCTACATCGTGGTAGTATGTGTCAATAAGCGCTTTCTTAGCTGCCAATTCCTCTTCTGTGAATTGTGCTTTGAACTCTTCTTTAATAGCTTGGAATGCATCGTGACGCTCGTGCTTGTTGTTGTTACCAGAGGCAGCAACAGCATAGGCTTTCTCATAGCAAGCTTCCTTCACAGCCGCACGCAACTCTTCGTCATGTGTTTCGTGGCAGTAGCTACGTTTTACCGTTTTACCTACCGCTTCAGTTAGTTCCATTTGTACCTTACAATGTACCTTGATAGCTTCGTGCGCTACTTTCATAGCCTCTAGCAAGTCATTCTCAGATACCTCTTTCATTTCACCCTCAACCATCATGATATTATCAATGGTAGCAGCTACCATCACATCCATGTCTGCTTTTTCTAATTGAGCAAAAGTAGGATTTACAACGAACTGACCGTCGATGCGTGCTACACGTACCTCAGAGATAGGTCCGTTGAATGGAATGTCCGAAACTGCCAAAGCAGCAGAAGCAGCAAGTCCAGCCAATGCGTCTGGCATATCTACGCCATCCGAAGAGTAAAGGATAATGTTTACGAATACATCAGCATGGAAATCATCTGGGAAAAGTGGGCGAAGCGCACGGTCTACGATACGGCAAGTAAGTATCTCGTAGTCTGAAGCTCTTCCTTCTCTCTTGTTGAAACCACCAGGATAGCGTCCAATAGAAGCATACTTCTCTTTGTACTCTACCTGAAGAGGCATAAAGTCAGTACCGGGAACTGCGTCTTTCGCAGCACAAACAGTCGCAAGTAACATGGTGTTGCCCATACGGAGCATTACAGAACCATCCGCCTGTTTTGCTAGCTTTCCCGTTTCGAGGGTAATGGTTCTTCCATCACCTAACTCGATCGTCTTGATAATTGGGTTAATCATAAAATTGTTTTTATATACGATTTCGTCTAAAATTCAGGCAAAGATAGCTATTTATTCTACGTTAAATATGAAAATGGGATGAAAATTAGCTCAATAGCTCTTTTTTTCTTCTCGTTTCAAAGAACCAATCTAAATATTTTTGATGAACCGTTAAAAGCTCTATCTTTGCCTATCTTATTGAATGTTTAAAATCATAGAAAACTGATTAGATTAAAACCAAAAGAATGAAAAAAAGTATCTATTCTTTGCTTGCATTGATTGTTATGGGGCTGAGTGCCTGCGATAGTGAGCCGAAATTTAAAGTAGAAGGTCAAATTAGTGATGCTGATAAAGAAACCCTTTACCTAGAGGCATCAAGCCTAGAGGGAATTGTGGTAATGGACTCTGTTAAGTTAGGCAGCCAAGGGCGTTTCGCTTTTACTGGAAAACGTCCAGATTCTCCCGAATTCTATCGTTTACGTTTGGGCCAAAAGGTGGTAAATTTTGCCATTGATTCTACAGAGACAGTTGTAGTAAATGGTAGCTCTTCAAACTTGGCTACCGGCTATCAAATAGAGAGCTCTGAGAATAACAAAAAAATCAAAGAGTTGGTACTTTTGCAAATTGAACTGCAACAAAATGTACTTCAACTTAGCAAGAGTCAACTGCCTGCAGGGGTTGCTCAAGATAGCCTTGTAAAACTAGTAAGTGAATTCAAAGCGAAAGTAACGCAAGACTATATTTTTGCTGCTCCTAATACATCGTATGCCTACTTTGCTTTGTTCCAACAACTCAATGGCTACATGATTTTCGATCCATTGAGCAACAAATCAGATGTAAGATGCTTTGCAGCCGTAGCTACGAGTCTAAATAACTCTTATCCACATGCCAATCGTTCTCGCAACCTTTACAATATGGTTATTAAGGGAATGAAGAATACGCGCACTCCACGTGAACAATCTCTAGAGGTTTCTGAAGAGATAGTTAGCGAAGCCTCGATTATTGATATTGAATTGCGTGATCTTTCAGGAAATATACGTAGACTAACCGATTTAAAAGGCAAAGTTGTTCTTCTTGATTTTACGGTGTACAAAAACTCAACTTCGGCTGCTCACAACTTGGCATTGCGTGATTTATACAACAAGTACGCTGCCAAAGGGCTAGAAATTTATCAAATTTCATTGGATGCTGATGAGCACTTCTGGAAAACATCGGCTTCGAACCTACCTTGGGTTTGTGTGCGCGATGCCAACGGTGTTTACTCTTCGTATGTATCTTTGTACAACGTAACGAATCTCCCCGCTTTCTTCTTGATTAATAGAGCAAATGAGCTTAGTTTCCGTGGCGATGCTTTAGCAGGTATAGAAGCAGCTGTTCTAAAATTACTTTAGAAAAAAAATACCTTATTAATGCAATTGTACTTCTTAACACACTTGATTACTTGGTAATTAGAAAAGAATAGCTTACCTTTGCATTTACATACATAAAAGAGGGTTCCGGCATTTAGTAATTGATGTCGGAATTCTTTTTTGTTTATAGGGGAATTAAAAACAATATTTTTATAATTCGTATAGAAAGGAGAAATAAATATGGCTTACATGTCAGAACCAGGCTACAATAAATTATTGGCAGACCTGAAACAACTGGAGTCTGTTGAGCGCCCTAAAATTGTTTCGGCCATAGCAGAGGCACGTGATAAGGGTGACTTGTCAGAGAATGCAGAGTATGATGCTGCAAAAGAAGCACAGGGATTGTTGGAACTTAAGATTAGTCAGTTGAAGGCAGTTATTGCCGATGCGAAGATTATTGATACTTCTAAGCTATCTGCAACTCATGTTCAAATCTTGACGAAAGTGGAATTGAAAAACACGAAGACAGGTATGAAGATGACTTATACGCTGGTAGCCGAAAGTGAAGCAAATCTTAAAGAGGGTAAGATTTCGGTAAATACACCCATAGCGCAAGGGTTATTGGGTAAGAAAATAGGTGATGTGGCAGATATTAAAATCCCACAAGGACAAATAAGTTTAGAGATTCTAAATATATCATTCTAATCGTGTTATGGCAACTATCTTTAGTAAAATAGTAGCAGGTGAAATTCCGAGTTATAAGGTCGCTGAAAATGAGTTTTTCTATGCATTTCTTGACATTAATCCTTTAGTAAAGGGGCATACACTTGTAATCCCTAAACGTGAGGTCGATTACTACTTTGACTTAACAGGCGAAGAGTTGGCTGGTATTCAGCAGTTCGCTAAGCAGGTAGCACAGGCTATCCAGTCTGTTTGCCCTTGCAAACGTATTGGTCAGGCAGTAATTGGTTTAGAAGTGCCACATGCTCATATACACCTTATTCCTATTCAGAATGAATCGGATATGCTTTTCTCCAACCCCAAGTTAGCGCTCTCTTCGGAAGAGTTTGAGCGAATTGCCGCTGATATACACAGCGCTTGGAAAGGCTTATCTTTGTACTCTTTCTTTCGGAACTAACGTGGTTATTACTACATAAAAAAGAGGCTATATCGATAAGCGATATAGCCTCTTTTTTATACTAACCTTTTCTATACAAATTTATCGCCTAATTTTAAACGAACGTCATTTACATATTTGCGTATCGTTGCCTCGTTCTCTTTCTTGCAGATAAGTAGTGAATTTCCCGAGGAGGCTACTAGATAGCCATCCAAGTCATCTACCACAATAAGCATCTCTTTATCGCCAGCTATAATGTTATTCTTTGCATCGTAACAAAGTGTGTGGCAATTTACCATAACATTCTGCTCTTTGTCTTTAGGAAGTGTCTCGTACAAGGAGTTCCACGTACCTAAGTCCGACCAACCAAAATCGCACAGCTGTACGTATACATTCTCTGCCTTCTCCATGATGCCGTAGTCTATCGAGATATTCGGGCAAGTTTCGAGCCCTCTATCGGGGCATTCTATTTTCTCAAGCACTTCGGGCATTATATCTTGAAATGCTTGTAGAATGGTATTTACATTCCATAAAAAGATACCCGAGTTCCAATAAAATTCATCGCTTTGAACAAAAACCTCTGCAAACTCAAGTTGCGGTTTTTCTATAAAGGTCTTTACTTTATAGAAGTCACCTTCTTTTTGTTCATCTACCTGTATGTATCCATAACCCGTTTCGGGTCTGCTAGGCTTAATACCAAGTGTAAGCAGTTGGGGGGAGTTCTTTACAAACTCGAGCCCTTTAAGAATGGCCTCCTTAAAAGCCTCCTCTTTAAGAATAAGGTGGTCGGCTGGGGCAACTACAATATTTGCTTCGGGGTTTATCTTCTTAATGTAACAAGCAGCCTGAGCAATGGAGGGTGCTGTGCTTTTTCTTACCTCCTCTACAATAATTTGGCTGTCGCTAAGTTCAGGCAGTTGCTCTTTCAGTAGCTCTTTGTATCCTATTTGAGTTGTAACGTAAATGTTATCTTGAGGAATTATTTTTTTATACCGTTCATAGGTCTGTTGTATCAAAGTTTGACCCATTCCAAAAAAATCGAGGAACTGCTTCGGAAGATTTGTACGGCTAAAAGGCCAAAATCGACTTCCTATTCCTCCGCCCATAATAATGCAGTAATGATTCTTGTTGTTCATGGTTTGTTTCTGGTTAAAAGTTTTCGCTAATATAGCGGTTATTTTAGTAATTTGCCCTCGATAGGGGGTGTAAATGGGGAAAAAACTCTTTTTTTGAAAAAAAACTACGAAATAGTTTGCAGGTATAAAATAAAGTGATACCTTTGCACTCGCAATCGGGAAACAAACGATGAACAATCGAGAAACAGAAGATGCCCAGATGGCGGAATCGGTAGACGCGCTGGTCTCAAACACCAGTGGATTCACTTCCATCCCGGTTCGACCCCGGGTCTGGGTACCACGAAAAGGCTAACAGTTGATTAATCAATTTGTTAGCCTTTTTTTATTTACACTTACTCCTCTTGTGAGCCCAAGCCTACTTAATCAATCGGATAGGAAGAGTCTCTATTACCCCCTCATGCTCTTTTTCAACCACACTTCTTGATTGTGCTTTAGGTCCAGGTAGGGCTAATCCATAATTTAGTACGATACGGGTACGTTCGGCTTGGTTCTTCGTGAAGTTTTGATAGCCGGCAAAGTAGTAATCCATAAAGTTTTCTGAGAGAAATGAGTGGCCATAGCCATCGACTCGGCTAAACATGTAATTGATATCTTCATTGCCAGTAACTCCTTCTGTCTTTTCACTCTCATATTGCAGTCTATTGTAGCTCTTCGTATCTAGGCAGAAATCGCTATCTATGGCAGAGTTCAGTGTTTCGTTCGAATCATGATCTTCGGCAAAGGTATGGAGTAAACCTACAAAGTGACCCAATTCATGTACAACCGTATGGAAGAAGTTGTCTTCATAGAAGCGTCCGCTTTGTACCGTTCGGTATAGATATGTGGAGTTAATAGATAGTCCAAATGCAAAACCAAAATTTTTCTTTTCTAAATAGGTGTAAGGTAAACGGGTTACTCCCTTTAGTTGATTGGGCTCCTTCTCATAAAGATAGGGTAGATGAGAGATGCCTCCCAGATTCTCATACTCTTCTGCATAGGTAGCTAAGAAGAGATTGATATAGCGATTGGGGTCCCACATGAGTGGTTGATACTTGCTCTCGCTTAAAAGAGCCGTGGGATCAATGGGATAGTCGTTTTTCATATTTATTCGATTGATTCCCGCCTCGGCCAGCATATTGCCTAGTGTATCTCTCTCTGCTAGGGTAAAGTTAATTTTTAGATTGGCTCCGTTGCTACTGCTTTTTCCCTCATAGTTCCATGGATTCTGATAGCTACCTTCGAAGCACAAGTTTACCTGCCTAACCACCTCTGCCAGATGGGCTCGGCTTGGATTTTGCCTCAAATCAGAGGCATCCTTATAAAGCACGTGAATAATGAGCGGAAGCTCATAGAGGTCGGTTTCTAAATGAAAGGATTCGGGGGTAATAGTTGGAGTGGGTTCAGGGGGGGATTCGCTTTGGCAAGCAGTAAATCCTAAAATGCCACATATCAGTAGCATAGGGATTAATAGGGTCGGGATAGAGGCATTTATTTTCATATTCTCAATGTATTGGTTCAATTCGAATGAGTGGTTAAACGCAGATGACCAAAATGGGGTGAGAAATCACCCTATTTGGGTTACAATGTATGAAAAATAATTGGGCTTTTATCCTTTTAGTTGTGAAAATATAAACGGGAGTGGAGAATGAAGCCAATAATAGACTCTTTTAGGGCTTAAGGGCTCAGTTTACTGCTCTATAGGTGTGATTGGGAGTTTGGGTATAGAAGAAAAGAGGGCTATTTGCTTCATTTCTAAAACTTTTTTTTTAGTTTCACTCGCGCTAAATCCTTATCCCACAGGGTATAATGGTGAAACTACGTAATTGCAGGATCGAGGTTGTTAGCCAACTCGTAAAAAGAGGCCTTCTAAGAGCTTCCCTGAATAGCCTATTTTACCGCATCAATAGTTGAGCCACAGCTTGAAAGCGCCCATTTTCTCCCTACTCACCGTAATAATCGATTTAGTAGGTGGAATGACCGATACACACATCTTATTATTAAAGTAGGGTTCTATCTTTTTGATGCAATGAATGCCTACAATAAACTGTCGGTTGGCTCGGAAAAAGAGATTGGGGTCTAGTTGCTCGATCAGTTTGTCGAGGGGGAGGTCAATCATCTGCTCCCTTCCTTTGTGGGTTACTGCTGTGGTTATCTTATTCTCAGAGTAGAAGTAGGCTACCTCTTCTACCTGTAGCATGGTGTACTTATCGACTCCTATAATGAGAAAGCGGCTACGGTAGCGCTTGGTTACAGGGGCCGAAATGCTCTCTAAAATGTTGTTTAGATAGGCTTCTTGCACCGTGGAACTTCGACGGAACGAGGCTTCGTACTTCTCGAATGCCTCTATCAACCGCTCTTCATGTACCGGTTTAAGAATGTAGTCTATGCTGTTTACGCGAAAGGCTTCGATGGCATATTCATCGTAGGCTGTGGTAAAGATAATGGTCGATTGGGGTTGTGCCTTTTCCAAGAACTCAAACGAATTGCCGTCGGCTAGCTGAATGTCTAGCAAAATTAGGTCGGGGTGAGCATGTTCTGCAAACCACTCCGTTGCACCTTCTATGCTTCCAGGTAGTAGAAGTACACTCCATTCGGGGCGAATACGCTCTACTACACTCTTTAAGAGCCTAGCAGCAGGTCTTTCATCTTCAATAATTACCACTGATATCTTGTTCATGGTGCTTGGGTGTTCTAGCATAACTTACTCCTGGTGTATAGGTATCTTTACGGTGAATGTTTTCTCTGTTTTCTCGATCTCGATGGCTTTCCCCATCATTAATAGGCAACGGTTGGAGAGGTTCTCCAGTCCGGTTCCTATCCTCTCCGAATGTTTGGGTTGGGTAAGGGTGTTGCTTATCACCAGCTGTCTATTTACTAGGGAGATGGTTATCTCTATGGGATGGCTTTCCGAGATCACATTGTGCTTAAAGACATTTTCTATCAGTAGTTGCAGGGTGAGTGGAGGAATCTCTGCTTCATACTCACTCAGAGGAATGTGGCACTTTACTGTTATGTACTCGCCTATGCGTACTTGGTGTAGAAAGACGTAGGCTTTCATAAAGGCTATCTCTTTGCCGATGGTAATAAGCTCTTTCTCCTGACACTGCAGTACGTAGCGATAGGCATCCGATAGGTTGCGCGTAAAGAGAACGGCATTCGTAGGATTGTACTCTATCTCGGCTATCAGTGTGTTGAGGTTGTTGAATAGGAAATGGGGATTCAGTTGTCGTTGCAAGGCGGCATAGCGTGCCTTGTCATTCTCTCTTTGCAAACGCGCACCCTCTTGCTGCATCTGCATGTTTTGTACCACCGATTGATTCACCATGAGCAGTCCTACAATAATCAGTTCGAGTAGCCAAAGCAGGATTAGTACCCTTCCACCTCCGTTGGGGAAGATTAAGGGATCATTTATGCCGACCAAGAGTTTGGCTAGTACCAGCAAACCGTAGTTTACGGTAAGCAGGAGAGTAGTCACGCAGGCGTAGATTAAAAGCATCTTCCACCGCTGCATCATGTAGCCGCTTATCCATTCGCTTAAGCGAATGATTAAGAAGCCTAGGGCATTGAAGGCAGCGATAAAGAAGAGGTAGCCCCACACAAATTCGTGCAGGAGCGTAGCATCTGCTGCTTTTAAATTGGTGGAGTTTGCTAGCAACAGATAGGCCAATACTCCAAGAATGGAGAAGAGGAGGATGTAGCTGGGTATATGAGGTCTCTTTTTTATCACGGTTTCAGAATTATAAAATCATTTTTCTGCTGCTTTGTTCGTCTCTTTGGTTTGGCTACCCAAGAAAGTGAGAGCCAAAGAAAGAGGGCTTGTCGTTTCTAGGTTTTACTCGATTCAACTTATTACCTCCTACAAATATGCCTATTTTATTTCAATTTTGTTTCTTGCTTTCTAATAAGTTGCTGGTTTTCTCTAAGAGGCTCTCTCTCTGAGGGCTAAATGACCCATGGCTCGCCTCCTTTCAAGCAGCCACTTACAGTTGATACCCATTCATAGCCTTTTGCAATTCGGCAAAGTAGAGTTGTACAGTCAGCTTGGCTTGTACATAGTTTATTTGGGCGGTCTGTTTGTATACTTGAGCATCGATTACCTCTACAATCGAAGCCTTTCCCTCGTTGTAGCGCTCTATTGCTTTCTCTTCATTCTCTTCGGCCTTCTCTAACGAGCTGTTGGTTAGCTCTACCCGTTGGGAGGCTTGCGTTAGGTTTAGTTCGGCTTTTTGCACCTCTAGTTCGACTGCATCTTTTACCTTGTTTAGGTTGTGGTGTGCCACCTCTACCTTGTTTTTGAAGGCGCGCTTGTCGCTGTTGCGCTTGCCCCAATGAAAGATAGGTACCGATAACTTGGCATAGAGGGCGTAGTTGGGATCTAAATCTCGCTTAAAGTTATATCCAGGCGATGCGTAGCTTCCCTCTGCACCGATGTAGAGTTGAGGCTTGTACTTCGAGTCGTTTAGTCTCAGTGCGCTTTGTTCCAGGTTTATTTGGTCGTAGGCCAGGCGGATTTCGGCTCTAGTTGCGGGCAGGTTGCTGTAGAGGAATTGTGTATGGACAACGGGGCTTACCACCTTATCCACCTCTACCGCTTTTTGCAGCTCGATGCCTACGAGCGAATTCAGTGCCATTCCATGGGTTTGGGCATTGCTCTCGGCGCGGAGCAGTTGGTAGTGCGAATCATTCTGTTTTACCTCGACCATCAGCAGATCCTGTGGGTCGGTAATGCCTACCTCTACACGTTCGGCCACGATGCTTTTAAGTTCACTCATTGATTGGTAAAAGTCGGCATAGAGGGTGGCTAGCTCTCGGCTGGCCACGGTATTCCAGTATTGTACATCGGTTTGAAAGCATACGCTGGTTGCAATTAAATCCTTCTGATTCAGTGCTACGTTGTGCTGTTGCTCGGTACGACGGATTGACTCAAGAATTCGCCCACCCGTATAGAGGGGTTGCATAAGAGAGAGCGAGGCTCCGTAGGCTACCTCTTGCCCTCGAAAGGAGAGGGGCCCTTCGAAGGTAGGAAGGTTGAGTGACAACTCCATTGGGTTTCCCGTGTACTGAAAGTTGGCATTCCCATCGAGCTTGGGTTTGGCATCGTCTTTGGCCGACTTAATTAACTCGATACTTGCAGCAATATTCTTTTCGGCTGCTTTTAAGTCGTGATTGTAGGCTAGAGCCATCATACGATAGTGTTCGAGTAGCGTGTTCATCGCTACTTTAACAGAGGGTCGATTCGCCTCCAAGCTCCCTGTTGGCTCTAGAGTGGTGCTCCTGTTTTGTCCTCCTGCTGCTTGTGCAGTGCAGTAGAGAGCGAAGAGTAGTACTATCTTTTTCATTTGTAATTCTTTTTAGTTCTTACTAATTCGGTGCTATAGATCCCTAACTCAGGCTTGTTGCTAAACTGAGCTCGAAGCAGTCAAACTGCCTAGAAAAGGTGGGCTCTTACCTATACCGATGAGCTTTTTACGTTATAAAATAGGGCATAGAGCGCCGGCGTAACAAAGAGTGTGAGTCCGGTAGCAAACGTAAGCCCAAAGATGATGGTGGCTGCCATCCCGCCAAAAGCGACATCGAACAGAAGGGGAACCATCCCAAAAATGGTGGTGGTGGCCGCCATCAGTACAGGGCGGGCACGCGATACTGTAGCTTCGACAATGGCTTGAATAAGGTTCGCCCCATTACTTTTCTGTACATTAATCTCGTCTATCAGTACGATTACATTCTTTATAATCATCCCCAGTAACCCTAACCAACCTGCAATGGGGAAGAAACCAAACTCAAAACCAGTTAGCAACAATCCAATCGCAATACCAATGAGCGAGAGGGGGAGTACACAGAGAATGATAAGCGGCTCGCGGAAATTCCGAAAAAGGAGCACTAGAATCACTATCAAGAGTAGAAAAGCTAGAGGGAAGAATTTGGCCAAGGCTTGAAGTCCTTCGGTTTGATCTTTGTACTGCGAATCCCAAAAGAAGGTGTATCCATCCGGCAGTTTCATCGCTTCGATCTCTTGGCGTATTTCACTATGCACTTCGGCCATGGTAGTTCCCTCTTTTACACCGCACATAGCAGCCATGCTGAGCTGACGGTTGTAGGTTCTAATTTGGGGAAACTCCCATACGGTTTCAATGCGTTCGGTCACTTGTGAGAGTGGAGCCGACTGCTTGCCGTTCCATACCGAAAAGTTACCTAGGGCTTCGGGGGTAGAAATGTCGGTTTGTGCCGATTTGAGTAGTACAGGTACTTGATCCTCGTTATCGCGATAAATCCCCAAGGTAGTACCATCGGTAATGGATTTAACCGATTGCATCATCTCGGTTTTCGTAATGCCCAAGATGCCTGCCTTTACGGGATCGTAGATAGGGCGTATCATCTGGGTCATGTTTCCCCACTCGTTGCGCGCATCGATTACTTTGGAATTTTGGCGCATCACCTCGATGGCTATTTGGGTAAGTGAGTCTAATACCTCAGCCTCGGGGCCCAGAAAGCGAGCTTCGATAGTAGCTTCGGTTAGTGGGCTCAGTTCGAACTTGTTTACTTTAATAAGTGGCTCGGGAAACTGTATACGAATTGTTTCTTGAAGCAAAGTGTGTAACTCTCTTGACTTTTTAGACGATTTACATTTAACCAGTAGTTGTGCGTAGTTGGGTTGAGGCCCAAATGCCACGTTCGATAGGTAGTAGCGGGGTGGTGTGCGCCCTACGTAACTCGATACCACCTCGGTCTGTTCAAATGTTTTGATATACTCTACCATCTCCGTAGTTAGCTCCTCCATCTTTTCAATGCGTACTCCCTCAGGCAACCAGAGGTCGATGGTGAAGTACTCTTTGTCTAACGAAGGGACAAACACTTTAGGGATAAACTTAAAGCTCCAAGCTGAGGCTATTAATAAGAGTACCAAACTGCCTACCGTTACATATTTGTGGCGAATAACCAAACGGAGTGAGCTGCGGAAACGATCGAACAGTTTTCCTGTAAATAGATCGCTACTCACCTCGTCGGGGCGAGGTCTGCGCACAAACTCTTGAATAAAGAAGGGGGTTTGTGTGAGGGCGAAGAGCCAACTAAACAGGAGCGATACCCCAATAACAACCACCAACGATGAGAGTAATTCACCCGTAATGTGTGGCGAGTAGTAGATGGGAAGAAAGGTTAGAATGGCAATGACCGTAGCAGCTAGTAACGGTAGGGCGGTCGATGAACAGGCTTTCAGAATAGCGGGGCGCTTGCGCATGCCTTTTTGCATATTAACAAGAGCAGAATCGGAAACCACAATGGCATTATCGACAAGCATACCCATCGCTATAATGATGGCAGCTAGTGACATGCGCTGCAACGCAATGCCCTGTGCCAGCATAACAATTAGTGTAGCTAGAATGGAGAAAACCAAACCACTACCTACCAGTAGCCCATTCTTAAAGCCTATAAAGAAGAGCAGAATAACCACTACTGTCACTACCGAAATAATAAGATTCAAGATAAACCCCTGATTGGCCACTGCCGATTCGTATCCTTGATCGTATATAGGGGTTAATTCATACCCAGCGGGTAGGGTTTGGTTAAACGTATCCATTCGCTCCTTCACAAGGGCTGCCATATCTACCACATTGCCCGTGGGAACGGTAGAGATGGCTATGCCTACCGCTGGTTCACCATTTAGCTTCATCAGGTTATTAACAGGGTGTTTATAACTCTCTTTTACCTCGGCTATATCCGATAGGGTAAAGTGTTCGCCTGATCGCGATACAATGGTTAGATTGCGAATGTCATCTAGGGAGTAGAAATTTCCGGTAGATTCTATCCGAATGCGAAGCTCTTCAGTTTCAATGGCACCTGCATCGACCACGCGGTTTTGACTCTCAAAAGCACGTACAATATCGGCCGTAGTAATTCCACTTTGCGAGAGTACGGCGGGTGTAAGGATCACATCAATGGTGGGTGTTTGCATGCCATATATTTCAACCTTTGCTACATCTTTTACCGTTAGCAGGTCGTTCTTTATAAGCTTCACCTCTTCATTCAATTCTCGGTAGCTTCGTCCGTGGCCTGTTAAGGCGTAAAATACGCCAAGTACATCGCCAAAATCGTCATTTACAACCGATGTTCCTGCTCCCGATGGGAGTTTACTCTGCACATCGTTTACTTTCCGACGCAGTTTGTCCCAAAGTTGCTGCATCTGTTCGGCCCGAATCTCCTTCTTTACATAGACGGTAATTTTGGAAAGTCCTGCTCGATTCTCGGTTTTTAGGTAGTAGAGTTCGCCCATGGATTGAATGGACTCCTCCAGTACATCGGTAACCTGTGTGCGTACCTCTTGGGGCGATGCACCGGGATAAGAGGTGATAACCAAGGCTTGTTTAATAGTGAAGGGAGCATCTTCTAGTTTTCCCATCTTGATATAGGAAAATACGCCTCCTAGACAGATGAGTGTGAGTAGGAGTATGGTAACCGATTTGTTTCGTAAGAAATAGGTGATAAACTTCATGAATCTGTTTTTTAGGGGTAGCACAACTTGTGAGCTACCTAGTCAGAAAAAGATAAATATAGGGTTGAAAAAGAGGAGATAACCGCTTCTATTCTTAGACCTGTCGAATGGTATTGTTTAATTTCTGTCAGAAATTGTCTAATCTCTGACAAAAATTAAACAATTTCTGTCAGAAATTGTCTAATCTTCGTCAGAAATCAAAGAATACATAAGGTTTTTCAAAAGAATAGGTAACTAAAAATAGAGGTTTGTTTAGGTTCGTTTTTGGTTTTAGGTTTTCTCATTTTTACTCTCTTAGTTTTGGGTCGTTACCTGCATGCCATTCGAAAGGAAACGCAGTCCGCTGATGGCAACCTGCTCACCTGCTTTCACTCCCTGTTTGAGGGCTACATTTCCATTGGAAAGCATTTCGCCCAACTCCACCTTACGTTTGCTTACTTCGCCCGAAGTAGGGTGAATAATCCATACATAGTCTCCTTCGGTAGGACGATGCATTAGGGCTATTTGTGGAACGGTAACAGCGGCGGCTCTCTCTTCCGATTCAAAGCATACCTTGCCCGACATGCCCGGTAGGTGTGTTCCCTCTGGATTGGGCAATAAAGCGGTTAGTAAGTAAGAGAGATTGTTGGTGGTGGTACTTTTTGATACATCCATAACCTTGGCGCGGTAGATTTTATTGGGAAGGGCATCAAAAGTGAGCTCAATTTGGTCGATGCTATTTGCTCTTCGTGCAATCTCTTGACTGACAAAGAGCTCTATTCTTAGCTGATCGATGTCGACAAAGGAGACAATGGATTGTGTTGCTTTTACATCTTGATGCTGCTCAATAAAGACCTGCTCTACATAGCCATTAAACGGGGCTGTAAGCCGGGTATCGGCTAGCTCATTTTGGGCCGTTTCGTAAGCGGTTTTTGCACTTACATACTCTGCCTTTGCTTTGTCAAAGGTGCTGGCCGATAGATTGTTCTTTTGGTAAAGTACCTCTATGCGCTCGTACTCCGCCTTGGCTTGCAGGTAAATTCCCTCGGCGCGCTCTTTGCGAATGGCAAAATCGCGCGGATCAATCTCGCCAATTACCGCCCCCTTTTTGAAATAATTTCCTGAATAGGCTGTAAACTGTTTCACAGGGCCACCAACTCGGAAGGAGAGGTTGGTAACACGATGCGGTTGCGAAATGAATGAAAATTGATTCATCTGCTCCTCTATTTCTGTTTTAGCGACAGCCTGTTTAACTACCAGTTTTCTCTCCTCTTGGTTCTGCGAAGGGGTGCATGAAAAGGTAAGTGTAGTGAATGATAGAAGTAAAAAAGATCTCCACATATTGCTTTTTTTTGGCAAATATAGGAGTCGTCCTTGTTGTTATTCGAAATAACTAACTGAAACGCACAAAAAGCCTACTGAAGCGGAGGTACTACCTACCCAAAAACTTACGCTTCAATCTCTACCTCACAAGGTATCCATGCCCAGAAAATAGAGCCTTTCCCTTCGGTGCTTTGTACACCTACTCTTCCACCCATAGTTTCGGTTATGGCTTTGCATATGGGTAGCCCCAGTCCAGCACCTTGTGAGAACTCATCGAGTTTCTCAAAGTGTTGGAACAACTTATCTGTTTTATCCTCTGGAATTCCGATTCCACTATCTTCGATGAATAGAACCAATCCTTGTTCTCTGTATTCATAACCCATTCGGATGTGTCCGGCGGGTGTGAATTTAATCGCATTGGTTAGGAAATTTAGTAGAATTTGCAGACACCTCTCTCTATCTAATTTTACGAGGCATTTCTTGTATGGATTGTGCAAAAGAAGTGCTACATGCTCGTTTTGGCAACTTGCTAGTAGGTTGTGATAGCTCTCTGTAATAGCCATACTCATATCGAACTTCTCTTCTATTAATTCAAGTGTACCCGACTCTAGTTTAGAGAGATCGAGTATATCGCTTATGAGGCGAAGCAACAGAGTGTTGTTGGTATTTATAATCTCCATAAATTGGGCCCGCTCCTCCAGATCCTCCGTTGTTTGGAGCAGATCTGAGAAGCCTACAATGGCATTGAGTGGTGTACGTATCTCGTGGCTGATATTGGCCAAGAATGCCATTTTTAGCTTTTCGGATGCTTCTGCTTTCTCTTTCGCTGCACGAAGTATCTCGATTGTTTTGGCCTCTTCGGTCATATCGATGCAGATCGAGAGATAGCCTATGATCTCTGAATGATCGCCTACAATGGGCGTGCATCGGATATCGAAGTAATCACCGTGTGGTTTACCGGGAATTACCCACGGCTCAATGTAGCCATAAATTTCGTTGTAATTGACCATCATCTGAATACTTTCTCCTGCTTTTAATGAGAAGAAGAAAGGCCCCAAGGGATCGGCATCTTGAAAGAGAGAGCGCGCTTCGGCTTGTGCTCTCTTTCGGTCAATACCTAGGGAGCGGGCTGCCTCTTCATTACTTGATCGAAGGTTCCCTTGTTTATCATAAATTGATATGCCTACAGGCATACACTCCTCAATGGTTTCGAGTAGCTTTACCTTTTCAGTGAGTGCTTTTTGATATTCGTAACTCTCCGATATATCTCTTGATACACCGTAAGCCGAAATGAGCTCTCCTTTTTCCCCTTTTGTGGCTAAACCGTTAATTTCATGAGGTTTATAGCTCTTGCTTCCAGCCATTTTACAAGGAAGTACAATCGTGGTTATCTCCTCTTCGGATAATCTATTTAGAAACTCTTCAAAGCGGTTGTAATCTGTTTCTGTAGCAAAAAACTCTCGACTTTCGTCTATCGAGAATGCTCTTTCATTCATTTCGGAATCGGTAAGTAGCAGAGTGTGGCTTTGCTCATCTCTTACCCAACGCACGATTTGAGCCGATTTGACTGCCATGCGTAGACTTTCAATAAGCTCTTTCTGTTTCCGAATTTGAGTTCTGTATTCGGTTTCATTGCGCTGAATGTAGACGTAGCGAGTAACTTTTCCATTGTGCTTCTTGATGGGCATAATCACATTCTTAAAGTCTTCATATTGCTGCTTTTCGCTATTGTATACGCGTATGTGAGAGATACACTCATCGACTATTCCATTTACTACGTTGTGGTAGTCTATTTTGTATTGCTCCAAATCGTCGGGGTGAATCTGTTTTTCGACCTCTGCAAGCACCAGTTGGGTGGGTACAAACTGGTTGTTGATATATTTGTAATGCGTTTTATTTACTTCGTCGAACATGAAGGCTTCGGTCTCTATTTTCTTAGCCATCATGCCCAAGGTAGCATGAATACTGGAGCATTCGATGTGTTGAATCTCTAATTGTTGATTACGCTTCTTTACCTTACGTTGAAGTTGTAAGATGTAAAGAAGAAGTAGAAAGAGAAGTAGGAGAAGTAAGGCAAGGGTGCCATAAAGTATATTCGTTGTACAAAGTGGGGTGCTACTCCCTTCTCCACCTTTTAGGAGGAGCTCATTTGCAATAAGCGTACTGTCCATATCTACTATAATTTCTGTTACAATCTATCGCACAAAGCTATAGCTCTTCGAAAGAAGAGCTATCTAAGTGAATTTATTTGTATGTTCTTTTTTTAAATTACATCTCCCTTTAGGAGGTGCTATGCGTGTTGATTGATTGCAAATCTAGCTAAAAAAATGGGATTCAAAAGCTTCTGAGGGTCAATTATTTTTCATTTTAAGGATTGTTTGTGTCATATAGATTTCTTAATCGTTCTTTTATCCTCTTTTTGTGTTCTTTTTTATCATTATGCTACTTTGAGTAGGGTAGAGTGACTTGTTTGCTTTTTTTATTAGATGTATAGGGTTGTTTGAGAAGGTTAAGGGGGTATAGGCTGTTTGTAGTTGATGAGAGGATCTAAAAAAATTAGAGCCTTGTAAGTATAACTTACAAGGCTCTAATTGCTGATTTTGTACTCGAAGGGGGACTTGAACCCCCACAACCTAAAGGTCAAGGGATTTTAAGTCCCTCGTGTCTACCATTCCACCATTCGAGCATCCTCTTGTGGAGAGAGCGGAAAACGAGACTCGAACTCGCGACCCTAACCTTGGCAAGGTTATGCTCTACCAACTGAGCTATTTCCGCTTATTTAACGGGTGCAAAGATAAGGGCTTTCTTTATATCTTGCAAGTATCTGATGCATTTTTTTTGCAATTAATCGTGCAAATTTAGGTTGTTGCGCTATTTATCACAAAAGAATTGCTCCTTACGGCTCCATATTTGGAGCTGTAAGGAGCAATGTTAGAGACTTTTATCTGTTAAGATCGTGTGCGTGATGCGTTTCTTACTTTTACGCTCTTTTTTAGGCTTTGCCAAGCAGTGCTTTCTCTGCTTTTTCAATAATAGAGAAATTAAAGCCGCCTAGCACCTCTTCCATTAGTTTGGTAATCGAATCGTTACACAGTTGCCCAATGCTACCTTCGTGTGTGTGGTGTACTTGCTTATCGTGCGTAAACTTACCTGCTTCAATCTCTAATCCTACCTGTTTGTAGGCATCGCGGAAAGGAACGCCTGCACTAGCCAAGCGATTTACCTCTTCTACGCTAAAGATGTATAGGTAACGATCATCTTCAAGAATGTTCTCATTCACCTTAATTTGTTGCATGATGTAGGTGGTCATGGCCAAACAATCCTTGATCTCTTGGAAGGCAGGTAAGAAAATCTCTTTAATAATCTGCAAATCGCGGAAATAGCCTGAAGGAAGGTTGTTCATGATGAGTGTAATCTGTTGGGGAAGCGCCTGCAACTTGTTGCATTTGGCGCGTGTCAACTCGAATACATCGGGGTTCTTTTTGTGTGGCATAATGCTAGAACCGGTGGTACATTCATCGGGTAATTGCACAAAACCAAAGTTTTGGCTGCTAAACATGCAGGCATCAAAGGCTAGTTTAGAGAGTGTACCTGCAAGTGTAGCTAGCGCAAATGCACAGTTACGCTCCGTCTTTCCACGTCCCATTTGTGCATAAACTACGTTGTAGTTGAGTGCCTCGAAACCTAAAAGTTCCGTAGTAAGTGTACGGTTTAGGGGGAATGAAGAGCCATATCCTGCAGCCGAACCCAATGGGTTACGGTTACACATTTTGAATGCTGCTTGAAGGAAGAGCATATCGTCTACCAAGCTCTCTGCATAGGCGCCAAACCAGAGTCCGAACGATGAGGGCATAGCTATCTGCAAGTGCGTATAGCCTGGCATTAAAACCTCTTTGTAGCGATTGCTTTGAGCAATCAAGGTTTGGAACAACTCTTCGGTTGCTTCTACCACCTCTTTTAGTTGTGTGCGAATAAATAGCTTAAGGTCTACCAATACTTGGTCATTGCGTGAGCGTCCGCTGTGAATTTTTTTGCCTACATCGCCTAGTTTGCGGGTAAGCATTAATTCGACTTGTGAGTGTACATCTTCGACTCCCTCTTCAATTACAAACTCTCCCTTTTCTGCCAGGGCATGGATGTTTTTTAGCTCTTCTAGCAAGCTTTGCAGCTCTTCGTTGGTTAATAAGCCAATGCTTTCGAGCATGGTTATGTGAGCCATTGAGCCCAAAACATCGTGTTTAGCCAAATAGAGATCCATTTGGCGATCTTGTCCTACAGTAAACTGCTCAATTGCTTGGTTTACTTGCGTGCTTTTTTCCCAAAGTTTTTGCGCCATAGTTGTGGGTAATTAGTAAGAAATGAGTGCCAGCATATCGGCTATCTTGTCGGCTCCCTCTTGAAGAGGTTTAGCGACCATTGCTTTCATAAACATATTGACTTCGGCTCGTAGCGTAACTTTTAGTTTAGCTGCCTCTGCGCCATCGGGAACAATTTGTAACCAGAGGTTCAAAGGGATGGGCGATTGCTCTCCGCCGAATTTGATGCATTTATAGGGCTCGCGCTCTATAATGCGTAGGGTAACCTTTACGCCTTGTACAGTAAGCGTTATAGAGTCAGAATCAAAATCAATATCTTGTATCTTTCCATCGAGTTGGCTCTTGAGTCCATCAAGCTTCTCTTTTACACTTGCTAAGTTATTTAAGTCGGCCAGTTTGGTATATACACGCTCTTGGCTGTAGGCTATGTTTTTGACTTTACTTTCGAATTGTGCCATATATTATAGGGTAAAATAAAAGAGAAGAGTTCAACATCGGGAAGATGTTGAACTGTTCTCTTTAGTTATAATCACTGAATGTGTTGTTCTTTATTTCCCGGCATCCCAGTTTGCAGGGTCTTTTCTCCATTGGTTGAGTGTTTTCACATCATCCTTGGTAATATATTCGGTCTCTAGCGCCACATCGAGCACCGCTTCGTAGTTGGTTAGTGTAATTAACTCTACTTTGGCTGCTTTGAATGATTTGATAGCTACAGGGAAACCGTATGTAAATGCGGCAACCATACCAATAACCTCGCATCCGTCGCGACGAATGGCTTCTACAGCTTTCAAACTGCTTCCGCCTGTTGAAATTAAATCTTCAATCACAACGACTTTCATACCTGGGCGAAGCTCTCCTTCAATCAAATTCTCAAGTCCATGATCTTTAGGGGTAGCACGTACGTAAACAAATGGCAAGTTAAGCTCTTCTGCTACCAATGCACCTTGTGGGATAGCACCTGTAGCTACACCTGCAATTGCATCTACTTGTCCAAATTGCTCTAGGATAATGCGGCTTATCTCTAGTTTTACAAAATTACGAAGAGAAGGGTATGAAAGAGTTTTGCGATTGTCGCAATAGAAAGGCGATTTCCAGCCAGATGCCCAAGTGAAAGGGTTGGAAGGCTGCAACTTGATAGCCTTAATCTTCAGTAATTTCTCTGCAAATAATTTTTCTAAAGTGTTCATAACTTATATTACATCTGATAAATATTGATGCAAAAATAGATAAATACATTGAGATAAAGAAAAACCGGTGCCGGAATTTTTTATTTTTTCTTCGAAAGCCCCCCTTACCGAGCATAAGCTAGTGTTAACACGCTTATCTGGATATCATTTGTGTTACTAAAGGCATCAGCACAGGCTACAATGGTGGCTCCTGTGGTAAATACATCGTCTACAAGCAGGATGTGTTTATGGGTTAAATCGAGGGGAGTAGAAAGGGTGAATAGGTTCTGAACATTTACCCACCGTTCATACAACCCTTTGTGGGTTTGTGTTTCGTTGTAGCTCTTACGAGTAAGTAGCCGGGGAAGTATGGGAATGCCTGTAACTGCCGAAATGCCTTGAGCAAGCATGAGACTTTGATTATAGCCTCTTTGCTTCTCTCTTTTAAGGTGTAGCGGAACGGGGACTAAATAGTCGATGCTCTGAAAAAAATGAAGGGGTAGAAGCTCTTGGGCCATGCACTTGCCTAGCCACTGACCAATGGCAGAGTTGTGGTAATATTTAAGCTCGAATAGGAGTTTGCGTACATCGCCTCCTTTGGAGTAGTGGAGGTAGGAGGTGGCGCGCTTTAAGGGAAGCTTTCCCCACAAGTCTTTCTCGAGTTCGTTTCCCTCCCTCCACAGCAGAGGGGTACGGGGGAACCGAATGAGACAGGAGAGACAAACGTGCTTTTCACTGCTGGATAGCCGCTCTTGGCAGATTACGCAGTGTCGGGGGAGGAAGAGCTCCCAAAGGTCAGTCAAAAATGTCGTAATCTGCATTTAGCTCTTTGAGGCATTGTTGGATATGATTCATTTCGTATCCTTTGCCTAAAGCAAAACGCATGAGCTTGCCACTATGTTCGTAGCTGTTTTTGGCTTTAACGCTTTTGTTCTTTTGTCGAAGGAGGGCTTTTAAGATGTTTAGATACTCCTCTTCGTCAATTTCGTAAAGAGATTCGGTGATTTGGGCCGAAGGGATGCGCTTCATGCGCAGCGCTTGCGATATTTTGACTCTTCCCCATTGATTAAAGCGGTATTTGTCACGTACAAATGCACGGCAGTAGCGACTTTCGTCTAGGTATCGCTCGTTGCATAGTTTCTCGATTAGGGGAGGGAGGTCGCTCTTTGAAATGCCCCACTGCTCAAGCTTCGATTCTACGTCGTAAATGCAGCGCTCGGCTGCCACGCAGTAGGCTTCGGCTTTTACCAATGCTTCTCTAATAGTGTACTCTTTTTTCATCGGATGGCTTTCATCATTCGTTCTTTTCCAAAAAGGTCTTTTCGCAGTTCAATGGTGTTGTAGCCCAGATTTTCCAGTAGTTGCTGGGTCTCTGCTCCATAGGCTTCGTTTATTTCGAAGTAGAGTTTGCCGCCGGGGGGGAGTGCATCAAGAGCCAGTGTGGCTATCTGTCTGTAAAATAGAAGAGGGTCGTGGTTGGGGACGAAGAGTGCTAGGTGTGGTTCCCAAGCTAAAACGTTCGGAAGCATCTCGCTCTCCTCTTGTTGGGCAATATAGGGAGGATTGCTTACGATAATATCGAAGGCCGTAGGAAGGGCTGGTTGGGCAAGAATGTCGCACTCCTCAAAAGAGATGGTTACCCCATTTTGTTGGGCGTTGTAGGTGGCAATCTCGAGTGCCTCCTTCGATAGGTCATAGGCGGTAACCTGTGCGTGCGGTAGGGCGTGTGCCAATGAAACCGCTATGCAGCCACTTCCTGTTCCAATGTCTAGAATGCGAGCATGGGTTTGCTGTTTGCAGTCGGTTAGAATCCAATCGACCAATTCTTGGGTCTCTGGGCGTGGAATAAGTACACCAGGAGCAACTTTAAAGGTTAATCCTAAGAAAATATCACTCCCAAGAATGTACTGAATGGGTTCGTGCTTTTTCAATCTGTTTAGAATCTCTAGCCACTCTTCGGCTTCTTTTGGTGAAAAAAATCTATCTTTGCCCCCATATAGTTCAATGGTGGAGTAGTGAAAGTGCTGGCATAAAACCAGTTTAGCCATCGAGGCAGCTTCGCTCTCTGGAAACAACTCTTGTAGCGATTGCTTAATCTGTAGGTAGTGTGGATTCATTGTTTGGATACTCTTTGTTACAAAAGTAGGGAATAATAAGCAGAATGAATATGGAGATAGAGGAAAAATATATGGCACGCTGTCTGCAGCTCGCTAAAAATGGATTGGGGAGTGTTTCTCCCAATCCCATGGTAGGGGCTGTTATTGTGCACAAGGGACGCATCATTGGTGAGGGGTATCACATACGTTGTGGTGAGGCACATGCTGAGGTAAACGCCATTGCTTCCGTAAAGGATAAAGCTCTTTTGGCGGAGGCTACGATTTATGTTAGCTTAGAGCCCTGCTCGCATACGGGCAAAACTCCTCCGTGTGCCGATTTAATTATAAAGATGCAAATTCCACGCGTGGTGGTGGGGTGCTTGGATCCTTTTGAACTGGTGGCAGGTAGAGGGGTTCGCAAACTTCAAGAGGCCGGTATAGAGGTGGTTGTGGGTGTGCTGGAGCATCAGTGCAAACAGTTAATTCGCTCGTTTGTGGTGCAACATACGCTACGCAGACCTTATATAACACTCAAGTGGGCGCAGTCGGCCGATGGATATATGGATCTTATTCGTGAGGGTGGGGAGGCTGCTCGACTATCTACACCCTTAACGCAAGCTGTTGTTCATAAGCGTAGAGCAGAACATGATGCCATATTGGTTGGCCGAAAAACGGCTCTGCTTGACAATCCTTCCTTGACAACCCGCAGTTGGTTTGGATCCAACCCGCTGCGTATTGTGATTGACCGCAATCTGACACTTCCAAACTCTTTGCATCTATTCGACCAAACGGTTCCTACACTCATTTGTAATGAGCTAAAATCGGAAAAGAGGGAAAATCTGGAGTATGTGAAGTTCGATTTCTCTCGAAATATACTACCCGATTTGATGCTGTTCTTATACCATTACCAGGTGCAAAACTTGCTGGTTGAGGGTGGAGGTATATTGCTCAATTCACTCATTGATGGGGGGCTTTGGGATGAAGCGTATGTAGAGCGTTCTCCCCACTATTTACACTCGGGAGTATCGGCCCCAACCCATCTTTTTTCGGGTAGATTACACCCGAAGTTTTGTTTTGAAAGAGAATTTACTCACATTGTAAACCCCAATAGATAATACTTTTTTTTGGAACTTATTGTATCTATTTCCAGATTTTTATCTATAAATTAATATAAAACTTATCTTAAAGCTTCTATATGGGAAAAAAACTATTTACTTTTGCGACTTCTAATAAAAGCCTATTTGTACAAATGAAATTAAATTTCTTGAATGTTGTAACTCTGATTGTTACTGTGCTTTTTACTTCCTCTTGCTTAGGAGATGATACTACTGATTATGAATACAGTTCGGAAGCAAGTATTACAGCTTTTGCAATAAGTGGTGAGATTGAAACGACTTATAATACAGTGGTTAATGGTGTAGATACAACGTTGGTTAAGACTCTTGACGGGACGCTCTACCCCTTTGCGATTGACCAAATGAACCACCAAATCTATACAGTCGACTCACTTCCTTTAGGTACCGATGTAAGTAAAGTGGTGGTCTCTATTTCGGGCGATACCTCTTACATTTTAATTGCTAGAGAAGAAAATGATACGGTTTGGACCGCTACCGATTCACTAAACTTCGAGAGTCCGATTCGTTTTAAAGTGATGTCTTTAAAAGGAACCTATGGCCCTACCTATACCGCTAAAATCAACGTGCATCAACAAGATCCAGACTCAATGATGTGGACGAAGTTGCGTAGCAATTTTAGCGGAACGACCATGAAAGCTCAGAAAGCAGTTACATTTAACAACCGCATTTTTGTATTTGCAGCCAACGAACCACAGGTAACTGTTACAAGTACAGCTGTGACCGATGGCTCTTCTTGGACTCCATTGACAGAACTCGATATAACTGAATCTGTAGATTATGAATCGGTTATGGTGTGGGGCGATAAACTCTATTTGCTTGCTAATGGCCAGTTGTATAGCTCGGTCGATGCGCTTGTTTGGAGCAAAGAGGAGAGTGCACCTGTAATGCGCATGCTTGTGGCTAATGTCTCTTCTTCGACTACTCAAAAAATGATTGGTATTTCGTTAGAAAATCATTTTGTGGAGGGAGATATCTCTTCTAATTGGGAAAAGAAAGAGGTTGTTTCTGATAGATTCCCTAAACACAATGTCTCTTATGCTACTTCGCCACTCAATACCAACTCTTCGATTGATCGAATGGTTGTACTTGGTGTAAATGGTATTGAATCTGATACCATCTCTTCGGTTTGGAGCAGACTAACCACCGATGCAACTTGGGGAGAATTTACACCTGTTGCAGGCTATACGTACTGTCCTAAAATGGAAAATCCTGCTATGATTCAATACAACGATCAGTTGTATGCATTTGGCGGTACCGCTGTTCGAAGTGATACAACTTATGCAGCAATGGGTCAGTTCTTTGTTTCTGCAAATAACGGTGCAAACTGGAGACACATTACAAATAAAGTAAGATTCCCCGAGGAGTTTAAAGAGTTATATGAGCGTGCAAATGGGAATTATTCCTACGTTGTTGACGAAAATAACTTTCTTTGGATCTTCTTCAGTAACTCTCAGGAGGTCTGGAAAGGACGAATTAACAAGCTGAACATTCAGTAAAATAACTGACTTAAATTGAATCTAATGCTGTCATATAAAGAGCAAATAGATATAGATAGAATTCCCGAACATGTAGCTATTATTATGGATGGGAATGGACGATGGGCAAAGGAGCGTGGACTTGCACGCACTTTAGGCCATCAGGAGGGAGCTGAAACCGTTCATCTGATAGCTGAAGATGCTGCCAGAATGGGGGTGAAGTTCTTAACTCTTTATACCTTCTCTACAGAAAACTGGAACAGACCTGTCGATGAAGTTTCTGCATTGATGGCACTTCTAATGGACTCTATCGAGGAAGAGGTCTTCATGAAAAACAACATCAGCTTTCGAATTATAGGTGATCTTGACCGACTGCCTGTTGATGTGCGTGAAAGACTTTCTATCTGTATCGAGAATACTTCATCAAATAATGGAATGTGTTTAACTCTGGCACTGAGCTACTCTTCTAGATGGGAGATAACCACGGCTGTTAAACAAATTGTAGCAGATGTACAAAGTGGACTCCTTGCCGATCAAGCGATTGATGAGGATTTAATTAGTAAATATCTACAGACACAATACATGCCCGATCCTGATCTCCTCATTCGTACGGGTGGAGAACTGCGATTAAGCAATTACCTACTTTGGCAATGTGCCTATTCTGAATTCTATTTTTGTGAAACTTATTGGCCCTCTTTTAGAGGCGAAGAGTTTTATAAAGCAATATGCGATTATCAACAACGAGAACGCCGTTTCGGCAAAACTAGTGAACAACTATAAACAGAGATCAAATGTTATACCGATTTTCACTTTTAGTAGTGACCCTTACCTTCTTATTGGGCCTTTCCACCCAGACGTATGCCCAAACGGCCATTGAAAATGATAGCCCAGTAATTCTTTATTCGGGTACTCCTAAGAAATATGAAATAGGGGGAATAAAAGTCCAAGGAGTTAATAACTACGAGGACTATGTATTAATTGGACTTTCTGGACTCTCGGTAGGGCAAACCATTACAGTTCCAGGCGATGATATTACATCGGCTGTGAAGAAATATTGGAGACATGGGCTTTTCTCTGATGTGCGTATTGAGGCCGAAAAGATTGTGAACAACCAAATCTTCTTGATTATTACCTTGGCACAGCGTCCTCGTATTGCTGATATTAGTTACCATGGCGTGAAAAAAAGCGAACGCGAAGATCTTGAAATGAGACTTGGCCTAGTTAAGGGTAGCCAGATTACTCCTAACTTAATTGATCGAGCAAACATCTTGATTAAAAAATACTTTGACGAAAAAGGTTTTAAGAATGCCGATATACGCATTGTTGAAAGAGACCTAGAAGAGAGTAAAGATCAGGTTACAGTTGATGTGTTAATTGACAAAAAAGAGAAGGTGAAGATCCATGAAATTATGATTGATGGAAACTTGGCACTTACGGATAAGAAGATTAAGGCATTAATGAAAAAAACCAACGAGAAGAATAAGCTTCTGAATGTGTTTAAAACTAAGAAATTCATTGAGGAAAGATACAAGGAGGACAAAGAGCGTGTAATCGAGAAATACAATGAATTGGGTTACAGAGATGCACAAATTCTTGTTGATAGTATTGCTCCTTACGATGATCGTACGGTAAGCCTCTATTTGAATATTGAAGAGGGTGATAAGTACTACTTACGTAACGTATCATGGGTTGGAAATACCGTTTATGCCTCGGATTGGTTGAATGACCAACTTCGTATGAAGAAAGGTGATGTATACAACCAGAAGTTGTTGGGTGACCGTATTAGCGGAGATGACGATGCAATTGGTAACTTCTATTACAACCAAGGATATGTATTCTATAGCTTAGATCCAGTAGAGGTTAACATTGTCAATGACTCGATAGACCTTGAGATGCGTGTTATGGAGGGGCCACAGGCAACGATTAACCGAGTGCGTATTAATGGTAATGATCGTTTGTATGAAGAAATTGTACGTCGTGAGTTGAGAACAAAACCGGGTGATCTCTTTAGTAAAGATGCTTTGGAGCGTTCCTACCGTGAAATTGCCCAAATGGGTCACTTTAACCCAGAGAACATACAGCCCGATGTACAGCCGGACTATACCAACGGTACAGTTGATATTAACTGGGATCTGGAGTCTAAAGCGAATGACCAAGTTGAATTCTCGGCGGGATGGGGACAAACAGGGGTTATTGGTAAGTTAAGCTTGAAGTTTACAAACTTCTCGTTCAACAACTTGTTTAAGAAGACCGATAACTATCGCGGTATTCTTCCTCAGGGAGATGGACAAACGTTGACTGTTAGTGGTCAAACCAATGGTAGCTATTATCAATCATACAGTGTCTCTTTCTTCGATCCTTGGTTCGGTGGTAAGCGTCCTAATTCGTTCTCAGTATCCGCTTTTTATTCGGTTCAAACCGATATTAGTAGCAACTACTACAATTCGGCTTACATGAATAACTACTATAACTATTACGGAGGGTATGGTAACTACAATAGCTATAGCAACAACTATGAATCGTATTACGATCCCGATAAGTCTATTAAGATGTTAGGAGCAGCTCTTGGTTGGGGTAAGCGTTTGAGATGGCCTGATGACTACTTTACACTTTCGGCAGAACTCTCTTACCAACGCTTTATTTTGAAAGATTGGAGCTATTTGTACATTCGTTTGAATAACGGTGAATACATGTCAACAGGGGTTTGTAACAACTTAAGCTTAGGCTTTACCTTGGCACGTAACTCTTCGGATAATCCTATCTTCCCTCGTCGCGGTTCGGAGTTCTCAATGTCTGTTCACTTTACACCTCCTTACTCACTCTTTAGCAATAAAGATTACGAGACCTATGGAAAAGATGATTACGACCAAGCTGCAAGCATGTATAACTGGGTAGAGTATCACAAATGGAAATTTAAATTAAAAACATATACTGCTTTGTCGGGTGGTGCTAAATGTCCTGTAATCTCTACACGTACTGAATTTGGTTTCTTGGGTCACTACAACAAGTACAAGAAATCTCCATTCGAGACTTTCTATATGGGAGGTGATGGTATGACTGGTTATAGTACTGGATATGCTTCGGAAACAATTGCCTTGCGTGGTTATGAAAATGGAGCTTTGACTCCTTACGGTAGTGAAGGTTATGCATATGTACGTTTGGGCGCTGAGTTAAGATACCCACTAATGTTGGAGAACTCAACTAGTATTTATGCATTGGCTTTTGCCGAGGCTGGTAATGCTTGGACCGAAGCAAGCAAAATCAATCCCTTCCAATTGAAGCGTTCTGCCGGTGTCGGTGTTCGTATCTTCTTACCAATGATTGGTATGATGGGTATTGACTGGGCATACGGTTTCGATAAAATTAATGGTTCTAGCCAATATGGTGGTAGCCAATTCCACTTTATCCTAGGACAAGAGTTCTAATTATTTAAATAGGAATATTATGAAGAGATTAAGCTTGGTTTTCTTGATGCTTATTTCAATAAGCACAATGTTTGCACAAAAGTTTGCTTTGGTCGATATGGAATTCATTATTCAGCATATCCCCGCTTATGATCGAGCGAACCAACAACTCGATCAGTTGTCGCAAAAGTATCAATCCGAAGTTGAGGCGAAAACGAAAGAAGCTGAATCTCTTTACAAAGCCTATCAGCAAGCTTCATCATCGCTTTCTGCATCGCAGAGAAACGAACAGGAAGAGGCCATTATAGCGAAAGAGAAGGAGGTTGTGGAGCTAAAAAAGGACTATTTTGGTCCAGAAGGTATCATGGTGAAAGAGCAAGAAGCTTTGATTGCCCCCATTCAAAATCAGATTTATGAGGCTATTAAAGAACTCTCAATCAAAAATAATTATGCCATGGTCATCGATCGCTCATCTGAACAGAGTATAATTTTTGCTTTACCTAGTATCGATATTAGTAATGACGTACTTTTGAAACTAGGATATTCAAATTAATTTTATACATTTGTACCCAATATCTAACTCTATAAAAACTAAATAACAAATAGAATTATGTTGAAGAAAATTGCTTTATTACTTTTATTGATTGCGCCAATGAGCGTATTAGCACAAAAGTTTGGTCACTTAAGATCGATGGAAATTGTTACTGTTCTACCTGAATATACAAAAGCGCAGACTGATATTCAAGGTATGCAACAACAATATGAAGAGGAAATCAGACGTGCAAACGAAGAGTTTACAAAGAAATATACAGAGTTCCAAAATGAGCAAGCTAACTTGCCCAAAAATATTTTGGAAAGACGCCAAAAAGAGTTGCAAGAATTGAGTGAAAAAGGAATGCAATTCCAACAAGATGCGCAACAACAATTGCAACAATCTTATGCTGAGATGATGGAACCTATCTACAAAAAAGTAGACGATGCCATCAAAGCAGTTGGTCAAGATGGTGGATATACTTACTTATTTGACTTGAGCAGAATTGATATTCCTTTTGTAAATGAGTCTCAGTCTACAGATGTTTCATCAGCGGTGAAAACAAAACTAGGCGTTCGCTAAGAAAGATATTTAGAAATAGAAGCACGGACTATGTGGATAACGGTTTTTCCGTACGCATAGTCCGTGCTTTTTTTATGAGAAGATATGGATACTAACGATGCATTACTAAGTGGCCCAATCGGCCTATTTGATTCGGGTTATGGTGGCCTTACCATTCTAGAGGAGGTTAGGCGTTTAATGCCTCAATACGACTATCTCTATTTGGGAGATAATGCAAGAACCCCCTATGGTACTCGCTCTTTTGAGGTAGTGTATGAATTTACACTGCAAGCCGTAAAGAAGTTGTTTGAGCTTGGTTGCCCTTTGGTTATTCTTGCTTGCAATACTGCCTCGGCTAAAGCGCTTCGTTCTATACAGCAGGTTGATCTACCCTTGCTCAATCCAAACAATCGTGTATTGGGTGTTATACGCCCCACTGCCGAAGTTGTTGGAGAACTGACTGCCAATGGTCATGTGGGAGTGTTAGCGACGGCAGGAACGATTTTATCTAACTCCTATACCCTCGAAATAGAGAAGCTTTATCCCACACTCTCAGTAACGGGTGAATCATGTCCTATGTGGGTTCCTTTGGTTGAGAATTCTGAGTATGCCAAACCTGGAGCAGATTATTTCGTAAAGCAGCATATTGAGCGGCTGTTGGCTAAAGACCCAGCCATTGATGCAATCATACTAGGGTGTACGCACTATCCACTTCTATTGGATAAAATAAGGCAATATACCCCCTCTCATATCCGTTTAATACCGCAAGGTAGATATGTAGCTGATAGTCTATCTGATTACTTATTGAGGCATCCAGAGATGGAAGGCCGTTGCACGAAAGGGGCAACTTGTCACTTTTTTACTACAGAGAGTGAACGACGATTTGTGGAATCTGCTTCACTCTTCTTTTCGGGTGAAGATATTCAAGTTACTACTATTTCGCTTGAATAATAAGCTCTTTGTGCCTGTTTAAGCCGAATGGATTTTACTCCATGTTCAACTCTAATTCTTTAAGAGTGCGGATCGATAGGGCTGGTCGTTTTCTTCTAATCCGCTTCTGTTAGGCGCTTGCTAAAGAAACGAACCGGATACCATACGGTTGCTAGCCCTACTGCAAGTACGGTTACGAATATGAGGCATACATCCCAAGCATGTACACTTACGGGGTAGCTCTCTACTACAAACTGTCCACTGCTTTCTGCACCTCCGAGTGATAAGAATCCAAATGTTTGCTGTAGAAAGCAGAGTGTAAGCCCCAGTACAATTCCAGCAAGTGCTCCAAGGAAGGTAATCATCCACCCCTCTAGTAGGAATATTTGGGCAATAGTTTGGTTGTTAGCTCCTAAACTACGAAGGGTAGCCACATCTTTCTGCTTCTCTATAATAAGCATAGAGAGTGATCCTACCACATTGAAAGAGGCAATTAGTAGTATGAAGGTAAGAAACAGGTAAGATATAAGCTTCTCTATCTCCATAATCCGAAAGGTATCTGTTTGTTGTTCGTAGCGGTTTTCTACCTTAAATTCGTCGCCCAGTATCTTTCTTATCTCCTGTATGGTTTTATTTGCTTTACCGTTTGGAGTCAGTTTAAGCTCGATGGAGCTTACTTCGTTCTTATACTGGAATAGATCGCGTACAAAATCGATTGATGTAAGTAGGTAGGAAGCATCATACTTTTGCTGATTTACAGCAAAAGCAACGCCGCTGCCATACAACTCTTTTTTTTGGAAACTCGCTGCAGGGTTGGCTAAGTTAATTTGCGAGCCGCGCTTGGGTGCATAGACTATGAGTGGGTCTAAAAAGCGAATGCCTGTGCCTAGTATAGAGGTGAGCTCTATACCAAGCGTGGCATAGTGAAAGTATTCATCTCGTAGTTTGAAGTCATTTCTTCCATACAAGATGCTATCTATTGCAGTGAGTTCGTTAAAATTGTCCTCTACTCCTTTTATAGTAACCATTGCTTGTCTATCCAAGTACTGAACCATGGCACTCTCTTCGAGTGATTCAGAAAAAATGGCAACATTAGTCAATGCCTTGATCTTTAAGATACGCTCGTCTTGACTGTCGAATACTTTCCCACTTTTGGCTGTAATTTTCACTTCAGGGTCAAATGCCGTGAAGAAGGTGGCCACCAATTCTTGAAAGCCGTTGAATACAGAAAGTGTACATACCAAGGCCAATGTAGCTAAGGCTACTCCGCATACCGAGATGGTCGAAATAACATTAATGGCATTGTGTGATTTCTTCGAGAAGAGATAGCGTTTAGCTATATAAAAAGAGAAGTTCATTTGTTGATTACTTTTTCAACAACTCATCGATGCGTTCTACATAATCCAAAGAGTCATCTACGAAGAACTTTAGTTCGGGGATAATACGCAATTGGTGTCTTACACGTCCTCCTAATTCAAAACGGATCGATTTTGTGTTTCCATTTAGGTTTTTCACAATCTCTTCGCCACGTTCTGAGGGGAAAATGCTCAAATAAGCTCGTGCAATACTCATATCTGGGCTAATGCGTACAGTGCTTACTGATACTAATACGCCACTCATAGCTTTTGCTTGTAGCAAAAAAATCTCGCTCAATTCCTTCTGAATTAAACGAGCAACTTTATTCTGTCTGGTTGTTTCCATACCTTGATTTATTTATTTCTTTCTTATAATTGTCAATCCATCTCGCAATGGAAGGATTACTTTCTCTACACGTATATCTTGTGCTACAAAGTCATTAAAACGTTTAATCCCGATGGTTTGTTGGTCGGTAGGGTGTGGCTCTGTTATTACGTGACCATCCCAAAGGGTATTGTCTGCTATGATGTATCCACCCGGTGAAAGTCTCTCTAGAACCAATTCGTAGTATTCTATGTACTTTCGCTTGTCTCCATCTACAAATGCCAAGTCAAAGCTTAGGCTTAGGCTGGGTAGTAGATCTAGCGCATCACCGATGTAAAACTTTATTTTGTCTGCAAAAGGAGAGTTCTCTAACCAAGGGCGTGTAAACTCTTCTTGCTCGTCATTGATTTCAAAAGTGTGTAGCATGGCACCCTCTTCCAACCCCTCTGCTAGGCATAGTGCCGAATAGCCGCTGTAGGTTCCTATCTCTAGTACCTGTTTGGGGCGAATCATTTGGACAAGCATTTTAAGCATACGCCCCTGTAAATGGCCAGAGGCCATACGGGGACGTAGCAATTTGATATGCGTATCGCGATACAATGCCTTCAGATAATCCGACTCTTCGTCTATATGCTGAAGGATGTATTCGTCAATGGCATCATTCTCTTTCATTCTTACAAATAGCGGTTGCTGTTAGGAAGTACGTATCCGTCTTCGTGTTTCAATACATCCTCCACTACATTGATTTCAAGGAATGAAGTGTTTGTACCTTGTTTACCGCTACTTAAGTAAGCAACCATTTCGTTTTCAGTCAACGCACCATCTGTTAATAGTTTGCGAAGTGCTGCGAAGTAGTATGCCTGACCGTTTGCTTTTTCAGGCATGTAAATTGCTTCTACACCATAAGAGAGGGCCAAGTGTCTCATTGTTTTCTCTTTGTAGCAGATAGCCAATACAGGAACTGTTGCACGGAAAGCAGCCAAGTTACGAGCTGTGCGACCGCTGAAACTATCAGTAATGATGGCACGGATGTTCAATTGGTTTGTTGCTTGTACCGCTTTCTTAGCCAAGAATGCAGTAACGTCGTTGCCGCTTTCGTTTGAAGGAATACGGATGTCGTTTTCAGCCAACTTGTCTTTTTCTGCTTGTGCAGCAATTTCAGCCATTGTTTTAACCGCTTCTACAGGGTATTTACCGTAAGCGGTTTCACCGCTCAACATCAACGCATCGGTACGGTAGTAGATTGCATTTGCAATATCCGTAACCTCAGCACGAGTTGGACGAGGATTTTTAATCATTGTGTGCAACATTTGAGTCGCTACGATTACTGGTTTTTTCGCAAGGATACACTTTTTGATAAGCATACGTTGGATACCAGGAACACACTCTTGAGGAATCTCGATACCCAAGTCACCACGAGCTACCATAACGCCATCAGCAAGTTCCAAGATTTCGTCGATGTTATCTACACCCTCTTGGTTCTCGATTTTTGCAATAATTTTAATATCGCTTCCTTTTGCATCAAGGATCTCACGGATGTCCAATACATCTTGTGCATTACGAACAAATGAGTGAGCAATGAAATCGATATCTTTTTCTATTGCGTATAGAATGTTATTACGGTCTTTTTCAGTTAGTGAAGGTAAGTTGATACGAACCCCTGGTACATTCACACTCTTACGGCTACCTAAAGTGGCTTCATTTTGAACTTCACACAATAAATAGTCCGCTGTTTTCTCAATAACCAATAGCTCTAAATCGCCATCGTCAATAAGTACGCAACCACCTACCGAGAGGTCGTTTACAAAGCCTGGGTACGATACAGCGATACACTCGCGGCAGCTTTCCAATTCAGGTTTGCCTACGATTTTAACTTTTTCGCCAATTTTGTAAGGTACTTGCTCACCATTCACTAGGGCAGTTGTACGAACTTCAGGACCTTTCGTATCCATCAAGATTCCGATGCGGTTAGACACTTCTCGTACATTGCCGATTAGTTTTTCGAATCCTTCGCGAGAAGCATGAGCTGTGTTCATACGAACCACATTCATACCCGCCTTGAAAAGGTCTCTAATAAACTCTACTTCACAACGTTCGTCCGAAATGGAAGCTACAATTTTTGTTTTTTTCAACATCATATTCTTTTCACCTTTTATGTATGTGCAAATTAAATTTAATTTTGGAGTAATGCCTCGATGGCTAGTTTGTACGAGTGTAGACCAAATCCACAAATCACTCCTCGACAAGCACTGGCTATCATCGAGTGGTGGCGAAAGGATTCACGAGCGTGTACATTTGAAATGTGTACCTCTATCGTTGGGGTCGTAACTGCACGAATGGCATCTTGTAGAGCAATGGAAGTATGAGTATAAGCACCTGCATTGAGTACAATTCCATCGTAATCAAACCCTACTTCATGAATCTTATTAATCAATTCTCCCTCTACATTCGACTGATAGTAGTTAAACTCTATCGAAGGAAATGTGCGGCGTAGCTCCACAAAATAGTCTTCAAAAGAAACACCTCCATAGATAGAAGGTTCACGCTTCCCTAGTAAATTAATATTGGGGCCGTTGATAATTTGTATTTTCATAAATCTACCCGATTCTAAACATTTCTTATCTTTGTATCCTAAGACGCTGCAAAGGTAAGAAAAATAATGAAAAATAAGGGGAATAGTACGAAGATATTCGTTAAATACAAGCAATATTTGAAGTTGGAAAAATCTCTTTCTTCCAATACAGTAGAGGCTTATCTAACCGACCTCGATAAACTACTGGTCTATTTGGAAGGAGAGCACATTCATTTTCTAGATGTAAAGCTAGAGCATGTAGAACATTTCTTGGCTGGGCTTCGTGATTTAGATATTTATGCCCGTTCGCAAGCTCGAATTTTATCGGGAGTGCGTTCTTTTTACCGCTTCCTTGTGCTAGAGGATTTTCTGGAATCCGATCCAACGGAGTTGATTGAATCTCCTCGGTTGGGGGTAAAGCTGCCTGTTTTTCTAACATTGGAAGAGGTGAATCGGTTGATTGATAGTATTGATTTAGGTACACGTGAAGGGCAGCGAAATCGCGCGATCCTAGAAACACTCTATAGCTGTGGATTGCGTATCTCGGAGCTCTGTTATTTAAAACGTTCCGATCTCTACTTGAAGGAGGGATTTATTAAGGTAGAAGGAAAGGGAGGCAAGCAGCGTCTTGTTCCCATCTCTCCCCGGGCCATTCGTGAAATTGAACTTTACTTGACCGACAGTTGGCAGGTGGTTATTCATCCAGGGTATGAGGATTACCTCTTTATTAGTAAGCGCGGCAAAAATATATCACGCATCATGGTTTTCCATATCGTAAAGGAGCTCGCTTCTCGCATTGGTTTGAAAAAAAACATCAGTCCCCACACCTTTCGTCACTCATTTGCCACCCATCTTTTGGAAGGAGGAGCCAACTTGCGTGCCATTCAGGCCATGTTGGGCCATGAAACCATTGGCACTACCGAAATCTATACACACATAGATAGACACATGCTTCGTGCCGAAATCATAGAGCACCACCCCCGAAATATTCGTTTTAGGGGGCAGTAGAGAGAGGATCTTCTGGGAGTTTCTGCAAATTAATTTAAATGTGTTACAAACTCTTTTCCGAATGATATAATATTTCGTGGTTTTATTTATCTTTGTGGCAAACTAGGTGGTAAGATTCCTTCTGTTTAAAAGATTGATAAGAATAACATATAAAAAACATTTTAATAATTTAAGTAACCATGATTAAAAAGTTGTATTTGCCCTTAGTGGCTTTATTAGTTCTTGCTTTTTCAGCATGTAGTAAAATGGGTGGACTCTCTGCAGATCATTTCACAACAAACCCTGAAGTGCTTGAAGCAGTAGGTGGTAAAGTTCCTGTTACCATTCACGGAAATTTCCCTAACAAGTACATGAAGAAAAATGCTTCGGTAGAGGTAACTCCAGTTCTTCGTTGGAGCAATGGCGAAGCGAAAGGTCAGCCAGCCACTTTCCAAGGCGAGAAAGTACAAGGTAACGGCCAAACGATTGCTTACAAAGCAGGTGGTAACTACTCTATGAGAACTTCTTTTGATTACGTACCCGAAATGGCTAAGTCAGAATTGTACGTAGATATCAAAATTACGAAAGGTAGCAAAACTTACACAGTTCCTTCTGTGAAGATTGCCGATGGTGTACTTGCTACTTCTGAACTTGCTACAGCTGGTAGCGCAAACGCTTCTTATGCAAACGATGCGTTCCAACGCATTATCAAACAAGCTCAAGAAGCAAACATCATGTTCTTGATTCAACAAGCAAACTTGCGTTCAGGCGAGTTGAACTCGGCTCAAATGAAAGAGTTCTACGCAAAAGTGGCTGAAGTAAGTGCAGATCAAAAGAACTTCCAATTGCACAACATCGAAGTAAGCGCTTATGCTTCTCCTGATGGTGGTGTGAAATTGAACTCTGGTTTGGCAGAAAGCCGTGAAGGTAACACTACAAAATACCTAAACAAAGAGTTGAAGAAAGTAAAAGTAGCTACAGATGTAGATGCTAAATACACTTCACAAGACTGGGAAGGTTTCCAACAATTGGTATCTGCTTCTAACTTGCAAGACAAAGAGTTGATCCTTCGCGTGATCTCTATGTACCAAGATCCTGAAGTAAGAGAGAGAGAAATCAAAAACATCTCTTCAGTTTATGCTGACTTGGCTAACACCATCCTTCCTCAATTGCGTCGTTCTCGTTTGACTGCTAACTATGACATCATTGGTCGTAGCGATGCTGAAATTGACGAAGCTTTCAACTCAAACCCTTCTGTATTGAGCGTAGAAGAGTTGCTTTATGCAGCTACGTTGACTAAAGATGCGGCTCGCAAAGAGGCTATCTTTACAACAACTACCAAACAATATCCTAACGATTTCCGCGCTTACAACAACCTAGGTCAATTGGCTTATGCTGCTGGCGATGCTACTAAAGCAGAGTCTTACTTCAAACAAGCTGCTGCGAAAGCAACTAGCGCTCCTGAAGTAAATGCTAACCTTGGTTTGAGCGAATTGGTTAAAGGTAACATTGCAAGTGCTGAGTCTTACTTAGGTAAAGCAACAGGTGCAAACGCTGCTAACGAAGCGTTGGGTATCCTTTACATCAAACAAGGTCAATACGAAAGAGCTGTAAACAGCTTTGGCGATGCTAAAACAAACAGTGCAGCACAAGCACAAATCTTGGCTAAAGACTACAACAAAGCAAAATCTACTTTGTCTGCAGTTCAAAACCCTGATGCGATGACTGACTATTTGATGGCTATCGTAGGTGCTAGAACAAACAACGCTTCTTTGGTAAGCAGCAGCATGAAGAGTGCAGTTGCTAAAGATGCTTCTATGGCTACATTGGCTGCTAACGATCGTGAATTTGCAAAATTCGCTAGCTCTATTAAATAATAGAATCGTTCAATCATAAATTTAAAGCGGAGAGTCCATTTCGGATCTCTCCGCTTTTTTTGTACATATGCTTCTATTTTATCGCCCATTTATGGAAGCATTAAAGGTAAAAGCGCTATTTTCGCAAGGTAAAACCAATCCGATGAAGAAACTATTCTTTTGTATACTTGCCTCCATCTGCCTACTTTGTAGCTGTAAAGAGGGGCAAACATTTAAACTGCAAGGTGAAATTGCAGGATTGCAGTCCGATACTTTACTTGTTTGTTATCATGAACCCTACTATAAACTCGATACCCTTGTAGCGAATCAAGGGAGGTTTGAGTATACCCCTTCTATCGATACACTTACTATCTTCTCGCTGTTGTTCGATAAGGAAGAGGCCATTCCTGTATTTGCTACTAAAGGAGGTTCTGTTTCTTTAAAAGGTACCAAAGGGAGTATTCAGATAGAGGGCGAAGGAGACAATGCCTTAATGAATACGATTCTCCGTAAGTTCGAAGCGTTGGGAGGTAATCCAGATAAGATCAGACACTTTGCTAAACAATTTATCAAAGAGAATCCCTATTCCTATACTACGCTCTATTTAATTGATCAACTCTTCTTGCAGCAAGAGAATCCCAATGTAGAGGAGATACGAGGTTTGTTAGAAGGCTTAAGTGGTAGTGTAGAAGATACCTACTACGCCATCATCCTGCAAGGTAAGTTGGGAAAGAAAGAGGTGCAACGCACTGAAATGTTGTACAACCTGCGCGGTAGAGATCGGAATGGAAAGGAGTTAACTTGGAACGATCTTCGAAGAGGATATACGTTGCTTTACGTTTGGGCAAGTTGGGACCGCGAGAGTTGTCAATTGCAAGATTCGCTAGCACAGGTTCATAAGCAGCTAAAGAATGAAAATTTCAACCTCTATGGTTTTTCGTTAGATGTGGACAAAGAGGCTTGGCTAGATGCATTACCCACCGATACACTGCGCTGGAAACAGGCCTGTAACTTTACAGGATGGGGCGATGAATTGGTCAAGCAACAACGCATTACTCGTTTACCTACTACCTTACTCTTGGGGCCTGACCGACGCATTCGGGCCAGAGATGTGGTAGGCGATTCGATTGTAACCCTTGTTAAAGAGTATATAGCCCTCGATAAAAAACGCGAGCAAGAGCGAGCAGCCAAAGCGCGGGTACAAAATAAGAAATAGCCTATGTTAGTAAAAGTCTACGGAGCAGCCATACAGGGAATAGATGCGATCACAGTAACCATCGAGGTGAACAGTTCGCGCGGTATTAAATTTTTCTTGGTAGGCCTCCCAGACTCGGCTGTCAAAGAGAGCCATGAACGCATACTATCGGCCTTGCAGGTAAACGGCTACAAATTTCCCACCTGTCAAATCGTTGTCAATATGGCCCCTGCCGATATTCGGAAAGAGGGCTCTTCGTACGATCTACCTTTAGCCATTGGCATCTTAGCCGCTGCCAAAGTGGTTGCCAATCACAAACTATCCCGTTATATGATTATAGGTGAGCTTAGTTTAGACGGAAGCTTACAGCCCATTAAAGGGGCACTCTCTATTGCCATCAATGCCCGCAACGAGGGGTTTGATGGCTTTATTCTTCCCAAGCAAAATGCACGCGAAGCTGCAGTTGTAAACAATCTAAAGGTGTATGGGGTAGAGAATATCAAAGAGGTAATCGATTTCTTCAATGATGCTGCTCCTTTAGAGGCTACCGAGGTAGATACGCGAGCCGAATTTTATACCCATCAAAGCAAGTGGTTGAATGATTTCTCTGAAGTGCGCGGACAAGAGAGTGTAAAACGGGCACTCGAGGTAGCTGCGGCTGGCGGGCATAATCTTATTATGGTTGGGGCTCCGGGTAGTGGAAAATCGATGATGGCCCAACGGTTACCCGGTATTCTTCCCCCTTTAGGTTTGGCCGAGAGTCTAGAAACCACCAAAATTCATTCCATTTCGGGTAAGTTGGCCAACGATGCCTCCCTCATTGCTACGCGCCCTTTTCGCAGTCCCCACCATACCATTTCGCAAGTGGCTATGGTAGGAGGGGGAGCTTACCCTCAGCCCGGCGAGATTAGTTTGGCGCACAATGGCGTACTCTTTCTCGATGAACTTCCAGAGTTTGGAAGAACGGTGCTCGAGGTTTTGCGCCAACCTTTAGAGGATAGACGAATCACGGTTTCGCGTGCTAAATATAGTTTAGACTATCCCGCCAGTTTTATGTTGATAGCCTCTATGAATCCTTGTCCGTGTGGTTATTACAACCATCCCACTCGGGCGTGTGTCTGTTCGCCGGGTCATGTGCAGCGGTATATGAATCGAGTTTCAGGCCCGTTGCTCGATCGGGTCGATATTCAGGTTGAAATAGTACCGGTACCTTTCGAAAAACTCTCCGAGAAACATACGGCCGAAGCGAGTGAGTCCATTCGAGAGCGGGTTGTGGTTGCTCGCTCCCGTCAAGAAGCCCGATTTAAGGAGCACGATGGTGTCTATTGCAATGCCCAAATGAGCTCTCGACTCATTCGTCTCTATGCCGAACCCGATGCCAAGGGATTGGAGTTGCTTCGCACGGCTATGCACCGTTTTCACCTCTCGGCACGGGCATACGACCGTATTTTAAAGGTGGCCCGTACCATTGCCGATTTGGAGGGAAGTGATTCGGTTACTGCAGCACACTTGGGCGAGGCTATCAGTTATCGCAATTTAGATAGAGAGGGGTGGGGAGCATAAAGGAGTTTTAACAGCGGTTGATAAACAGTGCTATAATGCAGCACCTTAGATGTTAATATAGAGAAAACTTCAGAATCTTCAATTCTTTCAACTGCTTTAAATCTAGAAATTTACCCCTTTTAGTAACCCTATTTCATTTTGGTAGGTACTTGTGTATTAGACTGTAGTAGCCTACTTTTGCCTTCAGATTATTTTCTAAGCAAAAGTACGTAAAGATGAATGATACCAAATTACTGCAGGTAGTAAGATTACTAACCTGCCTATTACTAATAGCTGCCGTAGCTATTACCCAAAGTCAGAAGATACTAGGGCGCGAACTTCAGGCAGTAGAACAAGGTGATGAGGTGGTAACGCACCGTGCAAATGAAACGGTGGTAACAACCACCGATATAGGCAGTGATATTATCGGCTATGGAGGAAGCATACCGCTTCAAATCTCTCTAATCGATCATAAAATTAGGGAGATCATACTGTTGAAGAATGCCGAAACTCCCTCTTTTTTGAAGCGTGTAGAGAAGCGAATCCTTCCTCAGCTGATAGGGCTTACCCCACAACAGGTGTTGTCGG
The DNA here is from genome assembly GCA_051651025.1 of Phocaeicola sp. Taxonomy (GTDB): domain Bacteria; phylum Bacteroidota; class Bacteroidia; order Bacteroidales; family Bacteroidaceae; genus Phocaeicola. Next base: position 62,978 of record JBOFRN010000048.1, read on the forward strand.
CTCAGATTGATGGAGTATCGGGGGCTACGCTCTCATCGAATGCACTAGTGGCTACTGTGAACCGAGGGATGAATCACCTCTTAGAGACGGGCGTTACGGAAATGGCGACCGATTGGAGCTTCTTATACTCCTATAAGTTTTGGCTTACTTTGTTGGTGGCATTGGCGGGTGCCATTGTGCCCCTCTTCTTAAAAGATAAACGCTACCGCCTCTTTCAGTTGGTATTGAATGTGGGAGTGCTTGGCTTTTGGAGTGGTAGCTTCTTATCTTATGCTCTTTTTGTAAACTACCTAACGAATGGAGTCAATCTATGGCTCTCTATACTACCGTTGCTCTTCCTGATTACGGCCTTTATCTATCCGCTCTTTGGCAAGAAGAATCACTACTGTACGTGGCTCTGCCCGCTAGGCTCCCTGCAAGAGTTGGCTGGCAAGAGTGTAAAGCGCAAGTGGCACCTATCGCCACGGCTCCTTAAATACCTCAATCGCTTTCACGACCTACTTTGGGCGGCACTTATGCTGCTTATGTGGAGTGGCGTAGCTTTTAGTTGGATGGACTACGAGCCCTTCTCTGCTTTCCTCTTTGAGCAGGCCTCCATTCCGGTGTTGGTAATAGCGGCTCTCTCTCTGGCCCTTTCGTTTTTTATAAATCGCCCCTATTGCCGATTTGTATGCCCTACCGGATGCCTTATTCAGCTATCACAAAAAAATAAATAAGATGAAAACTCCCCATTTTTTAAACATTTTACTGGCAGTGGCCTTGGTTATTCTATCGGTTAAGATTGCCTTTTTTGAGACAAAAACAGTGTCGAGTGTTGAACCTTCAGCTCATGCTGAGTCCATCATTATGGAGAACCTACTGACGCGTACCAGCATCCGTGCCTATCAACCGAAACCGGTCGAGGAGGAGAAGATTGAACAACTGCTGCGTGCAGCCATGGCAGCTCCTACTGCGGGCAATAAACAGCCTTGGCGTTTTGTGGTCATTAAAGAACAAGCCACGTTGCAAAACATAACTGATAACTTCGGCTCCATGAAGATGGTGGCGTCGGCACCTCTAGCCATTGTAGTGTGTGGCGATACGAATAGTACCTTTCCGGGGCATGGTGTTGGCTACTGGGTGCAAGATGCATCGGCAGCTACCCAGAACCTTTTGTTAGCTGCTCATGGTTTGGGATTAGGAGCAGTATGGTGCGGGGTAACTCCCTTGCCCGAGCGTGTAGCGCACTTCAAAGAACTCCTCAATTTACCTGAACATATTGAACCGTTGAATGTTATTGCTATTGGCTATCCAGCAGAGGATCCGGCTCCTAAAAACAAGTGGAAGCCTGCCTATATTCACTACGAAAGTTGGAAGAATTAACCACCTACTGAGTGGTTTTTAAGCTTACTCTTTTACGTGTAATTGCTTCTCGATAGCTTTTAGTTAGAAGATTTTTTAGGAACCTAAACAGTAAATGTATGTTACACTCCATTTATTGGCCCCACGAGTTTACTCCAGGAACCACAGACAATTTTTGTTCGAACGAAATCATTGTAAAAGGCTTAACTGCCGCCGAGGTATGGCCCTACTTGGTCGATACTGCTTTTTGGCCGCACTACTATGCCAATGCCTCCGAAATAGAGCTCTACCACAGCAAGGGATCGGTGCTTAATGAAGAGGTAACCTTCCACTTTACCACCTTTGACTTGCGGGTCGAGGCTGCAGTCGAGGAGTTTATTCCCCCACACGGTCACGAACCCGGTCGCATAGCTTGGGCAGGGTGGGTAGATAAAGGCACTTCGAAAGCGCTCTATGTATACCATGCATGGCTTTTGGAAGATCTTCCAGGCGATCGGGTACGCATCTTGACACAAGAGTCGCAACTAGGAGCTCCTGCGAAGGAGATGGCTGTGGCACTGCCCAATCCGATGATTAATGCACACCAAGATTGGTTAAATGGCTTGGCTTTGATTGCAAAAAAGAAGAAAGAGGGAAGTGAAGATACCACTTTTTATTAGTCCACTTTGTCTATGATCGTTTACAGTTCGCAGCAGCCTAAATAGTCGTTTTGAATTGCAGCCATAAGGATATTTCGTATGAATACTCTTTTGGCTGCAACTCGTAGAGTGAAATAAATTCTATTTAATTAGGCCTAGCCTATGAATAGCAGTATGCAATTCGGGTGATTTGTAATGAGCCCCTTTATAAATTACTAATTTCATCCATAGAAAGGCCTGTACACTGAGCAATAATTTCTGAAGTAACCCCACTTCTCTTCATATTCGTAGCTATCAAACGTTGCTCGGCTATACGACCCTTCTCCATACCCTTCTCCATACCTCTCTCCATGCCCTTACGCTCAGCACTCCGTACTACATTAATTAAATCGCGGTATACTTTTAAACTCTCCTCATAGCTTCGTTGCTCGGTAGCAGAGTATTGAGCAACCTCGGCTGTAGCAAAAGCTTTCTCGAAGATCTTGCTCTGTAACTTAGCCGGACAACGGTCTAGCACCTCCATGTGACAAAGCAAAAAGAGCCACTTATCGAAATTGGTTTCTAACTCTTCTTCTTTCTTGCGAAACTTGGGAAGTTCCAAATAGATGTAAGTGAGTTTATCGTAAAAGACACGATTTGTCTTTTGATCAACCAATTTTACTTCGTGGTGAAGCACGTGATCATCAAGTGGCGAATTATCAAAGGTAAAATCTAACAGGCCAATGGTGTAGACTGCCTTCAACTCGAAATCCCAATCATTTCCACGTTTGGCCTGCTCACGAATAGGAAAGGTAGAGTAAAAGATGCTGCGGTCTTTAAAGTAATCTTGTTCTGCTTTCTGCATCTCTACAATAAACTTCTCTCCATACTCATTCTCGCAGTATACATCAAAAATGGCCTTGCGTTCATAGCGACCATCCCCCAACTGTTCAGTAGGTAGATAGGTCAGAGTAGTAATGGTAGCCTCTTGAGGCAATACAGAATTAAGGAAGTCGATCAATAAATCTTTGTTCACATCACTGCCGAAGAGTCTTTTAAAGCCAAAATCGGTAAAAGGGTTAATATATCTGCTCATACTTTTTTTTCTTAAAGTGAATGAATGAAAAATAGATGCATTTAGTAAACGGATAGGTGCTTGCTTTATACTCCTAAAGAATAAATAGCATAACCCTACAAATGTAAGATTATTCTGCCAAAAGAGTAAGAATCTGTTTTGAATTTATTTAAGAAGTTTTCTAAGCATGATTTGGTAACATGTTATTTGTAGCATAATCAGCTCTCCATGAAAAGCTAGCAATACCACCTGCTATCATCCTCATAAAGAGTACTCTTTAGAGATTATTCGGAGAAAACTTCAAATAATCTTTTTCTTCTAAGTAGCATACCTTGCGTATCCCTGCATGGCTTTATTATGATAAGTGGTATAAATTCGTTCTTTCTTCTCTGTAAAAATCGTTTTATCGTACGACTGTGGGAGTAACCTATCAAGTTCATTGCCTATTGAATCTTTAAATCGCATTCTAAACATAGAGTCACTGTACCAGTTGGCAGGATACTCTCTACCTATTAAAATTTTAATTTTAGTAAGTAACTCTTTGGCAGCCTCTTTTACCTTCTGTTTCTCGGTTTTATTGAGGTCCTCTTTCTTTAAAATATCAAATAACTCGAGTTCCTCTTCGGTTAGGTTCTCTTGTGTGGCTCGTTGCTGTTCGGCAGTAAGTGTAGGAATCATATCAATCAACTCTTGCATAGCTGCTTCACTGTTGATACTTCCTGAGTTATATCGCTCAATAATCTCTTGCAAACGTTCGGCAAATTCTTTTCTTTCCTGATTCTCTGCCAACATGACTTCTACCTTTTTCTCTAAGAAATCGCAAATGTCTTCAATTTCTCGGCGTGGACAAGATGAAGCTGTAAACTCTTCTTTTAGCTTTTTTACATCTAGTTGGCTTAGGTCAATGGTTCCCGAAGGTCTAATACCATACAGAGTTACTCCTTCGGCAGCCCCTTTTCTTAGAGTTTTCTCTTTGGGTAGCACACTGTTGTTAATTAACTCCTCTATGCGATGTCTGGCCGACTCTAAGTTACCTCGGTCTATATTTCGATCCATTACTCCGCGCAGGTAGTGAATAACCTCGGCCATTTTAAACTCTTTCTTACGGCTATATATTTCGGGTAAACAGGCATCGTAGAGTGCAGTGATGGTATTGTCATAGGCATTAAACTGCACCCTACTTTCTCGTTCTCCTATTAGTTTGTCTGCAAAATAGTCAAACTGGGCTATTTTGCCAAAAACCGTATCAAGCCTTGTTATTTCGGTTAAATCAATCTCTTTTTCTTTGCACCACTCTACACAACTCACAATCGTTTCTTGCAGCTGTTCATACAGTATTTCACTCTTTTGAGGGTCTCCACCTAGTATGATTTCTGTTCCTTCCTCTTTATCCTCTTCTCCTTCTTCTGTACCACCGTATACCGAGATGGCTTCTTTCAGTTTATTTAGTACATTGCAGTAGGCCACCACTTGTCCAAACTCTTTCAGCTTGCCAAAGATGGAGTAGTCACTTTTTCGATTGGCTCGTGCAATGGTTTGCATGAGTGTGTGCCCTTTCATTGGTTTATCTAGATAGAGTGTGGAAACGGTCTTTGCATCAAATCCCGTAAGCCACATGGTGCAGACAAATACCAAACGCAGTGGGTTTTCAGGCGCTTTAAATTCATCTTGCAATTCCTGTCCCTCTTCATTTACTTGGTTCATTCGGGTACGATGTATCTTTATGTTTAGCCCCTCTTTTTCAAATTTTTCATTTTCACCGGCCTCTTCACTTACTACTACCGCCATCTCTGTTTTCTTCATCCAGTTTAACTGTTCTAGCTTTTTACCGTAGGTAGGATGGTCACGTTTTATTCCGTTTATCTCTCTCTGTAGCAAATGTATCTCCTCCTGCCAGTAGTGTTGCACCAAATTATACATACGTACCACCGTAAATTTATCCACACTTACCACCATCCCTTTTCCCAAGTAGCCTCGGCGTGGAAAATGTTTCGCTATGTCTTTGGCTATAATGTCTAGCCGTGCAGGAGTCTTTAAAATGCTTAATTCCGTAGCATGCTGTTGTTCCAATCGATCACGCTCTTGCTCTGTTAAGTTTTCCTCTTCTACTATTTCGGCCAACTCATCGGTTAGGTTTACGTTGTAGTTCTTTACCTCGGGTAGGTGGTTCTTGTAGACGATGGGTACGGTAGCCTCATCTTCTACTGCTTGCATAAAGTTATATTCCGATACATTTTCGCCAAACCAATGATTGGTTAGCTTTTTACTTCCAAATAGGGGAGTTCCTGTAAAAGCCATGTACTGTGCATGGGGCAAGCCGATACGTAGGTTCTCGGCCAAGTTCTTATATTGAGTTCTATGCGCCTCGTCTATAAAGATAATAATGTCTTTTCGATCGCTCAGTAGCGGATACTCTTTTCCTTTATCAAAGCGAAATTTTTGAATCAGTGTAAAGAGTATACGACTATTTCCCTGTAACATTTCTCGCAGCTTTGAACTATTTTTTGGCATACAAGCCTCTTGTTCGCCCATGAAACCACTGTGTAAGAAGTTGCGGTATATTTGATCGTTCAAGTCCTCGCGGTCAGTAATGATTAAAAAGGTAAAATTGCCTGCAAACTGACGTACAATTTTTCGTGCCAAGAACACCATGCTGAAGCTCTTTCCACTCCCTTGAGTATGCCAGAATACCCCCATTTTACCTACTTCGTGTGGCTGGGGAGTTCCATTCTGTAGGTAGTCAAAGCGTTTAATGGCATTGTTTACTCCTAGGAACTGGTGGTTCTTGGCACAAATTTTATTACCTAGGTAGAAGAGCATAAAGTTTTGTACATAGTCTAGCAATCTATGTTTATCTAGTAGCCCCAATACCGCATAATCTAAGCTGCAGCCATATTGTTCTATTCGCTCCTTGTCTACCACTTTGGCCTCATCATCTGCACGCAACCAAGGGGCGAAATATTCCCAGGAGGCATGGGTAGCACCCACTTTCGTTTTCGGTCCATTGCTTACTATGAGTAAGGCATTGTAGACAAAGAGTTGTGGTATGGCCTGCTTGTATCGGGTTAAATTGTCGCTGTAAGCAGTCTCTACGGATACGTTACTGTTCTTAAGTTCGATGGTAACCAGTGGAATGCCATTTACGTAGATCAGTAAATCGGGGCGTAACCGATAGACTTCTCCTTGAATCCATAACTGATTCACCACCCAAAAGCTATTCTTCTCGGGTTCTTTCCAATCTATAAATTGCACCCGCTCACTTTTTATCGCTCCACTCTTTTGGCGGATGCCCACCTCTACACCGTTGCGAATTAGGTTCATCATCTTTTGGTTGATGGCTTTGGGTTCGCGCTTGCAATCGTAGTCTGTCAGGGCAGCCACTGCTTGCTGTGCCTCTTCATTGCTAATGCCACCTGCTATATCGGTAAGGTGTGTATTGATTTGCTTTATCTTACGCAACAACACTTCGGTAGCAAGTACCTCTGTTTCGTCTTTACGCCCTAGGTGGTCGGTGGTGAAACAGTTAAAGTGCTTATCGTACTTCAAGTTATTGGTGCAAAGCTCTATGCAGCTTCTCTCTATTTGGTCTTCCGATATAAGGTTTGTCATAGTATGCTGTTATTTAAGGATCTGCAGGTGACAGATATTTGTGCTTTTGGTTATTTAATCTCCAGTTCGCCACTAATAAGACGAGGGAGAAGGCGGTCACGGGTGGCGGCTAGTTGGTGGTTTTGTTGTTGGAGGTGTTTTATTTCTTCAAAAAGGGGAGTAGCATATATACTAAATAGATCTCTTATCTTTTTAGTTGCGATTAGATCTTTGTATAATTGGAAGGTCTTTAAATTGAAAGCATCAAATGTTGCCCCATTAGCAATTAATTTTAGGTAAGATACCATGTTCTCTACGAAACAGAATAGAAAATAGTTATCTCCACCTTCTTTTGCTGATATGGCAAAACATGATTGATTCATTGCCATAGCCTCTCCTGCTATGCTAATATTTCCTACTGATCCTCTAGCAGTGATAAAAATCGTGTTTTCTTTAAAAAGTCTCGTACTACTATTAACTAAACCTTTTTCTGTAATCCTTTTTTCTGTGTGAAAAGAGAAAAACTGATTACAGTAATCAGTTGGTGTGTAAAATGGAATATCTCCTTCCCAATATTCAGTATTACTTGTTTTAGGTGTTCCTCCTCCTGAAATAGCAGCTATTGAGAAAAGTGTCTCTATACTCCATCCCTCTGGCACTCCTTTAACAAATTTAGTCTCTTCAAATCCAGGGAATCGCATACGTACAAACCACTCTTTGTAGAGTTCTCTTGCCGACTCTTCTAGTAGCTTGATGCGCTTGTTATTTACCTCTATTAGGTCATCGTATGCTGAGAGCGTTGAGGCTATCTTTTGTTGGATATTTATAGTTGAAGGAATTTTCACCTTAACGCCGTGCAAGTGATTTTGATTTAAAGATGGTACTCCTGCTCCTGAATTAAAAGAATCTAAATTCATCATCTGTAAAAAATAGAAAACAAACCGTGGGTCGTTTCCTTTAAAGTCTTTTACATAAAGAGTCGTGTTTAGTGGCCAAAACTGTTCCTTAATATATTGAACACTTCCTAGACTTCCCGAGCGTCCTGTAACAACTCCAGGGGCGAGTGCTTTGCACTCATTATGGTATGCTTTAATAGAAGTAGATGCAACAACAGGATACATCCCCAAAGTTACTTTCTCTCCCGGTAAATCGAATCCTCTATTGAGTTTGATAAATCTATCGAATCGAATTTCTTTCCACCCCTCTCTCATACTCCCAATAACTTTTTTAAGTTCTCATTAATTGCACTCATCAGCTCATTCGCCTTGCCATGCAGTTCATTCAACTGCTCGTGTCGTTCCGTCATCTCTGCAAAGAACTCCTCTTGCGTTAAACCATCCTCCTCAATCACTACTCCCACGTAGCGACCGGGGTTTAGTGAATAATCCTGCTCCTCTATCTCCTCCAGCGAGGCAGCTTTGCAAAGACCTGTTACATCGGCATACACCCCATTGGGGAAACGGTCGGTCAGCCAGTTGCGCTGTGTGTGGAGGTAAGCCAAATAGCTTTCCGCCTCTTTCTTCTCCTCGGTGGCTAGATCGAGTGCTTTCTTAAGGGGTACCGTAACTTTCTTTTTATCATTTGCCCGGGTAAAATCCTCTATATCCTGCAAAGCCTTGTTGTAGGCCGTTTGTGTTACTTCCACCTCTTGTGTAGCCGCATCAATCTTAGCATCGTAATTGGCTAGCAGTTGGGTGTAGTGTGCACGGTCTCCTTGGTAAAGATGGCGAATGCAAGCAATGTTATTTATTTGTTCCTCGGTAAACTCACGGTGTGCCCTATCTACTTGGCGGAAGATGTTGCGTGCATCAATAAAGAGAATGCGTTTGTCGGCTGTACGTGCTTTGTCAAAAAACCAGAGTGTGGCAGGTAGCGTAACAGTATAGAACATGTTCTTAGAGAGCGACAACATGCCCGATATAATGCCACTCTTTATTAACCGTTCGCGAATATCACGCTCGCTGTTTCGGGCATCACTCGCACTGTTTGCCATAACCAGTGCTGCACGCCCTTTTTCCTTTAGCGAAGTAGCAAAAAGGTTTATCCAAAGGTAATTGCCATTGGGAACCGTCTCTACCGCTTTCGCTTCGGAGGCCTTCTTCTTGGTTTTATTCTGCGGAATACCGTATTCATTAAAACGCTTCTGCTCTTTCACCAAACTAAGATTCACCTCGTCTACATTGAAAGGAGGGTTTGCCATGACAAAGTCATAACTTCCGTAGGTGCTGAATGGGTCGTCGTAGTAACTATTACCAATGCGTATTTCGCCCCTTAATCCATGCAAGAACATATTCATTCGTGCTAGTTTGGCCGTACTTTCGTCTTTCTCCATCCCGTTTACACAAAGGCTATTGCTTTCATCCGTTTGTTGGGCTAGGCACTGCTCGTGCACAAAGTCGGCACTCTGTACAAACATACCGCCACTACCACAAGCGGGGTCTAAAATCTTTCCGCCATAGGGCTCAATCATCTCTACCATGAGGCGCACTACGCTAGTAGGGGTAAAGAATTGCCCCCCATTTTGCCCTTCGCTCAGTGCAAACTTTCCCAAGAAATATTCGTACACCTTACCAAAGAGATCGCCTGTAGTATCTTCGGGAATATCTTTCAAGGTTTTAAGTAGGCTCTTTGCCATGGAGAAGTCGCCCTTGCCATCCTCGGTAGGAGTTCCTAGCTTTAGGTACTCCTCTTTGGGTAGGCAGCCACGTAGCTCCTCGCAATGACTCTCTACGAGTTCCATGGCCTCTTTGATGCATTTGGCTATGTTTTCCGACTCGGGTCGTGCTAGCAGGTAGTCGTAACTCGCTTCGGTAGGTAGGTAGTAACCACAAGTAGAGACCGCAATCTCTTCGATGCACTTTTCGTTTCGAGTACCTTTGGCTGCCTCGAAGGTTTGTTCAATGCCCTCCTTGTATTTATTGTATTTAAGTGTAGCAAACCGCAAGAAGATAAGCCCTAGTACGGGTGCAGCATACTCATTGGCTTTGAGAGAGCTATTGGCTCTTAGTCCATCGGCTGCTTTCCACAGGTTCTCTTCTAACGTTGTAATCTCTTTCTTATTCATTTATGAAATGTTGTAGTAATTGATTCTTCGTAGTATGGGCTTATTTGCCGATACGAACGATATTCTAACTCAGCAAATGTACAAACAATAGCGCAATATCACAACCTTATCAGCTACACTTCATAGCACCTAATATCAAAGCAGTACACATAGAACAGAATCCAAATCCTCTCTTATTGGAAGAAAAGCCCTAAATTCTTGGTTTTAAGGTTGAAACTTCCTACCTTGTAGGCATAAAGTTAGTGCTTAACTTGCGGATTACACCTACTTAACGTGGGAGTTATACCTGTAAATCCGCTGTTAAGCACTCGATTTACCCTTGTTAAGCACTAAAAAGAGTCAGAAAGGTGAACGACTTAGAAGAGAAATGGAGTAAAGAGTGATTCATTCAAAAGAACAATTGTTATGGCTATAGAATTCGATTTTTACGAAACCCCTAGTTTTACGAAGAGTGATGAGAAGCAATACCACCCGCGGGTGGTAGGAAAGTCTACTTTAGATACGGAAGAGATGATGAAGCTGATTAATTACCGCTGTAGTTTGACCGATAGCGATGTAATAGGCTGCCTTACCGAATTGAGTCACTGCATTGTGCAGGGGTTGAAAGCGGGTCGAAGCGTGCATTTAGCGGGTGTAGGCTATTTGAGTCTTAAGTTAACCTGTACGACGCAGGAGGCAACTCCTCGCACGCGGGCCGAGCATGTGCGAGCAAAGGGGATTAAGTTTCGCCCCGAAAGTAAGCTTATGAAGGAGTTGGCTACGCTTCATTTAAAGCGAGCAGAGGCAAAGAAACACTCTGCATCACTTACCAACGAAGAGGTAAATGCGTGGGTGCTTCACCATTTTACGACGGGCGTTACACTTACTCGAAAGCAGTTGGAAACGGGGTGTCATTTAAATAAGAGTCTTGCTTTGCGTCACATCAACCGTTTAATTCAGGAGGGGCAATTGGTGAATGTAACCAATCGCTATCAAGCCGTATATATGCAGGGTGATGGGAGTACAAAGTAGCCTCTACCGCTACTTAAAATCCCAGCTCCTCTACCAACTTTCTATAAATCGCATTGTGCTTTAACAACTCGGGTACGCCTGTTATAAACATCTGCTTACGCGCACGGGTGAGTGCTACATTTAGCTTTCGATCGATCGATACGCCATTCTCCTGTGTTAAGTTGGGAAGAAAGCGTAGCTGATAGAGGTAGTTCACACAGAAGGAGTAGAGAATCACTTCGCGCTCACTTCCTTGGTACCGTTCTACCGTATCGACCGATACCTGGTTTAGCTCGGGAATACCGGTGCGTTGCAACTCCTGTTTAATCAGGGCTATTTGGCTGCGATAGGGGGTAATAATACCCAGTGTATGGCTGGCATTGAACGAATCTTTGTAGCTTTGATACACCTCTACGGCCAGTTCTGCCACGAGCTTTGCCTCGTATTGGTTGGTTTTTCCTGAAAGGCTGGTGCGATCGGGCTGTGAGGGATAGAAACGGATGGGAGTCTCTATATCTTCCAACTGGTGCTCTAACCCTACAATATCTAGCTTGCCTGCATAGAATTCGCGATTGGGAAAACTGGCTATGCCCGGGTGCATCCGCCCTTGTCGGCAGAGCATATCGAGGGGCTCTTCTTCTCCTTTTGCTAGGTGGTTGCGGTAGAGCCGTTCGAACAATGAATCTTTTACATTCTCAAACCCGATGCTTCGGAGCGATGCTTCGGGTACTTCCGTATCTTCGCTTCGTTGCAGCACTACGGCGGGTAGCTGTTTGTGATCGCCTACCAAGACAAACTTGCCCACTCCCTCTTTGCCATCGGCCGTACGGGCACACAAGATGGCCAGTAGTTGAGGCTCTAAAATCTGGGTAGCCTCGTCTACAATGGCTACATCGAACTGTTTCAAGCGGAAGAGTTCGGGTTTGCCCGATATGGAGGCCACGGTCCCTACATAAATCCGACACGCTTGTAGGCGGTTGCGTACCTCCTTGCGGTTGTTGCAACTGGCCAGTACGTTCTCTATCAATCGCTCTCTAAAGCGTGGGTCGCAGGTGAGTTCGTTTCCCACGCGGATGTAGGGTGCTTGGGGCTCTAACTTGGAGAGCATTTGGCAAATCTCATCGACTGCTCGATTGGTGTAGGCCAGGAGTAAGATCTGTTTCTTGTTGTCTTCGTGAAAAAGCTCGACCATTTGTTTCAATGCGCGCGAGGTTTTACCCGTTCCTGGAGGGCCTACTAAGAGGAAGTAATCTTTGGCAGCAAGAGCTTTCAGGGCTATTCGCTCAAAATCATTACCCGCTTGTTCAATTTGCTTCTGATAGGAAGGGTCGAATTGAGGAGTGCGTGCACCGAGTAGTAGCTCTCGGCGTTGGGCAGTGGTCTCTAAGAAGGCGGTCAAACCGGCGTACATGCTGCGGAAAGTGGTGTCCATGGAGTCTCGCTCAATGGCGTAGTAACTCTCTGGAATAAATACCTGTAAGTTTCGTTGGGCGGCACGCAGGCGCACCTTTACCTCGTGCTCGGTAATGGATTCGATGCTTCCCTTAAAGACCAGTTTGTTGGTTACATTGTCGGTCGCTTGGTTGCGCTCGTAAAGTACGACGGCATCGCCTACGCGGAAGTTGGGCAGAAATGCCTCTTCGTACGTGGGTACCGATAACCATACATAGGGCTGGTGCAGCAACGAAGCTTGGTTCTCCTGAATGGTGAGGTTGTAAAGGATCTCGCCTGCCTGTTGCTTCTCTTCCAAGGTGCTAAGCCACAAGCCCGAAGCGCCGCCCCGACTTTCGCCATCGGCATCGCCCGATTTAGAGGTGTAAAGTTCCTTGGTAATGAAGTTGTAAAGGGTGTAAAAGTAGGCTTGCTCCGTTTCATTCAGTCGGTGAAGCTTGGCTTGAAAAAGGGAAATGGGTGGCTCTAACCATTGCGTCCAAAGGCGGTTGTTAAGTCCTTTTTCGTTGAGTGTAAGGGGATTCACCTCGGCCAATATCTCTTCGGTATAGCGGATGTTGTTGTGCAGTTGTACCCCATACTCGGCCGCTACAATCTGATTGCGCAGATTGATGGTCCGTTTAACGGGTGCCCAGGCTGAGGCAGCAGGGTACAATAGAGGGTAGCGTGTATAGAGCAGGTAGGGGTGAAGCTGTTGGTGCCTCTTGCCCATGCTAAACTCCAGCACGGCCATATAGAGCAGCATCTGTACTTGGTGATTCTCTTTAGGGAGTACCTTGCCGCGTTGCGAATACTCATCGGCTTTCCCCGATTTCATTTCGATAAAGCTACTCATATCGCGCTGCATATAGTCTAAACGTCCTTGTATGCCGAGGGGTTCGCAAATGTAAGAGGGCTCTAGTACGGCATCGCTTCGTTTCAATCGGTAGCCAGGTTCTTTAAAGGTTTGTTGCACAGTTTGGCGGATGTGGTCAAACTGTTTGCGGCACTCTTGGGCAAACTCTCGTTCCTTGTCGGGATGTTGCAGCTCTTCGCACGTGGCCATCTCAATGGGGAATTGGCGGAAGGCTTTCTTCATGCAACTTATGTAATCGGGGTCCTCCTCGGTAGCATAAATCCACTCATCAAGAAAGAGATTGGCTATGTTACCCAATAGCAAGGGGGGGGCATTGCGTACGGCCGAGAAGCGGCTCATGAGGTAGTTGGCAGGGTGATGCCCGTAATCTTTGTAACACTCGGCCAGTGAACTGATATCAATGAGGTAGTCGGGCTCGAGTACCAAGAAGGCAGGGTGGTGAATGCCCTCTTCGTCTACTTTCACTTGTAGTAAGTTGAGTTGGGCATGGGGCCACAATTGTTCAATGGTCTCTTCGAAAGCGGTCTGTAGCTCTCTTTGGTGAATGGCTACTTTAATGGGCTCCTCTTGGGGGGCATCGACCGCTTGCACATAGAGGTATCTCTCGTCTTTGTGCTGAAAACATACGCGCATCCGTTGGATAGTATGTAGCTTCCGGGGAATGGCACTACTAATGGGTTTAATCTCTTTTAATAGATCAGCAAGTGCATTGGGTAGTGGAGCTTCGAGTAGCGATTGATACGTTTGGGCTACCGTATGTAGATCTTGCAAGAAGGCCTCTTGAGTCCCTTCGCTTCGTTGGTTCAATACCTCGTTGGAGTTAATTCGGAAGGTGTGCAGACGGTACTGTGCCTTGCCACCTAGTTCGTACTGGGTAGTGATGTAGGCTATGCGTGCAGCTAAGTCGGTGGTTTGTAATCCGCTTCCCTCCATTTTGCTACGAAAGACTCTTTCCAAGGAGTCGCGCAGTCGGCGGTAGCGGATGTTTAATGGTAACTCCTCGTGGGTAGCGAGGTTGTATAGTTCGTTATAGTATTCGGTAGTCTCTTCGTTCATGGTTGCAAAGTAACGAACTTTTTTGGAAAAGGAGCTCTTCTAAGCGCTAACCATGCTTCTTCTATTTGACAAAGTACTCTGTTTTAGGGATAAAAGTAAAACTCTATTTTTTTTGTGAACTTCCCTTTTTCCTAAACAAATTGCTTGCTTTATAGGTTATTACTTCATCTAATTTTGATTGCTATTAAGTGTGTAATGTAATTATTAACTAAAATAAACCAACTAAACATTTGTAATCGTTACAATATGGGTTACATTTGCCTAAACAAACGATTCTTTCAACCAAAAAAAATGAATCACGGAGATGAATAATTTGCATACCTATTTTGCGGGTCTTTCTTTAAAGAACCCTATTATTGTAGCGAGTAGCAACCGTACTAATAGTGCGGAAGGAAATCAGGTGTTGGAGAGTGCTGGTGCAGCTGCCATCGTCTTGAAATCTATTTTTGAAGAGAGCATAACACGTCAAACGGATAGCCTATCGGATAGAACCATGCATAGCGAAGGTGCTGATTATTTGCAAGGATACTTACGATCGCAGGTATTGAATGAGTATGTATCGCTCATACGTGAGAGTAAAAAGCTCTGTACCATACCTATTATTGCGAGTATCAACTGTTACAGCCTAGGTGAATGGAGCCAGTTTGCTACCATTATTGAAGAGGCTGGAGCCGATGCTATTGAGCTTAATATTATGAGTGTATGTACTAAAATAGACTACAAGGATGGTGATTTTGAGATGGAGCACATACGCATTGTAGAGGCGATACGCAAAGTGGTTCAAATTCCTATTATTGTGAAGTTGGGCTCTTATTTGACCAACTATGTAAATCTTATTAATCGCTTATTGGCAGCAGGTGCTTCGGGTGTGGTACTATTTAATAGAATGTATCAAACCTCCATTAATGTAGATAAAATGGAGTATGTGCCTAAGAATATCTTGAGTGTGAAGAGTGATTTAGCTACTCCGCTTCGTTGGGTAGGTATAGCATCGGCCACTGTCACTAAAATGGATTACGCCCTTTCCGGGGGGGTACACACAGGTGAAGATGTGATAAAATCAATCTTAGTGGGTGCATCGGCTGTCGAGGTTTGTAGTGCCATCTATAAGAATGGACATGGCTGGATTAAGGAGGCATTGGCTCGTATTGAAGATTGGCAGCATAGACATGGGTACGCATCCATCGATGCATACAGAGGATTGATGAATGCTTCTAATGAGGAGAGTGCCGAACAGCTGCTTCGAAACCAATTCATGAAATATGTTGAAACCTATCAAGGATAATTATTATAATAACTCACTTTTAAAAAAGAATGTAATATGAAAAAGTACAGATGTGAACCTTGCGACTATATTTACGATCCAGCATTGGGTGATCCAGATAGCGGTATCGCTCCAGGAACTGCGTTTGAAGATCTTCCAGAAGATTGGGTATGCCCTATCTGCGGAGTAGGTAAAGAAGATTTCGTAGTAGAGGAATAAACTAAACCTCTCTTACTAAGAAGCTCGATTGGATATTGTATAAAATATCCAATCGAGCTTTTCTTTTTTAGAATACCCCCTCTCTAATCCTGCGTACAACTACAAATGAGTGGCTGGCTTCCTATTTTAGCCTCGTTTTTAAGTGGATTGAATGTCTTATTTTAGATGCTTATTTGTTTTTTCTTCTATTTTATCCTCCATTGGCAAATACAATAATGCCCCTTTTAATCGTCTTTTATTAGAGAAGATGACAAACTGGGCATATCCTGATTCATATCGGATGTTTTCGGTATGATAATTTACTTAATTTTGTAGACGGTAATATTTGTTAATATTGAATCTAAAATAGACATGTTGTATGAAAAACGTAATGTTAGTAGTGATGATGCTCTTTCTGAGTATTCATTTAACAGCGCAACAAACCACTGTGAGGGGTAAGGTGACTGATGCTTCCGATGGTTCTCCTCTCATAGGCGCTAACGTATTGGTGAAAGGAACAAGTAATGGTACCATTGCCGATTTTGATGGGAACTACTCACTAAGCCTTCCTTCGGGTGATCATGTATTACTCTTCTCTTGTATTGGATACAAACAGCAAGAGATTACTTTAAGGTCTGGACAAGCCACCTTGAATGTGGTGATGAAAGAGGATTCGGAACTACTCGATGAGGTGGTAGTAGTGGGGTATGGTACCATGAAAAAGAGTGATCTTTCGGGTTCTTCGGTCTCTATGAGTGAAGAGAAAATGAAAGGTTCTGTTATTACAAATCTAGATCAATCCCTGCAAGGGCGTGCAGCTGGGGTAACGGCGGTCTCTACCTCGGGGGCTCCAGGTGCAGCCTCTTCTATTCGTGTACGGGGGCAGGCTACCATCAATGCGGGTGCTGAACCTCTCTATGTAATTGATGGGGTTATCGTTCAAAGTGGTGGACAAAGAGGAGCCGACTATGGTTTGGGCGATGCCTTGGGAAATGGTTCGGTATCGAATATCTCTCCTTTATCGACTATCAATCCTGCCGATATCGTATCGATGGAGATCTTGAAGGATGCCTCTGCTACGGCTATTTATGGTGCACAAGGATCGAATGGGGTAGTCTTGATTACTACAAAACGTGGGAAGTCGGGAGAAGCTAAATTTACATACGATGGCATGTTGGCTGTGCAACGCCAAACCAGACGTTTGGATATGATGAATTTACGCGAGTTTGCAGGGTACTACAACGATTTTGCTTCGACAGGTCAGTTGGAAGAGAATGCTTACTATGCCGATCCTTCTCTTTTAGGAAAAGGTACTAACTGGCAAGATGCCGTATTCCAAACGGCTTTACAACATCAACACCAATTCTCGGCTCAGGGAGGTACAGATAAGGTGCAATACTATGTGTCGGCTTCCTACATGGATCAAGATGGTACGTTAATTGGTTCTAACTTTAATCGTTACTCGTTTCGTACCAACTTAGATGCACAACTTAAGAAATGGTTGAAAATGGGATTCAGTGCTACTTACTCTTCTACCAACGAAGATTTGAAGTTGGCAGAGAGTGACCAAGGTATTATCAACTACTCACTTCAAACGCTTCCCGATATTCCTATCTATGACTTGGATGGAAACTACTCTACCGTCGTTCGTGAGGGATATACCAATCCGAATCCGATTGCCTTGGCCATGCTGGATGACATCTTGTTGGGGCGCCAAAAATTAACAGGTAACTTCTTCTTCGATATTAATCCCATTAAGAACTTGACTTGGCGTACAGAATTGGGTTACGATATTAGTGCTTCAAAAGGTGAACGCTACAAACCGATGGTTGACCTTGGTTCATGGAAACGTCAAAGTAATGAAAGCGGTATTCAAAAGAATAGCAGTACTTTCTGGCAGTTGAAAAATTATGTTACTTACAGTGGAAACTTCGATAGACACTCTTTCTCGGCCATGGTAGGTCAAGAGTGTTGGGAGTCGCGTTACGACTATACCAGTGTCTTTAATACCAATCTCCCTTCGGACGAGGTGCATAACCCTGCTTTAGGTTCGGGAACTCCTACCATTAACGCTGGTTTTGGTAGCAGTGCTATGGCTTCATTCTTTACTCGTTTGACTTACAACTACGACGATCGTTACTTAGGTACTTATACCTATCGTTATGACGGCTCTTCTAACTTTGGTCCAGAAAATCGTTGGGCAGGTTTCCATTCGTTGGCTGCTTCATGGCGTTTTACCAACGAGAAATTCTTTGAACCTCTTCAGAATGTAGTTACCAATGGTAAGTTACGTTTGGGTTGGGGGCAAACGGGTAACTCTAGCATTGGTGGTTATTTGTGGGGTACTTCCATGTCTCGTATGCCTACCGGTTTGGGAATGGGTTATCGCCCTTCGAATATTCCGAATACCTCAATTAAATGGGAGTCGCAAGAACAATGGAACATTGGTTTGGATTTAAGCTTCTTCCACGACCGTTTGAACTTGGTAGTAGATTGGTACCTCAAAGAGTCGAACGACATGTTAATGCCTTTGCAACTTCCTTCGTATATGGGTACTTCGGGTAATGGTTCTTCTGCGCTTGCTGCACCCTGGGGAAACTACGGTAACATCGAAAACCGTGGGGTAGAGGTTACTTTAAGTGGTCGCCCAATTACGGGTGCATTCGAATGGGAGTCTGATTTCCAAATCTCTTTTAACCGCAATAAATTGAAAGGACTTGCTGGAACAACCAATGCACAAATCGTAGGATATGGACAGTGGAGTGACGTAGTGAGTGTTTCGACTGTAGGCGAATCACTTTACAGTTTCTATGGTTATGTGTGTGATGGTGTTTACAAAGACTTAGAAGATTTGCAAACTTCGGCCAAACCGGAGAAATATCCAGCAGATGGCAACTTTAACCGTACCAATACCGTATGGGTAGGCGATATTAAGTACAAAGACTTGAGTGGACCGAATGGAGTACCCGATGGAGTCATTAATGATTATGACAAAACAAACATTGGATCGCCTATGCCCGACTTTACCTTTGGTTGGACCAATACATTTAAATACAAGAACTTCGACTTGTCTGTTTTCTTAAATGGCTCGTATGGAAACAAAGTCATGAACTACTTGGGCATGAAATTGACTCACATGAACTCGGCTTGGACCAACCAGTTGAACAGCGTGCATGATAGAGCTATCTTAAAACCCATCGATCCTAACAAAGTATATGCTGATGGTTCTCAGTGGTACGACGATATTACCAATGTATTTGTAGAGAATGCTTCGACCTCCATACCACGTGCGAGTATTCAAGATCCGAACGACAATGACCGCATCAGTGATCGTTACATTGAGGATGGATCTTACCTACGTCTGAAGAACATTACCTTTGGTTATACCTTCCCAACAAAAATGATTAAGAAGTCAGGTTTACAATCACTTCGAGTGTATGCCAACTTCCAAAACTTGTGGACCCTGACAGACTATACAGGTTATGATCCTGAAATTGGAGCCAGTACAGCTAGCTCGAATGTCTATGGTTTGGATAATGGACGCTATCCATCGCCTACCGTTTACTCTTTTGGATTGAATGTATCATTCTAATAACTAACAACTATGAAACTAAAAACATTTAAATATATTACGCTAGCCACTTTGTTGGGGTTAGGAACCGTATCGTGTGAGGATTTCCTGAATCGTCCCACTGAGGATAATTACAATGAATCGAACTTCTACCAAAATGATGAGCAATGTTATCAAGGGGTGAACTACCTTTATAACTCTCCTTGGTATGATTTTCAACGGGGATTCATCAAAGTAGGTGAGGTGCTTTCGGGTAACTACTACATGGGGAGCAGTCCCTATCTTACCTTTACAGTGAATGGTACAGACGAGGATTTGATAAATATGTCGTACTCGCTCTGGGCGGTTAATGGACATGCCAATACGGTATACAACCGTTTAAAAACAGCCAATGCATCGCAAAGTACCATTAATGCTTGCATGGGCGAGTGTTTGACTTGGAAGGCAATGGCCTATTTCTATCTGGTTCGCACGTTTGGAGCAGTACCTATTGTACATGATAATACAGCCGACTTAGCCAATGGTAGTTACAATGATAAGTATAAAGTAGAAGCGGCTGATGTGTATGAATACATCGTTATGACTCTTGAAAGAGCGATTGAGTTGCTACCTGCTTCGGCCCAAACTGGGCGCATAGATCAAGCTGCTGCCAAAGGGTTAATGGCAAAGGTTTACCTAACTAAATCGGGTTTGGGGCAATCGGGTAGTCGTAACCAAGCCGATTTGGACCAAGCTGCTAGATATGCCAAAGAGGTTATTGACGGTTCTGGACGCAAGTTACTTTCCAACTACTCAGATATTTTCCGTTTGGAGAACAATCAAAATGAAGAGTGTTTATTGTCGTGGCACTGGTATCCTACACGTGATCCATGGACTGCACAAAATACACTGCAATCCGATTTGGGTATGAAAGGGTTTAGTGAATTTGGTGACTGTTGGGGCGAATGGGGAGGTCCATCGGTCGATCTACAAGATGCTTTTGGAGTCAATGCACTGGGAAATCCAGGTGGACGTTACGACATCGATGTGCGTCGCCAAGCTACCATGATGATGATCGGTGATAAGTACGAATACTTCTGGAAGGATAAGAATGGCTTTGACTACCTAAAATTCCTCTATGACGAAGAGTATGGAGCAGGTGGTCCTGGCGAGATGTCATCAGCAACGGGTAGCAATGCAGTGAAACATCTCTTTGGTAATGCCAATGACCACCTTACGGGTTTGGGTATTTCGGCTGGAAATATGTTGAGTGGTTTAAGTACGCATATTTTGCGCTTAGCAGATATTTACTTAGTATATGCTGAGGCTGTAATTGGTAACAGTGGCACTACAGCAGATGCAAGTGCTATCGATGCATTCTATGCCGTGCGCTCTCGTTCTGTATCTATTTACGAACGACCTGCTTCTATCTCTTGGGAGGATGTTTGGAAAGAGCGCAGATTGGAAATGGCTTGCGAAGGAGACCGTTGGTATGACTATGTACGTTTGTCTTACTACAACCCACAGCGCGCTATTGACGAATTGAAAGGACAACGTCGCGATGTATATTACGGTCTTGCTGCTTTGTATGAAAAGTATTATGAAGATGGTAGCTTTGAGATAAATCCCAATGACCATCGTTACAATGACAATCCTTTTATTCCCAATGTAGTTTTGTCAAGCTTTACCTTGCCTTTTCCTACAGAAGATGTGGTGTTTAATCCAAACTTGATGAAAGATCCTATTCATGTAGATGTACGTAGCGAATTTAGTTATTAAATCTAAGCGGAAAATTAAGTATGAAAACAATTCTATTACAGATAAAAAAGAGTGTGTTGCCTCTGGTTTTGATAGCCCTTGCAACAGTTGGTTTTGCATCGTGCGAAGATCAACCCGATAAGTTTGAACTAGCCGGAGGACTTCCTACCATTAAATATGTGCGGATGACAGACCCCGCTTTGTCCGACTCCCTACTAACAGGTGCCTATATGGCAAATACCATTTGTCTGGTGGGTGAGAACCTACGTAGTGTATATCAAATCTACTTCAATGATCAACAAGCTATCTTGAACTCAAGTTTGATGACAGACCATACATTGATTATCGATGTACCTCGTAATATACCCGAAACAGTTACCGATAAGATCTATCTTATTAACAAGAGCGGTGAGCAAGTAGATTACGATTTTAAGGTATTGGTGCCTAACCCTGTCGTAAACTCCATGTCGAATGAGTATGCAAAACCAGGTAGCCTAGCTACCATCTATGGTGACTATTTGCTCGATGATGAGAATGTACCTTTGGAAATTACCTTCCCCGGTAATGTGACTGTTACCGAATTTACCCGTATTGAGAAAACAGCGGTCACCTTTCGAGTACCTGCCGATGCGGAGCTTAGCGGGAACGTAACGGTTAAATCAATCTATGGTAGCGGACGTTCTCCTTTCCAATATATGGATGCACGTGGCTTTTTATTTGATTGGGATGGCGATAAAGGGATGGCTATTGGACACGGTTGGAGAAACGGGGTCGTATCAAACTCTCTAGAGGGGGTAGAGCCTTTGGTAGGCAATTACTTGGTTTTCCAAGGTGACCTAGATAACACAGCTTGGCCCGATGAAGATAGACTTTCGTTTAACTACTGGCCAGAACCTAGTGCTGGATTCCCCGAATTATCAACCTTGTTTGATGCGACTGCTTGGGAAACAATGAACCTTAAATTTGAGTGTTTTATTCCTACAAGAACACCCTGGACAACTTGTAGTTTGCAGATGATCTTTACGAGCAATGCAACGGTTACTTACAACACTGGTAGCAATGGTTACATAGGCGATGATAGTACGCCTCGTGGTTTATGGACCCCTTGGTCAACTACAGGGTCATATGATACGAATAATGAATGGACCACAGTAACAGTAGCATTGAAAGATTTTACCTACAGCCGTTACGGTGCAGCTTCTCCCAGCTCTCCTGATAAGGATAACTTTACAGGTTTGACCTTTGTGCTCTATGCAGGTCCACAAAATATTGGTGTGAATGGCCCTATTGTAATGTGTATCGATAACATTCGCGTAATACCTGCCGAATAATAACTCCTTAAAATCTGAAGAACATGAAAAGAATAAATAAAATATGGGTACGTTCTCTGTTTGGGCTTACATTACTGGGAGCACTCTCCTTTACAGCATGCGATGGAGGAATCAATCTAGAGACCAATCAATATGTGGGTGGTATCCATCTAAATGTTTTTGGTCCTAGTCCCGTTGCGCGGGGTGGGGAGTTGCGTTTCTTAGGAAGCGGCATGAATCAAGTGACAGCGATTGTTATCCCAGGTTGTGGTGAGGTGACCGACATTACTCGTTTAAACAATGAGGAGATTCGCATTACGGTTCCACAAACAGCCCAAGAGGGGTACGTAACGCTTCTTACCTCGCAAAAGGAGATTGTGACAAAAACAACCCTTACCTATTTGGAGCCCGTAAGCTTAGAGTCTATCTCTCCTGTAACCATCAAGCCTGGGGCTATTCTAACTATCAGTGGAGAATATCTAAACTTAATGGCAGAGGTAATCTTTATGGAGGATGTATCGGTACCTGCTGAAGAGTTCTTGGTACATACGCGTAGCGAGATTCAGTTGGTTGTTCCTGCGACTGCACAGAGTGGTAAGATTGTCATATCCGATGGTGCAGAGCTTCCTAACTGGATCTACTCGGACGACGAATTGAGTGTGGTACTTCCAGCTGTGGCTGCTCCTCTGGAATTGGTAAATAGTAAACCCGGTGATGCGATCGTTATTGAAGGAACAAACCTTGATCTTGTTGCTCAAGTAGTGGTGCCAGAGATTGGAAGCGTATCGTTTGAACTCAATGAAGCTGGAGCCCTAAGCTTTGTATTGCCCGAAGGTTGTAGAGATGGAGAGCTCTTTGTATTGCCCGCTTCGGGTGTAGAAGTCCCAGTTGCTTCGGTAACGATGGCTGTTCCAGAAGAGTTAGTGGCTCAACCCGCTACCGAGATAAAAGCAGGCGATTTAATTACCATACACGGTATCCACATGGAGCTTATTACTTCGGTATTGTTCCCGGGTGTAGCGGAGGCTGTTGCCCTTGAGAGTAAGACAGAAACTGAAGTTACCCTATTCATGCCTGCCATGGCACAAAGTGGCGAGTTGCAACTGTTCACTGCAAGTGGAAAGAGTAGCTCAATTTCTATTGAAACATTGAAACCGAGTCAAATCTCTTACGAATCGACATCCGTTCCTGCAGGGGGCACGCTTACCATTCAAGGGGAGAACTTGGAACTCATTACGATGGTAACTTTTGCTGGCAATCAGGCAGTCGAAGTGACTCCTGCTACAGCTACTCGTTTGCTCGTAGAGGTACCCGTTTCGGCAGAGAGTGGTGCTGTTGTTCTTACCTTAGCCAATCAAGAGCAGGTTGAGGCTCCCGAGATTACAGTAAACAAACCCGAGTGTTGCTACATCCTCTCTCTTCCAGGTGAAGAGGAAGAGATTCAGGCAGGCAATCTATTCTCTACCCAAGTATCGAATGGCGATAAGTTGCAACAAGTTTTGGTAAATAACCAACCAGTACAGTATGTACTAACTGGCGATATGCTTCATATCGGTATACCAATTAATGCAGCCAAAGCAACCACAATCACTCTTCTCTCATCGAATGGACAAATTGAGTATACCATTCAAGTGATTCCTGCTGGCGAGGTAGAAACGGTACTCTTTACAGGCCCTATGATGCTCACTTGGGGCGATGGCGGTAGAGTACATGTACCTATGAGCGCTTTCCAAGATGTACCTGCAGGTTCTATCTTAAAGATCCAGTTTGCACAAAATGAGAATTGGGGACAAGTTCAATTCAACAATGGTAGTTGGGCCAACCTCTCTTTTGCTGAAATAGGGGGAGCTTATTTAACAACGGACCATCTTGGAGGAAAAGAGGTAACCGAAGTACAATTTGAATTAACAGCTGATATCCTTTCTAACATCTTAGGTACGGGCTCGGGCGATGGTATGGTTATTCAAGGTTCTGATTTCATTATTAATCGCATCTCCATTGTTGTAACCAACTCCTTGGAAGAGGTTATTATGGGTGAAGAGCAAGACCTAGGTAGTTGGTCCAATACCTTCCGTGTCTATAAAGAAGATATGCTGGCAGCAGGTATTAAGGTGGGTTCGGTTATGCGCTTCTACGTAGAACAGTATGGCTACGGACAGATTCAGGTGAATAATGCGAATTGGGGACAATGGACGGTGTTGCAATTCGAGGCTGGTACGGCTCCAAATCCCATTGAACTTGAAATTGATGCAGCGCTCTATAGTCACATCATGGAAGCGGCCGATGGTTGGAGTGATACGGGGCTAGTCATACAAGGCGAAGGGATGATAATCAAACGAATGACCCTCCAATAGTGTAAATTAAAATAATGAATACGATGAAAATAAATAGACAATCAATATTCGTATTGCTTGCAGCGTGGTTTAGCCTCGCTGCCTGCAGTACCGAAGTTAAACATGAAATCGCTCAAATTGATGCGCCTCTGTTTGTGACCTCTTCTCCACTCAATGGTTCGAGTAATGTACGTGCAGGAAGAACAACGATTTCGGTTGTATACGATACCCATATCTTCTTTGCTTCCAAAAATAGTGATCAAATCACCCTAACGGGTGGCGAAATAGTAAGTGCCAACGTTATTGGGTCAAGCAATACGCTTACTATTGAGGCGATGTTGTATCGCAATCAGAGTTATACGCTTGCCATTCCAGCAGGTCTAGTAACGGGACCGAATGCCATGGAGGCTCCGGCTGTTCAGCTCGAGTTCTCTACGGTTTCTATCGATCGGAACTTAGTCAATCCATCGGCTTCTCAAGAGGCGAAAGCGCTCTATGCCTACCTATTGGAAAACTATGAATCGAATACTCTCTCGGGTATGATGGCCAGTGTGGCATGGAACAACGATGAGTCGGAACGTATCTATCAGTTGACTGGAAAATATCCTGCCATTAATGGCTACGACTATTTACACTTGCCTTTTTCGCCTTCTAACTGGATTGATTACTCCGATATTACACCTGTTACGGATTGGGCCGATGCAAATGGTATTGTAACGATCTCTTGGCATTGGAATGTTCCAACTGTGGCTCCGAATGATGGGAATCCAGAGATGGAGAACGGCAATGTAGAATATGCATTCTATCGCGATCAAACCACCTACGATGCCGACAATGCCTTGGTGGAGGGTACGTGGGAAAACAAAGTGTTTGTTGACGATTTGGCAACCATCTCTGCTCATTTAAAACTACTTAGTGATGCTAGAATACCTGTATTGTGGAGACCTTTCCACGAGGCTGCCGGTGGCTGGTTCTGGTGGGGTAAGAGTGCTGCAAGCTGTAAAGCGATGTGGATTTATATGTTTAATTACTTCCAACAACAAGGATTAAATAATCTGATTTGGGTGTGGACTGTAGAGACCAATGACGATGAGTGGTATCCGGGTGATGCTTATGTCGATATCGTAGGACGTGATCTCTATACCCAAGATGCCAATGCATGTGCTAGTCAGTTCAGTTTAGTTGCCAATAGCTATGCGAACAAGATGGTAGCACTGAGTGAATGTGGTACCGTGGCCGAAATCAGTACCCAATGGAGTGCCAATGCCAAGTGGTTGTGGTTTATGCCTTGGTATGATAATGCAGGTGCCGAAAATGCACATGCTAGTGATGCGTGGTGGATAGATGCTATGAACCAATCGTATGTAATTAGCCGCGATCATGTTCCTTCTTTTAGATAGTAATCTTTATAGAGATGGGTTAAACTACTTTTTCTAGATTGAAAAGAAGCTCATCTTCTTTCACTGTCAATGAGAGGTTTTCAAGAGGTTTATATAATAGGTATCGCCCCTACTACAGATGGCTGTAGTAGGGGCGATTGGTATAGGTAGCCTCTCTGTGCTACTCTTTGCATTTACTTCAATACAATTTCAAGTTTACTTCACAATCACTTCGAAGATTTCTACTGCTCCTTCGACTTTGATTGTAGTTGTTTGGTTATCAATCGCAAATTGAATGAAATCGGAATCGGCGGTTGTCTCAGCTACTACCGAACCGTTGGCTGCTAGTTGCTGAACTTTGACCGCTTGTTTGCCTGTGCGCTTGGTCAACATGGTACAGCTTGTTTTACCTGCCGATAGACCGAAACTAAAGCTGTCGCTGTTAATGAACGATGTACCTAGGTTTTTATCGAAAGCATAGAGTGCTTTTTGAGCATCAGCCGCTTCGATGGCAAAACCCAATGATTCCAAGCTGATAGGGTTTACCTTAAAGGTACGAACCGTAGTCCAGTTGGTTTTCTTCGATTCCAATTTGCGGATGCGTACATAACGGGCTTGTACAGGCTCGCCACTCCAGTTAATGATGTAGCATTGCTCCAACTCGTCTGTAAGTGGTTTCCAACTCTTTCCATCTACTGAATACTCTAGGATGGTGTTGTCAAAATAGTCCACATCATCTACCGAGTTGCGTCCTTGGATGATCGAGATCTCCGAAACCTCTCTTACTGCACGAAGGTCAGCCCCAATCCAGTTGCCTGTTTTTTGTGCTACTCCCGATGTGTAGTGTGTGGTGGTATCGTTATCGAACATTAATTTGCACTGAATGGTTTGCAACGAAGGGAATGAACCCACCCCTAGGTAAGCATAAGGAACTTCGCCTGTAAGCTTCGTATAGAAGTTAAAGGCTAAATCGTCCATCGTGTTCTCGTAGAAGGGTTGAAGCTTCATGGTACCCGATTTGTGGGCGTTGTAGGCCTTGCGATCGGCTTCGCTCATAATGTTTTGCGTATAGCTATCCCAGAACTTGGCATCGCTAGCTGTTTGAGAGAGTTGAATCAGGTCGAGTGCTCTCTTACCACGCTTACCCAACTTCTCAAACTCTACCAACCAAGGTTGCAACTCGCCTTTCAGTAACTCATTGTCACACTCTTCTCTTAAAAGTGCTGGTGCCTTTTCTACCTTTTCAAACTCCGCAGCAAGTGCGTTGAATTGAGCCTCTGTATAGTTGCCGATGCGGAAGGTTTCTGTTTCCCACGATTCAGAACGGCGGTAACCATTCTCGGTATCGCACGAGTGAATGGCAAAGGTGCGATAGGCCTCTTTAGCAGTTGGGGCAATCTCGGCTAGGCCACGTTCCCAGCTATCAATGGCGTTGTAGTTCTTCATGTTCCACGTGTAGTCTGCCACGCTATAAAGTGCCAACTTCGAGGCTTCGCCATGCTCCATGGGGTTACTTGCCAAGCCCACAATGTCATCGGCTGTTAGTGAGGTATCCAATCCATAAACCGGACCTTGCATAATGATGTGGCGTACATAATCGGTCACGGGGTAGTTCCACCAGAAGTATCCCGGACGCTTTACACGTGAGTTAAAGAAATCCATGGTCTCCTTCGTCAGATCACTACATACCACATCGCCGGTATAGAACATCTCGATCGATTTGTCGAGCGTGTTACCAAAGGTTACCAAACTTCCTCTTTCGGTAGGATTGGCCCACAAGCGCGAGTAGTCGGTAGGGCACATCACCAGGTTGGCCACATTCCCTTTTACCTCTACGAACTCTTTGTTCAGACGATTCAAAAGCTCCGTCTGTTTGACTGGATTGGTTCCTTCGCCCTCAATGTCATCAAAGAAGATGGCATACGAGCGGACACCTAAATCGTACATCATCTCGAACTTCTTTACCAAGTTTTGGTAATCTTCCTCGTTCCATTTAATGTCTTTCCCTGGGTGAATGGCCCATACAAACTCTACGCGGTTGCGGTTACAAGCATCTACCAGCTCTTTAATATCTTTTGCCTCCTTCTCCGGATAGGGAAGGCGCCAGTTGGGAGAGCTGTGGTAGTGATCGTCTTTGGGACCATATAGGTAGCTATTCATTTTGAATCTTCCATAGAAGTCAATGAGTGATAGGCGCACCTCGTGTGACCAAGGTGGACCATAAAAGCCCTCTACAATGCCGCGATACTTCATATCTGGGTAATCCAGAATCTCCATGAAGGGAATGGTTTGATTGGAAGATACGGGGCTCGATAAAATTTGGCGTAGCGTTTGAATACCATAATAAGCACCCGTTTCGTCATAACCGATAATCGAAATCCCTTTGGCTGTAATGCGAAGTGCATAGGCACCCGACACTGCTTTTACACCACTCTTCTCGGCCAATTTTGTACCGTAGTCGATGGTTAACTTGGGGGCTTTTTTGCTGATGGCAATGAAGCCAAAGTCGTTTGTAAAGGCTTTTTTCTTATCTTCTAGGCAAATTCCATCAGGTAGATAAAGCTCTTGCGAACGGTTTACCGTGAGGCTTTGAGGCATGGGGTTGATAATTAAACCTTGGTGGTCTAACTTCTTACCTGGTACCTGAAGTACATCTTGCGATTCTGAACGCTGCGAGCTGAGGTCGAAGGCCTCCTCCTGTGCATGGAGGGGTGCGCAAGCGAGTGCTAAGGCTGCAACCGCCAGCACCATTTTGTTGTTTTTTTTCATATAAGGTAGTGGTTATTTAATCACAATTTCATCAATAAACTGTACGCCGCCAAACTCTTCGCTAGCGAAAGCCTGGTAACGCACGTAACGTCCCTTTGCAGCTCCTTCCCAACCAAAGTTTTTAAAGGTCACTGCGCTATCACGAATCACCGTGTGCTCTATGTTGGCCAACTCGGTAAAGTTTTCGCCATCTTCCGAGATTGAGATAATAACCTGTTTAGGCATAAATACTTCGGGACCACAAATTTGCATAAAGTCGGCTGCAATCGATTTTACATCGGTCGATTTCTCTAGATCGATTACCACATCTACGCGGTTCTTCGATACAAATCCTTGCCACAATTGATCGTTGTAGTTCCAACCTCCACGCAATCCGTCGGTCAAGGTTTTCTCGCCTGCTGCGGGATAGTTGCCCCACAAAGGTGCGTTGTATTTCACACTTTTTCCACGGCCTAGGTGGTCAATAGCCTCTTCGGCCTCTGGGCGGTTACCGATTTCATTTTCCAAAGCGAAGGTGCTGTATCCTTTTTCGCGCATTTCGCCTACAATGGCTAAGGCACGTGGTTTGAAATCCTCCCACGAGCGATTCTCTTGTTGCGACCAACCCACCTCGGCTATGGCTACCATACGGGGGTATAGCATATACTCTGCATGTTCGGGTGTAGGTACATATTCGCACCAAAGGTTTCCTTGTACGCCATAGATCTGTTTCGCCTGTTCGGGTGTAAAGATGGGTTCAATTGGGTCGTAACCGTATACTTTCTTCAAAGGCAAATATCCTCCGATTGCTTCGGGTTGCGAGTCGGGTGCATCTTGGTAACCATCTAAGTAGCAGTATTGACCGGGAGTCATAATCACACGGTGGCCCGATTGCGCCGCTTTAATACCTCCTTCGGTACCTCTCCACGACATAACCGTTGCATTGGGCGCAAGTCCCCCCTCGAGTATCTCATCCCAACCCAGTAGGTTGCGTCCTTTGCTGTTCAAGAACACCTCAATGCGGTGAATCATATAGCTTTGTAGTTCATCTACATCGGCTAGGTTCTCTGCTTTCATGCGTGCTTGGCACTGTTCACACTTCTTCCAAGCGCCTTTGCCTGCTTCATCGCCTCCAATGTGAATATCTACCGAGGGGAATAGATCCATTACTTCGGTAAGTACATCTTGTAAAAACTCGAAGGTTTGTTCGTTACCAATACAGAAGTCCGCCTGTTTGTAGGGCTCTTTGGCACACGATAGTTCGGGATAAGCGGCAAGTACCTCGCCCGAGTGGGCAGGCATCTCTATTTCGGGAATAATGGTAACGTAGTGTTTGGTTGCATAGTCTACCAACTCACGAATGTCCTCTTGCGTGTAGTAGCCTCCGTAAGCACCCTCTGTGCCCTCTTCGAGGTATTTGTTGCCCCCTTTGTTCCAATCTTTCCAATTGGCTCCTTGTCTCCAACCGGCAAACTGTGTTAAACGCGGGTATTTTTTTATTTCAATACGCCACCCTGCATCGTCGGTTAAGTGAAGGTGTAGGCGGTTTATTTTATAATACGATAGAATACGAATCTGTTTCTTTACAAACTCTTTGTCGAAGAAGTGACGAGAGACATCGAGCATCGAACCGCGGTAGTCAAAGCGAGGCTCGTCTTCGATTTGCATCGTAGGAAGTTGTTCGCCATACTGTCCCGCTAGTTGTAGAAGTGTTTGTGTACCATAAAAAAGTCCTGCTCCGGAAGTCGCTTGGATGGTAATTAATTGGGGCCCTATATGTAGTATATAAGCTTCGGGCGATTGCATTCCCTTTAGCTCTTCTACCTGTTTAAGCACCACTTGTTGCTTTTTGGCCGCTTTGTTTGTAGGCTTAAGTGCCAATGATGAGGCCGATAGGTAGTCGCCAAGTAGCTCCTTGTCGGTGGCAGGTGTATCGATAAATAGCGTGGTTTTGTTACTCAACGTAAAGTGGCCGCTTTGCATCGTTACTTTCGATGGGATGGGCGTTATGGCCGGTTTAACTCCAGCCGTAGCAAGAAAAGAGTTGCATAAAAAGGCTGCGCAGAGCAGCATCGGGGTTAGGATCTTCATAGGTATTATGATTTTCGTTATGTATGATATATTCGTTATCAATAGCGAAGCAAATATACCATATTTTAAGATAAGGGAAGTTGTTTTAAATTAAAAAGCAGCTATATTTCGAAACAATTAAGAGTTGTAAAGAATTAAGTAGGGGCACTATTGGCCTGGGAGGAGGAGGCTATTTCTAAAATTGTTTATTCTACCGTAAAGGGTACTTTCTCCTCTTTACGAAAGACGCTCGATTCGAATGTGGCAATTAACTCACCGTGCTGATTGGTCACATCTACTTGGAAACATCCGGTCGATCTTCCCAGGTAGCGTTCACGCGCTTCGGCAGTCAGTGTATCGCCTACACCGCTTCCACGAAGAAAGGTAATGGAGGCAGATAGCGAAAAGGCCAACTGTCCGTGCGAGTTGGCTGCTGCTGCTAACGCAAGGTCGGCCAGTGTAAAGATGGCCCCTCCTTGCGTACGCCCCCCCGCATTTAGGTGTTTGGTCTCGATGGATAGCCTTGCGCGGCTATATCCTTTACGCACTTCAAGCAACTCAATGCCTGTGTGCATGGAGAAATGGTCATTTTTGAAAAACTCAATGGCATTCATGATTTATCCTATTTGCGTGGTTACTCTTTTTCTTTCGCTCCTATCGCTTACAGAATCTCGATGGCTATATGGGCACAAGCTTCCGCATCGGCTAGTGCGTGGTGGTGATTCGATAAATCGAACCCTACGTGTGCCGAAACGGTATGGAGTTGGTGGTTAGGAAGATCGTGAAAGGCGCGTCTAGATGCCGAAAGGGTACAATAAAACTCGTAATTGGGGTAGGGCATGCCATAGTGCTCGTGGCACTTTATAAGGTGAGGCTCATCAAACCCTTTGTTGTGGGCTACGAGGGGGAGTCCATCAATGCGTGGTGCAATTTCGGCCCATACTTCGGGAAATAGAGCCGCTCCTTCTGTATCTCGTTTTGAAATTCCGTGGCACTGCGTAGCCCAAGCTGCATAGTAGTTGGGGTAGGGTTTAATTAGTCGGTAAAACTTGTCGGCTATTTTACCGTTTCGTACAATCACGACTCCTACACTGCATACGCTTGTGCGTTGGTGATTGGCTGTCTCAAAATCGATGGCTGCAAAATCTCTCATATCGTTCGTTTTTTACAAATGTAGCAATATTCCTCTAGGAATGTTCATCTCCTTGTAAAATAGCCTGCATAACGGGGGCAATTCTTTCAAACGAAGGCTTCTATTCTTCTGCATCTCTACTTCTATTCTTTAATTTCTGTCAGAAATTAACTGATTTTCGACAGAGATTGGCTGATTTCTGACAGAAATTGTCTAATCTTCGTCAGAAATTAAAGAATATATCTAGAGGGATTTATAAATAGGAGCGTATCTTCTTATGAATTGTTCCTCAGCTCTCTAAGAATGGAATAAAAGGGGTAATTAGCTCCTTAATGGAATAAAAACGACTCTTTTTAGTTTGTTAACTATAAAGATTAGTTTTAAAACTAAAAGATTTAGTTTATTTGTGGTAATCAATACGGAATGATATGAAAACATTAACTGCAAAGGAAGAGGAAATCATGGATTTCTTCTGGTCAAAAGGTCCTCTATTCGTGAAGCAGCTTATGGAGTTTTACCCAGAACCTAAGCCACACTTCAATACACTCTCTACCATCGTGCGCGGATTGGAGGAGAAAAAGTTCTTGGCGCACCACGTATTTGGCAACACCCACCAATACTACCCCGTAGTGAGTGAGTCCGATTTTAGAAAACGCACGCTAAAGAGCGTTATTAGCAAATACTTTAACAACTCCTATTTGGGAGTCGTCTCTTCGCTGGTGAAAGAGGAGAGCATTTCGCTCGACGAACTCAAACAGTTGATCGAAGAGGTAGAAAACGGAAAGCACTAACCCTACTAATACAGACATACTATGGCACTCTTCTTTGTATACATTCTTAAATCGGCCATCTGCTTGGCACTCTTTTACCTCTTTTATCGGTTGCTGCTGAGCAACGAGACGTTCCATAAGTTCAATCGTATGGCACTGCTTGGACTGTTGGTGCTCTCTTGTTTGGTACCCTTTATGGAGGTAACCACCCAGCAAACAACCGAGGTACAGCAAAGTCTGCTTACTTTGGAAGAGTGGTTGCTGCTAGCCGAGTATGCAGCCGAGGGGGTTGTCTCTACCGAAACAATTGCTGCATCCAATCATTCACTTTTGAGTTGGCGAGAGGCTCTTCTACTTATCTATTGGGTAGGAATCTTCTTTTTCTTCTTACGCGCCCTCTACTCCATCACTAAAATGTTACTCCTTATTAAGAGTGGCAAACGAGTAAAGCACCAAGGAAGTTCATTAATTATACACAACAAAGAGGTAGCACCTTTTAGTTGGATGCGCTACATTGTTCTTTCGGAGAAGGATTACGATGAGAATGGGAAGGAGATCATTACGCACGAACAAGCACACATTGCTAAAAGACATTCGTGGGATTTGTTGGTAGCCGAGGTGTGTCTCTTCTTTCAATGGTTTAATCCAGCTGCTTGGTTACTGAAACAAGAGTTGCAAAATATACACGAGTATCAAGCCGACTCTAGCGTACTAAGTCAAGGCATTGATGCCAAACAATATCAACTATTATTAATTAAAAAAGCTGTTGGTCCAAGGCTCTACTCTATGGCCAACAGCTTCAATCACCATTCTCTTAAAAAAAGAATCGCTATGATGTTAAAACAAAAATCAAGTCCGTGGGCACGCGCGAAGTTTCTGTATGTACTTCCGCTAGCTGCTGTAGCAGTGGCTGCTTTTGCCCGTCCCGAAGTTTCGAATGAATTAAACGAAATTTCTGCTGTCAAAGTTACGAATTTAACCGAAAAGGTAGCAACCGAAGTGGTTAAAAGTAGCGAAAACCCCCTCAACGAATCCTTTACATTCAAAGCAAAGCTGGTAGACAAAGAGAGTAATAAACCCGTGCAGGGAGCTTCGGTAATCGTAAAAGGTACGCATCGAGGTACGATGAGCGATGCAGAAGGTCGCTTTACTATTGATGTGGCTGAAAATGAAATCATTGAAGTTTCATTCGTGGGTTATGGTGGCTTATCTATAGCAGGGGCAAAGCCTAACCAAGAAGAGCGAACATTCACTATGACAACCATCGCTGTTGCGATGGATGAGATGCGGGTGGTGGCTTATGCCAATCCATCGAATGAAGGTAAAGCTGCTCCTTCTAAAGCTACTCCTACCAAAGGGTCGGTTGACGCTTCTTCTTCTCCAACCGAACAAGATGTTCCAAAGAAGGCAGCTGCGAGTGGGGATGAGCCTGTTTTTATGGTAGTCGAACAGATGCCTGAATACAAAGGAGGAATGCAGGAGTGTTTAAAGTTTCTTGCGATGAATATGAAGTATCCTGCCAAGGCTCAGGAAGAGAAAATCCAAGGCAGAGTGATTGTACAATTTGTAGTAAGTAAAGAGGGTACCATTCGTGATGTTCAGGTAGTACGTTCGATTCATGAGGCGTTAGATGCCGAAGCCATTCGTGTGGTAAGCAGTATGCCTGCTTGGAACCCCGGAAAACAGAGAGGAAAGGCGGTCGATGTAAGGTATACCTTGCCTATTACTTTTAGCCTAGATGGTTCAGGGGCTAGTGGTGCAAGTGCAGCCGCAGTGAATATTTCTAGCACATCGCCTGGGGGGGATAAAATGCCTAAAATGATAGCTGCAGAAGGGGCTCAAGTTGTAGGCCAAGTCTACAACTCTGTCGATGTAATGCCGAGTTACGAAGGGGGTATGAAAGGAGCGTTAGTCTATATTGGTAAGGAAATTAAGTACCCCAAACAAGCCCAAGATGAACAAGCCCAAGGTAGAGTGATTGTACAGTTTGTAGTAAGCAAGGATGGAAGCCTGCGTGATTTTAATATCGTAAGAGGTATTCACGAAGCTTTAGATGCCGAAGCTGTTCGGGTACTAAGCAGCATGCCTAAATGGATACCTGGTAAGCAGGATGGCGAAGCGGTCGATGTGAAATTTACTTTGCCTATAATGTTTCAATTGCCTGCTGACGGAGAATCGAAATCCTCTTCTGATCTTGTTGTAAAGCAGGGAATAATTCCCAATATGTTGTACGTGATAGATGGTAAGGTGGTTGCGAGTTTAGAAGGTATCTCAAACGATGCTATTCAAAGCATTGAAATTTTAAAAGAAGATAGCGCTAACGAGTTGCTCGCTAAGCACAATGCTACCGATAAAAGTGGCGTGGTGGTTGTTACTTTAAAACAGTAAAACTATTCGCTAAGCAAACCTAATCGTTACTATACGGAGGTAACTCTAAATGAATCACTAAGGATACTATCTACGCTGTATCGAGTTGCCTTAATGTAATCACAACTTTTTTGAACAAATAAACTTCTGCATCCTATGCAAGCAGCTTCTCGAAGAAGCTTCATGGGATGCGCGGGGTGACCTACATCTAATTTGAACGATTTGTCTGTAAGAGCTTCTCTTAGAGTGAGGTGACAGAAACTGTTTTGTCTCTCTCTAAATCCTGATTGTTACGCCATTCTTAGAGAAGTTCATGCAGATACTATTTATACCCTAATCTACTATTTAATACAATCACTATGCGAATTTATTTAATCCTTCTCTGTTTAATCTCTAACCTAGTTCCTTCTTTAGCTCAAGAGGGCAGTAAGTACATACTCGTAGAGGGTTCTTATTTTGCAGGAAGACCTCCTGGAGTACATAGCTATTCGGGAATGGCACTTCATAAAGATACATTAAGAAATCAAGTGTTAGAACTCTTTTTGCCTGAAGGTCAATCACTCTCTGATGAGGCTAAACGCTACAGTACTCCTGTGGAGAATGTACCCAATGGAGAGGGCTTATTAAAGATAGCAAAGAGTGGGCTGACCAAAAAAGTGATGATGAGTTCTACAAGTACGTTGATACTTCCTAACTTGGTTGGAAAGCCTTTCCCCTCTTTTCAAGTAGAGGATATGGAAGGGAAAAAGTGGAATGAGAAGATGTTAGTTGGAAAACCGGCTCTTTTTAACTTTTGGTATACAGGTTGCCGATCCTGCATTAAGGAGATGCCCGAGTTAAACAGATGGAAGGAGCTTTATCCAGATGTGAACTATTTTGCTATCACCTTTGATGAAATGGATAAGATAGCACCGATTATAGAACAAAAGAAGTTTGCTTTTACCCATTTCGCTGCCGCTAAATTCTTCTTTGAACGATTTAAGGTAACAGGTATGCCCGTTACTATTTTAGTCGATAAAAAGGGAGTTATTCGTTATTGGGAAGAGGGGTCTGGTACAGCAAAGTTGGCTTACTTGTTTGATAAGCTAAAGCTACTGGTAGAGGAATAGAGATTTGGTAAGCCTATTTTACTTCAATTGAAATAAGAGATGATCTTTACCTAGCTACCTTAATTCTAGGAACGATAAGTTTTTATGAATAAGCGTGACAACCCACTAATAAATAAAAATATGATAGAACATAGAATGCCCCTGATATTCCTATTGATACTTTTTCCCGTTTGTCTATTCGCTCAGTACATTGAGATTATAGAACCTACTCTCTTTGAATGTGAATATTACAAACAACAAGTGTCTGATACGCTACAGCGCGAAACTGCTATAAAAGCAGAATATATGCGCTTGCGTGTAGGGGCTACTAGTAGTATGTTCTATAGTCCCAAAGCAATGAAAGATGATTCGTTGAGTTACGATGTTGTCCTAAGATATTACATTCGTCGAGAGGCTAGAAAGAAAGGCCTCTCTTCAGGTGGTCCATTTAGAGAGCGTGTTTATAAAAATTTTCCAACTGGCAAGGTTACTGTATTTAATCACTTCTCTTTGATGCACTGGCGCTGTGAAGAGGATTGGGAAAAGCCCACTTGGCACTTA
This sequence comes from Phocaeicola sp., assembly GCA_051651025.1. GTDB lineage: Bacteria > Bacteroidota > Bacteroidia > Bacteroidales > Bacteroidaceae > Phocaeicola. The sequence continues at coordinate 99,545 of JBOFRN010000048.1, forward strand.
GTCGACTCTGTAAAGCAGGTATTTAATTACGATTGCCAGTTTGCCACTACTCGTTATCGAGGGCGTACTTGGTATGCTTGGTTTACGGTTGATATTCCCGTTAGCGAAGGTCCTTGGAAACTTTGCGGCCTTCCGGGCTTAATTTTGGAAGCTTTCGATGATCGGCGAGATTATAGTTTTGTGGCTACAGCTATCTACACCAAAGATATAGAAGATGTAGGAATATATGATTACGGCGAGCACTCCTGGGCAAAAACTACACGCGAGAAGTATTATAAAACTTGGGACGATGCTATTCGTGAGAACCTAAGTGTAAAGATGGCTGCTGCTTATGGTCTCACCTTTGATACGAGTACACCTGCTAAACCCAAGGTGGTTAATTATGATTTGGAGGAGATCTACGAATAAGAGTGGCAAACTACTAATAACAAAAGAGTGATGAAAAATAGACTAAACAGATTTTTTCGGTTAGAAAGAGAGACGAAAAAGAGCCTACTTCTATTTGTAAGCCTTTTCCTTTTTTCATACACTGCAATGGCCCAACAAAACGTAACGGGGCGTGTAATAGATGCAGAAGATAGAGAACCCCTAGCTAGAGCCATGGCTCTGGTAAAACGAACGGAAGGGGGCTCGTTAGTAAAATATGTAGCAACAGACGACGAGAGTAACTTTAACCTATCCCTTAGTAGCGAAGAGATGGCTACATGTATGCTGCATGTAACCATGATGGGGTATAAACCACAGATGCTACCCTTTAGTACCGAACCAATGATTATTGCACTACCACCTGCTGCTACCGAACTGAAGGAGGTGATTGTAAAGGCACGCAAAATTAGTAGTGAGGGAGATACGGTGAGATACCACGTAGCTAGCTTTGCCGATAAGCAAGATAGAACCATTGGGGATGTGATGCAGAAGATGCCCGGTATAGAGGTGAGCCAAACAGGAAAGATTCAATACAACGGTAGCGACATTCTACGCTTCTATGTAGAGGGAAAGGATTTACTAGGAGGGAAGTATAACATTGCTACACAAGGCATATCGCCCGATGATGTAGGTTCGGTGGAGATTTTGGAGAACCACCAACCTTTGCGTATCTTACAGCAGGTGGTAAGCTCTTCGCAAGCCTCTATTAACTTGCGATTGAAGGAGCATGCGAAATCGAAATGGTTGGTCAATTTATTGGCGGTAGGAGGCCTATCCGAACAACCCCAAGGGGGGCTTTGGAGTGGCGAACTCTTTGGTATGAATATGGGAGCAAAGAGTCAGCACATCTCACTCTATAAGAGCAATAACACGGGAAAAGATTTGGAAAAAGAGGTGATTGATTTCTCCTCCTCCTCCTCTTTGGAGCAACTAGATAGTTATCTCACCATGGGTAAGCTCTCTTCGGCAGGGTTGGAGAAGAAGCGCATTCAGTTTAATCGCAGTCACCTATTCTCGAGTAGCCACCTGTGGAGCATAAAAAATGAATCGGAGTTGAAGTTGCAGGTAGATTACCTAAACAATAACGAAGAGGCCCAATCGTCCATGATACGTACCTACTACCTGCAAGAGGGAGAGCGAGTAGTGGTAGAGGAGCGGAGTGCCGAGGAGCAGCGACACAAACTATCGGCTAGAGTTGGGCTGGAGGTAAACAAAGCTACCTTTTACATAAAGGATCAGTTGAAGGTAGAGGGGGCTTGGTGCGACGAAGAGCTTTTTACCGCAGGTACTATTCAAAACAGACAAAAAGCCTCGCTGCCTGAGTTTCGAATCTCCAATGCCTTTCAGCTGATGAAACGGGTAAAAGGAACGATTTTTACCTTTACCAGCAACAACGCCTACCAATCGTTGCCACACACCCTGCAGGTAGAGCAAGCGAATCACTACCGCCAAGAGGTGAAGGAGTCTCTCTTCTCAAGCGAGCAACTGGGCAGTTATGGCTTTAAATTAAACCGTTTTTACCTCTCTTTAGAGGCAGGAGTCTCTGCACAAATACGCAATATGAATAGTCAGTTGGAGGGGTTCCCAATACTTTAGATAGCCTTACAAACAATGCATCTACCTACTACGTGAAGATGGGTATTGCACCCAAACTGGAGTATGGCTATCGCAAGCTAGAGGTAACGCTGGAGTCCCCTTTTAACTACTATCACTATCGCTGGAGAGAAGAGCAAGAGAGTTACCCCATTGCCTTATGGGCCCCCTCGCTGCGTGTAAAGTGGAAGATAAACCCCTACCTCTATGCCACGCTTCGGGGTAGAGTATCGTCGGATGTACCCTCTATGCATCAACTCTATAACAGTTGGCTATTAACCGACTACCATACTTTAACTAAAGGGTACAGCCAACCATTTCCCACCACGGGACAATCGGTTAGCCTCTCTCTAAATTACCGCAACGCCTTGTTGAGTGGTATCTTTGCTTACATCACCCTTTCGCGCAACTGGAATAGCAGCGACTATATGATGAACCAAGAGTTTGAGGGCGATTACATCTTTCAAACGCAGGTAGAGTCTCCCTTTAATAGCGATGCGTGGAATGTAATAGGAAATGTGAGTTGCAATGTGGGTTTCTTGCATGGGGTAGCTAGTTTGAATTTCCTTTACCGCAACAGCCGCAGTGCTATGCTCTCTGAATCGGATTTGCAACGCTTTCGCAACGAAACCTATCAGCTAAACGGAAAGCTCAGTGGACGCATCTTTACCTTTATGAACTGGCAATATGCCCTCTCTTACGGGCAGCAAGATTTAAACATTGAGGGACTCTACCAACAGTCGCGAGCCAATTGGAAGCAGACCTTTTCACTAGCAGCCCTACCGATCGATGCCTTGCGCTTGCAAGTGGGGGGTGAGTATTACCAAAACCAGCTAACAGCTACAGAGAATAAGTATCTTCTTTTACTAGATGCCAAAGCCAGCTACCAACTGAATAAGAAGTTGGAGCTAACTGCTACTTGTACCAATTTGTTTAATGACAAGAGTTACGCCTATACCTATACACAAAATCTAAGTTCGGTCGATTATGTTCGTTCCATTCGAGGTAGAGAAGTATTGGTAGGGATATATTGTAAGTTCTAGATTACTCACTCTTATTGATAGGCTTACTTCATACTAAGATTCTCTATCTCTTGGCTTCTCTTGCAATTTGTGACATGCGCTCGTAGCATTTTACAGATTGTAAGGGAAGCCTCTTTTTTTTATCTGCTCTTACGGCTTTCATCCTAATTTTCGGCTGCTTTCTGTGAGAGTCATTGCCTCCTTTTTTCTTTTTATTAGATCCTATTTACTAAGCTGTTAATCAGTGATTGGCTCTTGACAGAATGGGTCTGTTTTTATCTATTTAGCAAGCAAAACTATAAAAGAGATAAGTTTCTGGCCGATGCTCTTTAAAATTGTAAGCCTATGCCGCTTATGTGTGCTCCTTTTTTTTGTTTTTATCAATGCAAAGCCTTATTTTTGTTAGCTAGTTGCGTATCGTAACGAAAAGGTAGGTATTGTTCCACTAAAAATAGAGAAGCTATATGAAAGATTTTATCAAGTACACATTGGCTAGTTTATTGGGTGTTGTGTTGGCTGGGATCGTTTTGACTGTCCTAGGTATCATTACTTTGGCGGGTATGCTTGGCTCAAGCAGTACAGAACCTACCGTAAAAGAGAAAACGGTCTTCACGCTGAAACTAGAAGGTGAGATTGCCGAACGTGCGAATGAACTCCCTTTGGCTAGCTTGCTAAGCAGTGAGTATGAATCGATAGGGTTGAACGATGTTCTATCGGCTATTCAAAAGGCAAAAGAGCATAAAAATATTGAAGGTATCTTCTTAAAAGCGGGTTTGGTGAGTGCTACACCAGCCACTTTGGAAGAGATTCGGAATGCGTTAATTACCTTCAAAGAGAGTGGTAAATTCCTAGTGGTTTATGCCGACTCTTATACCCAAGGGCTCTATTATGTAGCGAGTGTAGCCGATAAAATTGTGCTGAATCCCGAGGGTTCTCTTTCGTGGAAGGGGCTATCGGTACAGACCCTTTACTTGAAAGAGGCTATGGCCAAACTGGGTGTGAAGATGGAGGTGTTTAAAGTGGGTAGCTATAAATCGGCTGTAGAGCCTTTTACAGCGACTGAAATGAGTGCAGAGAATCGTGAACAACTTACGGCCTATACCCAATCTATTTGGAAACAGATGGTAACTGGGGTGTCGGAGGCTAGAGGAATTCCTGTCGACACACTGAACCAATATGCCAATGAATTAATGGACTTTGAATCGGCCAATCGCTATGTGGCTTGTAACCTAGTAGATACTTTACTCTACAAAGAGGGGATGATGGATTACCTGAAAGAGTTAACAGCTACAGGAGCAAAAGATAGATTGCGCTCATTGAACGTAAGTGAAATGAACCAAGTGAATGCCAAAGTTCCCAAAGATAAAAGTGGAAATACGATTGCGATTTACTATGCTACGGGTACCATAGATGGTGGTGACTCTTCGGTAGAGGGTATTGATAGCGATAAAACGATAAAACAGTTGCGTAAATTGCGCGAGGAGGAGAGTGTGAAAGCGGTGATTCTACGTATAGACTCGCCCGGTGGAAGCGCGTATGGATCGGAGCAGATTTGGCAAGAGGTGAAGGCCTTGCGTGCGAAAAAACCGGTGGTTGTATCGATGGGAGGCTATGCGGCTTCGGGTGGTTATTACATTGCTTCGGCAGCCAATCATATTGTGGCACATCCTACAACACTCACCGGATCGATTGGAATTTTTGGTATGATACCCAATGCGCAAGAGCTATTAACGAAGAAATTGGGTTTACACTTTGATGCTGTAAATACACATGCATTCTCGGATGTGGGAAGCATGGGACGCTCTTTTAAACCCGAAGAGAGAGTGGCTTTGCAACAGATGATAGAACGTGGTTATGAGACCTTTATCAGTCGATGTGCAGAGGGAAGAGACCTCTCGACTTCTGCTATTGAGCAGGTGGCTGAGGGGCGTATTTGGAGTGGTGAAATGGCTAAAGAACAGGGGCTGGTTGATGAACTAGGAGGTATAAATGAGGCCATCGATTGGGCGGTAAAGCAGGCCGATATTACCGCTTATACATTGCAATCTTATCCCGAACAGGAGAGCTTTGTGACCAAGTTGTTGAACAGCAAGGATAAATTTCTACACAGTGAACTTAAGAAACGCATGGGGACTTACTATAACACCCTGCATTTCATGCAAAATATAACCAATGTGGAGCGAGTGCAGGCTCGTTTGCCTTTTGAACTGATTATTGAATAGTCGTACATGGAGAATCGTTTTATTAAAATAAATTGGTGGCTTTACCCTCTATCCATTCTCTATGGGATAGGGGTGAAGTTTCGTAACAAATTATTTGATTGCGGAATATACAAGGAGCGCTCTTTCGACTTGCCGGTTATTTCGGTCGGAAATATAACGGTGGGTGGAACGGGAAAGACTCCTCATACCGAGTATTTAATAAAACTGTTGCAGGATAACTACCAACTGGCAGTATTGAGTAGGGGGTATAAACGAAAAACGACGGGTTATATCTTGGCCAATGAGAAGACCAAGGTGGGGATGATTGGGGATGAGCCTTTCCAAATGAAACAGAAATTCCCGCGTATCTATATGGCTGTTGACAGTGATCGTTGTCACGGCATTGACTGCTTACGCTCTTCCATTGATACGGCCGATGTAGATGTCATTATTCTAGACGATGCTTTTCAGCATCGTTATGTGAAGCCAGGCTTCAATATTTTATTGGTCGATTACAACCGCATGATTACGGACGATCTCTTACTGCCTGCGGGTAGAATGCGCGAACCTAAATCGGGTAAAGATCGCGCCAGTATGGTAATCATCACCAAATGTCCTCGTGATTTAACTCCGATGGACTTTCGTATTTTAGCAGCTCACATGGAGCTTTACCCTTATCAGCAGCTCTTCTTCTCTTCGATGAAGTATGGCAAACTACGCCCTTTGTTGGGTGGCAAGGAACATTCCCTGCAGAGTGTCAACAAAGAGGTGGCTGTTTTGTTAGTAACTGGTATAGCATCGCCTCAAAAAATGGAGGCGGACCTGAAAGGATACGGACTGTCTATCCGTTCGTTGGCCTTTAGCGATCACCACCTATTTACTGCTGCCGATATGAAGCAGATTCAGGACCAATTTGAATTGCTGCCCGAAGGGAAGCGAATCATTATAACTACCGAGAAAGATGCTGTGCGCTTAATTAGCCACCGTCACTTGGCAGAAGAACTTAAACCTTACATTTATGTGTTGCCTATAGAGGTCGAAATACTACAAGATCAACAAGAAAAGTTTAATTCAACCATTACAGATTATGTTAGAGAAAATTCAAGAAACCGCAGCTTTTCTTAGAGAGAAGATGCATACAAGCCCCGAGACGGCTATTATCTTAGGTACAGGATTGGGAAGTTTGGTACACGAAATTACCGATAAGTATGAAATTCAATATACTGAGATTCCTAATTTCCCCGTTTCGACTGTAGAGGGACACAGTGGTAAGCTTATTTTTGGTAAGCTTGGTGGTAAAGAGATTATGGCTATGCAAGGTCGTTTCCACTACTACGAAGGTTACAACATGAAAGAGGTTACCTTCCCTGTACGTGTGATGCGCGAACTAGGTATCAAAACCTTGTTTGTATCGAATGCTTCGGGTGGTACAAACCCCGATTTCGAAATTGGCGATGTGATGATTATTACCGATCATATTAACTTCTTCCCTGAGCATCCATTGCATGGTAAGAACATCTCTTACGGTCCTCGTTTTCCAGATATGAGTGAGGCTTACTCGAAAGAGTTGATCCAAAAAGCATTGGTGATTGCCGATGAATTGGGTATTAAAGTGCAACAAGGGGTCTATTTAGGTACACAAGGTCCTACTTTCGAAACACCATCGGAATACAAAATGTTCCGTATCTTGGGTTGTGATGCAGTAGGTATGTCGACTGTACCCGAAGTGATTGTAGCCAACCACTGTGGTATTAAGGTGTTTGGTGTATCGGTTATTACCGACCTAGGTGTAGAGGGAAAAATTGTAGAGGTATCGCACGAAGAGGTACAAAAAGCAGCCGATGAGGCTCAACCACGCATGACAGCTATTATGCGTGAAATGATAAACCAAGCCTAAGTAAAGGATATGCAAAACGCAAATCGTACAGAGATAGCTACGTTGGGAGAGTTTGGATTAATTAAACATCTGACAGCGGGCATTGAACTGAAAAATAAGGAGTCTAAATATGGTGTAGGCGATGATGCTGCCGTACTCGAATTTAAAGAGAAGCAGGTATTGGTTACTACCGACCTACTCATGGAGGGGGTACACTTTGACCTAGTTTATACACCCATGAAACATTTGGGTTATAAATCGGGAATTGTGAACTTCTCCGACATTTATGCCATGAATGGTACGCCCAAGCAAATTACGGTCTCCATAGCCCTTTCGAAACGCTTCTGTATAGAAGATATCGAAGATTTCTATGCAGGACTAAAGTTGGCTTGTGATGTGCACCAGGTAGATATAGTAGGGGGAGATACAACTTCCTCTTTAACCGGTATGGCTATCAGCATTACTTGTATAGGCGAGGCTGATAAAGAGAAGGTGGTCTATCGAAGTGGTGCCAAAGAGAGTGACTTGGTTTGTGTAAGTGGCGACTTAGGTGCTGCCTATATGGGACTTCAGCTGTTAGAGCGCGAAAAATCGGTGTTTAGTGGCGAAAAAGAGGCTCAACCCGATTTTAGTGGGAAAGAGTATCTTTTAGAGCGCCAGTTAAAGCCCGAAGCGCGTAGAGATATTGTAAAACAGTTGGCAGAGGCGGGCATTCAGCCTACTTCGATGATTGATATCTCTGACGGCCTCTCTTCGGAGTTGATGCACATCTGCGACCAAAGCCAAACAGGCTGCCGGGTTTATGAGGAGCGTATTCCAATTGATTTCCAAACAGCCGTAATGGCCGAGGAGATGAATATGAATCTTACCACTTGTGCACTGAATGGGGGGGAAGATTATGAACTTCTTTTTACAGTTCCACTTACCGATCATGAGAAGGTAGAGGGTATGAAAGGGGTGAAAGTAATTGGTCACATTACCAAAAAAGAGCTAGGTGCTGCTTTGATTACGCGCGACGGACAAGAATTTGAGCTGAAAGCACAAGGATGGAATCCGTTGACTGAAAAATAATTTTCATATTAAATCGTTGATAAAGAGTGTTTTTACTTTTTGTCAACGATTTTTTTTTGAGAAAAGTTTGGAGGTTGCAAAAAAAAGCGTACCTTTGCAATCGAAATAAAAACACGGTACCATAGCTCAGTTGGTAGAGCAAAGGACTGAAAATCCTTGTGTCCCTGGTTCGATTCCTGGTGGTACCACGTTGATAGAAAGAGTTACAGCAATGTAGCTCTTTTTTTTTATGCCTATAGGTGTGGCGGTGCGGGAGGGTGTATAGATTCGGATCATACCGAATTCCTGAGGGATTTTTGTGACTTATATCGAGCTGCATTGGACTTGTTCAACAACTACACCCTGCTAAGCACATGTATTTAATGCAAGCGTTGCGCAATAGCTATCTAACTGAACAACAATTTTGCCAGATATTGGGTAGAATGAGATTCTACCAAGCATTGCCACAAGGTTTTCAAAAGAGCATTTCTAGAATGTTGCTTACTGATACGCAAATAAACAATGTGGCGAAGTGCTATGTTACTGACCCCAATTTTGGAGGACTCGATAATGAATTAAACATGTGGAAGTTCTACAACCTACTTACAGGAAGTAACAAAAGCTCCTACATTGATTCATTCCTAGATAGAGGGTTAAATGCTATGGAGATTGCACACGGAATAACCTCTGCACTACATGGTGAAGAGGCCTATAAATGGTTTATTGATTGAAAGGGAAAAGGGCGTCTATTAAATTAGGTGTCCTTTTTTATTATCTAATAATTAACTATTTACATTTGTAAGTACGCATATAAGTACATATCTTTGTCTAATAAATAGAATCATATATGAGAACAGCTAATTACACCGATTTAAGAACCAACCTTAAAGGTTACATTGATTCAGTTATTGATGATTTCGAAACAGTAATTGTGAATCGTGGAAACGGAACAGGAGTGGTAATGATTTCTCTTGATGAATACAATTCGTTAAAGGAAACGGAATATATTATGTCCTCACCTCAAACAATGAATGATATTCGCCAAAGTGAGGAAGATATAAAAAATGGCAAGGGAATAGAAGTAAACCTAGATGAATTATGAAAGTAATATTTGCACCTCTAGCTATGGAGCAGTGGGAATATTGGAAGAAAACCAATCCAAATATTGCTAAGCGAATAAAAAGGATTCTTCTAGACATAAAAGAGCATCCCTACATAGGAATTGCAAAGCCAGAACCTCTTAAATATGATTTATCGGGTAAATGGTCTAGGCGCATTAATGAAGAACATAGAATTATTTATGCAGTGCACGAAGACAGGATAGAAGTTGATATACTTTCCATGAGGTATCACTATTCTAAAAAGTAGCATTTACATTACAAGTTACAAGGGCATCTATTAAGTTAGGTGTCCTTTTTTTATTATCTACAGATTTATAAAATATTGGATAACAATAAAATAGACAACGCTATCAGCCATATTATCACATTACAAGAGGGACTATGCCATTGTCAAAACAATTTGCAGTAGATCAAACGGTGACAAGCCTTGAAATATTGGCTACATAAGTTTGATTCATTCCTAGACCATCGTAGTAGAACCAAAGGAGAATATGCAGCAGTTTACCAAAGCTACTTTCATGCTTGTTGTGGCTTTTCATTCTACAATAGAGTGTGCAACTCAATTTTAACCGACCAATATGGTAATAAACCCTTTTAGCATTATGAATACAGATTATAAAGTGGCAGAAGTGGAACTGTCTTATAAATCCACAAATAAAAACAAAGTCAAAATTACAAGTGCTTACGATGCTTACAAAGTTCTACTACCTACATACAAGGAGGGTACAATAGAATATCGAGAGTACTTCAAAGTCCTATTCCTTAATCAAGCAAATGAGGCGTTGGGATATACCTTAATTTCAGAAGGTGGAATTACAGAAACGTTGACTGATGTAGGAATCGTGCTTCAAGCTGCATTACTGACTAATTAAGTTGGGCTTATTCTAGCGAATAACCATCCTAGTGGTAATTTACAGGCGAGTAAGGTGGGACAAATTAAGAGAAAGGTTAGCTTTATATACCCCAATCTAGGTTTGTCCTACCCTAGCTTTAACAATAAGAGAGTATGCTTATGGTTGTTTTTTAGATGAGGTAGGAAAATTGGAAGATTCGACTTTATATATAGGAAGACAGATTTCATACCCACCTTGAAATTAGGAGTAGAAATGTAGCTGTGTAATAACAGCTTTGGGTAGTTAAAATAGTAACCAGAACGTTTTTTTATTTATAGGAATGTTATATAAATTAGCTATCTTTGCGATAATTCTTATCAGCCTATCTAAATAGGAGACTAGAAGGAATTATTTAGTTAACAAGAGCGTTTAAAATATTATCCTTGTTCAGAAAATCGCCAATTAATGAACAATCCAAGGATGATAGGCAAGAACGCTCACGTCAATGCTATATACCTACCTCAAGGGGTAGATTATATATCTTTTGGCGTGGGCTATTGTTTATTGTTTGGATTGTGGGTGTTTGGCGATACCTCTGGACAGATAGTAGCAATAGTTCCCACGCTTCTTTTATTTAAAACAGCTTATTATTAGGGGACAAGTAGGCACAATCTATTATTATGACAAAATTTATTCTGTCTTTTTTAATGGCTTTCATTGCAGTAAATACAATGTCGGCTAAAGAAGTAACAATTAAAGCGGGAACATTGATTCCCTTGCAAGTTATTAATGCTACAAAAGCTACAGATCTAGATAAAGGGCAAAAAGTAGGATTCAGAGTTTCAAGAGAGATTACCCTAAATGGGAAAAGTGCAATCCCTTATGGTACAATTGTTCAGGGTACGGTCTATGAAGCAAAAAGATCTGCATGGTGGGGCACAAAAGGAAGGCTAGGAATTAAAATTGAAGAGATAATAATGCCTGACGGAACTGTAATTCCACTAAACAATGGTGATGTTTATGTTACAGGTAAGAACCAGACAGCTTGGTCAATCCTAGTTTTTGCTTTCACATTTTTACCTATTCCATGTGGTACGAAAGCACACTTGCCAAATGGATATGAGATTCAAGCAAATGTAGCATCAACTACAACTTTTATGGTTGAATAACTAATCGAATTAGTAATATAGAGACAGCATTTAAGGAAACTTAGATGCTGCTTTTCGTTTAACAAATATGGGGTAGGAAAATCCCCAAAATCAACTCTTAGTATAGGAAGAGGAAGTTTGATACCTCCATCGGATTTATGAGTAGAGATATGAATCAGCTAGATTAATGGCTCGTAGTGCATAGATTTATACGCACAAAAGGGAGCAAAGGACTGAAAATCCTTGTGTCCCTGGTTCGATTCCTGGTGGTACCACGTTGATAGAAAGAGTTACAGCAATGTAGCTCTTTTTTTTATGCCTATAGGTATAACTGTGCGGGAGGGTGTGTAGATTCTTTACTTTCACCGTTTCTCTCTGATAGTCATTGGGTTAGGCGTGGTGAAACTTTGAAAAAAGTTTCAGAAATGGTTTATTTAGCCCTGTTTTAGTAGAATCACTAGTAATCGGAGTACTTTTCCAGGCATAAAACTTATCGCTGCCGAATGGATAGAGATCGAAGAAACCCTCGTAGCTTACCAAGCTACTTTCATGCCTGTTGCACCTTTTTATTCTATAATCGAGTGGCAATTCCATTTTAAGCTACAATAATCCCTCTATTGCACCGATCTAATTGGGAATGGTGTAATAGAGGGATGGTTGGTACGAAATTTCTCGTTAGAAAGTAAACTTCTCTAGCTTCATTTTTGCCAATGCGCTCATTTTAGGAACGATGGCTGTAAAGTGTGCAGTTTCTTCGTGTGCTTGAAGCGTAGCCTCGTCTGCCCAAGTTTCGCAAATAAGTAATACGTCGGGGCGTGTTGCACTTTGAAATAGATCGTATGCAATGCATCCCTCTTCTTTGACGCTAGAAGTCACTAACTCTTTTCCTAACTCTACTACAGCTGCATGATTGCCCTCTGTAGCTTGAATAAAAACGTTTACTCGGATCATCTCTTTTTATTTATTAAAGGTTTTAGCAAACTTACTCAAAATAGTAATAGCCTGTTCTTTTCTATGAAGAAAAAAGAGGGGCTTAAAAAGTTCTATCTAATCAAAAATCGCTACTTTTGCTGCGAATTTAAAAAGCCAAAGAAAAATGGACGATTCAAACCCGCGAAGGCATTGTATTAATATTAACTAGTCCAGTCAGGCTTTATCTGAATGCCTCTGATTGGACCACTAACAAACGGAGGCAATAAGATGAGAAAATATCTTTATTGTGAGGCTGGCTTTGTAGAAAAGTCGGAATGGGTACCTAACTGCTGGATTAATGTAGAGTGCCCTACAGAGGATGATTTTCGGTTCCTTACCGATAAATTAAAAATTCCAGATTACTTTCTAGAGGATATTTCGGATGTGGATGAGCGCTCACGTACCGAAGAGGAGGGAGATTGGTTGCTTACCATTATCCGAGTGCCCTTGCAACAAAACGAAGGCCTTCCCTATGCTACTGTACCGGTAGGGATTTTTACCAACAACGAGATTATCGTAACGCTCTGTTACCACAAAACCGATATGATTTCTGATTTTATTCAGTTTAGTCGTCGAAAAGGTTTGTTGGTGCCTAATAAATACGAACTGATTCTGCGTCTTATCTACTCATCGACGGTGTGGTTCTTGAAATATCTAAAGCAGATAAACAATGATGTAAGTGCTGCCGAGAAGGAGTTGGAGAAGAGTATTCGTAACGAGGACTTACTGCGTTTAATGAAGCTTCAGAAAACATTGGTCTACTTTAATACTTCTATTCGATCGAATGAGGCTGTGGTGGGCCGATTGCGCATTCTCTTTCAAGAGAACGATTACCAAAATGAGGAGTTGGCAGGTGATGTTCGCATTGAATTAAAGCAGGCGTACAATACTGTGAATATTTACAGCGATATCCTTACGGGGACCATGGATGCTTTTGCCTCTATTATTTCGAACAATGTAAATACGATTATGAAGCGGATGACGAGTCTTTCGATTGTGCTTATGGTACCTACGCTGATTGCCAGTTTTTATGGAATGAACGTAGATGTCTATTTAGATAAGGTATCGTATGGCTTTATTCTAATTGTACTTGCTTCTGTTTTCTTGTCGGCACTTGCCTTTGTGGTATTTAAACGAATTAAGTGGTTTTAGATTCTGGCTAATTTATTCTTTAGCCTATATAAATAGGAGAATCCTTGGGGTGAATGCAGCATCTCAAGGATTTTTTTATTCTCTATTAGGACGTTTATAGATCTTCTGGGTTGACTCGATAAACCGTAGAGATTCTCTTTTTTAAAAAAAACCCTCGCTTCGGATGGAAGCGAGGGTTTTTCAAGTTCTTTGTTGAGCTTAGATTATTTACGTAATCCAAGATTCTTGATGATTGCACGGTATCTCTCGATATCGCGATCTTTCAAGTAGTTAAGTAAAGCACGACGCTTACCTACCAACATAATCAAAGCTCTCTCAGTGCTATAATCTTTTCTGTTGAGCTTAAGGTGCTCAGTCAGGTGAGAAATACGGTATGAGAACAATGCTATCTGCGCCTCAGGTGAGCCAGTATCAGTGTTAGACTTTCCGTACTTTTCAAAGATCTCCGTTTTTTTTGCTGAATCTAAATACATAGTTCTTTTTGCTTTTTTGGATATAAAAATATTTTCGTGTGCAAAGGTAGCTATAAACTTTTAGAAAGTGATGGTTTAGAGTGATTTATTTTCAAGAAATTCTTCTACTTCATAGATAGTTACATCTTTTAGTAGCACCTTTTTCTCTTCATCTAAAAGGTAGAAGGTGGGAATGGCTTGCAGATAGTAGAGCTGTTTTTGGTTTATTTGCTGCAAAGGATCGCAAGCATTGATCCATCGGTTGGGAATTTCGGATAGATGTGCTCGCCACTCTTCGTACTCTTCATCGGGGTAAAGAGCTAAAATTTGTAGCCTCTTCTCATCAAATAGTTTATTAAAGATGGTGGAGTAATTTATGTGATTCTTCATCTCTGAGCAGGTTTCGCACTCCGGATTGTAGAAGAATAGGAGGGTGTATTCGCCTTTTATTTGATAAAGCTCGCCCTGGTTGTTGTTAGGATCGGCATACGAAAAATTAGCAGCAGCTTCTCCGGGTCTATTTTTAGAGAGTTGTAGGCAATCGTACTCTGCTTGAATCTTTATCTTTTCGGCTAGCGATTCGATTCCTTGTGTGGCTTGGCAGCTTATTAGGTACATCTTTTCGTTGCGCATGGGGGAGTTGGGGTCGTACCAATAGCGCCGTATGGTCTCCCAGAAATAGGTTGCCATTTCTGGTTGGTTGCTAGCTTTTGTAAAGAGTATCCCGATTGCTTTCTCAGCACTTCCTTCGGGTACGTGCTTTAAAACATCCATAAAATTCACCAATGCCTGTTCAGTTATCTCGGGTAAATGAATATAGGTAGTGTCGGCAAAGGGAAAGTTGTCCCAATAGTGGGTGGCTAGAAAATGAGCACGCGACTCTGGGTCGGTAAGCATAGCAGGAATTTGAGGTAGAATAAACTCGGGATTAGAGAGCTCTGTATGCTCTTTCTTCGAGAATTGCATACACGAACTAGTGATAAACAGGCTAGTTAGCAGTAGAAGAAGGGGGTTGATGCGCACCATATTTTTTCAATTTGAAGTTCTTCATTACAAATATAAACAAAATAAGATGGCGAACCATCTTATTTTGAAAACGACTGCAGTCGTTCTTTTGTTTTCAGAAGTTAGTTGTCGCGTACGCATCGAATATTGGTTCCTTCTGTAGGATCTCCAGTACCCATATTTACATCGCTACCATTAAAGTTCCACCCAATACGATATTCGTTTGTTGCACCAGTAGCACCATTCTTTCCAGGAATCATTACATTGTAAAATTTGAATATGGTACGTGCCACATCAGTTGCCTGCAGTTTATTGACCGCTCGCAGTAGATAAAATTCGCGCAAGTTTGGGGCACGCCAAGTACCTGTAGGCGAGATGCTATAACAAGCCGAATTAGGTGTATAGGATAAAAGATACTGCATGGCTGCTCCTAGATTCGATGCAGGTCTGCTACTCATATTGACTGTAAATCCATTTCCGCTCAATCGGCTTCCATCTTCCCAATTGTTATGTCGGCCCAACTCTCCTGATGAAAGGGTTGATCGGAAGGAGTTCTTATTTAAATAAGGGGTAGTAATACTGTTATTGCTTTCCGTATAGAACGATACAGGGTTACTACCGCCTAAGTTTCTCATGCATCGATAGTGATTGACAATGGTGCTGTTTGAGTATGGAGCATTTGCATAGGTCGACATCCCATACTCAGTATTTGCACTGATTGATACAGACTCCTCTGCCCAGTATACCCACAAATTATTACCACTGCTTGTGTTTGTGGCAGTTGACTTAGTTGAGCTCGATATAAAATGTTTGTAGATGTAATTATTTTCGGTGTAAAGTTTGGCTTCTTCCGAAATACCTGCATCTCCAATAAACATACCCACATATTGGTTGAGTGCAGGTAGGTACCATTTTATTTCATCTGCATCTATATTTAGATTCCCATTGGTATCTCTATTTCGCTGCAAGCATGCCAAATAGGCGCGGTTATAGTTGGATAGCATCGCATTTACGGTTTCTACTTCAGTAGAGGCTGTTTTATAGCCATTGTTGCTCCAATTAAGATATGTGGTCCATAAATCTCGAGTTCCTTGATTTACTTTGTTTTTCATTCCAATAACAATTGCACGGAAATTGGTTTCTCCTGTATTGTTATCCGCAATGTTATAGACTCCAACTTTATCTCTATAATCTGCCCATCCTAGTAGTGGACCGGTTTCATTGATTGTTTCTACCCCATATGCACTGTATGTTTGGCTCGATGTGGTATCGAAGAACGTTTGAATAGCTCGTTGGGATAAAATATAGGTTGATCGAGTTATGGAACTTTGTTCGTCGGGACTCAACTCTACATCGGTAAGGATGTGCAACTCTCTATTGGGTACGTTTGTAAAGTGCCTCCAAAGATTTCCACTTAAAGCGGGTGTATTGGCGGGTGCTGTATCGTAATAGAACTCATCAATGTGACACGTATAGATGACCTCGTTGTTTGCATCATAGAAAGAGTCTGTATTTGCATTTGTCTTTAGCTCATTAATCAGTCCTGCAATGGTAAGGTATCCGGTGGCTGGATAGCTTTCTAAATTGCTATTATACACATTTCCTGTTTTTGTATTTCTTTTAATACGTATCCATGATTCATCGACAATGTTACTTCCCATTTTAGTGAAGGGAGTGGTAATGTAATAGTTAAAGAATTCAGTTTGCTGTTCGCTCCCTCTAGCTAGTAAGCTCTTATTAAATCTGAGTAAGACTGTTTCATAGTGAGCGTCTAGATTGAAACGTGTTGTACCTTCTGTATAGATAATGTCTCCTTCGGCTCCCGGTGCATTCTCTGTTTCTGTTTCGTTGATAACTTCTACAATAATATCATCTACTCCTACGATTTTCACCGAATAGGTATATTTCGTATTTCGGTTGGTGAAGAAATCATTTGATTTTTCCTTGTTTGTAGTACCTTCTGCATAGCCCAAATGAATGACATATTTGACCGATCCCTCGACCGCGCCTGTATTGCCAGCTACGGTTGATTTGCCTGTAAAGTAACCTCTTAATACGATGTAGGTTCCGTAAGTAGGTGCATATTCATAAGCCCCATTTTGAATGCTTCCATCTGGATTGGCACTTTTAAGCTGTTTTTCTCTTTTGGCATACATCTCTTTTTGAGTTGTTCCATCGATCTCTTTTACTCCATTTTGTCTATTCTCAGTCAGGTAGAATTGAAACCCTTCTGAGGCATTTAATAAACCGGTAATCTCAGCACTATTGTAGTAGTGACTATTTTGGCTAGCTGCGTCCCAAGTGGCTGGAGCACCAATCTGTTTGGTAGCAGCTCTTTCTACCAGATAGTTTTTTTTAGGTACATTGAATAATTGGTAGCTTTCTAAAACAAAGCTACTACAGTTTCCTCCTGTCGAAATCTTAAACGTAATATCTGCATCTATTCTACGTAGAGGTAGGGTACGAATAGAGGTGGTGGTAATGTTATAAGATTCTAACTTTCCGCTCATCAGGTAGGTACTTCCTACTCTCGTAATGTTTTCGGTTAGGTCTAGAGAGAAGTCTAGTAGCTCCGAACGGCTGCTTATACCGTCTAAGTGTTCTTTGAGAGAGCCTGTATACAAATCGGTGGTTCCTGAAAGGTTAGCGAATCCATAAATATAGGATACTCCTTTGTAGGTGGATATTTTCACCCAATTGCTTGTTCCCGTAGTACTCGGTTGCAAACCGTTGGTTCCATCTCTTAGTTCGGCATAGGTAAAATATTTGCGCCCTTTTAGGGAGCCATTTGCATCGAATATAAGCACATATAAATCGTTCACAGCATTGTTATCGGGTGCTCTTGATGAGCTAACTTCGCTTGCATCGGGTATGGATAGAGGTATTTGAACGACTACTTCTTCGCTGTTAACATTTACCGACTGAGGCGTTATGTCATCATTGCAAGCTGTAGATAGTAGTAGCAGAGCGACTATCAGGCTTGTTCTCTGTATGAATTTATTTAGTGCTTTCATCTCTTTAATTTATTCAAAGTCAGGAATCGTTACGTTTCGAATCACCCAGGGTTCTACGGTGTAATAAAGATTGATATCTTCAGCAACGCCAACAATCCTAAACTTGTAGTAGTTGTTACGAATAATATCCCATTCTCCGGCAAGAGTTGTCTGCTGTTCGTCGTAATTCTTAAAATAGAGTGTAAAATCTCTCGTTGTACTTCCATTGTTCATGCGTAACTTAATGGTCGATTTTTGAACGGACGAAAGGTTGTTAAACTCCGGTAAGTAGATGTAATAGCTACGACCAGCAGTTGTTACGTTGTAATTAATAGCGTCGGTTGCCACTGCTGCAGAGGCTTCAATTGTTGTATAGCCGAGTGGTTCAGTTATATTTAAGGTTTGAAAACTTCTGGGTAGATAGAGACCGCTGGTATAGTATCTACTATGTTGAACTGTAGTAAGTGTCCATCCAGTTACGCTTTCATCGAGTATTACTTCGACTTTTGCCATGGATCTGATTAGGTAAATGGTACCTAACTCTTCTCTTGTGCCTGCCACTGCCGAAAAAGTAGCACTTTTAAATCCCCACATGGGGATCAGTTTCTTTACATTGGCTGCAGCTGTTGGTGAGTAGGCAGCGGCTGAATATGAGTAGGGTAAGGCTCCTAAGGTGGTGGCATTTCCTTGATTGCTTTTTGCAGCTACATCGCCACAATTGGCAAAAACCATCACATAACAATCGAGTGTATTACTCACTCCCTCCTCTAGAATCAATGCGCCAACAAATTGGTAGGTATTGCTGCTGATTTGAGTCACACTCATCTCTTGCACTGAACCTAGGTAAGCTTCGGTTGTACGGTCGTACAAGATAATCCGTAAATCGGCAGGGTCAATCTTATTATCGTAATCGGCACTACCCATCTCTATACCCTCAGTAGCACGAGTTGAATGCTCTTCTCCTAATGAGAGGATAAAGGATATTTTAGGCCGCTCATTTTCTATATCCAAAGTATTGTTGGGTTGACAAGATCCTACCAAGAATCCAACAAGTAGCAGCAGTGGATTTAGAAGTCTGCAATCTGTTATTTTCATATGGGTTGAATTTAGTTGAGATCGGTCTCATTTAAAACGACTTGCCATCCATTAATTACTATCGAAGAGTTAATCCATTTCTGGTTGCTATCTAGGAAGAAGGTAAAATTGTACTCATCTTGTCTATCGAGGTATTCTTGATCCTCCATGCCTTGGTTGTAATATCCTTTAACCATTAGAGCAAATTGAATCAAAGGAATGGATAGAACAACTTCTCCCTCTAGAGTCGAGATTACTAGGACTGAATTGCTCTCTTTCATTAATCGTCCTACTGTAAGTTCGGCAATAGCTACGTTGTTACCGCTTCTTGAAGCGCTATTTAGCGAAGCTGTTCCACCATCTACTCGCCAAGCTTCGTAGGTCAGTGTCTCATCGGCTAAAAGTAAATTGGTGTAATTCAACCAACCATTGTTGTCGGTAATTTGAAAAACAAATTGATTGGGATCTAAATCACCTGTAAGCTGCTGTAAAACGACTCTTACATTGTTGGTATTTTTAGTGAGTGGTACCACTACAGTTGTACTGGTGCTTTTGGAGGCTCCTTGTTTTGCTACCAATCCATGAAAAAGCGGGGTCAAATCTTGGTCTTGATACGCTTCGGTTCCACGGTGTTTTCGATCAAGTTTGCAGGTAAGTTGTGCATTCTTCATACCGATGTTACTTGCAACTGGCATGTAGAAGGATGCTTCCGAAATTAAGCCTCCCCAAACAATGAGGTGATACTCTCTAGGATCGAACTCTACCTTCATCTCATACCCCTCTACAGCCAGATTCTCTCCACTCTCACTTTGGAGGTAAACCAAATCTCCTGCATCGTTAAAGGCAAAGATTGCCACGGCATTCACTTCGTGTGCAAAGGCATCTGCATATTTCATGTTTCGATCATACTTGAATTTCACCCGATATTCGACGGGACAACTCTCTAAATCATCTCCCTCAATCGAATCACAAGAGATGAGTAGTAATCCAAACAATAATGCACAAAGTGCTCCTATTGATATGTACTTGGTTGTAGCCAATGCTTTCATGTTATACTCCTTTCTAAATATTCAGGTATGGATACCTTAGGTAGCTTGGGAGGCTACCTAAGGTGTTCTGGGGTGAATTATGTAAGTGTAGAATCCTTTGACTCCTACTTACAGTTTAGTAGATTCTATTCTAAAACAACATCTTGAGTAACAATTCTCCAAGGCAAGATAACTACACTGGCTGCAATGTATGATTCTGGATCGGGAGGAGTTACAGGAGGTACAATCTTTTCGTTAGGCTTTGGTACGGGTGTTCCCAATCCTTTGACCTCTTTGATAGTTAACTTATACGAGTGATTGCGAATGATACCTACTTGTCCAAACTCGCCCTCTCCTTCTACGTTTCCTCTATGTTCTATGTTGACATGGAAGTAACTTGCTCCTTCATTCCAATAGCGGATAGCACCCACTTTTTTAAGTTCAGCATTAACGGCAGCAACGTCAGCAAATGCTGTTGCGACGTCGCCAACAAAGTAGTAGAATTCGGTGCCTGAAGCGATGGTAGGATAAACTTCGTATTGATTATCTTCACTTACAGTGAATCCAAGTGCAGCAGCGGTTAACGAGGTGTAGGTGTCTACTCCACCAGATGTTGTTTTTGTATAGATTCCTTTTACCTCGGTTACTTGTACTAATGCATTAGTCATACCTGTTTTGGTGTATTTGGCACCTTTCCACTCCATAAGTTCAAGAGGGCTGCCATCTACTGTCAGCTGGGCGGCTACAATCAGCTTGGTGGGGTGTGTGGTTGTATTTTCGTAGCAATACTGTACATCAAACTTGTCTTTAATCTCATCGTATGACCAATATCCGTATTCTGCTTCTGTAGCAGGTGCGGTAGAGATGGCCCACGAAGAGCGTGTACCGGTAAGGTTATTCCACCAAGTACCTGTCCAAGTAGGATCAATCTTTTTAATTAAGTAGGTCTCAGTTGTTAAAGTGGTGGCTCGCCATCCCTTTAAAGTTGTGACAATCTCAAGTTCTTCATTATTAACCATGTATACGTCTTTAGCTGTAATGCCACTTAGTAAGGCTCTTGAAGCTGCAAGAGCTGTTTCAGCCGCAGGAGCTGTTTCAACTCCTTCAGCATAAATCTTTGCTACTACACGCTCTACAGGAATCGTAACTGGATTTAAAAGTGCAGCTTCTGTTGTTTCAGCAATTTGAGTTGCTGAAAGAGGAACGGCATCAACGGTATTTCCATCAACTCCTTTATAGACCGAATTAGACATGGTAAAGGTGGAAGTTGTTCCATAATCGCCTTTCATTGCTTTCAATGCTGCTAAGCTAGTTGTTCCTGGTAATCCGTATATTTCGTCTGATGGGTTTAAAATCGCTACCATTTTAGCGGGTTGTAGGGTTGGATTGCTTAATACCAAAACCGCATCTGATTTGCCATCGGTATTAAATGTAAGGCTACTAACTTGACAAGGGGTGGCACATCCCGCTTCATTAGAGTCAAAGAAGAAGAAGATTGCTCTTGTTACGGCACTTTCCTCGGTCGTTCCAGGGTCAGTGTTTTCTGTTAGTGCTCTACTTCCGGAGGAGGAAGCTTGGATTTGAACGGCTACGTAAGAGGTTTTACCAGTTACTTCTTGTTCTACTTCGGTTTCATTGTTACAACTCATGACTAAGCCACAGAGTAGTAAGCTGGCAAATAGATGGTTAAGTTTCATAACTAAAAGTTTTAATTTAGTACTAGAATTATATAAGTCTCGTATTTTATCTATTATTCATCGCCATAGATGGCTAAATCTTTTCGTTTGTTCTCTAACTCTTGCAAGTTGATGGTAGCCTCTTTAACTCCTTTTGATTCAGCCTCTTTGAGGAGTGTTTCGGCTTCAACCCAATTCCCTTGCATTAATTTCAGTACACCTAGGTTGTTGATAGTCTCGCCTCGGTTGGGATCAGCCTTTTCAAGATAGCGCATGGCTTCTTGCCAATTTCCACGTTGTAATTCTATGGCTCCCGCATTGGCATTGGCTGTGGGATCTATTGGGAATAGTTGAACGGCTGTTTGGAGTGATTCATTGAACTGCTCGGTACCCTGTTCGTATGACTTTGCCACTTGGAAGAGTTCCTCTTGGCTAACATGTTTGGGTCTTTCGTGCATTGCTTTCTTGGTCTCCTCTGTATTGAAACTAGGTACTATGTACTCTACTACATAGTCAGAACGCCGTAGGGCTGGATAGCACTCATTGAGTAACTCAGCATAAACTTTACCTCCTTTTATTTTTTTAAGTTGGTTATCTTTGGTATCGTAATCCCAGACTGGATGATCAATGACTTCTAAGATCTCTGGAATGTTTAGTGACTCAGACTGTGTTACATAGTTGCGTAAACCCTCCCAATCTTCTGGTACTGCTTGAGCCTTAATTTCGTGTGTTGGTAGGTTGTACTTCTCTATGATGTACCGTTTTAGCGATTCCGCTCTACCAATTGCTAGGCGACTGTTGTTGCTGTAGGATCCTTCGGGGGAGGCGTGCCCGGTTATAACGATTTCGGTAATTTTGAGATCAGTTCGCTCTTTTACCCGATCAATGGTTTGATGAATGGCTGCTAGCTCTGCTGGGTTTTTACGATATGTAGGATGAATAACCGTCTGATTTACTGGGAAATCAAGAAATGCTTTTCCATTCTCTTCGCGAACTTTTATAGGTTCTGGCTCTGGTATGGTATAGGCAATAGCAGGGCGTATTTCATACCGTTCAGGTGCCCAGTTTTCTAGTATTGACTGTTCGTATGTTTCGGCACAGTTTGCACATCCAGCTAGCTCTACGAGTAGTTGTAATTCGCCATTCAGCATCCATTTTTCATAGGGAGTACGCGACAGATAGCTTGCTGTTTGTAGCTCTTTATTCTTTCTACGAAGTGTAAATGTGTTTTCGTTGGGAAAGCTTCGACTTCGTTTCATGATGATTTGTCTATTCCTACCGTATATGTACATTGAATGGAATGCAACCGATTGCGAAGTATCTGCTGCTTGCAAATAGGGGGTAAGTATAAGCACCTCATTCGATGATATATGCATCTCAGGGGGGATGTTGACATCTAGACTAAGCTGAATTGTTTGATCAGCTTGTACCTGTAGGTTTGTTTGTTTAACCTCCACTGTGGTTTCTTGCGCATGCATAGGTAAAGAGACACACGCTGCCACTAAGAAAATATTAATGCTTTTCATACGCCCTCCTTAAAATAGATAGATTAAACTGATATTTGCCTTGGTAGGTCCCCAATAGTTTTTGTGAGACTTCTCTATCATCTCCCCGCAGTCTGCGCAAGGAAATTTTTTATACTTAACATGGGCATATCCTACCCCAATACTTGCTTCTAAGTTCCAATGGTGCCCTAGGATGAACTGATAGCCATAGGTTATGCCTGCTCCATAGGTGTCTCCTTTGTACCTGAATTCTTTCATGTCATCCCATAGGGCAAATGGTGGCTTAATACCAGCTACATTGTATTTACCAGCAAGTAGATGGAGCCCCATAAAATGGCCATTGAATTTGTCACAGAACCAGTAACGTATTTCTGGTTGAGCAATCAATAATTTATACTCTTTTTGATCCGAATACTTCCATGGATTGTAATAGACCGGGAGGTCTAGAGTAACGCGTTGACCTAGTCCAATTTCGAGTCCTAGGGATGGAATTCGGAAAGCATCTAGCAGCAAATTTGTCTTAATAGCAACTTGGCTATTTATACACAACATGCCGAAGAATAAGCTGAAAAGGAATACTTTCACTCTCTTTATACACATAGCTACAAGTTTTTAGAATAAAACTAATGGGTGAGGAATTGCTCCAGAATTTGAAGAAATCATGTTTAAAATCCTTAACGTGGATGGATTCTAAAAAGTTCACATCTGTAAATTAAGTAAATATCTTTTTTTTAATGCGTAAGTATATTTTGGTGTATTGTAATTGCTTATTTATCATGATATTTTGATTGGTTTGTGAAGTTGAACTTATTCCTATGTATTATTAAGTATTTGTTTATGAGACTTTTGAGCTGTTTTTTTTGTTTTTTCTTTCCGGATTACTGTTTATATTAATTAATTTATTTAACCAATAAGTGAAAGGTTTATGACCTGATTTTTTAACGGTGGTGTTGTTATTTTTTTAATTAGGGTATTTTCTTTTACATTTTTTATTTGATGAGACTAATGCATCACTCGATTATTCTAGATGTTGTTTTGGATATATATACATTCTTGTTGGAAAATTATTATTGTGTATTTTTATTCATTTATATTTGTTCTATTCTCTAAAATTAGTTTCTATTTATTTGTTCTTTTTCGATAGATTCAGTCTCTTTTGAAATCTATCATTCTCATTAAAAGTTGGAGCTCTCTTTCTTTTTATGCTATAAAATTATTTTTTCTAATTAAAAATGGTTTATTTTTGCAGGTGGTGCTATGCACATAAAAAGTTTATTATGTATAAAAATGATATTTCAATCAATAATCTTCTAATTGAAAATAGTAGCTTAATCATATGGGTTTTGCTATTTCTCTTATTAGCTCTTCTTGTTAGCATGCTCTTTTTATTTAGTAGACTAAAAAAACAGGGTCGTTTAGGGGGTGCACAGCAATCAAGCCAGCAGCAGGGTGATGATCAGGGGGAGATTAAGGCGCAACGCTTTTATTTACGAAGTGCCATGCAAGCTCATATAGCCCGTGCCATGCAGTTTACGCTATCTGACCTATTAGAATCATTGGAACCTTTAACAACCAATCAATCATTGGAACCTTCACTTGCCAATACTCTTCAAAAGTTAAAAAATAAATCTCTCTCTTTGAAGGAGATTTATAGACAATTATTAGCTATTCATGAGCAAGAAGATTATTCCGCCTCTTTACAGATCTCTTCCTATCAGGCCGAGAATATATGTGATATTGCGATTCACTCTTTTCGAGAGTTATTAGGAACGAGTCATTTGCAACTCAACTACCGTCCTTCGGATTCTCAAATAATGATTTGGGTTGACTATAAAAAGATTGAATTTGTTTTATGTTCTCTTCTGGCACACTCATTTCGCTCTATTGATTATTCGGGATTAATAGAACTATCTGTTACTTCTGAGACAGTAGATGGTCAAGAGTATTGCTGTTTTGCTATCTTAGAAGTTGGTGAGCGATCCACTTCAGCTCATGAAGGTGGAGCTTATTTTCTAAATGAAATAATTGATGCCCATCAGGGAAAAATTGTAGTAAGAACGTTATCGAGTAATAGGCTTCTTTATCATTTATATATTCCCTTAGGTAGAGCGCATTTTGAGAATCAGTCCAATCTTGTTTTCGTTTCTCCAGAGGCAATTCAGGAGATACCTCAAGAGGCTGTAAAAGTCGAGAAACCTTTGGTTGAAACTGTGAAGAGTGGAGATGATAGAATTAAAATAGTTGTAATAGAGGATAATGAACATATTAGGCTCTATTTGAATGTTCTTCTCTCTAAAGAGTATGCTATTTATTTAGCTCAAAATGGTGATGAGGGAGTTAAGTTGGTAAATGAAGTCATGCCCGAACTTATTTTATCGGATGTGATGATGCCTGTTATGAATGGATTTGAATGTTGTAAAGTGTTGAAGGAGAACTTGGAAACTTGTCATATTCCTATTATACTACTTACAGCTTTGACTGACGATAAGGATGTGATTAGAGGATTAGAGTTAGGGGCTGATGATTATCTTCTGAAACCGTTTAACCCAGAAATTCTGCAGACTAAGATTAAGAGGCTTCTAACAACTCGGAAAGAGCTAAAAGCATTCTATGCAAAATTATTTGTACCTGTTTCGGAAGAGAATCCGTATGATGTGGAGGAGGCTGAGTTAAATCATGACCCTTTTATAGCCAAGCTCTTGGATATAATTGCACTCCATTTTAGAAATACTGAATTTGGCGTAAAACAGCTGGCTGAGATAGCGTGTATGAGTCAGCCTACTCTTTATCGTAAAGTTAAGCAGGCAACCGGTTTCTCGGTTGTCGAATTAATACGGGGAGTGCGTTTGAAAGAGTCGGCTATTCTATTAAAAAGTAAACAATGCAGCGTGCAAGAGGTGGCCGAAAGTGTAGGTTATAATGATATCCCAACTTTTCGTAAACACTTTGTTGAACTCTATGGGGTGAACCCTTCTCATTTCGTAAAGCAGCAGAATACATAAAATAAACCCGAGACTCCATAGAATCTCAATAAAAATGGCTATCTTTGCAGCCTAATATATAGGTATAATATGCAAGATATCAGAAACATTGCAATCATTGCCCACGTAGACCACGGTAAAACTACGCTGGTAGATAAAATGATGTTGGCAGGAAAACTTTTCCGTAATGACCAAGCAGCTGGCGAGCTTATGCTTGACAACAACGATTTGGAACGTGAAAGAGGGATTACAATCCTTTCTAAAAACGTGTCAATCAATTACAAAGACACCAAGATCAATATCATTGATACCCCAGGTCACGCCGACTTTGGTGGAGAGGTAGAACGTGTACTTAACATGGCTGATGGATGTATTCTATTGGTTGATGCCTTCGAAGGTCCCATGCCACAAACACGTTTTGTGCTTCAAAAAGCATTACAACTAGGTTTGAAACCTTTAGTTGTAGTTAACAAAGTGGATAAGCCTAACTGTAGACCTGATGAGGTGTATGAGATGGTATTCGACTTAATGTTTAGCTTGAATGCAACTGAAGAGCAACTTGATTTCCCTGTTATTTATGGCTCAGCTAAAAATAACTGGATGAATGACGATTGGAAAACTCCTACGGATAGCATCGTGCCTTTGCTTGATGCCATCATTGAACATATCCCTGCGCCTAAACGCTTAGAGGGAACTCCTCAAATGTTGATTACTTCATTGGATTACTCATCGTATACAGGTCGTATTGCCGTAGGACGTGTACACCGTGGTACTTTGACTGAAGGTATGAACGTTATCCTTGCTAAACGCGATGGAACAAAGGTGAAATCAAAAGTAAAAGAGGTGCACACTTTCGAAGGATTAGGACGTGCTAAAACAAGTTCTGTTTCATCGGGTGATATTTGTGCCATTGTAGGTGTTGAAGGTTTTGAGATTGGCGATACACTGTGTGACTTCGAAAATCCAGAGCCATTGCCACCCATTGCTATCGATGAGCCTACTATGAGCATGCTTTTCTCTATCAATGATTCTCCTTTCTTTGGTAAAGAGGGTAAGTTCGTTACTTCTCGTCACATTGCAGACCGTTTGGCTAAAGAACTTGATAAGAACTTGGCTTTGCGTGTACGCGATCAAGAAGATGGTAAGTGGATTGTATCAGGACGTGGTGTACTTCACCTTTCTGTACTAATCGAGACTATGCGTCGTGAAGGTTATGAGCTACAAGTAGGTCAGCCACAAGTTATCTTCAAAGAGATTGACGGTGTGAAATGCGAACCTATTGAGGAGCTTACTATCAGTGTACCCGAAGAGTATGCTAGTAAGATGATTGATATGGTTACTCGCCGTAAAGGTGAAATGACCTCAATGGAAACGCAAGGTGAACGTGTAAATATCGAATTTGATATGCCATCACGTGGTATTATTGGTCTTCGTACTAATGTACTTACTGCATCGGCAGGTGAGGCGATTATGGCACACCGTTACAAAAACTATCAACCTCACAAAGGTGATATCGATCGCCGTACAAACGGTTCGATGTTGGCTATGGAAGGTGGTACAGCCTTTGCTTATGCTATTGACAAGTTGCAAGATCGTGGTAAGTTCTTTATCTTCCCACAAGATGATGTATATGCTGGTCAGGTAGTGGGTGAGCATGTTCATGAGAATGATTTGATTATTAACGTTACTAAATCGAAGAAACTAACAAACATGCGTGCGTCTGGTTCGGATGATAAAGTACGTATTATTCCTCCTATCGTATTCTCTCTTGAAGAGGCTTTGGAGTATATTAAAGGAGATGAATATGTAGAGGTAACGCCTAAGAGTATGCGTATGCGTAAGGTG
This sequence comes from Phocaeicola sp., assembly GCA_051651025.1. GTDB lineage: Bacteria > Bacteroidota > Bacteroidia > Bacteroidales > Bacteroidaceae > Phocaeicola. The sequence continues at coordinate 127,498 of JBOFRN010000048.1, forward strand.
ATCCTTGATGAAAATGAGCGTAAGAGAGCGAACAAAAATTCGTAATCTAATCTATCTTATAAGAAACTCTCCACCAAACAGCCAACTGTTTGGTGGAGAGTTTTTTTTTATATCTGCTTGAACCCTTTTAATTACTATTTTGGGGCAAGTAGCATTGCTGCATTTATTATTTTACAACTACAGGTGAATCTTGGGGTACTAAGCTCTTCATGGCCAGCCATCCGATTAGGTAGCTTACGGTAGTAGCAAAAACGAGCATTAAACAAGTGGATCATCTGTTGTTTGTTATCTTCCTGCTTTCAGGGTATAATTTATTCATACGATTCGATTTTAAGGTGTATTAAATTGGCTCAAGATTAGCCTATTTATAGAGGTTAACAGGAAACTTTTTTATATATAGAATTAATTGTTCGGTTTTGTGTGTTTTCTATACCAGCAAAGAATGTCACTCTGTCTATAGAGGCGAAGTGACATTCTTTTTGTATTCTTGTAATTGGTTATGAAGTTAGGTCTTTAACTATCTCATCTCCGTGTAAGGGATTTTATCCATATCGGTATAGTCTAAATTTTCACCAGCCATGCCCCAGATGAACATGTAGTTGCTAGTACCTGCAGCACCGTGGATAGACCACTCGGGAGCTACAATTGCTTGCTCATTTTGCAACCATACAATGCGGTTTTCTTGAGGTTCGCCCATAAAATGACAAACCGAATTGCCCTCGGGTACATTGAAGTAGAAGTAAGCCTCCATACGGCGACCGTGTCTGTGTGTAGGCATGGTATTCCAAACGCTACCAGGTTTTAGTTCGGTTAATCCCATTTGCAATTGGCAAGGTCCCTCTTCCAGTACATTCTTTACGATTAACTGATTCACTACACGATCGTTACTCTCCTCCATTTTACCAGCTACAATTGCATTGGATTTCAATGAACCTTTTCCACCTTCGAGTGTAATGTGTTGAGTTTTGTACCCTTTATGTGCAATGGCAGAGTTTAAATAGAATTTAGCAGGACGACTGCTGTCTTTACTTTTGAAAGAGATTTTCTCTTTTCCTTTTCCTACGTAAAGTGCCTCCTTGAATTTCAAGGTATACTCTTTACCATCTACAACGACCACACCTTCTCCGCCTATATTAATTACACCAAGCTCTCTTGCAAAGAGAAAATAGGGTGCTTTAAGCGGGTCGATGGTATCGAGTGTAAGCTCTTTTGTTGCAGGTACGGCACCACCAAATATAAAGCGGTCGTATAGGGTGTAGGTTACATTAATCTCATCGGCTACCATTACTTTTTCAGTCATAAAGCGCTCCCTAAGCATCTTTGTATCGTAGTTCTTCACATCGTCGGGGTGGCAAGCGATCTGTATTTGGTAGTTAACTTGTGCCGAGGCTCCTAGAGCTCCTATGCCCAGCATCATGGCAAGTGCAATTTTTTTCATCGTGGTACTATCTTTTTAAGTTTAATTTTTTTCGGTATTGGTTATGCCTTGTTTGCTTCTGCCTCTTTGTGTGCCTTCTGCAACTTGATGGTTTGGCGTCGGTTCAAGAACATTAGGAAAAGGGTAAAGAGTACAAGGATTGTTGCACCTATCCATTTAAAGGTATAGGTTAAATGGTAGATTATCCAAGCGAATGGACTTGATGCAAAGTCGAGTGCTCCACCCAAGAATCCTTCGGGTATATTTACGGCAGGATCTTGTGTCTTTTCATACACATCGTGTGCCGCTTGCGTAAACGAAGGAGCAAGGTCGGTTACAAAGTAGAGACCAATGATCAATACCACCAACCCGATAATAAAGGTTTTGACAACATTGCCATTTGTAATAGGTAGAACCAAAGGAAATAGGTAGAACATACCGGCTAACGAAGCAAGAGGCAAAAATTGGTTGCCCGGAAGTACTACTGCTAGTAATAGGGTAACAGGAATGAGTAGGAGAGAGACTACCAAGGTAGCAGGGTGACCAATGACCAAAGCTGGACTCATACCGATGTTTAAGCCCGAAGCTCCTTTGAACTTCTTCGCTATCATTTCGCGCGTAGCATCCGATATGGGGCGTAATCCTTCAATAAAGAGGCTAGTAATACGAGGAATTAACTCCATGACAGCCCCCATTTTGATACCTAATCCTAGTATATAAGGTATTTTATCGAGCAGTTCTGCTAAATCTTTGCAGGCCAATGCACCAATACCGCATCCTACCAAGATACCCAGAAAGAGGGGTTCGCCCAACAATCCAAATCTCTTTTTCATTCCCTCTGCATCAATCTCTAGCTTGTCAAAACCAGGAATTTTATCGAGTAACTTATTAAGAACGATGGCAAAAGGTACAAATCCTGCACTAAAAGGTTGAGGGATAGAGATTCCCTCCATCTTGTCGTAAAATCCTTGAAACTTTTCGGCGGTGTAATCGGCCAGTATTAATGTAATGATGTAACAGATAATGGCTGCAAAGAAGCCCCAAAGAATGCTACCACTTGCAAAATAGACTACGGCACCTATAAAGGCAAAGTGCCAATAGTTCCAAAAGTCAATGTTAACGGTGCGTGTAGTCTTGGTCACAAGCATGAGAATATTAACAAACAGACAAACCGGAATAATGAAGGCACCTACTGAGGTGTTATAGGCCACGGATGCTGCTGCAGGCCAGCCCATGTCGAAAACTTTCAGTTGGAGGTCGTAAATATCGACTACACTAGAGAGGGCAGGGCCCAGTGTGCTAGTTAATAGGGCTGTGATGACGGACAAACCCACAAACCCAACTCCAACTAACAAACCACTTTTAAATGCTTTGCTTAATTTGATTCCTATACAAATACCTAGTATTGTGAAAATAATAGGCATCATGACGGCTGCGCCCAATCCGATAATGTAGCTAAAAACTTCTTCCATTCTTTATGTTTTATGTTTGATAATTCCAAAGTATACGAAGCATTTAGCGCATGGTTTTTGCACAACGTACTAGCTTCAAGGTCTGTTTAACTTAAATAAACGTCCCAAAAATAAGATCTTTTGGCTACTTATCAAATCTTTAAAGCACTTTTCTTACGAGAAATAATTCTTTTTATGGAAAAACTCGTTATCGCGCACGAAAGTGGTTGTTTTCGCACACGGATTCTGTTTTACCTTTTCTTATTTTGGTTTTATCTCTTCTAGTGAAGCGGGTTAGAGTGTAAATAAGAAAATAATAGAGTAAGGGTATTTATTCGTTTCAAATCCTTCTTTTTTCTCTTTTATTGATTTGTTTGAAAGGTTTTTTATAATATGGTCTTTTTTATTTACTTTTGATTCCTCAAAGTGCTCTCAATCATCCTCTATAGTAAATCGTCTTGGGTGAATCGGTGTAGGAAGGTGTGTTGTAGAGTTGCTGCCTAATGTAATAATGGAGACAAGGAAAATAAAATCAGTACAAACAAACATGAAGAAACAATTATGCTTTTGGGTAGCTCTGTGTGGGCTCTCCATCTCTGTGGCTCTAAAAGCACAGAACCGCCTGCCCGAATATTTGCAGGCCGAAAAGTACACGTTAGAGAAGTTAAACACCAAGCTCTTCTCTACCACGGTCGATCCACATTGGTTTCAGCAGGGAAGTAGCTTTTGGTACAGTTACAAAACAAGCGAAGGGACCTTTTGGTATGTAGTCGAACCCGCTAGCCGTTCTAAAAAAATGCTTTTTGATCGCGATGAATTGGCCGCACAGCTTACCGAAATTGTAAAAGATCCTTTCGAAGCTCGTCAGCTTCCTATCAAGGAGCTAAAAGCACAAGAGGATGGTCGTACCTTTACTTTCCAAGTGGTGTCGAGCAAAGAGGCTAGTCCTAAAAAAGAAGAAGGTGACAAAAAGGGAGGAAAAGGAAAAAGTGAGAAAGAGGTGTTTTACTTCTCCTACGACTACCCTTCTCGCAAGCTAACTCACCTAACCGACAAAGAAAAAGAGCCTAAACGCGTAGATTGGGCCTCTATATCGCCCGATAAGAAGCATGTGGTTTATGCCAAGGATCTAAATCTCTACCGCATGAGTTACGAAGACTATCTAAAAGCAAAGAAAGATGAGAAAGATAGCACACTGGTAGAGGTGCAGCTCACTACCGATGGGCAACCTCACTTTGGGTATGGTTTGGGTTATAGCACCCTTAATACCGATACTTTGTTAAATGGAAAGCGTAGAAATGCATACGTATTGTGGTCGCCCGACTCCAAGCACTTTGCCACTACCTTGGCCGATCGTCGTGCACTCAAAGAGCTTTGGGTAATCGATGTAATGGCCTCTCCACGGCCTACTTTAGAGAGTTACAAATACCAAATGCCAGGCGAGAAAGAGGCTCCGGTTTACTATCTACACCTATTTAATATAGAGAATAATAGCCGTAAAGTGATTAAAACGGATGCTTACAAAGACCAAACCATTGGCTTGGTTCGTAAACCGTTGTTGCAGAAACAGCGCGATATGGAGGAACGCCCCTCTATTTGGCAAGGTAGTAACGATCGTTTCTTTGTAACACGTAGCAGTCGCGACTTGTACCGCATTGATGTTTGTTCGTATACGCTTGGACAAGATTCGATTGTTCCCGTTATCGAAGAGCGTATGAATACCTATCAAGAGCTTCGTCCGTTGCAAGTTGTGAATCAGGGCAAAGAGCTTATTCACTGGAGTGAGCGCGATGGATGGGCACATCTTTACTTGTATGATGACCAAGGAAACCTAAAGAAGAAGCTGACACAAGGCCCTTGGCATGTCGATGAAATCTTGAAAATCGATGAAAAAGCACGTGTGGTTTACTTCCTAGCCAATGGCAAAAACAAGGATGAGAATCCTTATTACGAGCATCTTTATCGAGTAAATCTAGATGGATCGGGCTTGAAGCAGATTACCAAAGGCGACTATTTCCACCATGCAGAGGTGGATGATGAGGCTCGATTTGTGGTAAATAACTACTCGCGAGTGAACACCATTCCTACAGCCGATCTATTGGATACAAACGGTCAGAAAGTAATGACACTCGAAGTGAGTGACTTCTCGCAATTGGTAGAATCGGGTTATAAATTCCCCGAGCCCTTTAAAGTAAAGGCGGCCGATGGCGTAACCGATCTATATGGAGTTATGTACAAACCCTTCAACTTCGACTCAACCCAGGTTTACCCCATTGTAGATTATGTATATCCAGGTCCGCAAGTGGAGGCGGTTAACTACCCCTTTACCCGCATGACTCCTCGTACGGATCGTTTGGCACAAGCGGGCTTTATTGTAATTACGGTAGGTCAACGCGGTGGGCATCCCAGCCGTTCTAAGTGGTATCACAACGTGGGATATGGCAATATGCGCGATTATCCATTGGCCGATCACAAATATGCTATCGAACAGTTGGCAGCACGTCACTCTTTTATTGATATTGACAAAGTGGGTATTCACGGACACTCAGGCGGTGGTTTTATGTCGACTGCTGCCATGTGTATGTATCCAGACTTCTTCAAAGCAGCTGTATCGTGCGCAGGTAACCACGATAACCGTATCTACAACCGCTGGTGGAGTGAGACTCACCATGGTGTGAAAGAAACGGTAACCGAGCAAGGTGATACTACGTTTGTCTATAAGATTGCAACCAACCCCGAGATTGCTGCCAACCTTAAAGGGCACCTTCTTTTGATTCATGGCGATATTGATAACAATGTGCATCCGGGTAATACCATGCGTGTAGTCGATGCCTTAATTCGTGCTGGAAAGCGTTTCGATATGCTTATCTTACCCAAGCAAAAGCATGCCTTTGGTGATATGAATGAGTACTTTTATTGGCGTTTGGTCGATTACTTCTCAGAACACCTACGTGGTAAGAGCGAGAAGAGCGTAAATATCCCGAAGCGATAGGAATAGCTCTGTTGTTGAATAAAAAAAGGGTTGCCCCACAATTCACGAATGAATTGTGGGGCAACTCTTTTTTATAGACCCCCAAGGGAGTTTCTTTATTTACCTACTTTGCGGCTATTGCCCCAAAGCGTGCATATGTCAACGTAATTAATGTTGATCTTGCTCTTGTTCGCGCTCTTGTTCAAGCATTACAGCTGCTTGTTGTTCCAAAGATAAATCCTTTTGGAACATACGTCCTGCACGTAGCAAGTGTCTCCAGATGCTTACCAACTCTTGCGACTCTTGTAAAATGTTTAGGTAAACCATCGATGTTTTCACATTGATATCTTCTTCTTGAACACGGTTCATCTGTACTTTGCGAAGAGCTGAAATCTTTTTCTTCAATTGATCGCCTGCTTTGAGTACCGCATCCGCATCATCGTATTCGCCAGTTACTAGAATCTCTCTAGCTTGAGTCATTAATTGAATTAATTCGTCACGCAAAGGAAGGAACTCTTTGACAGCTCTTTCCGAAAGTGGATTAAAGTTATTATCAACGTGCTCTTTACAAGGCTCACAAATACGTTTCAAGCAGTAGTACATCTGTTCGCAGCTATTGCTTCCTAAGTGGAACCATGTATTCTTTTCGATAGCCAAGTTGTTGTCTATACGGCGTAAACCAAGAATCTCTTTACGTTTTGTTTTCTTGAGAATTTTCTTCTCTTCGTCTGTATCGCTAACAGCTCTTTTAAGACTCTTCAAGTCTTCTTCAATGAAACCATCCGTAACCTGTTTGTAGGTATCCATGGTAAAGTTCATCGAATGGATCAAGCTTTCGTTAACGTGTTGACGAAGCAAAGTCCATTTTTCAGCTTTGTCTTTGCTAGCCATGAATTGAGCAAATAGGTTGTCTTTGCCCACTTTTTGGTTCTTCTCTTCTTTCTTTGTATATGCCACGTGGCTACGGAAGAGTAGGAATAGAGCTAAACCAATCATACAAACCATAGCTGTTATACCACCATAGTACATAATAACGGCTACAATCGCACAGAAAGTAAAGGCAGCCCCTGCAGTAATAAACCAACCACCAATAACCGAAAGTACCCCTGTAATACGGAATACAGCACTGTCTCTACCCCATGCACGGTCGGCTAGTGAGGTACCCATAGCCACCATGAAAGTTACATAGGTAGTAGAAAGAGGTAGTTTAAGCGAAGTACCTACTGCAATCAAAAGACCTGCTAACATTAGGTTAATCGAAGCGCGAATTAAGTCGAATGCAGCTCCATTTTCAAGAATTGCTTCGTCTTTATTAAAGCGAGCATCTACCCATTTTCTAGCCCCTTCGGGTACACTGTTTGAGATAGAAGTTGCAATATTCATGGTAGAACGTACAAGGCTACGAGCCAAAGCCGATGAGCCAAACATCTCATCACCCTCTTCTTGGCGAGACAAGTTAACCGATGTTTTTACTACGTTTTGTGCTTTCTTTGATTTGATAAGCGATATAACCATGATTACACCCGCTGCAAATAAGAAGTAGAAAGGAGTCTTAGCAGGACCGTTTAGTGAGCCCATTAAGAAGTTCATAGGATCGCCAGCACCATTTGCAGCATAGTCAGAGTATGCAGAGAAACCTGCCAAAGGAACCCCGATAAAGTTTACAAGGTCATTGCCTGCAAAAGCCATAGCCAGTGCAAATGTTCCCAACAATACAATTACCTTAAATACATTCACCTTACACCAGTGTAGTACTTGCATAAGAGCTGTAAAGAAAAGGAATAGAATGGTTACCAGCATAAAGGTGTTCTCTTGTACCCACATTTTCAAGTCTTTAGTCATGAATGAAGAGTCCTTGATACCTTTAATTAACATGAAGTAGATAATGGCTGTAACGGCAACCCCTCCAAATACGCCAATGGTGTATTTAAGTTTTCCTTTGTAGTTAAAGGTAAAGAGAAGGCGAGAAAGATACTGTACCAAAGCTCCAAAGAAGAATGCGATAGCTACGGAGAGGAAAATACCGAGTATCACAGAGAGTGCTTTCTCGGAATTTAGCAAATCAGCAAAGGTGAAAGCACCGGTTGTATCGTTTGCTACTTTAATGAGTGCAATGATAAATGTACCCCCTAAAAGCTCGAACACCATCGATACTGTAGTTGAGGTAGGCATACCTAGCGAGTTAAAGACATCTAGTAGCACCACATCGGTCACCATAACTGCCAGTAAAATGCAGATAAGCTCTTGGAAGTGGAAGTGTTCGGGGCGGAAAATTCCGTGTCTGGCAATTTCCATCATACCGTTACTCATGGCTGCGCCACAAAAAATACCAATCGCTGCAATCGTCATGATTAGTTTAAAAGAGGCCGCTTTAGCACCAATGGCAGAATTTAAGAAGTTTACTGCATCATTACTAACACCGACCACCAAGTCGAAAATTGCGAGCAAGAAAAGGAATACGACAATTCCTAAAAAGATAGTTTCCATACTTGTTTTATTATATCTCTATATTTAGTGTGCAAAAATAGTCATTTTAAGTTAGAAACAAATAGTAACGATGTTACGTTCATGTGACGGCGTTCTTTTTTTTAGGAATATGGTGCTTTATTCATTGGATTCTTTTTCTTAAATGTAAAAGAGTTTACGTTGTTTTTTATAACTTTGTAGCCCAAATACTTAATCACTATATTAAAATGTCAGAGGCTAAGAGAATTAAAACCGCATTGGTGTCGGTTTATCACAAGGAAGGTTTGGATGAAATAATTACCAAACTACACGAAGAAGGAGTTGCATTTTTGTCTACAGGTGGAACAAAAGAGTTTATTGAATCGTTGGGTTACCCTTGTCAAGCGGTAGAAGATTTAACCTCTTATCCCTCAATCCTAGGTGGACGTGTAAAAACATTACACCCCAAAGTATTTGGCGGTATCCTTTGTCGCCGTAATTTGGAGCAAGATTTGCAGCAAATTGAATCGTATGAAATTCCTGAAATAGATCTAGTAATTGTCGATTTGTATCCTTTCGAAGCTACTGTAGCATCGGGTGCTGAAGAGTCGGCTATCATTGAGAAAATAGATATTGGTGGTATCTCACTCATCCGTGCGGCTGCTAAAAACCACAACGATGTAGTGATTGTAGCCAGTCAAGCACAATACAAGCCTTTGCGTGATATGTTGATGGAGCACGGTGCAGTTACTTCGTTGGAAGAGCGTCGTTGGTTTGCTAAAGAGGCATTCTCTGTATCTTCTCACTATGATTCGGCTATCTTTAACTATTTTGATAAAGAGGAAGGTAGTGCATTCCGTTGTGCAGTATCTACTCCTAAACAACTTCGTTACGGAGAAAATCCTCACCAAAAAGGCTATTTCTATGGCGATTTGGAGAAAATGTTCGACCAAGTTCATGGTAAAGAGATTTCTTACAACAACTTACTTGATATTCATGCAGCGGTAGAGCTTATCGACGAATTCGAAGAGATTACATTTGCTATCTTGAAGCACAACAACGCTTGTGGATTGGCTTCTCGCTCTTCTTTGCTTGATGCATGGAAAGATGCATTGGCAGGCGATCCTGTTTCGGCATTTGGTGGTGTATTGGTTACCAATGCAGTAATTGACAAAGAGACAGCCGAAGAGATGAATAAACTATTCTTCGAGGTGGTGATTGCGCCCGACTATGATGTGGCTGCACTTGAAATCTTGATGCAAAAGAAAAATAGAATCATTCTTGTACGTAAAGAGGCTAAAATGGCTAAAAAACAATTCCGTTCACTATTGAATGGGGTGTTGGTACAAGATAGAGATCTAAAAACAGAAACGGCTGCCGATTTAACAACTGCAACGACAAAAGCACCTACTGCCCAAGAGGTGGAAGATTTGCTGTTTGCTAACAAAATTGTAAAGAACAGCAAGAGCAATGCCATTGTATTGGCTAAAAATAAGCAGCTTTTAGCAAGTGGTGTGGGTCAAACGTCGCGTGTAGATGCTTTGAAACAGGCTATTGAAAAAGCAAAATCATTCGAGTTCGATTTGAACGGAGCTGTTATGGCGAGTGACGCTTTCTTCCCCTTCCCCGACTGTGTAGAAATAGCCGATAAAGAGGGAGTAAAAGCGGTGATTCAACCAGGTGGTTCTGTAAAGGACGAACTTACATTTGAATACTGTAATGCACATGGAGTAGCCATGGTAACTACAGGTATTCGTCACTTTAAACATTAAGAGTCATGGGATTTTTTTCCTTAACTAAAGAGATAGCCATCGACCTTGGAACGGCCAATACCATTATTACCCATAACGGGAAGATTGTGGTGGATGAACCATCGGTGGTAGCGCTCGATCGTCGTACTGACAAAATGATTGCAGTGGGTGAGCGTGCTAAAATGATGTACGAAAAGGAGAATCCAAACATTCGTACCGTACGTCCATTGCGTGATGGAGTAATTGCCGACTTTAACGCCTGTGAACAGATGATGCGCGGGTTGATTAAGAAGGTAAACATGGGAAGTCGCTTCTTTTCTCCCTCGTTGCGTATGGTTATCGGGGTTCCTTCCGGAAGTACTGAGGTAGAACTTCGTGCGGTTAGAGACAGTGCCGAGCACGCTGGTGGACGCGATGTCTATTTAATATTCGAACCGATGGCTGCTGCTATCGGTATCGGTATTGATGTAGAAGCGCCCGAAGGAAACATGATTGTCGATATAGGTGGTGGTTCTACTGAAATTGCTGTTATTTCTTTAGGAGGTATTGTATCGAATAACTCCATCCGTATAGCGGGTGACGATTTGACTGCCGATATTCAGGAATACATGAGCCGCCAGCACAATGTGAAGGTTAGTGAACGTATGGCTGAGCGTATCAAAATTCATGTAGGTGCAGCGCTTACCGATTTAGGTGATGATGCTCCCGAAGATTACATCGTACGTGGACCGAATCGTATTACCGCACTTCCAATGGAGGTACCTGTAGGATACCAAGAGATTGCACACTGCTTGGAGAAAAGTATCGCTAAGATTGAAACGGCTATTTTGAGTGCCTTGGAACAAACTCCTCCTGAACTTTATGCCGATATTGTTGTAAACGGAATCTACTTGGCAGGTGGTGGCGCTTTGTTGCGTGGTCTCGATAAACGATTAACAGACAAGATAAACATACCTTTCTATGTAGCCGAAGAGCCTCTATTGAGCGTGGCTAAAGGAACAGGTGTGGCTTTGAAGAATGTAGACAAGTTCTCTTTCTTAATGCGCTAGAATATAGGTATACGTATGGGGAGTAGAAGGTTGGATGTTTTCTTTTAAGAAGTCATCTTTACTTTCTGTTCTCCATACTTTATTTAGTAAGGTTGGACTTAAATGAAGCATTTATTACATTTTCTGCTGAAGTATAATTACTTTCTCCTCTTTTTGCTATTAGAGGGGATCAGTCTTTTTTTGCTGTTTCGCTTCAATCGGTATCAGGGTAGTACCTTCTTTACCTCCTCTAACTACATGGTGGGCCGTCTGTATGAATGGGGAAATGGTGTAACTCGATACTTCTATCTACAATCGTTGAATGATGACCTTGTTCAGCGTAATGTGGAACTAGAAATTCAGGTAGACCGTTTGAGTAAAACCTTGAATGACATGACAGCCGATACCACCACTATCGAGCAGATTAAACAAGAGTCACTCACTGACTACTCCATGTGGAAGGCACATGTTATTAACAACAGTGTTACACGGAGCCAGAATTACATAACCATCAATAAAGGTGAGCTGGATGGCATACGGCAAGAGATGGGAGTTCTATCGGGTTCGGGCATTGTAGGAATCGTTTATCTTACTTCCGATCACTATTCATTAGTACTTTCGGTGCTCAATACAAAGAGTAGTATCAGCTGTAAAATTAAGGGAAGTGACTATTTTGGCTTCCTTAAATGGGATGGAGGATCTTCTCAATATGCTTTTGTAAAAGATTTGCCCCGACACGCTATCTTCTCATTAGGCGATACCATTGTAACGAGTGGGCACAGTGCTGTTTTCCCTCCAGGTATTCCAATTGGTACAGTTTATGAGATGTCGGACAGTAATGACGGACTCTCGTATCTACTTCAGGTGAAACTATTTAGTGACTTTGCTCGTTTAAATGATGTGCGGGTTATATCGACCAAAAAACGTGAGGAGCAGGTAACTTTAGAGAATGCAGTAATAACCCCCCAAAGATAGTTGTATGGTTCTATTTATTCAGAGAGTAGGCTGGTTTATTAGCTTACTACTTTTGCAAGCATTAATCTTGAACAATGTGCATATTGAGGGGTATGCTACTCCTTACTTCTTTATCTACTTTGTACTGAAACAGTACTCAGGAATAGGTCGAAACAGCTTGATGCTGTGGGCCTTTCTTTTGGGACTTGGTGTCGATATCTTTGGTAATACACCAGGGGTTCATGCTTCTGCCCTTACTTTACTGGCCTTTATACGACCCCAGTTGTTGAAGGTCTGCTCACAACGTGATGACATAGAGGAGTTTACTCCTGGAGTATTTACTATGGGGCTTTGGAATTATACACGTTATGGTGTGCTATCCTCTTTACTCTTTACGACTTTTATATTGGTAATGGACACTTTCTCGTTCGACAACTATTTGTGGTTGCTGGTACGTATTGGTACGGGTACACTAAGTACCCTGCTCTGTATTTACTGTGCAGAAGGTATAAAAGGGCGTGAATCGTGAAAAGAAACTACAACTTAGAGAAACGGCAATTTGTAATTGGTGGATCGGTTATTATTGTGGTTGTAATCTATCTCATTCGTCTTTTCATGCTTCAAATTATGAGCGAAGATTACAAGAAGAATGCAGATAGTAACGCTTTCCTTAAGAAGACACAGCATCCTAGCCGGGGGGTGATTTACGATCGTAACAACGAGCTTTTGGTTTACAATCAGCCAGCTTACGATGTAAGTTTCGTTATGCGTGAAATTAAAGAGCTCGATACACTCGATTTATGTCGTACGTTGAATATTACGCGTGATTACTTTGACCGTAGAATGCGTGAGATTAGAGATAGACGCATGAATCCGGGATACTCTTCTTATACCCAACAGGTCTTTATGACACAGTTATCTGCCGAAGAGTGTGGGGTGTTTCAGGAGAAGTTATTTAAGTTTCCTGGCTTCTATATACAGCGACGAACCATTCGTCAATATACCTACAATACCGCTGCACACATTTTGGGCGATATGGCCGAAGTTTCCAAAGGAGACATTGCCGAAGATGATTACTATGTACGAGGTGATTTTATAGGGAAACAGGGGGTAGAACGTTCGTATGAAAAACAGTTGCGAGGTGAAAAGGGAATTGAAATATTACTTCGTGATGCACGTGGACGTATTCAGGGACGTTATATGGATGGTGAACTTGATCAGACTCCAGTTCCTGGGAAAAATCTTAAGCTGAGTATCGATGTAGAGTTACAAATGCTTGGTGAACGGCTTTTGGAGGGTAAAATAGGTAGCATTGTTGCCATTGAACCCGAAACTGGTGAGGTGCTATGTATGGTTTCTTCACCTACTTTCGATCCGCGTCAAATGGTGGGCCGCCAGCGAGGGGCCAATCAGTTGGAGTTATCACGCGATAGTTGGAAGCCACTCCTGAATCGTTCCATTATGGGGGTTTACCCGCCAGGATCTACCTTTAAGCTCTCTCAAGCGCTGACTTTTCTACAAGAGGGGATTATTACACCCGAAACCAATTACTCTTGCTACAATGCTTTTGTGTATGGAGGATTGCGTGTAGGTTGTCACCCCCATGGATCGCCACTGCCGCTGGTCCCTGCCATCGCTACCTCTTGCAATGCCTATTTCTGTTGGGGATTGTATCACATGATTGGATCGAAACGTAAATATGGATCGGTGCAGAATGCCATGTCCACTTGGCGCGATTATATGGTCTCTATGGGGTTTGGTTACCCCCTTGGTATCGATTTACCTGGAGAAAAGCGTGGCCTAATACCCAATGCCGAGTATTACGATAAGCACTACCGGGGCTCTTGGAATGGGCTAACGGTTATCTCCATCTCCATTGGACAAGGTGAAGTGACGCTTACCCCTTTGCAGATGGCCAATTTGGGAGCTACCATTGCCAATCGGGGGTACTACGTAACTCCTCACGTGGTAAAAGAGGTGGAAGACCAGCCACTCGATACGCTTTATACCAAGCGCAATTATACTTTGGTAGAGCAGCAACACTACGAGGTGGCTGTCGAGGGGATGCGTGCAGCAGTATTGGGAGGAACTTGTCGGAGTGCCGCTATACCCGATATTGAGGTGTGTGGAAAAACGGGTACGGCACAGAACCGAGGCAAGGACCACTCTGCCTTTATGGGATTTGCTCCCATGAATAATCCCAAAATAGCCATTGCTGTATATGTGGAAAATGGTGGATTTGGAGCAGTTTACGGAGTTCCTATCGGTTCATTAATAATGGAGAAATATTTGAAAGGAGAACTTTCTGAAGCAAGTCAACAGAAAGCAAATGATATACAACATAGAAGAATAGATTATGGCGCGCACATACGGTAGTATTTGGAAGTCGATTGATTGGTTTACAATCACTATTTATGTGGCTTTGGTTACTTTGGGTTGGTTTAGTATCTGCGGTGCTAGCTACGATTATGGTGATTTTGATTTCTTTAGTTTCGATACCCGTGCGGGAAAGCAACTGGTTTGGATAGGTTGTTCTTTCGTACTGGGTTTTATTTTACTGATGCTTGAAGATAAGCTCTATGATTGGTTTGCTTACCCCCTCTATGGTGCCATGATGCTTCTCTTGTTAGTTACTCCTTTTTTGGCCGAAGATACCAAGGGCTCTTACTCTTGGATTAAATTTGGTAGCATCAGTTTACAGCCTGCAGAGTTCGCTAAGTTTGCCACGGCACTTGCTTTGGCTAATTTTATGGATAGGTATAGTTTTACACTGGCCAAAAGGCGCGATCTTTTACTTTCGATTGCCTTTATTCTGCTTCCTATGCTGTTAATTATATTGCAACGCGAAACAGGTTCTGCTTTGGTTTATTTAGCTTTCTTCTTGGTACTCTATCGGGAGGGTATGGCAGGAGCCATTCTCTTTGCAGGGATTAGCTTGGTATTCTATTTTGTAGTGGGAATCCGCTTTTTCGATGAGTTTTTACCCGATGGAATCACCTCTTTGGGCGAATCGGCTGTACTTACTACTGCTATACTATTGTCGGCCAACCTAATTTACGTCTACTGTTCCCAGAAAAAAGTGGCTTGGCAAGTGGCTGGAATTGGTGGAGGTATTATGTTAGTAGGCTTTCTCTTCTCGCAATACGTTATTCCTTTCAATGTAGTTTATGTACAATGGGCTGTCTGTGGGGGTGTTGTAAGCTATTTAGTTAGTATGGCACTTAAGGAGCGCATGGCTTCTTACTTCTATATTTCACTTTTTGCAGTCGGATCAGTAGCTTTTCTTTATTCTGCCGATTATGTTTTTGAACGTGTTCTCGAGCCACACCAGCAGATACGTATTAAAGTTTTGTTGGGAATGGAAGAGGATTTAGCAGGGGCTGGGTACAATGTGAATCAGAGTAAGATTGCTATTGGATCGGGGGGACTCACTGGAAAAGGATTTCTAAATGGAACCCAGACGAAACTGAAGTATGTGCCCGAGCAAGATACCGACTTTATATTCTGTACAGTGGGTGAGGAACAAGGATTTGCAGGCTCGGCTATGGTACTTCTACTCTTCCTTACACTTATCTTACGCCTAATCTATCTGGCAGAACGACAGACTACTCGATTTGGTAGGGTGTATGGATACAGTGTGCTAAGTATTTTCTTTTTTCACCTCTTTATAAATATTGGGATGGTTATAGGTCTTACACCTGTAATTGGTATCCCATTACCCTTCTTTAGCTATGGAGGCTCTTCGCTTTGGGGATTCTCTATTTTACTCTTTGTTTTCCTGCGATTGGATGCAGCAAGAAAGATAAAATAGAATATAACCTTCAAATCGTCCCTTTTTTAGCTTTTTTAAATCGTTTCTATTAGGAATTTTCAAGGTAAAACAATTACTTTGCTTTTGTTCAAAATGAACGATTAACCATTTAAATTAGTTTATATGAAGAAAGTTATGATCTGTGCAGCATTTATCGCTGCAATGGCTACTTACACAACTGCAGCTGCACAAGATGCAAAAAAAGAGTGTACGAAGAGCGAAAAATGCGAAAAGAAATGCGATAGCAAAGATAAAAAAGAGGGCTGCTGCAAAACCAAAAAAGCCGATAAAAAAGCGGACAAGAAAGCAGGATGTTGCCAAAATAAAGCTGAGAAGAAATAATCTCTTCTTCCTATTTCCTAGAGATAAAAAAAACTGCCATTCACACGTGAATGGCAGTTTTTTTTATCTCTAGAGGGCTGTTTCTCTATGCTAACTAAGAAGAAAAAGTTTTTTCTTCTTATCTTCCAACATTCATACGATTTGATTTATAGTACTTTATGGTGAAAGGAACTGCTATGATAACGAGTAATCCTTCACCTCTCTATTTAACGCTTTTTTTTAGGGAAAAGTAGTGTCTAAAATTGTTAGAGAAGATAGAAACCATGCAAGGAAGAGCCCTAACGTAATGTCTATGTGTAAAAGATACTTTGAATGGAGCAATCGGGTAGCAGCTACCTTACTGCTCTTAACAGTCTCTATTTTATTGATTCAAGCAGAAGATGGTAGCCGCTTATGGATGCCTAGAGTAGCTACAGGAAACGGTGTTGTAAAAGTGAGTAAACAAACCGTTACATTGGAGATTGCTGCCCGTGAGCTTCGTACTTATTGGAATGGTAAGCCTGTAACCCTTACAATATTTAAGGAGGAAGGAGTTGCTAAAGAGGGTTTCCTACTACGTACAACTTCCGATGGAGTCGAGATTGTTTCTCCCTCTGATATCGGCCTGCTTTATGGTACCTATCATCTCCTCCGTTTGCAAGAACAGGGCAAATGGAGTGAGTTCGCTGCTGCTTCTAAATCGGTTTTAGAAAATCCTCAGTTTGATATTCGCCTGCTCAATCACTGGGATAATCTTAATGGAACTGTCGAAAGAGGGTATGCCGGCCAGTCACTTTGGCAGTGGTCAGAGCTTCCTGAAACAGTATCGCTTCGCTACGAAGCATACGCTCGAGCCAATGCATCAATTGGTATCAATGGTACCGTAATTAACAATGTTAATGCCTCTCCACTCATATTGGGAAGAGACTACCTCCTGAAGGTAAAAACCTTGGCCGACCTGTTTCGTCCTTATGGTATTAAAACCTATCTCTCTATCAACTTTGCTTCGCCTATACATTTGGGTGGACTCTCTACGGCCGATCCTTTGGACAAAGCAGTTATTCGTTGGTGGAGTGAAAAAGTAGATGAAATTTACCAATTGATTCCCGATTTTGGTGGTTTTTTAGTGAAAGCCAACTCTGAAGGAGAGCCAGGTCCTACTGATTTTGGTCGTACCCATGCCGAGGGTGCCAACATGTTGGCCGATGCTTTGGCGCATCACAAAGGTATTGTAATGTGGCGCGCCTTTGTCTATGAATCGAATGAACCCGACCGTGCAAAACAGGCCTACCAATTATTTAAGCCGCTGGATGGTAGATTTCGTAAAAATGTAATTCTTCAGGTAAAGAATGGACCGCTTGATTTTCAACCTCGTGAGCCTTATCATCCACTTTTTGGAGCTATGAAGCGCACGCCTACTTTGGTAGAGTTTCAGATTACACAGGAGTATTTGGGCTTCTCTAACCATCTAGCTTATTTAGCTCCTATCTGGAAAGAGTTTTTCTATTTTGTAAAGCCTAAAGCGTTGAAAGCCATTTCAGGTGTAGCCAATATAGGTACAGATATCAATTGGTGTGGTCACCCATTTGCACAATCTAATTGGTACGCTTTTGGTCGAATGGCTTGGAATCCTTCATTAACTTGCGAGGAGATTGCACAAGAGTGGTTGGCTCAAACTTTTACTTCCAATCCTCAATTTGTAGAACCTCTTTCCGAAATGATGATAGATAGCCGTGAAGCCGTGGTCGATTACATGATGCCTTTAGGTTTGCATCACCTTTTTGCCTGGTCGCACCACTACGGTCCTGAGCCTTGGTGTGATGTACCTGGTGCTCGTGTAGATTGGTTACCCTCTTACTACCACAATGCCACCAAAGAGGGTATCGGGTTTAATCGCAGTAGCACCGGTAGTCAGGCCACTGCACAATATCCCAAGGATTATATCGAACTCTTTGATAATAGAGGTACCTGTCCCGAAATCTATCTTCTTTGGTTTCATCATGTGCCTTGGACGCACCTAATGAAGAGTGGGCATACCCTTTGGGAGGAGCTCTGCTACAAGTACGATCGCGGTGTAGAAGAGACTCGTCGATTTCAAAAAATATGGGATCGTATGGAGCCTTATGTCGACAAATCTCGGTTTACCGATGTACAGCGTCGCTTAAAGATACAAACACGTGATGCCATTTGGTGGAAAAATGCCTGTCTACTCTACTTTCAAGAGTTCTCGGGTATGCCTATTCCACACGATTTAGAGCGTCCTATTTATCAGCTAGAGGAGATGAAGCGGTTTCGTATGAACATTACGAACTACGAAACCACCGAAGTAGGGTTTACCCGCTAACCCCTCAATCTGCCTTCTTAAAATACTACGCTTCTAGAATGTACTAGGGTTTATTCTAAGTGACTTATAGTGTTTCATATTATTGCCCTTTTAGGACTCCATCCGCGCAATCTAGATAGGGTAATTCCTCTTTGATACTCATTTTTTCGAAAAATGAGAGGGTTTACAGCCTAAGAATTGCTAACTTGCTGCCGAAACCCTTTTTTAGCTTTAATCGTCATGAAAATCAACCTACTTTCTACGCTGCTAGTCTGTTTGATCGCTTTTTCGCAACACTCTCTATCGGCTATTCCTTTTCTTCTTTTAGATTTCTACCCTGCAAACCAACTTACGATTGGAGTTGAAGAAGAGGGTACACCCCCCATTCTGGTCGATGCCAAGGAGCATAAAGGGGTGCTACGTGCGATTGCTCATTTACAAGCTGATGCTAAAGAGGTTACTGGAATAACTCCTCCTATCGTGAATCGTGTAACTGCTAAACGCATGGTAATTATTGGCTCTATTGAAACCAGCCAATTTATACAAGAAATCGATAAGTTGGGAAAAATCGATCTATCTGAGTTGCAAGGCGAACCCGATAAATACCTCATTCAAACCATTAAGAATCCCTTGGAGGGAGTCGATGAGGCACTTGTTATAGTAGGTAGTGATAAGCAGGGGACCCTTTTTGGTATCTACGAACTCTCTACGCAGATGGCCATTGTTGCTTGGTAGCTTACTCTTAAAAAGATGAGCTGTGGGCAGTCGAGAAGAAAAAAATAATACCCACTTTATATGTTAATTATGAATAGAAGAATACGATTACACGTAGTAGGAATTGTGGCAGCCTTCGTGCTTGCTTTGCCAACTTATGCCCATTCGGTATTGATTCCAAAGCCATCTAAGGAGTTGTACCACAGTGGTAAAAAGAACTTTCTTGCTCATTCAACCATTGCTTTTAATGACAAGGATGCCGAGCAAGTGGCATTGGTAAGCTATCTAAATGAGAAAGTGCACCCTGCAACTGGTCTCACTTTTCGAAAGGCTTCATCCAAAGCCGATGTCACTCTTCTCCTAGATAAATCGGCCACGATTGCACCCGAAGGTTACACGTTGACTTCCAATCAAGAGGGAGTAAACATCATTGCCTCTTCGCATGCAGGACTTTTTTATGGCATCCAAACCCTTATACAGCTGATGCCTGCCGAAGTGGTAAGTTCGAAGCCGATGGAGCAAGTAGAGGTTTCGGTACCTTACTGTGAGATTAGTGATGCCCCCGAGTTTCCTTGGAGGGGATTGATGCTCGATGTTTCTCGCCATTGGTTTACCAAAGAGGAGGTGATGAAATACATTGATCAACTTGCTGCCTATAAAATGAATGTTTTCCACTGGCATCTTACCGATGATCAAGGTTGGCGAATTGAGATAAAATCTCGACCTGAGTTGACTCAGAAAGCCTCCTTGCGCGCCGAACGGGTGGGTGCATGGTGGCAAAGAGAGCCCCAAGAGCCGGGAGAAGTGCCCACCTATGGAGGATACTATACCCAAGAAGAGATCAAAGAGGTTTTGAATTATGCAGCCCAAAGGTATGTTACGGTAATTCCCGAAATTGATGTACCTGGCCACTCTCTCGTAGCCTTGGTTGCCTATCCTGAGTTGGCCTGCTTTGAAGCACCTACGGCAGTCAATGTTGGAAACAAGTTTTATACCATCGATGAGAATACGCTTTGTGTAGGTAATCCTGAAAGTTTTAAGCTGATGGAAGATGTTCTAAGAGAGGTCTCTGCACTCTTTCCAAGCGAATACATTCACATTGGAGGTGATGAGTGCTGGAAGGGATTCTGGAAAAAGTGCCCCAAGTGCCAAGGGGTGAAAGAGAAGGAGGGACTTGCAAATGAGGAGGAGCTTCAAAGCTACTTTATTCGTCGCATGGAGGCGCTTCTCAAGAGCCACGGTAAAAAACTCATAGGTTGGGATGAGATTCACGAAGGGGGACTTGCTCCCGAAGCCACGGTGATGTCGTGGAGAGGTATGCAGGGTGGTATTGATGCTGCCAAAGCTGGGCACCACGTGGTTATGACTCCAGCGGAGCACTGTTACCTCGATCTTTACCAAGGCGACCCTGCTGGAGAGCCCGATACTTACTCCATGTGTCGACTCAAGGACTCTTATCACTTTAAACCGGTACCCGATGGAGTTCAAAAGGAGTTGATTCTTGGTGGACAAGGTAACCTTTGGACAGAGGCTGTTCCTACCTTCCGTCACGCACAATACATGACTTGGCCCCGAGGCTGGGCCTTGAGTGAGGTGCTGTGGAGCGGACAGGATTCTAAAAACTGGGCCGATTTTGTTAGACGCGTTGAGCATCATTTTCATCGTGCCGATTGTGCCGTTATAAACTACGCAAAAAGCATCTATAATGCCATTATTACCCCTTACAAAGAGGGGAACATTGTTTACGTAGATCTATCTACTGAATTGGATGGAATGGATATCTATTATACGTTTGATAATACAGACCCCGACCATTTTACTCCTAAATATAGCCAACCCTTAACTCTTCCAGCAGGTGCTACCCAATTGCGAGTAGTTACCTATCGGGAGGGCAAACCCCTAGGTAAAACCCTTACGGTTCCTATTTCTAAAATTAGAGAGCTTTCCGAAGGTGGAAAACGCCCGGTAGGGAACTTGGAGTTATAGTTTAGCAGGAGAACAATTTAATGAAAAATGAGTGGTTCCCTGAAATGAAGTGCCCTCCAAAAGTTAGATAAAACTTTTGGAGGGCACTTTTTAATTGGGTTGCCTCTTTCTCTAGGATTACATTGTATCCGTTCTTTATCGGTTTGAATGATTATCAGTTTAGAGTCTCTTTTTCCCCTCGTCCTCTTCTCTTGTACTTTCTGACTCCTCTCATTTTATCCGCTTGAATAGGATCTTTATTCCGGTTTAACTTCTTTTTTATTACGAGTGTTTTATCTGTTTCACCTCCATGGTATATTCATTTCACCTAGGTGAAATAACTGTTGTACGCTGGTGAAATGACTGTAGCACCAAGGTGAAACAGCTTGTATATTTTGATGTGCAACTCTGTTTATCGGGTTGTGCAGAATTTGTTCTACTGAATAGAGAGTAGGGATGGATCTGAAAAGAATAAAGGTTGGTAACGTGCTTATGAACACGTTACCAACCTTTTTATATTTGATGAATGAAGTGAATTAGTGGAAAAGCATTTCTCCTTTAATTCTTTCAAATTTATCTTGATCTGCTTTACGCATACGGATGCTACCATCTGCCCAAAGTGAAGGCCATCCACCAATGATGTGTCCCAAGAAGACCGCTTTGATTTCGTGCAAGCCTTTGCCCAATGCAATTGAGGTATCTGTACGCGAAGAACGTTTTACCTCGCCACTGTTGTTGATGACTAATTTACCATTGATCCAAACCTCTTCCAATTCAGACGATAGGTAGTACACTCCATCTTCGGGGATATTTACATAACCAGTTGCGATTGAAGCATATTGAGGTACGCCGCGCATAGACTCGGTGCTCTTCACTTGCGAGCGTAATTCGCGAGTCTCTTTGATCACTTTAGTCTCTTTCACAGGTGCATTAGCTGCTGCAAGCTCTGCCACATTTAAATAGGTACCATCAAAGATATCCATTTTCAAACCAGCAGTTACATTGGCTACCTCTTTTGCAGGAGCGAACGTTTGTTTCTCTACAGCAATGGTACGAATCTTGCTTAGTTTACCTGATGGAAGCGCTGTAGCAATTTTAAGTGTAGTAGTCTCTGTTAACGTGATGGGCTCTGTATAGGCTGTCGATTGAGCAGTCGGTTCGCTACCATCAAGGGTATAAACCATTCTTGAAGGACGTGACGTTGTAAACTCAAGAACCGCTTGATCTGTAAAGGCAACGGTATTCGAAGATCCCTTGGGTTGCTCAGGCATAGGAATGTGATAGTTCAATCCGTGTTGATCCAAACGTACGTATGCATTGTTAATACGACACTCAAAGTCTTTGTAATCTTTACGATCTAGATTGGTCCAAGCAATCTCGGCCACTGCAAGGATACGTGGGAATACCATGTGGTTGCGGTTCTCCTCTGTATACATATACTCCGACCAAGTGTTTCCTTGTACACCCAACACAAAGTGACCTTTGCCCATAGCTGCTAGTGTATCAGGAACCGGGTTGTAGCTGTAGGTTCTTTCTAAAGTAGTGTATCCACCAATGGCTACTTGCTCCAACTTAGGGTCGCCTTGGTAAGCATCTAGATACATTCCGTTTCCACCAGGAGTCATAATCACGGTGTGGTTCATCGCTGCGGCTGCAATACCCCCCTCTTCACCACGCCAAGACATTACCGTAGCCGAAGGGGCTAGACCACCCTCAAGGATCTCATCCCATCCGATAATTTTTTTTCCTTTGGTAGCAAGGTATTTCTCCATACGTTGGATGACGTAGCTTTGCAATCTCTCTTCAGCCGAATGCTCTTTGTCACCTTTCAGCCCCTCTTCTTGAATGCGTTTTTGGCACAATGGACACTCTTTCCAGCTTACTTTAGGACATTCATCACCTCCAATGTGGAAGTATTCGCTGGGGAAAAGAGGTACCATCTCATCGATAACATCTTCTAAGAACTTGAATACAGACTCTTTACCTGCACACATTACTACATCTTCTACCCCCCAAATAATACGAGGAGTTCCCTCTTCGCCTTTACAAGAGAGTTCTGGGTAAGCGGCAATGGCTGCCATTTCGTGTCCTGGGAGCTCTAGCTCGGGAACAACGGTTACAAAGCGATCGGCTGCATATTTCACAATCTCTTTGACCTCTTCCTGCGTATAGAAACCGCTGTGTGTAGTGCGTTCACCTTCGATGCGTGTAGCACCAATTTCGGTTAGTTTGGGGTATTTTTTTATTTCAATACGCCAGCCCTGATCGTCTGTTAGGTGCCAGTGCATGCGATTAATTTTGAAAGCAGACAATACATCGATGTATTTTTTTACATTTTCGACAGGCATAAAGTGGCGACATGGATCGAGCATGATACCGCGGTAGCCAAAACGAGGTTCGTCTTTCACCTCTACGGCTTGGGCAATCCAAGAGATGCCTTTTACCTTTTGTGCACTTTCAATTTCGGCAGGAAGCAACTGCATGAATGTTTGCATACCGTTGAACAAACCGTGTGCCGTTTTAGCTGCGATGGTTACGTTGCTGTTTGTTACATGAAGTGTATAACCCTCTTCGTTTACATCCAGAGCTGCATCGATGTTTAGCGTAATGTTTCCGCTTTCGCTTACTTTAAGATTAAATCCAGTAGCTTGGTTCATTTTAGCAGCAAAGAACTCGGCAATGGTTTTTGCTTCGGGGGTAGTAGCACCGAATGAGCTGCTTGAGGATAGGGTAAAGAACCCTTGTTGTTGTACAAGGCTTTGTGGCATGGGGATGATGTTTATCCCTACGTTGTAGGGCTTCACTTCGCCCGTTGCATCACTGCATGCCGTTAAGAAGCTTAACGATAAGGCTGCGAATAAGGTTAGAATGTTTCTTTTCTTCATGGAAAATTAGGTTTATAATATAAAGTTTAAATAAAAAGGCATTTATTAGGTTATTGTACAAAGTTACAAATATTCTTTATCATTTTGCTACTTTATATTACTATTCCATCACGAGGCATACTCATATGTGCTCTTTGATGAGGTTACTGTCTCTGTTTTCTGCCTTCTATTTACTCTCATCTTCTTATCTACGAATAAGAATATTTAAATAAATGGTTTTAAGATATTGCCCTCTTTATCTTCTGGATAGAGTGCATTTTCAGCTTCTAGCTGTTTAGTCATGGCTTGAATCATTTCTACTAACTTTTTGGTTTCGGTTGTGGCTAGATTCTGTATTTCGATAGGATCTTTTTTCAAATTGTATAATTCATACATGGGTCGAGTAGGAAGCTCTGGGTTGTAATAATAGATTAGCTTCCAATCGCCATCACGGTATGAGGTGAAATAGCTTCCTCTGTGTGCATGTGGGAAGTGAATAAGTACCTTATTGCTTCTTGTTTCATTGTATTCTCCCTTTAGTTGTTTAGAGAGATTGAATCCATCTAGGATATGCTCTTCAGGTAACTCTACTCCTGCTATAGAGAGGATGGTAGGGTATATATCCATCACAGTAGCTGCTTGGGTTTGAATAGCATTGGATTTAATTTCTTCTTTTCTTTGTAGCCTATTTTGATGGTTTACTTTTGCCCAAGAGGCTATAAAGGGTGCTCTTGCTCCTCCTTCATATTCGCTTCCCTTTTTTCCGCGTAGTGGGAAGGAAGAGTAGTGCCCTTTTTCATTGCCTAAGGGTGCATCGGATCCATTGTCTCCTAAAAAAATTATCAGAGTATTTTCTGCGATCCCTTTTTTTTCTAGGTGATCCATCATATCGCCTAGTGATTTGTCCATACCTTCTATTAGCGTTGCAAAAGCTATTGCTTGATTAGAGAACTTTGGATCTGTGTAGTTGCCTACAAATCTTTCGTCAGTCTCGAATGGCGCATGTACAGCGTAATGAGACATGTACAAGAAGAACGGTTTCTCTTCTTGAATAGCTCTATCTATCTGTTCGTTGGCTTCGAGAGTTAGGGCATCACTTAGGAAGGTATTGGTTCCATGATATTTGGTAAGATGGGGTACTGCGTGTGATTTCCCCCCTTTGATGTGCCCATACCCATTTTCACCGTGATAACTACCAGGATGTCCAATTGACGATCCCCCAATGTTGATATCGAACCCCACATTTTGTGGATTCTCTCCACTGCTTCCTACGGGCCCAAAGTGTGCTTTCCCAATGTGAATTGTTTTATATCCATTTTTTTGCAATACTCTGGGTATGGTTGGTGTTTTCTCTGTTATTCCATTCCAGTTCCACTCTTTGGGTCCATAGGGAGTTCTATTATTACCAAATCCATCTATCCAGTTGGTGGTTCGGTGTCTGGTTGCATTTTGTCCCGTCATGATGGATGCACGGGTCGGTGAGCTAACACTTTGTGCATAAAAGGTCGAGAAACGTACCCCTTGCTCTGCCAATCGTTCCATATTGGGGGTTCTGTACCAGTCATTGAGAGGGTAGCGTTCAGGGTTGCCTTCTTGATCAGTTATAAATGGTAATGAGGTATCCATTAGTCCCATATCATCGACTAAGAAAACAATGATATTGGGTTTATCTTGCGCACAAATTTGTTGTGTAAATAGGAGTGCGAGTGAAGTTGTTAGTAACTTATTCATAATTTATTGGATGTTTAAAGAGCCCCATCATCTCTTAAATAGGGGTTTGATAGGGCTCTTCTTTTAGTGAGTTATAAGCTTTTGATTCCTTTTTGGCTAGTATAGATCAATGGGTCTTAATACAAAAACCGCTTCATAGTCAGCGTATGGTAGTCTGTGTTCCTCTTCGGGCCATGCTCCCCACGTGTCAATACATCCTAATCCGTGCTGGCGCATATCGAAGTTTACCTGTGTAAGGTTACTCTCTGTAATATCGGCAGCATGACGCTGTTCTTTGGCTTCTAAATCGTCGAGCTGCTCCATGGTATAGTGGAGGGCTGAGGCTTCGAATGCTTTGTTGGATGAGATTTGAATTCCTTTGGTTCCTGAATCGATTACTCTAAAGAAGCGGAGGTCACTCTTGTTTCCATTCTCTTGTGGGCGAATGTAAGGGAAGTACTGATCAGATACTTTTCCATTGTAATGCCCAATAAAGGTCGAGAAGTTTCTGTCGGTGTAGTTCTCAATGGGCCCTCTGCCGTAGTAATCTACGGTATTGTATCTTTTTGGCATCTTTACGCTCATCCCAAAACGATAAAGATGCGGCATTTTTTCGGCTTCTGGATTGGTTTTTAGCTTTTGTGTTATTTCAATCTCGCCCGTTGCATTGATCACGTACTTTAAGATTAGTTCTGCTTCAAGCTCTTTGAGTTCGTACAATGAAGTAATTGTAGCACTAGTAGAGGCATGCTCTACTTTAACCTCTTTGGCTCTTCCTAGTGGACTCTTCCATGCGATAAATTGTTTTTGGGTAGAGGCCCCGTAGTCATTGTCTGTTGGAGCTCTCCAAAAATTGGGTTTAATGGCCTCTCCATCAAGAATCATATTTTCACCACCAATGATATATTTGGTAATCAATCCTGAACGGCGGTTAATGTATACTTCGCTATTCTCTCCTTTTACGGTGATCCCATTCAAATTATCTGTCACCGATACTTTCTCTTTGCAGTGTGTGACATCGGTGCTATAATTTGTGTAAGGACGGATCACAAATTGTTGTTTAGCTATCTCATGATTGGCCATTACTAGATTGCTATATCTCTTCGTGTTGTAGTATACATTCAGAAGCAGTTCACCTTGGTTGTAGGAAGAAGCATCATATCCCAACTCTACGTGCTGGGTAGCTTGTGGTAGCACGTTCAATTGATCAATCAAACCCGATTCGACGACTTTTCCTTGGTGGACGAGTTCCCACGCTAATCGTACGTTCTCGAGGTTTCTGAAGAAGAACTCATTATAGATTTCTACTTTTCCTTTTTGGGCATCAGTAAGTTTGGTCCAAATATCTTGATGGACATATTTTACCTCATCGAGGTGTGGGTTGGGAGTACGGTCAGGGGTAAGTAGACCGTTGTTGTTGAAATTATTTGATGAGGGAAGGTCGCGACCAAAATCGCCTCCGTAGGCATAGAACTCAGTACCGTCACTCTTTCTCCAACGAATGGATTGATCAATGTAATCCCAAATAAAGCCTCCTTGTAATACGGGGTATTGGCGGAAGATATCCCAATAGGTTTTAAAACCTCCCATTGAATTACCCATGGCATGTGCATATTCGCAGAAAATTAGGGGGCGATTCGTTTCTCCTTTGGCATAGTTTATTAAGCCATCATATCCCCAATAGAAGGGAACAAAGATATCGGTATGTGCTTTAAGTCCGGGTCGTTCATATTGAACTGGGCGTGTAGGGTCTAGCTCTTTCATTGCTTTGTAGGTCTCTTCAAAGCAACAACCATCACCCGACTCATTGCCCATACTCCAGAAGATGATAGAGGGATGATTTCTATCTCGTTGCACCATGCGGAGTGCGCGCTCTAGGTGTGTTTGAGTCCACTCGGGCATGTTGGCAATGGCTTCATAACCGTGTGCTTCGATATTTGCTTCATCTAGTACATAGATACCATACTTATCGCACAACTCGTACATGTAGGGGTCGTTGGGGTAGTGACACGTACGAACGGCATTGATGTTGTTCTCTTTCATGAGGCGGACATCTTGCTCCATTCGTTCGCGCGTTACGTAGTAGCCTCCTTCGGGATCGACTTCGTGACGATTCACCCCTTTGATTAAAATAGGCTTTCCATTGACAAGTAGCTGTGAGTTCTTAATCTCAACGCTTCTGAAACCCACATTTTGAGGGATTACCTCGCTTACATTTCCCTTCGCATCTTTGAGCGTAGCGGTTAACAGATAGAGATAAGGTATTTCTGCACTCCATAAATGTGCATTCTCGACCGTGATTTTGCTCTTAAACTCTCCTTTGGAATCGGGCTTTCCCGAGGTTTCTGCGACCTTTTTACCTGCTGCATCGAATAGTTCTAGAGTCACTGATCCATTGCTTGCTGCAGCTCTTGACTTTTTATCGAATAGAGTCGTTACATTTAAAAGACCATTTTTATAGGAGCTGTCGGTTAACCCCTCTACGATAATATTGTCTATGCGATATTTGTTTCGGGCATATAGCTCTACATCGCGCTGTACACCCGAAAATCGCCAGAAGTCTTGACACTCTACATAGGTACCATCGCACCAGCGTTGGATTTGGAAGGCTATTAAGTTACTACCTGTTTTTATGTAGGGAGTCAGATTAAACTCGCACTTCATCTTGCTATCTTCGCTGTAGCCTACTTTTTTCCCATTGACCCAGAGTGTGAGGTTAGAGGTAACTCCTCCAAAGGAGATAAATACCTCTTTGTCGTTCCAGTTTTGAGGAATCTCAATAGTTTTACGGTAAGAGCCTACGTGATTATCCTGTTCGGGAACTTTAGGTGGTTCTCTTTTAATGAGATAGTCAAATACATAGCCCGAGTTTACATATACAGGATCGCCATAACCGAGTAGTTCCCATATTCCGGGAACAGGTATTTGATTCCAAGCGTGATCATCATAGTTGATTTGAAAGAAATCTTTGGGTTTCTGCCACAGGTTTTGTACCCACTGAAATTTCCATTGCCCATTTAATGATAGGTAGTTTTCATTGTTATATTTATCTCCTTCAAGGGCTTTCTCTTGGGTGGAATAGGCGGTGTAGGTCGTTCTCATCTCCTCTCGGTTGATGCTATTGACGCTCGGGTCTAGCCACTCTGGTTTTTGCGCAGATAGCTGAAGAGTGGATAAAAGGGTAGCGGTTGCTAGAATGAATTTTCTCATGGTATCTAGTTTGTGGTTATTTAACTCGCTTCTACAATTTGGAAAGGAGTCTTTCTTAGATAAATTTTATATTCATTGATGCTTTGAGGGGCTCCTGGTTCTACGCGCGGTAGATATTGAAAACCACTGAATGTAGCCTCTTCTCCGAGGTCAAGAATCAAATGATGAGGGGCTTTACCCTCTCTATTAGTTGACCAGTAGGTAGACTCTTGAAGGTCGAATATCTTCTCGGCTGTTTTGTTACCTGTTTTAATATCTTCATCGCTGCAATAAACCACACTCCAAGGTTCGCGTGAGGTTCTTTGTTGATTTTCATCCAGCATGTACCACTCTGCCATGGCTGCTACCTCTTTTTTATCGTGGGTAGAAAGCACCTCTATGCAGAGATAGCGACCTGTAACTGGTTGATCAAATTTCACCTCTTGGTAACCGTTTCCAGGGGTAAAACTGGAGGTAATAATAGCTGTTTCTTTATCTAATTTTAGCGTTTCACCCTCTTTGCGATTAAGTACTACCTTTGTGCTATTTAGCTTATCTACAATATGGGTCGATACTCCTTCAACAGCTGCCTCCTTAGGACCTACAATATCGAAAACAATAATTTCATTTTCTCCTTTTTTGAGCCAACACCCTGGCATGTAAAGCGTTTGTTGCGGTCCAATTTCCCAGAAACGACCCATAGAATGCCCATTGACATAGACCAAACCTTTGCCCCAGCTTTCCATATTGATGAATGTGTCACCTACTTTTTTAAGATTAAACGTCGCTCTGTAAAAGCCAGCACCCGAAGGAGCGTTCTTCGTTTGGTAATTCTTCTCTTTTACAAACTCATAATCGACAGGTAGATTATATACTTTCCAATTCTTCAAGTCAATGTTGACAATGCTTCCATTATCGAGGGCATGGCTTAGGACTACCTTCTCGGTAATGCCTTTGAAATCTTTAATAGACGATCCGAAGTTTACGCGCCCCATTGCTTCGACAAGAATATCAATTTGATCTCCTTTATTTAAAGGAGGTAATACGATACTTTTTTCGTTGATGCGTCGATCCATGGTGCCTACTTTCTTTCCATTGATAAAAACCTGTACATAATCCTTGGGATCGGTAATAGTCATAACGCTTTTTTGAGAAATTTCGGGAGCTGTTGTCGAGTAGACAATCGAGCCCCAACCTTGATCGAACTCCTCCATCGTTTTAATTTCAAAACTCTCATTGGCTTGGGGGAGATTTTCAAAAAGAGGAGCAAACTGAGTAAATGAAACCTTCGGGAAAGTGGTCGTAGGAAGGGGCTTGGGAATGGAACTCATTTTTTCGCCATACATGTAGTTAGAGAGCATGTTGCGTAACTCGACATACTTAGGAGTAACCAATCCTGCCTCGCTAATGGGAGCATCGTAATCGTACGAGGTTACATCGGGCGTGTAGGGAGGGTTATTCGCCCCTGCCCAATGTCCCCAAGTAGTTCCACCGTGGGTCATGTAAAGGGAGAAGGAAATTCCTTTGTCTAGCATCTCTTTCATCCCTTGAATCATGGTTGCGCTATTACGTGTTTCGTGTTGACTGCCCCAGCGATCAAACCAACCGCTCCAAAATTCACTGCACATAAGTGGTGCATGAGGACGCACCTCACTTAGTTTCTTGAATTGCTGTTCAATGTTGGCACCAGTACCAAAGTTGATGGTCCAAACAAGATCATCCAGTCCATTGTTCATAAAATTAGAACTCCAGTCGCATTGGAAAAGTGTTACCTTATCAAAACCCACTTTTCGTAAAATATCGCGAATGGCAGTTACATGAGGCTTGTTGGTAGCATAGGCTCCGAATTCGTTTTCGACTTGTACCATGATAATGGGGCCTCCATTTTCGATGGTTAAATCTTTTAATTGATTGGCTACTTGAGCTTCGAATATTTCGACTCGCTCCATGTAGTAGGGATCATTATCACGAACTTTAATCTCTTTTTTCTTGAGAAGCCACCAAGGAAGTCCTCCCATTTCCCATTCGGCACAAACGTAGGGACCAGGACGTACAATTACATACATCTGATTTTTTTGTGCCAACTTAACAAACTCACGAATGTCATTGTTGCCTGTAAAATTAAACTCATTTTCGCGTTGTTCGTGAATGTTCCAAAATACATAAAGGCAGATGGTGTTCATGCCCAAAGCCTTACACATTTGAATGCGATGCTCCCAATATTCGCGAGGGATGCGAGGGTAGTGCATCTCGGCTGCTTTAATAACGAAGGGCTTTTCGTTCAGTAAAAACGTTTTATCGCCCAATTTAAAACTTTCGGGGTTTTGTGCCGCAAGGGGAGTCCTACCGAGCAGGAGAGCAGAGGTCAATAGCAATGCTATGAAAATGGTTCTTTTCATGGTTTGGTTTTTCATGTATTATTTAGATAGTAGTGATAGCTAATCTAGCTCAAGGTGCTTATTTAGCCCTTAAAAAGGTTTCAAAGCCCAAAGATAGTGATTCTTATTGGGATTGCTTTTTGTTTCAGTGCGTTACTGGCTTTTTTTATCTCTTTGTCAGATCAATCTACGGTTTGCATTCCTTACGAAGCTATAAAACTCTTTTTAGTAGGAGAGGAGTGCCCCGATATCGATGCTTGGCAAACGAAGCTCATTGCATCCAATTTTGATCGAAGTAGGTTTTGATTCTGTTAATCCAAAGTTTTCTATTTCTACTTTGTGTTGCTTTCATTCTTTGTGAAAGGAGCTTTCTTTATTTAAAAATGAATCCCCTTATTCGACTTCCATTAAAAGTCAATTTCTGGCTCTTCAGGTTTTACAAATAAGGGGTTCATACACTATACATAAACTAAGAATCCTTTTTTAATTTAAAAGAAGAGTAATCTCTCCACTGCAGTTGTTTTCTGTATTGTTCTCCAAGTTAATCTGTAGTTCTACTCCATTATTCCCCCGAATATCTGCCGGTAGCTTAACTGGAATCGTTAGATTGTTATGTTCTATGGCTGGTTTGCTTTTCGCACTCCATACTACTTTCCCATCGGCTATGATTTTAAGTTCGTAAAATGTTAGTTTTCCCTTTGTACTACTCTGTAATCGGATGCTCTTTATTTTATAGAGTTCATTCGCATTTAAATTGTAGGTGTGAGTAGTTTTATTTTGTTTCTCAACATTCCATTTTCCTAGCCTGTTTAACCCGTTAGTAGGAACTAAATGGGGCTGAATAAATGCTGCATAGTCTACCAGTGACTTTGCTGTATTCACGATATCAGATGGGATGGTAGGGGTAGAATGGCCTTCTGAAGCGACCCAACTCTTCTCCCACTCTGCAAAGTTAAAACGAGTATTGCTCTTTCGACTAGCAAAGTAATGATTCCAACGAGGTAGGTAATAGTCGCGAAGAAGTCCTGACCATACACGGGCTGAATAATCATCGACAGGAGGTCCCCAAATGGTTACAATTCGTTTGGCATTTTGCTCGTACTGCTTGCGCTGTTCACTATTTACTGCCTGGTTCTTTGCGAACTCTACCCAGCGTTCCAAACGTAAAGTGGGGTGAGTAGATAGTAGTGCATCCATCCCTTTAAGCAGGTAGTTAAAGTCCTGTTCGAACTTTTCGGCACGCAGGGTATCGCCTATTTCGTATTGCCAGTCTATGGCCTTAATCAGTAATTCGGCTTTTCCACCTAAATAAAGGGAGGTTAATTCTGCAAGGTCAGCCATGTAGAGAGGCTCTTCTCTAAACTCTCCCGACACCTTTACAAAAGACTCTATGGCCTTGAAAAAACTCTCACTTAAATTGATTGTTCCATTTCTTACAGAACCTGGTCTAAGTTGCCAGTTGTAGCGTGGGTGATCTGTAAAAGTACCATATACCGACTCTTGCAGCAATTCCCAGCATCGCACGATTTCGGGTGGGCAACTTCCGTATCTATTTTCTGAATACTCTTTGAGCCACTGATTCAGATTAATTTCCTTGTCGGACCAACCTGCATCAGCAAGTAGTTCATAAATCACCTCGTTATTCTCTATCCCTTCCGGAGCCATACCGTGTGCTATTAAGTTCCCTCTGTTTTCAGATCGCAATGCCTCTAGGTGTCCGTTTGCATAAAATTCGAGTACCCCTGTCATTCCCACTTTACCGCCCATGTTAGGAATTACACTGTATACCCACTGTTTGTTGTAGAACCCTTTGTAATACTCCCAGTTTACCTCCGATTTCCAGAAGTGTTTGTTGTAATCGACCGCTAAGTCAAGTAGCATCATCTTGTTATCGGGTACTTTTGATACCAGTGCTGCTAAGGTTTCGTAATCCCAGATGTAGCGTTGGTATCCAAACATCCAGCCTTGCATTACCCACGTTGCATTGGGATTGGCTTTTTTGATTGATTGGTACACCTTATCGCCGTAAGAGGCTACCAATTCGTAACGCTCTTTCGTACCCTTCTCGGGGAATGGTATCTCCATTTCATTAAAACTATCAATTAAATAGAGTTCATTTTTACCGAATTCCTTTTCCCATTCGCGAATAAACTCAGTACTTATTTTACTGAAGATAGGTTCATCGGGTGATACCATCCAGTTGCAGAAGGCTCCTCCCCAATGCGTTTGAATAATATTTAGATTGGGATAGATCCGCTTAAATGCTTCGGGAATAAACCCTGGAAATCCAGGACAGATGGGTTTCATACCTAAGCTTTTCATTCGCTTTAGGATTTTGTGCTGCAAATCGATTTGCCCTTTGTGCCAATCCTCATTAAGTGGCCCATCAATGCCACTGATATTGCCCATACGCATCCATGGAAGGTGTGCAGGGCCTACAAAATAGCTGTTAATTTCGTCATCTGTCAATCCCATCTTCTTCCAAACACGGGCTAAGATAGCCTCATATCCAACGAGTGCTAGGGGCATATTAATACCGTGTAGTACCATCCAGTCTATCTCTTGTTCCCATCGTTTCCAATCCCAGTAGGGTTTTGAATATCCGTAAACCACTACGTTCGACATGTAGTGGTTTTTAAATGGAGAGATTACCTCTGTAATCTCTTGCTCCTTAAATTTTTCAGGAAGTTGTATGTTGCTTCCCGACCAGCTGTAGAGGCCCATTTTATTACTTTTTACAAAGTCATAAAAGCCTCTAGTAAGTGCTACTTGGCTACTACCTTCTACAATTAAAGTACCATTCTTAACTTGGTGCTTAAAATAGGTTTCACTGCTCTTTTTAAGAACCAACTTAATGGGAGTACCTGTTTTACCAGTGGCTCTTTCAATCACTTCCAAAGCGGGTTGTGTCTGTTTTTCTTGTCCAAATAGGTTGAGAGTGAATAAGGTAACGAGTAAAGTAAATAAGAATAGTTTATTTCTCTTCATAGAATGGGCTTCTTTTATTTTCTGATCCATCGATTTAATTGATTATTAGGCGTCTGAACTACAAATTTGTAAAATTTAGATTCGGGTAAATTTGATAGATCAACCGTGTACTTTGCATCCTTTGCAGCTACCTCGCCTAGTTTTATCCATTTATCTTCCTTTCCCTCTTTGTAATGGTTAGAGGTCGCTACATAAATTGTGGCTTTCTCTTTTTTTGTAATAGATTCCCAATGCAGCGTAACTGATTGATCAAAATGAGTGGTTCTTAAATCTTTAATATCTACCTTTCCAATAAATGGGATTCCATCTTGTTCGAAAGATACCGCTTGAGGAAGCTCAAATCCCATGAAACGGCATATCGATGGATTGATATCAACTAGTGAGATATCGTTGGCATGGAAGCGGCTGTTTATATCTTTATGATTGGTAGATACCCAGCAACTTCTTTCTCTCTCGGCTTGACCACCGTGTGAGTGCCCAGTCTCTTCACGACCATGGTCGGTCGTTACAATCATCATCCACTCTTCATCAAAATTTTTCTCTCTATATTGAACTGCTTCCCAGATGGGACGTATTAAGTCGTCTGTTTTGTGAACATATTCGTCCATAAAGGCT
Source organism: Phocaeicola sp. (assembly GCA_051651025.1). GTDB lineage: Bacteria > Bacteroidota > Bacteroidia > Bacteroidales > Bacteroidaceae > Phocaeicola. The sequence goes on from JBOFRN010000048.1 coordinate 162,393, forward strand.
CCATCACCATACAAGTGAAATCCTGAGTCGGTATACCAAAGGTAGACCCAGCTTAAATCGGGAGCCTCATTTCGTACAGTTTGGGCAGCCTCCTTACAAACTACGGAGTCTATGTCAAAGATTTCAAGGTGCTTTCCTCCTTTGTTTTTTGGAAAGCGTAATGTGTCTTGTTCGTAGTCATCAAAAATATAATCTATTTTTAAGTGATTCGTTTCAGCCTTTCCCTCGCCAATAAGCACAGTACGATTGTCTACCCAACTAGAGAATAAGGCCGTTTTGTAGGTTTCTTGTTGCTCCTTAGCAATGCGAAACATAGACCAATAATTATAATTAGGCTTTAAGTTCGAGTTGCCATGAACATTGTGTTTATTGAACCAAGTACCTGTTAAAATATTCATGTATCCTATGGCTGAGATAGTTGCTGTTTGAGAGTAGCCTCCTACTTCTCCGCCAGTATATGCACGTGCATATCCACCTTGTTGAGCTATTTCAAAGATAGTTTTGGGCTTAACTCGCTCTATGTAGTCGGCAGGTATACCATCTACTACTACATAGATAACTTTTTTGGTTTTAGAAGCCAGTTGATTGGTTGTAAATAGTGATAATAAAATGAAGAACAGTAATTTAGTTAGATTAGTCATACTTTTCTAGATTGATTTATAGGTTAGAATAGGAGATGCACTTTATTATAATTTGCCTCCCTGTTAATTTTAAAATGTCAAAATTAAGACTTTAATTTATGCTATCCTAAAGATGGAGGCTTAATGACTTGAGCAAAGAGCTGTTTTCTTAGATATCTATTTTACGATTTTCTGATTATCCGTTTATGCACCTGTTATATTCGCAATTACTAGTCTGTCAAAGAGTTTGTCTCCAAAATACCGTCTGTTTAATTTGTAAATAAACTCGTTGAGATACAACTGTAAGTATTTCCTTTTGATTTTATGGTAGTTGCCCAGCAATGTCCGTTTTGCATTACTGATTGCGATATGCACCCATTTGAGTGTTTCCTTGGTGGTTTTGGCGTCTGATTTCTCGGTGACGTGCAATTCCACCAGATCGGAGATGTCAACGTAAGAAGTGCTTTTGTCCGAAAATACGATGGCATCATCCTCCATGCAGTCCCTGACCACGCCGTTGATTCCTTCACTTTGATGGCTATCCAGTACCCTGGCCTTGAAATAACGCACATGCTTCTCCTTTTTGCCCGTTTCGATATCTTCCAACGGGGTGCTTTCGGCCATCACCGCAACGTTCTGCTTTCCCTCGGCTCCCCGGCCACGTGTACCCTTGCCTCGCTCGATTTCCTTACTGGCCACCGAAAAGTAACCCTCATCCAGTTCTATCATCCCTTCCAGTGTATACCTTGCATCCCGGTTGCCCATCGCCCTGCGGAGTTTGTGTACCATCGCCCATACCGGTTCGTAACGCTTCAATCCTAATTGCTTCTGGAGTTCGTTGGTGGAGAATCCCTTTTTTGTGCAACTCATCAGGAACATCGTTTTGTACCACACCAGAAACGGCAGCTTGGAGCTCTCCATGATCGTACCGCTGCGCAACGAGGTGCGGAAACGGCAACCTTTGCATTCATAACTCCATTTACCCTGTAACCAATAATGGGAAGTGCCCCCGCATCGCTTGCAGACAACCCCTTCCTTATCACGCTGCTCCTTGAAATGCAAACGACAATCTTCCTCCGAACCGAAATGAGCCGTAAAACTGAATATGTTCATAATCCCTGCTTTTTGAGCGCTAATATACTAAAAATATTAGGTGTGTTTGCGGAGAATCAGATACGATTTATTTGTTTTCATTTGTTGCAGAATGAATCTTAGTGTTTTTTATGAGATTGATAGAGCCTGTTTTTAAAGAAGTAAGGATATTCAATTTCCTGATTAAAAATACATATTAATTGAATTGCATTTTTATCATCTTATCTTCGTTTTGTTAATTCACTAATATCTGAACCCTAAATTCTCATTTAAGCTTGTGAAATTCGTTGAAAAGTGTTATTTTTGATTTTTATTATTGTTAATATGTTTCTTGTTGATGCAGTTGCATAGCTCGTAAATGTATTATTAAATCGTAAAAATGTTACTAATTAAGTGACTGTTTTCTAGTTAAAACAAATTTATATGCAGGAAAATACACTCTTCTCAAAGTATCAATCCAATCCTATACTTTTAGATTCGTTGAAAACATTTCACGAAGGATCCAACCGTGATGCTGTAGTCAATGGTATTTTACAAAATATACTTCAACTCTATCGTGCTAGTCGAACCTACATGTTTTTATACGATTTTGATCGGAATATCCAGTGTCATGTTTGCGAGGTTTGTGCAAACGAGGTTTCCGATCAGCAAGACATCGTTTCTGAACTCCCTCTATCTGCTACTCCCTATTTCAATAAACTTGTTCTGAACAAAAAGCCTTGGGTGGTAGATAGACTCTCTGACTGGAAGGATATAGCACCTTCTGAATACGAAATATTATTGGAGCAAGATATTACTTCGCTAATTATTGTCCCACTTATTTTTAAGGAGAGTGTCTTAGGCTATATAGGTATTGACATGGTTGGTGAGTATAAAACGTGGGATAGTGACGATTTAAGTCTACTTTTCTCATTGTCTCAAATTATTTCGACGAGTGTTGATATGAACTATCAGCTTGAGCAAACCAAAGTGAAAGCAGATGAGGCGGTTCAAGGTTACGATAAGATTCAGAGTGTGTTAAACCATATTTATAAAGATATTCCTGTTGGTATAGAACTCTATGATGCGCGTGGTATTTTGATCGATATTAATCCCATTGAGCTTAAACACTTCGGTATACGAGATAAGAGAAATATACTGGGCATTTCAATTTTTGATAATCCCATACTTCCAGATTATGTGAAGCAGATGCTTCGCGAAGGCAAGAATTTTGAGGTAATGCTTGATTATGACTTTAAAAAGATAGGTAACTATTTCAATACAGATCTTGCAAATTCTCCAGAGAAGTGTTTCAATGTGATTGCAAGTGTTGTTCGCGATGCAAACGATACAATCTCTTGTTACCAGCTCTTTGTGATGGATATTACCCATATGCGTAAGATGCAGAAAGAACTTTATGAAGCGAAGCAGAAAGCTGAAGAATCAAATCGCCTCAAATCACTCTTCTTGGCTAATATGAGTCATGAAATTCGTACCCCCTTGAATGCTATCGTGGGCTTCTCAGATCTACTACATCTATCCGATGCTAGAGAAGAGCAAGAGGAATTCAAAAATATAATTAAGGAGAATAGTGAGCTTTTATTGAAGATTGTAAACGATATACTAGATCTCTCCAAGATAGAGGCAGGTGTATTAGATACCTCGACAGAGCTCTTCGATCTTGTGGGTCTTATGGATGAAGTCTCTCAGATAATTAGAATGAGCTTTAACAAACCAACCATTCAATTTGTAATAAACCGTTCACAAAACCACTATTTTATACATGCAGACAGACAGCGTATTACGCAAGTGCTTGTAAACTTTCTATCGAATGCATTTAAAAATACAGTATCTGGTAGGATTACAATGGGCTATGAATCAACTCAGACTGGAGTAAGGGTATATGTACAAGATACAGGCATTGGTATCCCTAAAGAGAAACACCCTTTGATTTTTCAACGCTTTGAGAAATTAAATAGCTTCGTGCAAGGAACTGGTTTAGGACTGACCATCTGTAAAGCAATTAGCGATGCATTGGGAGGTGAAATTGGTTTGGAATCTGAAGTAGGGCTAGGGTCTCTCTTTTGGCTCTCTTTTCCTTGTCAGAAAGAAGAGGTGGCTCTCCAATCATTTCCGTTAGAGTTTTCTTGCGTAAATGATTAGAGAATCACCTCTTTACAGTTACTCCTTTTATTCAGAACCTAATTCTTACCAGTAGACTATTTATCTCCGGCTAAAGCAGTATCGAGTCGTTGATGTTTAACTTAAATGTAAGCTTCAATACATTGGCAGCTTTGGTACAAAGCAACATCCGTTGCAAGAAGATTTCAAAGTAATCTGTAACACTGCATATCTGGGTGTCAACCGTTAGCATGAGGGTTATGGTATTTTGCTCTGTGTCTACCCTTACTTCGGTCTTTTCTGCTGCATAATTTACGCGATCGTGTATGTCAGAGTCGATGGTCTTTTTATCGCGCACACGGCTTCGTCTCACATCTAGCTTATCTGCTAAAATAAGTGCAGCTGCCACTTCGTTGACTGGGAAGGCTGTACTTTCATCGTGGTTTCCAATGGCTGTAATGACTGTCGCCGTATCTTTGGGGTCAAATCCCATTTTATCGAGTATACGGAAAGCCATTACAGCACCACTTTGTGCATGGTCAGTACGGTTTATCACATTACCTATATCGTGCATGTAGCCTGCTATTTGTGCCAATGTAATGGTGTGATTGTCGTAGTTTAGTCTGGACAAAATGTATTTGGCTGTATCGGCGCATTTCGTGCAGTGTGCAAATCCATGTTCGGTATATCCCAATGCTTTTAATGATTCATCCGCCTGTTTAATATAGGTACGAATCTCTTCTGACTTCTTTATCTCTTCAAATGTAATTGACATGTTATTTCTATTTTAAATTGTTAGGTACAACTTGCAAGCAAATATACGTAAATTTGCTAAAGTGACACTCTTTCACTCCATTCTTCTATAGCTTCTCGCGGTATTCTGATCCTCCATTTTTTTTAATAGTCTTAGAGTAAACTAAACCTCATTTCGCCCCATTCCTCTTTGATCTTCTTTCTCTTCTCCTCTTCTACAACTAGATAGTCTATTTCATTTAAGATGTAGTTGTACTTAAATGAGTTGCGATCTAGCTCCTTTTTTAGAATTTCTGTTTCGATTACTCCAATATAGATTTATCTTTGTTCCGGCTTAGATGCCCTAACTACCGAACGAACTAAAACTAAAATCAGAGATGTCTGAATCGATAAAACTTCATCCTATAATGTTTGCTGGCACAGGAAGTGATGTTGGCAAGAGTGTGATTGCTGCTGCTTTTTGCCGTATTCTTCTGCAAGATGGCTACCAGCCGGCTCCCTTTAAAGCACAAAATATGTCGCTCAACTCTTATGCTACCCCTCAAGGCTTAGAGATAGGTAGAGCACAAGCAGTACAAGCTGAGGCAGCAGGGGTTCCTTGCCATACTGATATGAATCCTTTGCTTTTAAAGCCGTCTACCGAAAAGATTTGCCAGGTGGTGCTTCATGGGAAACCAATTGGTAATCAAAGCGCTTATCAGTACTTTAAGAAAGAGGGTAGAGAGGAGCTAAGAAATGAGGTTAATGAGGCTTTTGATCGTCTGAATAAACAGTACAATCCGGTAGTAATGGAGGGAGCAGGCAGCATCTCGGAGATAAACCTACGGGAGGTCGATTTAGTTAATATGCCCATGGCTATACATGCCAAGGCTTCGGTTATTTTAGTGGCCGATATTGATCGAGGCGGAGTTTTTGCTTCGGTTTATGGAACGGTTATGCTACTTACCGAAGAGGAGCGTAGATGCTTAAAGGGTATCCTTATCAATAAGTTCCGCGGAGATATTCGTCTTTTTGAATCGGGGGTTAAGATGATTGAAGAGCTCTGTGGTATTCCTGTCATTGGAGTCGTTCCTTATTACAACGATATTCAAATAGAACAAGAGGACTCTCTAGATTTGAGAATGAAGAATATAGGCGCAACGCATGGTAAGGTTAACGTAGCCGTTATCTTGTTGCGCCATATGTCTAACTTTACTGATTTCAATGTCTTAGAGTGTGATCCACGCGTGCATCTTTATTATACCAACAACCGCGAAGAGATTGAAAAAGCAGATATCATTTTAATTCCAGGAAGCAAAAGTACCCTATCCGATCTTTATGAACTTCGCAAAAATGGGGTTGCACAGAGTGTTACTAAAGCACACAAAAGGGGGGCAACGGTCGTTGGGATATGTGGTGGCTATCAAATTATGGGAGAAGAGGTGTGTGATCAGAACCAAGTAGAGAGTAATATTGAGCGCCTTCCTGGATTAGGTTTGTTGCCTGTTACCACTCAAATTGAAGGAGAGAAATTAACACGTCAAGTAAGGTTTAGCTTCCAAGGTTTGGAAGAGGTATGCCATGGATACGAGATTCACATGGGTTCAACCCGCCCTACAGAGGGAACAACTGAATCGCCTCTAAATATACTAGAGGATCAAACATCCGATGGCTATTTTATAAGCCCTAAGTGTTTTGGTTCTTACATGCATGGTATCTTAGATAATAAAGTGGTTATTGATTACCTACTGGCTCCCTATGCAGATAAGCTTTCTGATGCACCTTTTGATTATAAAACATTCAAAGAGGAGCAGTATGATAAACTAGCAGCTCATGTTCGCAATCATGTAGATATGGATTTGGTTTATCAAATTTTAAAGGAGGGAGTATGATACGAGGACACGGCGATGATATTTATGGGCAGAGCAATCGAATCGTGACGAACTTTAGTTCCAATATAAGCGATCATCACAACCACGAGGCTCTGCATCAACACCTTTCTGCTTCTATTCAGGCCATTCACTCTTATCCTGAACCCGATGCGCACTCATTGGTTCAGTTGCTTGCTGCGAAACATCAGATAGCGACTAATACACTTTTGGTAACGAATGGAGCGGTCGAGGCTATCTATTTGGTAGCGCAAGCCTTTCGACACAAACGATCGACGATTGTTGTGCCCACTTTTAGTGAGTACGAGGATGCTTGTCGGCTTAATGAGCATTTGCTCTCTTATGTTACTAATCTATCGCAGATTGCAGTGGATACTGAATTGGTTTGGTTGTGTAATCCCAACAATCCTAACGGGTATCTCCATGATAAGTCACTCTTACACGCATTTATCGCATCGCATCCCGATACTTACTTTATTATTGATCAATCTTACGAAGCCTTTCTACCAAGGGAAGCTACCTTTACTCCACAAGAGGCATTGGCACATCCTAACTTGATACTGTTACACTCTCTTACGAAATGTTATGCCATTCCTGGTCTGCGTTTGGGTTATGTAACGGGGCAACGAGCCTCCATAGAGAGAATTTCTGCCTGTCGCATGCCGTGGTCAGTCAACCAATTGGCGATTGAAGCAGGTAAGTTTTTACTTCAAGCACTCAGTGATAAACCCAATCTAGCCTTATTGCAAGAGGAGACCCATTATCTTATGACTCAACTTGAAAAGATAGAGGGAGTGAATCTGTTACCTACCCATACGCACTTTTTTCTGGGTAAGTTAGTCAACCGAAAGGCCTCTGCCCTAAAGAGCTATTTGATGGAGACTTATGGCATTTTGATACGCGATGCTTCTAACTTTCGTGGACTCGATGAGTCTTATTTCCGATTAGCAACTCAATCGCGTGAAGAGAATAATCGACTTGTAAAAGCGATCAAAGAATGGATATAGAACTTTTGTACATGCTATTGCCCCTACTCTTGGGGTGGAGCGCCGATAGAATATGGGGAGATCCTCCGCTACTTCCACACCCCATTGTGGGTTTTGGTAAACTTATCTCATGGGGAGAGAAGCGATGGAATAGGGGGAACTTTCGTAAATTAAAGGGTGCACTTTTAAGCATAGGACTCATTGCGAGTTGCTTCTTATGGACTCACTTGCTCTCCGTAGCACTTGCATACATAAACCTGGGGCTAAATCTACTCTTCTGCACCATTCTTCTCTTCTTCTGCCTAGCGGGAAAGGGATTGATAGACGAAGTCAGGCAGGTGTTTATAGCGGTAGACTCTTCGGTGGAGGAGGGGCGTATACAGGTGGCTCGAATTGTAGGAAGAGATACCTCGGCTTTATCTCCCCAGCAAATACGAACGGCTGCTTTAGAGACTGCTTCCGAGAACTTGAGTGATGGGGTGGTTGCTCCGCTCTTTTGGTTTATGTTATTGGGTATTCCCGGTATGCTTACCTACAAAATGATTAATACGCTAGATTCTATGATAGGCTACAAGAGTGATCGCTACAAAGAGTTTGGTTGCTGGGCTGCCCAGATAGATGATGTGGCTAACTACCTACCAGCCAGACTTACCGCATTCTTAATGATTTTGGTTACTGGCCACTTCAGGTTATTTACTTTTGTGCGGCAATACAGCCATTGCCACGCCAGTCCCAATTCGGGTTATCCCGAATCGGCTTTAGCAGCCATCTTAGATTGTAGATTTGGTGGTCCTAACCTCTATTTTGGAGAGAGGGTCGATAAACCTTATATCGGTCGTAATACCAAGCAGTTAACAACTGCCGATATGGAGGTAGCTCTTGCTATTAATCGCAAAGTAGAGGTAGCAATGGTGCTACTGGTCATTCTTGTTCAAGTAACTTTTTATTCTATATTTTAAATCCTATGACTAGTTAGCAGCCTACTTTTCTTAAATGAATTAAATGGAGATATCCGCTACTATCTAGCCTATAAACAGATGTTCGGTGAGATGAGAAAAATCGTATTAATAACGGGTGGACAACGCTCTGGAAAGAGTAGTTTCGCCCAGAAACTGGCTCTGCAACTTGCTTCTGATCCAGTTTACATGGCTACATCCCGTATTTGGGATGAGGAGCATCGCAAGCGTATCGAACGGCATCAAGCCGAAAGAGGAGTGGAGTGGACCAACATAGAGGAAGAGAAAACACTCAGTAAGCATGCCTTATCCGGGCGAGTTGTGTTGGTGGATTGTGTCACTTTATGGGCCACAAACTATTTCTTTGATTCTCAGGCCGATGTGTCTGGTTCTTTGGAGGAGTTAAAGAAAGAGTTTGCTGCATTTACTGCACAAGAAGCGATCTTTATTTTTGTGACAAATGAAATAGGAATGGGAGAGATGTCTCCCAATGAGATACAGCGAAAATTTGCCGATTTGCAAGGGTGGTTGAATCAATACATTGCTTCGCAGGCCGATGAAGTACATCTTATGGTATCGGGTATCTCCTTACAAATAAAATAAACAAACAATCTATGAAAACATTCCATATTGAAAAACCGAATGGCGAGATTACTCGCTATCTACAAGAAAAAATAGACAACCTTACGAAACCTAAGGGATCGCTAGGTATGCTTGAAGAGTTGGCCTTACAGATCGGAGAGATTCAACAGAGCCTTTCTCCACAATTAAAGAAGCCTTGCCACATTGTATTTGCTGCCGATCACGGTATTGCTGCCGAGGGAGTGAGTATATCGCCTCAAGAGGTGACTTATCAAATGATTGTCAACTTCTGGGAGGGAGGGGCAGGTATTAACTTCTTGGCTCGTCAACACGAATTCGATTTAAAGGTGGTCGATGCAGGGGTCAACTTCGACTTTAAGCCCGAGGATCCACTGATTCATCAGAAGATCGCCAAAAGTACTCGTAACTACTTGCACGAGGCAGCCATGAGTGTCGAAGAGATGGAGCTAGCTATCCAAAGAGGAGCCGAGGTTGTTCAGGACTGTTACCATCAAGGGTGTAATATCATTAGTTTTGGTGAGATGGGAATCACGAATACCTCCTCTTCTGCATTGTGGATGAGCTATCTGACCAAGATACCACTCAGTCAATGTATTGGAGCGGGTTGCGATCATACGGGCAATATTATCAGTCATAAATACAATGTATTAAAGCAAGCCATGGAGAACTATCCAGGCGATGCATCGGCCCAAGATATTATGCGCTACTTTGGGGGGTACGAGATGGTAATGACTGTAGGAGCCATGCTTCAAGCGGCCGAACGGAAGATGACGATTTTGATTGATGGCTTTATTATGACCAACTGCCTCTTAATGGCTTCTCAGTTCTATCCTGAGGTATTAGAGTATGCTATTTATGGGCATCAAGGCGATGAGGCAGGACACAAATTGGTATTGAATCATTTAAAAGCAAAGCCTCTGTTGCATTTAGGTCTCCGATTGGGCGAAGGTACAGGTGCCTTGTGTGCTTATCCCATTCTGCAATCGGCTGTTCGTATGATTAATGAGATGAGTTCATTTAAGACCATAGCAGTAACTAAATACTTTTAATACGATGAAAAACTTGGCTGCTGCCCTTATCTTTTTTACGCGCCTTCCTTTTTGGCGGTTGCGCATGTTTCAAGTCCCCTCGGAGTGCTTCAAGCAAGCCATTTCCTATTGGGCAGTGGTAGGGTGGCTTACGGCAGGAATTATGGCAGCTACGTTATGGCTCTCTGCACAGCTATTACCCTATTCGGTTGCCGTAATATTGGCACTAATTAGCCGTTTATTACTTACCGGTGCACTACACGAAGATGGGTTGGCCGACTTCTTTGATGGTTTCGGCGGAGGAACCACTCGCGAACGCACACTAGCCATTATGAAAGATTCTCATATAGGTACCTATGGCGTAGTGGGGTTAATACTCTATTTTTTGTTGATGCATGCTTTGGTAAATAGCATGAGCTTAACACTTGCTTGTAGCGTTATTCTGGTAGCCGATCCTTTTTGCAAGCTAGTAGCTTCTCGTATTACAGCCTTTTTACCTTATGCACGCACCGAAGAGAGTAGTAAAGCAAAAACGGTTTATGTGGCAGCCACTCCCTTTTCACTTGTGCTATCCACCCTTTGCGGTTTACTCCCTTTTGCGTTACTTCCTATTACGCTTTGGGCTGCTTTGCTCTTTCCCTTGTCTCTTTTTCTCTATCTAATCTCTTTCATGCGGAAGAGGATAGAGGGCTATACGGGTGATTGTTGCGGAGCACTCTTCTTGCTTTGTGAGCTCTCCTTTTATCTAGGTGTTTCTTTACTTTACAACGTTGTAGCATGACGCTCTATTTCGTACGCCATACAGCAGTCGACGTTCCTGCTGGAATCTGTTATGGGCAGATGGATGTTCCTCTTAAAGAGAGTTTTGAAGCGGAGGCTTCGGTAGTCCATAACCAGTTGTACCAACATCAATTTGAGGCCGTTTACTCCAGTCCACTCAGTCGATGCCTCCGTTTGGCCCATTTTTGTGGTTATAAAGAGGTGAAGCGTGACGATCGGTTGAAAGAACTTCACTTTGGTGATTGGGAGGGAAAAGCATGGAGTGAGATTGATATGTCAGTTTGGAGCAAGGATTGGGTGCACCCCTCTGTACCGGGTGGAGAATCGTTTGAACAGATGTACAAACGAGTAGCCTCTTTTTTAGCTGATTTGGAAAAGAGTGGCTTGAGTTCTGTGCTTGTTTTTGCCCATAGTGGAGTTATTCGATGTGCCAAGCTCTACTTTGAAAGAATGGCACTCGAACGGGCTTTTGAGTTTGAGGTTGAATATGGTGAGGTGGTGATCTTTCAGCGGTAGCTGCACCTAATACAGCTACCTTCTTGCGATTATTGAATTTGTGCTTTAATCCAGTTGCTAATATCGCTCAATACCTGGGGTGAGATGGTTTGCTCTATTTGCGCATATTCATTGATATCACCTGTAGTACACGTTTGAAAGAGGTGATTCAACTCTGGGTAGTAGGCTGTTTTAAGTTGCTTATTTCCTCCTTTTTCTAAAGCTTTCTCTATGGCTGTTAGATTCTGTTTGGCCTCTACTTGTAAATCCTTCTCACCGTTAAGAGCAAAGACTGGGCAGGTCACTTTCTCTAGTGCTGGAGTAGGATTGTAACGCACGAAGTAGTGCATCCAAGGATTGGCTACCTGATCTATCTGCTTTTGGAAAGATTCGTCCAATGGTGTGTTGGCTGGTAGTTGTGCACGCAGCTCTTCGGTTAATTGTTTTTTCAGTTGTTCCGTATCTTCTGTTTCTAGCATCTTATTGAATAGCTTTCGGTTATTATCTAGCAGCCCTACAATCTGCTCGTTGGATGCACCTCGTTGTTTAGCAATCAACCGTTGTTGAGTCAGTAACAGTTCATCTCCTCGTACACCGGGGGCAGCCAGTAACACCATCCATGCTACTGGAGAGTGATTGGCGGCAACTAAGGGGGCTATGAGTCCTCCTTCACTGTGGCCTATCAATCCTATCTGCTTGGGGTTAATCTCTTTTCTTTGCTTTAAGTAGTTGATGGCACTTGCTACATCGGTTGCAAAATCGGCACTTGTAGCGGTTGTAAACTCTCCTTTTGATTTTGCAACTCCTCGGTCGTCGTATCTAAGTACGGCAATCCCTTGTCGAGTCAGATGGTCGGCTATCACCCAAAAAGGTTTGTGACTCATAATCTCTTGGTCTCTATTTTGAGGTCCGCTACCCGATATAAGAACCGCTACAGGAAAGTTCCCTTCTCCTTGAGGCATGGTTAATGTACCTGCCAATGTTATTCCTGCCTGCTCATTCGTAAATTCTACCTCTTCAATTTGGTAGGGAAAAGGTGTTTTTGGTTCTTGCGGACGGTTGGGTCCTGCAGTGCTTGCCAGAGTTTCTTCGGGTGATAAACGCTCCAACGTGAGAGGTATCTCTAAGTTTCCTTGTTTAAATGTTCCTGTCATTTTATTCTCTGCATAGAAACCTCGGTACTGAATACCAGCTGCTGCTACGGATAGTTCTACTTCAAGCTCTGTTGCAGTGACTGTTGTTACTGGAATGCCTTTGGCACCTTGACTCGGACTATCCATGGTGGCCGTGTATCCGCCCTCACTCTTCTTCTGAATGTGAAATAGTATAGGCAGTTTGGTACTGTTTAAGTCCAATACGCCACTCCAACTCCCTATTACTCCTTGTGCTAGCAAGGGCAGGCAACAGCAAATGCTGAATAATGTGGTTACTAGTGTTTTTTTCATGGTTCTATTTATTTGGTTTAAACATTATGCATTTCTTTAGCAGATGCCTTTACGCAGCTATTACACCGCTATTAAAACTTCTGTAGGGCTTTTAAATCGCTCCTTAAAGATGGGAATAAAATGAATCACTACGAAATCTGGCTCTTTCTTTCTTCCTTTCTAACCCTTTTTTCTATTAAAAAAGAAAAACAATCGCACGCGATGTAATTAAATGCACTACATTTGTATCGCATGCGATATAATTCAAGAAAGAACAAATTAAATAAGCGATGAATATGAAAACAATTTATGATTTTAAGGCGATCGATAACAAAGGGAATGAGATCGATTTTAAGCAATTTGAGGGTAAGGTTTTACTGATTGTCAATACCGCCAGCAAATGCGGATTTACACCTCAATACAAAGCTTTGGAAACACTTTATAGTCGTTACAAAGATCAGGGATTGGTTGTTTTAGGATTTCCTTGCGATCAGTTTGCACACCAAGAGCCTGGAGGTGATGAGGCTATTGCTTCCTTCTGTGAGCGCAATTTTGGAGTAACTTTTCCATTAATGAAAAAAGTAGATGTAAATGGTGACCAAGCACTTCCACTATTCAATTATCTAAAATCGGAAACTAAGGGACTTTTTGGCAGCCGAATTAAATGGAATTTTACGAAATTCTTGGTTTCTGCCGATGGTAAATCAATAAAACGCCACAGTCCGCTTAAAAATCCAATGGCATTTGAAGAACAAATTGTAAATTTGCTCCCTAAAAGAGAAAAGTAGAACTTAGTTAGGAAGAAAGATGGTACATGTGTGGTTTGTGTTTGCGTTAGCATTGCTGCTGAATATTTTTTTAGGAAGCTATAGATTGAGATACAAGAAAATGTCACTCATGTGGTTTTTAATGATTCATGCTTCTCTGGTTGTCATTCTTCCTCTACGCATTTATCTAGGTGTTCCTAGTTCCTACTCGCTGGCAATTATTGGAATAGCTATATTAGGACAAACCATCGGTACTCAATTTCTTAGAAAACGATAAGAAAAGCTTCTATTCAATCAACCGAAAATTATGGATGAACAACTATTAAAACTAGATAATCAACTCTGCTTTAGGCTCTATGCTCTCTCTCGTTTGGTGACTCGTGCCTACCAGCCCTATTTGGATAAATTAGGGATTACCTATCCCCAATACTTAGTGTTAATGGTACTTTGGGAGTCCGATAAACAACCGGTGAATGATATTGGTAAGAAACTGTTTCTGAATACCAATACCCTTACTCCTTTGCTAAAACGAATGGAAGCCGATGCCATAGTTGTGCGTAAACGCGATGATGCTGATGAGCGTAGAGTACTGGTCTGTTTGACTGAAAAAGGGAAGGAGATGAAGCAGAAAGCCATTTGTATACCTGTAGAACTCTCAGAACTTTTACAGAACCAAGGAGTTGATAGGGCTGAGATCTCAGACTTGCGTACCAAACTAGATTCTTTGATCGGGCTTTTTAGCCAGTCCTAATTTTTTTTCTGATATTAGTTTACTCCCGAATCTGAATCCTAAAGCTATATCGCAAGGAGACTTAAATAGAAATAACCGCTGTCACAGATCTCTGTAGCAGCGGTTGTCTTTTACATTAAAGAATTAGGATAGGCCTCATTTCATTTTAAGTTACGAGGAGTTACATGCCTCTTCGTTCTCCAATAATCAAGAATAGTTCGTCTTTCAGTTCATTTGGAAGCTCTATTCCTCGGAGCTGAAGGCTACGACTCCATCCTGCTACCTCTTCGTTGTGGCAAGTATAGAGTATGTCGCGAAACTCTTCTATCTCCTGCTCATTATATTCATGACCCTCTCTACCAATGAAGCGATCTAACTCTTCATCGTCGTAATACTCTATCTGTTTACTAACAGCAGCTAGTAGACTATCTTTTTCACAGGTTTGATGTTCTCCACAACACTCTTCGTCTACCTCTACTACAGGAGGAATCTCTGTAATTTCACCTTTGGCTAACTTCTCTTGCAAACGCTTGTGGTGGAAGTAACCAAATACCATGGCAACGATGGTAATAAGTGCTAATGCGACTAATAATATGCTCATTTTTATTTTCTTCTTTGGATATAAACGTATGGTTAGAAAGTTGCTTGCTGTGCTGGCTTCTCCTCTTACTGAAAGTGGTACTTTCGTAAGTATACTATTCCTAATTCACTAAGAAGCTCTTTTCTAAGAAATACTCCTTTGACTAACTTCTCAATCAGAGTATACTTTCAACTTCTCAAGAACGTAACATTTTACAACTTTGCTAAGTTAAAACCAGCTTTAATTAAATCGTTCCAATAGTTGGGATATGATTTGCTCACCACGTCGGGCTCATTGATGGTAAGGGTGGGAAGTACCAAACTAGCGGGAGCAAAAGCCATGGCCATGCGGTGATCCTCATAAGTATCTATGCTACAGTCTGGTGCCATTTCGCATCTTTCACCCTCCCAAGATAGGATGGAGCCCTCACTTTCGGTTAGCACATAGCCTAGCTTTTTCATCTCAGTGATGAGTGCTGCCATACGGTCGGTCTCTTTTATCTTTAGGCTTTGTAGTCCTGAGAAGTGAAAAGATATGCCAAGCATGGCACAGGTTACCACAAAGGTTTGTGCCAAATCGGGTTGATTAATAAAATTGACCTCCAATCGTTTAACGGCCTCTCCACTTTTTCTTAGAATAACATAACTACTGCAAGCATTACTTTCTCTCTGCTCTCTTGTATCCTTTGCTTCAGCTAGTTCGTAATGATTGTTGCTCTCTTTTGAGTTTTTATAGATGGTTTCTACCCCTAATGCGCCAAAGAGTTGGGCTACCTGGCTGTCTCCTTGATAGCTCTTTTCAAAGAGTGCAGGCAATACCACAGTCGCCTCTTGAGGGGCTAAGGCCACTATTTGATACCAATAGGAGGCAGCACTCCAATCACTCTCTACAAAGTAAGGTACCGATTGGTAAGGTTGAGGGGATACAAAAAGCTCGTTGCTGTTTTTCCACTCGGCTTGGGCTCCAAAATCGCTCATCAATTGCAAAGTAAGGTCGATGTATGGACGAGATATAACCTCTCCTTCCAAGCTTACAGTTAGTCCATGAGGTAAGACAGGACCTATCATTAATAGCGCCGAAATGTATTGCGAACTGACATTTCCAGGTAGGCAAATGGATCCTTTTGTCCAGCTTCCACCTGTTATTTGTAACGGGGGATATCCCTCTTTCTTCACATATTCAATGGTTGCTCCTAGTTCACGAAGTGCGTTAACCAACAACTGGATGGGGCGGTTCTGCATGCGCTCTGTCCCCGTTATGATTCGGCTTCCTGGGGTAACTGTTAAATAGGCTGTTAGAAAGCGCATAGCGGTTCCTGCAGCCATAATATCGATTGTTTCGCCTACTGCTGCTTGCAGGGCACGTACCATAACCTGCGTATCGTCGCAGTCGGATAAGTTTTGAGGGGTATGCGTACCTTTTCCAAGTGCATTGATAATTAATGCACGGTTGCTAATGCTTTTTGAAGCAGGCAACTGAATGGTCGTATTTATGGCAACGGGTGCCGTTACTCGAATCTGTTTCATAACGATGTATCAATGTAGCGTATGGGCTGCAAAGGTACACATTATTTGGTAAATGCACTCTAAATAGACTTTAGAAACAAGTTGGAAACCGCTATCTACACCCGCTTCAGAAAGAAACTTTTTTACAGATGCTCTTCCTCCACAGATCTCACAAATGGCGTGGCGGATAGATCTAAATATCTTACTCCATACACGCCATTTACTCATATTGATTCTACTTACTACTTGAAAGCATCGAGGGCTTTGGTTGGTCTGCCGCTCTCATTGAAAGCACCCAGTGTGTAGCCATTCCAGCTACTATTTGATTGGGGTTCCCAGTAAAATAGCCCTTTACAAGCAGTGATGGCTTGAGCCTGCTTGAGTAGGTCGGTTAGAAAATTGTAACAGGCTTCGGCTTCATCCCACGGCATACCTACTTCACAGATCATCACTTCCTTTTTATACCGACTAACCATATCCTTCATATTGGCTATACAATCACGATTGCGTTGTTGCCAGTTAGCGATGGTAGGATAGAGTGACATGCCAATCATATCGAACTTCCCGCCATTCTCAGTAAGTCCATCGAATAGCCACCGGTAGAGTGAGTTATCATATCCATTGTCGATATGTACAATGACCTTCGCATCTTCGAAAACTCTTTTTACGGCATCGTAGCCTGCATTGTTTAGTGCAGCATATTGGTCCATGTGTTCCGAAGCCATTCCCTCTTCCCACAGCATACCGTTTCTGGTTTCGTTACCTACTTGTACCCACTCGGGTGTAATCCCTTTCTCTTTGAGTGCTAAAAGTATCTCCTCGGTATGATTGGATACGGCTATTTTCAACTCTTCGAATGAGTAGTTGCTCCAAGCAGCAGGTTTGGTTTGCTTTCCAGGGTCTGCCCACGAATCGCTGTAGTGAAAATTGATCATAAGGCGCATGCCCAATTGGTGTGCACGCCAGGCTTTGTTCAGCACATCGTTTTTGTTATTCCATCCTTCTACAGGGTTAACCCATACACGTAGACGAGTCGAATTCATACCAAGGTCGCGTAAAAGGGTCATGCACTCGGTTTCTACACCTGCTTTTGTGAAAAACTTCTTTCCACTTTTCTCCATTTCCGTTAGCCAGCTCACATCGCCTCCTTTGGCAAAACCGGTCATTTCGTAGGACGGCTCATCGGGAGTGGTGGTTGTTTTTTCGTTGTCGTTGCAGCCCGATACTCCCAATAGGAGCAAGGCACTTAAAAGCATCTCTTTAAGGATCATCTTATTTGTGTTTTAGTTATTTAAATTAGAAGTTATCAGATGGTTGCAAATGTATTTCAAACCTGCTTTATTTCAAAGTATAAAATGGACAGAAAGGGAGATCGATTGGACAAGCTGTAAAAAACCTCTACTTTGCTAGAACCTCCAATTAGGAGTGAACACACTCCCACGAAGTTACTATAAAAAGACTCTGCACTTCTTTCTCGTTACTGGTTGTTCGTTTTTTTGAATTATTTTAGTTATTTTGCAATGTTAATAATTAGATAAGAATTTATACCACTATGGCCTCTCTTTTTTTTGTAATCCTCTTTCTTTTTACTACTCCCAGTCTATTGGCTCAAAGCGATGGACTCCGCTCTAAATTCGAGAATCGAACGATTATTGCAAAAGGGGATTATCATTTTCCTCCTTATGAATTTATCAATGCTCAAGGAGAACCCGATGGCTTCAATGTAGAGCTCTTTAAGGAGGTTATGCATAGGTTGGGCTTGAAATATCAGTTAACCTTAGATGATTGGGGGACAGTGCGTGATGAATTAGAGAATGGAGAAATTGACATGCTTATTGGAATTATTAATTCATCCGAACGTGCTCGAAATATTCGCTTTGGTGTGCCTCACTGTTTAATTACATTCAACATTATCAGTCGTAAAAGTGATTCTTACAGCTCCATGGAGTCTTTGCGTGGTAAAAAGCTTATGGCTCAATACAAAGATCTTGCATACGAATACTTGATAGACACACAATTGACCGACCATTTAGTGCCAACCAATACCGTTCAAAAGGGACTTGAAATTTTATCAGAGGGGGCTAACGATGCTTTTATTGCACTCACTATGGTTTCTTACCACTTTTTAAAGCAGGGTGACTTTCCCAATTTGAAGAGCTCGAATTCCAATATACTTCCTTCGCCCTATTCTATGGCAGTTAGACCCGATAATGAAGATCTACTCTTCTTATTAAACAACACCATCTATCAGATGAAAATAGATGGTGACTACGATCGTTTATACTATAAGTGGTTTAATGTGTACGAGAAGTCTGATGCATATGAAACGATTCGGTTGGTATTGCTTCTTTCAATTTCAATAATGGTTGTTTTAGCCGTTTTTATTTGGTTTCTTCGGAGTCGAATACACAAAGCTACCGCCAAGTTGCAAAAGAAGAATCAAGAGACCCTGCGCTTAGTCGAAGAGCTACAGGAAGAGAATCGGATGAGACTTTCCATCGAAAATAGCTTGCTCATGGCTAAGCAGAAAGCCGAAGAGGGAGAACGGCTGAAAAGTGCCTTTTTAGCGAATATGAGTCATGAAATTCGGACTCCTTTAAATGCAATTGTGGGATTCTCTGAGCTTCTGAAATATGCAGAAAATGATTTGGAAAAGGAGGAGTATCTTGAAATTATTAATACAAATAATGAACTCCTTCTTCAATTGATTAGCGATATCCTCGATCTCTCAAAGATTGAATCGGGCTCCATTCAGTTGCATCCTCAGCCTATGGACATCACTGAATTTATCAAAGAGATTTATGCGACCATTAAAGTTCGATGCGAAACGAAGGGAATTCAAGCCATTCTAGATAACCCTTTTGATAAGTTTGTGGCTACTCTAGATAAAAATAAATGTCTACAAGTGGTAACCAACTACTTGAATAATGCGATGAAGTTTACAAAGAATGGTTATATAAAGCTGGGCTATGATTATAGAGAAGGGGGAGTGCTTTTCTTTGTCGAAGATACAGGAATTGGTCTCTCCAAAGAAAACTTAGAACACCTCTTTCAACGTTTTGGGAAATTAGATACCTTTACACAAGGCACTGGATTGGGTTTGTCAATCTGTAAAGGATTGATAGAAAACATGGGAGGAAGAGTCTGGGCCGAGAGTGAGCAGGGTAAAGGAGCTACATTTTTTGCTTGGATACCTTGCTCCGCAGAGATAGAGAAGCCAGCTTAATCTTATCTGACTCATGCTTTGATATAATATTCAAAGCATGAGTTGGTACTAGTAGCTGCATAAGCCTATACCTTGGTTAGCTCCTCTTCGCTAATATAATCCAATTTTCCTTCTTGAATGGCTTCTCTGGTTAAATCGAAATTATCGGTTCGGAAAACTAAAATCCCTTTCATATCGAGTAAGAAGGAGTATAGGTAAGAGATATTAATCCCTTTTTCTTGCAATACCGCAATGGTATCGGCTGCGCAACCTGCTCGATTGTCAAGGCGTAGCGCAAAAACGTCCGATAGATTCACCGAGATACCTGCCTCTTGTAAGGTTTGATAAGCCCGTTTGGGCTCTGAACAAATAATGCGATAGATGCCGTAATCCACCGTATCCGATACAGTGGTTGCAATGAGTTGAATCTGGCTCTCTTTAAGTAGATTCAGAACACGAAGTAAGGTGCCCGATTTATTCTCTATGAAAATTGATAATTGATTTACAGTCATAATTGATGGGGTTGTTTAGTAGGTTATACGAAGATCTTTTACACGTACGGCTTTCCCCTCCGATTTGGGTAGCGAGCCTTTGGGTAGAAGTTTAACACGAGGAGTAACAAGAATCTCATCTTTGAGTTGGCGTGTAATTTCACGTGTAAGTGTATGAAGATACCCATAATCATCGGTTGAGAACTCCTTTAACTCTACCTCAATGGTCATTTCATCATTTGATTCTTTGGTCTCTAACGTAATAAGGTAATCGGTAGCTAACTCCTTAAATTGCATCAAGATGGCCTCAATTTGCATGGGGAAAATATTGACTCCCTTTAGAATAATCATATCATCGCTCCGTCCTTGCATGCGGTCTAGCCGTACATGTCTACGGCCACAAGGGCAGTCACCTGGTAAAATACGGGTTAAGTCACGCGTACGGTATCGAAGCAAAGGCATCGCTTCACGATTAAGTGTGGTTAGTACCAATTCACCTACTTCTCCCTCTTTTACGGGCTCCAATGTGTCGGGGTTAATAATCTCTACCAAGTAGTAATCTTCCCAGATATGGAGACCATTCTGCTCTTTGCACTCAAAGGCTACACCCGGTCCACACATCTCCGACATACCGAATGAGTTGTATGCCTTTACTCCCAGCATCTCCTCTATTCGTTGCCTCTGCGCCTCTGTATGGGGTTCTGCACCAATTATTAGTGTGGTTAATTGGGTATCCTTACGCGGATCCACACCCATCTCCTCCATTACTTCGGCTATACGTGTGGCATAACTTGGAATGGCATGTACAGCCGTGGTACCAAAATCGGTCATAAATTTGATTTGCCGTTTGGTGTTACCGGCAGCAGCAGGAACCGTTAGCATTTTCATGCGCTCAGCCCCATACTGAAAGCCCAATCCTCCCGTGAACATACCGTATCCCGATGAATTCTGGAAAACATCCTCTTTACGGAGTCCCACCATGTAGAGGCATCTAGCGACTGCTTCTGCCCAATTATCAATATCGCCTTGGGTGTGTAGAATAACAGTAGGGTTACCTGTTGTACCACTCGATGAGTGTAATCTGACACACTTATCAAGCGAAACCGAAGCTAGTCCGAATGGATAGGTATTTCGCAAATCTTCTTTGGTGGTAAAAGGAATTCGTCGAAGATCATCTAACGATTTAATATCACTAGGGGCTATCTTTTCTTGGGAAAATCGCTCTTTGTAGAAGCTCGCATTCATGCAGTGCTGAATGGTCTCTTGCAACCGCACTAGTTGTAGCTGCTTAATTTCTGGACGACTAAGAGTCTCCATCTCAGGGTGGAAGTACATATTTCTAGTATTATTTTCTACAATGGCATAGATAGGTGAATAGGCTACCGCCATCTGTTTTTAAAAAAAGATTAATCAAGGTAATAAGTTCCATTTTTTTACAAATAGAAAGCATAATTGTATTCACTCTTACGTATGGTTTCTAACCATCATTCAAGTGGGAGCAACTTATTTG
The DNA here is from genome assembly GCA_051651025.1 of Phocaeicola sp. Lineage (GTDB taxonomy): Bacteria > Bacteroidota > Bacteroidia > Bacteroidales > Bacteroidaceae > Phocaeicola. The sequence continues at coordinate 183,886 of JBOFRN010000048.1, forward strand.
TAAAATGGAGCTTTTGCAAATATAGGTAAAAATTACATAGTGCCGACTTCTTGTTAAAAAGAATGAAGGGATGGTTATAAAAAAAAGATCCTTGTCCTACTCTCTACAAGTGGGACAAGGATCATTCTGTTTATTCTAAATTCCAACGGATTACTATAGGCTCATTGATCTCTATGTACTTTTTACAATCAAGGGACTAGATCCAGCTTTCAGACTGAATAGCTCCTTCTACACCAATCACAATGCGTTTAATGGGAACTTTACGTGTGGCTCTTTCGGCTGCTAGCTTGGCTAAGTGCATCAATCCACTGCAGCAAGGTACCTCCATGATGACAACGGTAAGGGTATTGATAGACCCTTCGTTCATCATTTGTGTGAGTTTGGCTACGTAAGTTTCTTGGTTGCTATCCAATTTGGGGCAAGCTATTACCAGCTTCTTGCCACGTAAGAAGCGATTGTGGAAATCGGCAAAGGCATAGGCTGTACAGTCGGCTGCCACAATCACATCGGCTCCTGCTAGAAAACTAGCTTCAGGGCGAATTAAGTGAAGTTGAATAGGCCAATGTGTGAGTGCCCCCAAACGACTTGGCCCTGCAGCAGGTGCCAATGAATGCACAGGTGCTTGATTGAACGAGCGAGCCATGCTCCCGGGACATCCACATGCAAGCTTGGGCTTTTCCTCGGTTAATACCTCCAAATTAATAGGTAGCTTGTTCTCTTTTATATAGGCTACAGCCTGCTCTATATAGAGTGTTTCGCCATGCTCCTTTAGATGTTTCAGGTGGGCCAATACCGTTTTCTCTCCTTTGGGTGCTATTCGTTCAATCACAGCCACCTCATTGTAGGGTTCTGCCTCCTTCTCTTCAATGGTGATAGCGTTGGTAGGGCATTCGCCTATGCAAGCCCCCAACCCATCGCAATACAATTCGCTAACAATTCGTGCTTTGTTATCGATTAATTGAAGGGCTCCTTCGTGGCATCCCTCAATGCAGTTGCCACATCCATTACAGAGCTCTTCGTTTATGCTTATTATTTTTCTTTTCGTTTTCATTGTCTTCCTCTATTTAGGGTACAAAGATAATTTCTTTTTGTAGGACTATGCGTAACAAATGTCACACCGTTGCTTTTGCCTGCTAAAAAATAACAGCAAGGCTCTCTATTTGTTTCGAATTCGGATTCCTACTACCGCAACTTATTAACCTTTAGGTGATTTGCTCACTCTTCGGATGCTCTTTAAAGGGGAATCGAGTAGGGGGGTGCCACTTCAATCTGTTATAGAAAAAAAGGAGAGTTTTAATAAGGGCCTAGCTGTATTCTACTATTTTTTGGCTATGTTTGTGGAAACAATTAATTCTATGAAGAAAGAAGACCTTGCCCTTTTTGCCTCCCTTCCTCACGTGCTCAAGCGCTATAAGAAAGGAGAGTATATAGCCAGACAAGGCGATAGAGTTGTCCATCTTTACTGGTTGGCACGTGGAAGTGTACGTACCGAGATGGTATCTGAATCGGGTTTTGCTCTACCGATTGAGGATATGGAGGCTCCTTGTCCACTTGCCATCGCTTTTCTTTTCTCCGATCAAAACCGATTTCCTGTCGATGTAATTGCTTTGGAGGAGTGCGAACTTTACATCACCAATCGTGCAGCAGTAGAGGAGGAGATGCGTCTGAATCCCGAATTTCTGCGTCGCTTTCTTGCGTTCAGTGCCAATCGTATGCAGTATTTATCGGATCGGCTTAAGATATTTGCTCAGAAAGGCATTAAATCAAAAATAGCTTACTACCTTCTTTCTCGTGAAAAAGAGGGGGAGTTTCATCTTGACCGAACGGTTGCTGGCTTGGCAGAATACTTTGGGGTAGAGCGCCCTTCACTCTCTCGAGCCTTCTCGGAGTTGACGAACCAAGGTGTTCTCTCTTTGCAGGCCGGAAAAGGAAAAATTCTGGATCGAACTGCCTTTTATCGACTACTCGATTAGTGATTGGTTTTACATTCAATTTATGCGGATGTTGATTCAGCTTGTCTCTTGAGCACCTACTCATTTTATTGGCTGAATAATCACTTAAGGATCGTTCCGATTTTAAATCTGTTTTTTAACGAACCAGTTGTCAGGAATGGTTGTTGAGACAGACTATATAGTTAGAACCCTATAATCAGGTTGTTTAAACCAATTACCTAAAAGAGTTGATTATGAAAATTATGACTTCGTGCGGAATCAAAAGATTCGCACTTCCTTCTTGGAAAATTTGGGCACTTCTGCTTGTCTTATTGGCCCCTCTTCAATTAGTTGCTCAAGAGCAAGCCTCCATTTATGACTATACGGTAGAGAATATTGATGGAGAGCCTTTTTCTTTCGAAGCCTTGCGTGGAAAGAAAATAATGATTGTGAATGTTGCTTCTGCTTGTGGCCTTACCCCACAGTACAAAACGCTACAAGCTATTTATGAAGCTTATAAAGAGAAAGGATTCGAAATTGTAGCTTTTCCTTGTAACGATTTTAGAGAGCAAGAGTCTGGTACAAATGAAGAGATTAAAGAGTTTTGCAATCTAAACTTTGGAGTCTCTTTCCCCATGATGTCTAAAATTAGCGTAAAAGGAGAGGGTAAAGCACCTATTTATAACTGGCTAACCACAGAATCACTAAATAAGAAAGGCAACTATAAGGTGTCATGGAATTTTCAGAAGTTTCTAATTAATCGAGATGGTACTTTGTATAAAGTAATATCGCCCATGACCAAGCCCGATGATTCTGAGATTGTAGCATGGATTACGAGTGAAGAGTAGTATAATTGAACACTTTAAAAATAGATGAAATGAAAAAAACAATGAATGTAGTAAGGCTTACAATCTTAAGCCTTATTCTTACTTTTGGAGTTAGTACGCTTTATGCGCAGAAGGTTAAAAAAGGAGCAGAAGCACCTGCCTTTTCCTATGAACAATTGGGGACCAAAAAGCAAGTTGCATTAAGCGATTTCAAAGGGAAATATGTATTGATTGACTTCTGGGCCTCTTGGTGCCCCCCTTGTCATGCAGCTGCACCCTTCTTGAAGGAGGTTTATGAAAAACAGAAAGCAAATGGATTTGAAATCCTAGGTGTTTCGCTCGATAAAAATGAAGCGGCTTGGGAGAAAGCTGTCGAGAGTAAAGAGTTAAACTGGGTACAAGTACGTGCCGATGATGCAGGTGCACACATTACTAAACTCTACTCTTTCAACTCGATTCCCTATTTTGTCTTGGTCGATCCAAATGGAAAAGTGATTGCCGAAGGGTTTCAAGCGAATGAGTTGGCTACAATACTTACCGAGGCTATGGGCAAGTAAGCCTTATACCTAATCTCTCTTTACTTCTTAGTAGTACTATTCTTTAAGGAATAGATAGAAATAGATGATAGAGCTTGTGAAGAATGAAGGAGTTACTCCACTTCTTATTCCTCACAAGCTCTTTTATTACTCCATTATTTCCAATCAATCGTCTTTATAATGGTTGTGTTTTGCAATTAATAAATTGCTATATGCCTGTTTATTAGTTTGTTATTGTTTTTACTTGTTTCATTTGAATCTAATCTGTAACTTTGCACCCTTTTCAGGGAGATAGGCTGTGTTAAAAACTTAGTTTATTCCCGCTATTCAACGATATATAACAGACTCATTTAAAACAAACAAAATGAAAAAAAGTAGCAACACCAAACGTCTTCTTTCTGGCATTCTCTTTTTGGGTGTAACCTCTATGGCTCATGCGCAGATTAGCTCTATCGTAGGACATTGGAAAACAGTCGATGAGAAAACAGGCGAACAGCACTCTTTGGTGGAAATTTATAAAGAACAGAGCGGTTTCTATTATGGAACTATCCGTGAAATGCTTAAATCGCCCAATGCAGTCTGTACGGCTTGTGAAGGTGAAGAAAAAGGTAAACCCTTGACTGGTATGACTATTATTCGCCAAATGAAGGAGGTCGATGGAGAGCTTAGAGGCGGAACGATTCTCGATCCAAAGAGTGGTAAAACCTATTATGTAACCATTAGTTATGATAAGGAAACGAGTAAACTAAAGTTACGTGGTTCATTGGATAAACGTGGCTTTTTGGGACGCAACCAATATTGGATAAAGTAGAAGAGGTACGAGTTGAACTGAAACTAGATGCTTTTGAAGCTATAAGCAGCAATATATTACGACTCAACTGAGGAGTTAATAGGGTGCTGTTTATAGCTTCTTTCTTCTTATTTGCCTATCTCTTTGCTTCTATGTTTTACTTTCTTAACGGTTCGTTGCTTAAACTCTTCAACTTCTAGATGGGAGAACTTTCTATTTCCCTTTTCCTTGCCTTCCTCAGCTACTTTTCGAATCGCTTCATCTATCAAACGAGCCTCTTTGTCGTATCCTGCACAATATCCGCAAATGGACAAGTGTAGCTTTAACTGCCACTTTTCCAAAACAGTTAAGCGGGTATGATTCCTTTTCTCTAGTAAGTAGGTAGCCTTCTGACAAGAGAGGACAAAAAAATGGATAAAATCTTTATACATAGGGCTATTAGATTGTTTGAAACCAATTTACATCTAGGCACTTCTTCAGCTGTATGCGACTTCGCTGTAGTATCTTCCAATAATTGCTGGTGGTTATCTCGAATGCACTGCAAATCTCTCCTGCTTTTTTGTCGGAGAAGTAGGCTTCATTTAGGATGATTTTCCATTGTGTGGGAAGCTTTTCTAAGCAGTTCGCAAATATGGCTGTAAACTCAGGGTCGTTTAGTGCATCCTCTGTTTGCTGCCACTCTATAGGTGCATAGGCAGTCTTCCACTCCCCATGTTCATCAAATACCGTACTAAAAGAGGCCCGTTGCATTCGGTATCTCTTTTTATAGAGGTCGGCTATTTTATTCTGTAAGATAGCCGATAACCAAGTGCGAATAGAACTTTTCCCTTGGTATGAAGCTTTTGAATGGCACAATGAGAGAAACACCTCTTGTACTACATCTTCTGCATCCTCTTTTACAGAAAGTAAAGTATAGGCTCGCTGCAAGAGGTAGCTGGAGTGTTCATTAATCCATCTTTCAATTTGTTCCGGCGTGATAGTAGCTTCTGTTGTATTCATGTTTTGATATAGGTTGCGTCTCTGGACTTTTATCTCTTTGTTTTAATAAGTCTCTTCAATAATCAATAGTACGCATTTTTGCCAAGCCTATGAAATTTCATTTCTAGAATTATACTATTTTTACTTCTTGATTCCCCATACTCCTCTTACGGAATGGACGGGGCTCTCAATGGTATAGTCTCTAATTGTTCCAATTCCTGACAGGAGAGAGGTAAATTCTCCCAAGGTTGTCAGGAAATAATCCTTTTACCGACTATATAGGTAATGAGAGAATAATCCTCCTGAATAAGTAACTTTTAAATGAAAAACAAACATGAAGCTATTAACATTTGTACTGATTACCATTTTTAGCACCTTTTTGACCACTGCTCAGAATGTAAACCAAGGCTTAAAAGTGGGTGATAAAGCACCCAACTTTACATTGAATAACCAAAATGGTGAATCAGTTCCTTTGTACACACTCTTAGAAAAGGGACCTGTTATTTTAACTTGGTACCGAGGTGGCTGGTGTCCTTACTGCAACCTTGCCTTGAAGGAATTGGCTGATAAAAACCAAGAGGTTTTAGCTCTCGGAGCTACCCTCGTTGCTTTATCTCCTGAACTACCTGACCAGACTCTCTCTACCTCCCAAAAGAATGAACTCTCCTTTCAAGTATTGTCCGATTTAAATAATGACGTGGCTCGTCAGTTTGATCTTGTATTTAAGTTAACTCCCGAGGTTGCCGATGCCTACGAGAGTAAGTTTGCTTTAAGCAAGCACAATGGAAGTCAAAGTGCAGAGCTTCCTATTCCAGCTACATATATTATTGATGAGAGAGGAATTATTCGCTATGCATACCTGAACCCTGACTATAAAAAGCGGGCGGATGTAGAAGAGGTTATGGCCCATTTGATTCAGCAAGTCAGAGCAGCCAACAATAACAAATTGGTTGTGGTTTGGAGTAGTGATGATCCCATGGTGGCAGAGCGAGTAGCCCTTATGTACTCACATGCAGCAAAGCGTGTCAATTGGTTTTCAGAGGTTACTCTTGTTATTTGGGGCCCATCTGCCAATTTAATTGCTCAGAATTTGGAATTACAGCAAAAAATAGCACAAATGCGTACCGATGGGGTGAAAATTGAGGCTTGCATTGCTTGTTCGGAAGCATACGGAGTGACCGATCAATTAAAATCATTGGCATACGATGTGCTACCTATGGGAAAACCTTTGAGCGACTATTTGCAGCAAGGATATCAGGTGATTACCTTCTAGAATCACTCTAAAGAAGCAACAATCAATTGTCAAACCGATAGATTGATTCCTCCTTCTGAAAAGTAGAATGTAGAACGAGGTAAGAATAATTTCTTACCTCGTTCTACATTTAATCCAACCATTTCATCTGTTAGGATCTCCTTAAATAAGCAATCTTTTCTTGCGGAAATTGTCGCGGAACTCTTTAGGTGGACACTCTTTTTTCTTTTTGAAAATCCGATTAAAGTTTGATAAATTGTTGAAACCGCATTCGTAGCAAATCTCGGCTATCGAGGTTGTAGTATCAACCAACATGCGTGAAGCAAAACCAATTCGGATGTCGATAATGTAATCTGAGAGTGTTTTTCCTGTACGGAGATGGAAAAAGCGGCTGAAGGAGACAGGGGTCATATTCACCAACTCTGCTAGGTGTGCTAAGCGCAGCTCCTCTTTGTAATGCTTCTCTATATACTTCTGCACTTTACTTATCCGACGGCTGTCTGATGCATTTGCCGCTCGTGTAAACGAACTACTCGATAACTCTTTCGCCTCTTCGTACAGTGATAGTTCGTATAAAATAGTTAGAAACTTAATAACCGCATAGAACCCCCTTTTTTCTATAGTAAGCTCATTTAAAGAATTATAGACTTTTAAAATTGCTTCCATAGGAAAACTAAGTCCTTTTTGAGCCCGTTCTAGCATTTTCTGAATGCTTGCAAATTGGTTTTTCTCTGCAACTCCCCGTGAAAAAAGGTTGGGTGAGAATTGAATGGTAATCTCTCGAATCGTTTTAGATGCACATTCGCCCTGTTCCCATACATGTTCTAGCTTTTCGCTTGTAATTAAAACCAAATCATAATGTCCAATCACCTCGGTCGAATCGCCTATTGTACGTTGAACCCCTGCACCATTCCCAATAAAATTTAATTCAAATTCAGGATGACTGTGCATGGGATAGGTAAAACTCTCCTTTACTCTATCGGCTATATAAAAACAGTCTCGATCCGATAAAGGCGTAACTTCCGTTATAGTAGTGCTATTTTTCCTCATGGTCTCTATAAAAAAAACGTTTTCGCAAATTTATGTAAAAAAATGAAATAGTCTCTATATAAACAAGGAATCGATTGCTAATTTCATTGAGTTTTACACCTAATATAGATAAGAAAGTATCAAACAGAGATAACATAAGCGTGGTTCAATCCAAATGGATGTACTAGCTTTGCCTGCTGAATACAACCTTTTAAATACTTCTATGATTATGATCCGAAAAGCATTCTCTCTACTTTTTATTAGTTTCTTTCTTTTAAGCACTCTATCTTCACAAATACGTGGAGAGGAGATACGGGTCGTTGTTTCTCCCAACCATACGGATTGGCTCTACAAGCTAAACGAATTTTGCCACTTTACGATTCAAGTATACAAAGCGCAGAACTTGCTTCCTGGAGCAGTTATTGAGTATGAATTGGGACCCGAAATGTATCCCACTGAAAAGAAGAGTCAGCTGGTTCTATCCGATGGCAAACTTGTTGTTAGCAGCAAGCTCTCTAAACCCGGATTTTTGCGCTGTAAAGTAAAGGCACACGTTGGTGGTAAAACCTATGAAGGAGGAGCTGCTGTAGGATATAACCCTGAATCTATCACACCTTTCACAAAGCTTCCAGCTGATTTTACCACTTTCTGGAGTCAAGCTTGTCAGTCGGCCAGAGGCATTGCGCTCGAACCCACTTTCAGACTACTTCCTGAACGATGCACCCACAATGTAGAGGTATATGAAGTGAGTTTTAATAACATGCGTTGGGGTTCACGTACCTATGGCATCCTTTCTAAACCCAAAGCCAAAGGGAAATATCCTGCTCTGTTGCGTGTACCTGGTGCGGGTATTCGACCCTATTACGGCGATATTTACACCGCATCAAAAGGGGTGATTACACTCGAAATAGGGATACATGGCATTCCGGTTACCTTAGAACAATCATTCTACGAAGATCTCTTTAGTGGTGCATTGACTAATTATTGGAACATACATACCGATAGTAAAACAGAGAACTACTACATGCGAGTGATTATGGGGGCTATTCGTTCGGTTGATTTTTTGTGTGAATTACCCGAGTATAATGGTGAGGCACTTGCTGTTACTGGTTCTAGTCAAGGAGGTGCACTTTCGGTAATTGTGGCTGCTCTCGATCATCGCGTCACTTCGTATGCAGCTGTACATCCTGCTTTGTGTGATCTTGCAGCCCCTCTGCATCAAACAGCAGGTGGCTGGCCACACTATTTGTTCTACAATACGTCGCCTACTGAGACACAGATAGAATCAATTTCCTACTATGATGTGGTGAACTTTGCCAAGCAAGTGACCGTACCGGGTTGGTTTAGTTGGGGATACAATGATGAGGTTTGTACACCTACTTCCATGTATGCTGCCTACAATAGTGTTACAGCTACCAAAGAGTTACACCCTTACTTGGAAACGGGACACTTTTGGTTCCAAGAACAGTATGATGCATGGAATCAGTGGTTGTATGGAACGTTGGGCGTAGAATAAGTTCTATAAATTCCCAGTAATTTTGCTAACCAAAATCGAAAAAATAAGCCTCAAAATGATGATCCATTTTCCCAAAAATAGTAATCGGGCAGGAGTGAAACAGAGTGAAAGCAGAAATGTAGAGCAAACCTTCGATAAAGGCCTTTTCTCTATTTCTTGACTGGGTTAGTAGCCATAACCTCTCTCTTCTTGTCTTAAAACGTGCGGTTGTTTTGAGTTGCACAAACGGTTGTACCTTGTTGTATAAGCGGTTGTACCTGTTTGCGCAACCGCTTGTTTTGCTCTAATTTTTCCATTTTTAAAACTTTTTTCTTAGTTTCACCACGTTTAATTAGTTGATTTATAATGTGTAATGGTGAAAGTAAGAATTCGTTACATAGAGTAGAATCATCGTTGTTGTAGGCGAATGATTCTATTTGAAAGCTTTTGTTTGTTTATTTATGTGCTTCTTTTTGATCTGAATCTCACGATTCTATATGTCTATTGTATCTTTCATTCCATCGCCTGATCTAGGCGATTGTTT
>JBOFRN010000049.1:0-119984 GCA_051651025.1 Phocaeicola sp.
CATATCAGCGAAGCTTGATCGTTTATGCCATTGAGTTCACTATTTACTATGAGTAAATAAAAAAACAGCCTCTTACAAACGACTGTGATGTCAATCGGGCTAACAAGTGAAATGCACACCCTCGTATTAACAGGTGGTGAAGGGATGCAACTTTGTATTATATTAGTATTATAAATTTTCTATCTTTTATCTCATTTTGTAAGGCGATTACGTGGACATCCAAAAATGCAATGTGAAATGAATATCTACATTGTAAGTTATTACATCGGGATTGAGAAAGCTAATATCGCAATCACCCCTGCCGGATTGGTCGTGATCTCTAAAGAGGCATCAAGTCTGTCGAAATCGAAATAATAAAGTGTATTAGACTTCATTGTTAATTGTCCAAAACTAAGTGTGTTAAAAACAGATATGTTATCCCCAACTCTAACTTTACCATCAAAAAGAGCATATTTGTTGGTTCTAAGTACAAATGTTTCAAAACCATTATAACCAGACCAAAAGAAATAATCATGATTTCCAGATGCACCGTATTGATACTCTCGTATACCTCCAGACTCACTATTCTGAATCTCAAATTTGGTAGGTATTCCAAGTTTCATTCTCATTTGAGCATCGGTATAGTCAACACCCAACTCTAACCCTCCAACACTAAAAACGCCAGGATAAGGAACTATTTGTTGAGCAAATATAGCTGTAAATGATACTACGAACAGATTTATTATTAAATGTAGTTTTTTCATATCAGCGAAGTTTGAAGGTTTATCCAAAAGTAATCAAAAAGATTCTACATCTCCAATCACAAGGTGCAGCGACAATAAAGCTAGTTGGCTCCATTGATATATTTAGAAGCAGACAAGGTCAACTCATGTTCCACCCATTGGAGTTAAATCAAAAGATAAATGAGGATTATCAGGATTGGAGTTATCGGTTATTCCTATATAGCCTATGACATCACCTGATACAAAATCTCCTTCTTTAAAAACTTGACCTGCTTGAGGGTTAATTGGAATTGCATTCCCTGGTTTCATTTGTGCTAGTTTTAATCTTAATAGTTTAAACAGAATTAGACACTTATTTCGGATTTATTTTCAATGATAATCTTGGTAAGATTCAAACGATTTGAGCTCTACACCCACCTCCAGTGACATGAGCTTAGACATAATAATTGCATGGATAAAATAGTAATTATATTGCAATGTTGGTGAGTTGCGAATCTCATAAATTCGTTATGGCTCAAGCCAAATCGTTTGAATAACAATAGTTAGCACTCTCTTTCATAATATAGGCTATCTTTCCCCATCAAATATTTAAATATGATGCCTGTCATTACACAATCCGAAAACTTGTTTTTAAAAGGTTTTGAGTCGTTATGTATAAATACAAAAGTAAGCTTACCTAACTAGATACTGCTTGCCATATGACAAGAAATAATCTAATTGGCTAATTAAATCATACTTTAAGCTGGAAACCTAAGCAATAGGTACTCTATAGTTCAACAGCTAATTAGTGCTCAGAACTAGTTTTGCCTAATTGAATTAAGATAGGCTGTTTACTTTGCTGAATAGGTCGCTTTACCTGTTCACGCAACCACTCACGGAAAGCACGACAATTTCCTCCCTTCATACGAAAGGCAAGAGCTATTACAACATCAAGATTGTACAACGTAGTTATATACTTTTTACCCTTGCTACCTGTATAAGGGTAAGAACGTGTAACATCAGATTCCATTAACTCATTGGTACTGAAAAGTACCTTGAGGTTTGCTGTTACCATAGGCAAATGGACATCAAACAGCTCTGCTATCTCATACTTAGACAGCCACACAGTACTATCAACCAGTTTAATACTAATCGAAATAGTATGCGTATCCAGATTTCGGGTAAGAATCAATTTTCCTCGTTCCATATTATTCTTTATTTGCATTAAACCCTATTCTTCGTCTTGGAGCAGGCTCTGGCTTACTCATTATTTGTGTAAGAGCCTGATAAATCTCATTAAACTGTGCATCAGAAGAGATCTCCAATGCCTCAATCCGCTGGAGCAGTTCATCGTAACCAATCACCATTTGGCGGATGGCGACGAATGTGCGCATAATGGCAATGTTTACTTCAATAGCAGTATCAGAACGTAGCACACTCGATAGCATAGCAATTCCCTGTTCGGTGTAACAATCGGGTAAAACAGAGGAGTGTTTTAGTGATGAGGGGAACTGGTCACAATCTGTGACCAGTTGATCCAGCTCGCTGTTGGTGAGTGTAAATTTGAAATCGCCAGGAAAGCGTTTCTCGTTGCGCTTTACCGCTTGTTTCAATACTTTTGTAGGTACTCCATAGAGTGCTGCAAGATGAAAATCTAACATCACTCTACAGCCTCGTATTTCGAATATCTTTTGTTGGATAAGTTGTAATTCCATAACATGTGTGGGTAATTTTTGTGACCGATTCTGTGACGGAGTTTTCCTAAGGTCTTTCTGTCACAGAACTGAATATAATTAGTTGTCAGTTAAACCTTTGCAGACTTTCTCTTATTACCAAATTCCGCCTCCTGGTATATTTGTTCTACATTGGATAACTTTTCAGACAATCCTTTCATATCGTTACTTATTTTACTATTGGTAATACGAGCATAGATTTGAGTGGTCTCGATGTTGGTATGCCCCAACATCTTGCTGACGGTCTCAATAGGCACACCCTTGGCAAGCGTGGTTGTAGTTGCGAAAGTATGCCTAGCAAGGTGAAAGGTGAGATTTTTATCTATTGAGCACAGGTCACCAATCTCCTTCAAGTAGCTATTCATTTTTTGATTGCTCATGATAGGTAGAATCTCATCTTTGGGAAGTTTTCCTTTGTACTTCGCTAAAATCATTTGAGGGACTTTCAGTAGCGGCACATTTACTTCGGTATCGGTCTTTTGTCGTTTGGTCATTATCCAGAGATTACCATCAAAAGAGGTACGAATGTTTTCAGCTCGAAGGTTTTTTACATCAATGTAGGCTAACCCTGTGAAACAAGAGAAGACAAAGATATCTCGCACGTGTTCCAAACGAGGGGTAGATATTTTCTTCTTGATGATTCTGGATAACTCCTCCTCGGTCAGATAGCCTCTATCCACCTTTTAATACGGATTTTGTAATTGGCAAAAGGGTCTCCAATGATTAGCCCATTGTTCTTGGCAATAATAATGATGCGTTTGAAGAATTGCATAAACTTAGCCGTGGTATTCTGCTTACAGCCACCATCGGTTAAAAGATAAAGCTCAAAATCCGTAATGAACATGTGATTAATCTCTTTGATAGAGATGTCGGAGATTTTATACTTGGTCTCTACAAAGCGTTGTAGGTGTTTGCGAGTAACCTCGTATTTCTGGTAAGTGGAAGCCGATTTACTGATACCAATTAGTTTCTGCACATCCTCGTTGTGTTTCTTGAATAGATCAAGTAGGGTGTCGTGATTTTCGGTAATGCCTAAGAACTCATTCTTTAGCTTTTCTGAGGTTACATAACTATCCCTGCGTTGCATTTCGTGGTAAACACGATGAATGGTAGCCTTAATTTCTTCCAATAGCGCATTGATTCGTTTGCTCTCTTTGGTTAATCCAGAGGCTCTGCCTAAGGCTACGCTCCACATTTCCGGGGCAACTTCAATTTTGGTACTAAACTGAGAGATTTTTCCATCAATCGTAATCCTGGCAACAATGGGCAAGTGGCCATTTTTCCGAACAGCATTTCTTTTCACGTAGAAAAGAATCTTAAATGTACTCTTCATAACTTCATTTTTAATCATTACAAAATTAATTTATAGACTGAAAATGAAATAATTGTAGCTGTGCCAAAGGTGGACAGTAAAAGGCTAAACAAGTAATTTCTGTGACCTATTTTGGAAAAATAGGAATCGGTCACGAATTGGTCACAGAAGTAGGGTAGTTTTTGGCTTTTGGATGACTTTCGACATGAGCCATATATGCAAGAAAAAACCCTACAAAACGTTGATTTTGTAGGGTTTAGCTTTTTAGTGTCGCCTATTGGCTTTACCTATCAGCGGAGAGAGAGGGATTCAAACCCCCGGAACCTCGCGGTTCAACGGTTTTCAAGACCGCCGCAATCGATCACTCTGCCATCTCTCCAAGAACTCTTTCTAAGAGTGCTTCCTTCCAAAAGCGATGCAAAGGTACGGCTTTTTTTTAATTATGCAAATAGTAATGCACTTTTTTTGAAAATAATTTTACTAATCGTACTTTTGTACCTGAATTAAAAAGTCAAATAGAAGACAATGATATACCCTCAAAACTTTGAGCACAAGATTGGTTTCGATACCATTCGCCACCTATTAAAAGAAAAATGCTTAAGTCCACTTGGCGAGGAGCGCGTAGACGAGATGAGTTTTATGCAAGCTTTCGACGAGATTAACGAACGCCTGGATCAGACCATGGAGTTTGTGCGCATCATTCAAGAGGAGGATAGTTTTCCCGATCAATACTTTTTTGATGTGCGCCACTCACTCAAGCGTATTCGGATTGAGGGTATGTATTTGGATGAGCACGAGCTGTTCGATTTGCGTCGTTCATTAGAGACTATTCGCGACATTGTTTCGTTCTTACACCGCGAGGATGAGGAGGGTGCTACCCCCTACCCTGCCCTGCAACGTTTGGCGGGCGATGTGATGACCTTCCCTCCCTTCATTGCACAGATCAATGCCATTCTCGATAAGTATGGTAAGGTAAAGGACAATGCATCCAACCAACTGTTGCAAATCCGCAGGGAGTTGGCAGCTACCACGAGTTCCATCTCGCGTACCTTGCAGTCTATTCTGCGCAGGGCACAAACCGAGGGGTATGTAGAGAAGGATGTAACCCCTACTATGCGCGATGGCCGTTTGGTAATTCCGGTGGCTCCTGGATTAAAGAGAAAGGTTAAGGGGATTGTACACGATGAGTCGGCTACAGGTAAAACGGTCTTTATTGAACCGGCCGAGGTGGTAGAGGCCAACAACCGCATCCGCGAGTTAGAGGGGGAAGAGCGAAGAGAGATTATTCGCATATTGACCAACTTTACCATTGGATTGCGTCCGGAGATTCCTGCCATCCTGCAATCGTACGAATTCTTGGCCGAGGTCGATTTTGTACGGGCCAAGGCGCACTTTGCGGTCTTGACCAATGCCATTAAGCCAACGGTCGAGAACACCGAGGTATTGGCTTGGCGAACAGCTATTCACCCGTTATTACAGCTTTCTCTGGCTAAACAAAACAAGAAGGTGGTGCCGCTCGACATTGAACTTACGCGCGAGAAGCGCATCTTAATTATATCGGGACCCAATGCCGGTGGTAAATCGGTCTGCCTAAAAACGGTGGGCTTGCTGCAGTACATGTTGCAGTGTGGTATGGCTATTCCGTTGCACGAGCAGAGTCGTGCGGGGCTCTTTGGCGGTATCTTTATCGACATAGGCGATGAGCAATCAATCGAGGATGATTTGAGTACCTACTCGTCGCACCTCACGAACATGAAGAACATGATGCGTCAGTGTGATGATCGTAGCCTGATCTTGATTGATGAGTTCGGGGGAGGTACGGAGCCACAAATTGGGGGGGCCATAGCCGAGGCGGTATTGAAGCGCTTCAATACGAAGGGTACGTTCGGGGTGATTACGACTCACTACCAAAACTTAAAACACTTTGCCGAGGATCACGAGGGGGTGATTAATGGGGCTATGCTGTACGATCGTCACCACATGCAGGCACTTTTCCAACTGCAGATTGGCAATCCGGGTAGCTCGTTTGCGGTAGAGATTGCGCGCAAGATTGGTTTGCCCGAGGAGGTAATTGCCGATGCTTCGGAAATTGTAGGTAGTGAGTATATCAATGCCGACAAGTATTTGCAAGACATTGTACGTGATAAGCGTTACTGGGAGAGCAAGCGTCAGAACATTCGTAAGCGCGAGAAGCAGATGGAGGATACCATTGCGAAGTACGAGGCAGAGATTTCGATCCTCGAAAAGAGTCGCAAGGAGATTCTACGCACGGCCAAGCAAGAGGCAGAACGGGTGTTGCAAGAGTCGAATGCACGCATTGAGAATACCATCCGCACCATCAAGGAGGCGCAGGCCGAGAAGGAGCGTACGCGTGGTGCACGGAATGAGCTGAATGAGTTTAAGCAACAAATTAGTCAGCTCGATAAGGAGAAGGCAGACGAGAACATCGCACAAAAGATGGAGCGTTTGCGCCAGAAGCAGGAGCGAAAGAAGGATAAGAAAGGGCAAACGCAAGAGGTGAAACCTGCTGCACCTAAAGCTGCACCGGTAGTGAAACCCATTGAGGTGGGCACGCACGTAAAGATGAAGGGGCAAACTACGGTGGGCGAAGTGGTAAGCATCAGTGGAAAAAGTGCTATTGTGGCCTTTGGTATGATTAAGACCAATGTAAAACTGGAGCGTTTGGAGCGTACCGATGCGCCGAAAACAAACAATGCCACGGCCAAAAGCTCGTTCGTAAGCGCCGAAACGCAAGATCAGGTGTACGAGAAGAAGTTGCACTTTAAGCAAGATCTTGATGTGCGAGGCATGCGGGGCAACGATGCACTTCAGGCAGTTATGTACTTTGTTGACGATGCCATTCTACTGGGTATTAACCGGGTACGGGTATTACACGGTACAGGCAATGGTATTTTGCGCACACTTATCCGCGACTATTTAGCAGGGGTACCGGGCGTATCGCACTACCGGGATGAGCATGTGCAGTTTGGCGGAGCGGGCATTACCGTTATCGATTTAGATTAAAGAAATAACAAGGAGCGCTTCTCTACCCTATTCGGAAACAAAAAGATAAACAGATAGGGGCTGATAGATACTTTTATCTATCAGCCCCTATTCTTTGTAATGCTCCTCTCTATTCTCTGATTTCTGTTGAAAATTAGAGAATTTCTGTCAAAAATTGATTAATTTCTGACAGAGTTTAGACAATTTCTGTCAGAAATTAAAGAATAGATCTGCATAAACCAAAGAATAGAAGCGGATAAACCGAAGAATAGCACCGCTGGTATTGCTATTTAACCCTACGCCTACTTACTCGTTTGTCAGATAAATAAAAACCTATCTCTCTTTTCTTTGTTCTTAATACTATATTTAAGCCATATTTATGAAAATCAAACAAAAAGAGAACGTATGAAACAATTTAAAGTAGAGGCAGCCATTGTTGCCCTTGGACTTATCTTTATGGGTCTATTTATAATGAAGGGGCTCTCTGTATTGGGGCAAAAAGAGCGAATTGTCAATGTAAAGGGGCTGGCAGAGATGCAGGTTCCGGCCAACAAGGTAACTTGGCCCTTACTGTTTAAAGAGATAGGCAATGATTTGCCAACACTTCATAGCAAGATAAACAGTACCAATCAAACCATCGTGAGTTTCTTAAAAGAGAACGGAATAGCCGAAGATGAAATTAGCATTAATGCACCCGAGATTATCGATTTGCAAGCCGAACGATACAACAGCAACCCTACTCCTTACCGCTACAATGTGACCAGCGTGCTCATTGTAACCTCTACCAAGGTAGATTTAATACGCAAACTCATTAGCGAACAGAGCGAACTACTCAAGCAGGGGATTGCCATTACAGGGGGAGACTATCGCTACAATGTGGTGTATGAGTTTACAGGATTGAACGAGGTGAAACCACAAATGATTGAGGAGGCCACCAAGAATGCACGCCAATCGGCCGATAAGTTTGCCAAAGATTCAGAAAGCAAACTAGGTAAAATTAAGAATGCCTACCAAGGGCAGTTTAGCATTGAGGATCGCGATCCCAATACACCTTATATTAAACGTATACGGGTGGTGACCACAATAGACTATACACTAGAAGATTAATTACTCACTTTTTGAGACAATTAACAAAGAAAATTCCTTGAAACAGTAATTCGTTTCAGGGAATTTTTGTATCTTTGTGCCCGAAATTGAATTAGTTCATATAATGTCTCACTCAATTAACTAAGTATTAACAAATTATGATGGAAAATTTAAAAAACATCGCTCCTGTTGAAGATTTCAACTGGGATGCGTACGAACAAGGCGAAGGCTTTGTAACAGGTAACAAAGCAGAACTTGAGCAAGCTTATGATAGCACGCTTAACAAAGTGAACGACCGCGAGGTAGTTGACGGTAAAGTTATCTCTATGAACAAACGCGAGGTTGTTGTTAACATTGGTTACAAATCAGATGGTATCATTCCTTTGAATGAGTTCCGTTACAACCCCGAATTGACTGTAGGTGATACTGTAGAGGTATACATCGAAAATCAAGAAGACAAAAAAGGACAATTGATCCTTTCTCACAAAAAAGCACGTGCTACTCGTTCTTGGGATCGTGTTAACGCTGCATTGGAGACTGAAGAAATTATTAAAGGCTTTATCAAATGTCGTACTAAGGGCGGTATGATTGTTGATGTATTTGGTATCGAAGCGTTCTTACCAGGTTCTCAAATTGATGTTAAGCCTATCCGTGACTACGATGTATTCGTTGGTAAAACAATGGAATTCAAAGTGGTTAAGATCAACCAAGAATTCAAAAACGTTGTTGTATCTCACAAAGCGCTTATCGAAGCTGAACTTGAGCAACAAAAGAAAGAAATCATTGGTAAACTTGAAAAAGGACAAGTACTTGAAGGTACTGTTAAAAATATCACATCTTACGGGGTATTCATCGACCTTGGTGGCGTAGATGGTTTGGTACACATTACTGACCTTTCTTGGGGCCGTGTAAGCGATCCTAAAGAGGTAGTTGAATTGGATCAAAAATTGAACGTGGTTATTCTTGACTTTGATGATGAGAAAAAACGTATCGCTTTGGGTCTAAAACAACTTACTGCTCATCCTTGGGATGCTTTGAGCGCTGAACTTCAAGTAGGTGACAAAGTAAACGGTAAAGTAGTTGTTATGGCTGATTACGGTGCATTCATCGAAATCGCTCCAGGCGTAGAAGGTTTGATCCACGTTTCTGAAATGTCATGGTCACAACACTTGCGTTCTGCTCAAGACTTCATGAAAGTGGGTGATGCAGTAGAAGCAGTTGTATTGACTCTAGACCGCGAAGAACGCAAAATGTCTTTGGGTATCAAACAATTGAAACAAGATCCATGGGAAACTATCGAAACTAAATACCCAGTAGCTTCTCAACACACTGCTAAAGTACGTAACTTTACTAACTTTGGTGTGTTTGTTGAAATCGAAGAAGGTGTTGATGGTTTGATCCACATCTCTGATCTTTCTTGGACCAAGAAAGTAAAACACCCATCTGAGTTTACTCAAATTGGTGCAGACATCCAAGTTCAAGTATTGGAAATCGACAAAGATAACCGTCGTTTGAGCCTAGGTCACAAACAACTTGAAGAGAACCCATGGGATGTATTCGAAACTGTATTTACAGTAGGATCTATCCACGAAGGTACTATCATCGAAATGTTGGACAAAGGTGCTGTAGTATCTCTTCCTTACGGTGTTGAAGGTTTTGCAACTCCAAAACACTTAGTGAAAGAAGACGGATCTCAAGCACAAATGGACGAGAAGATGGAATTCAAAGTAATCGAATTCAACAAAGATGCGAAGAGAATTATCCTTTCTCACAGCCGTATTTTTGAAGATGTAGCGAAAGCTGAAGAGAGAGCTGAGAAGAAAGCATCTGCTAAGAAAACTTCTAGCCCAAGAAGAGAAGAGTCTAACTCTACTGCTTCTATCCAAAACCAAGCTGCTTCTACAACTCTTGGTGATTTCGATGCACTTGCTGCTTTGAAACAACAATTGGAAGGAAAGAACTAATTTAGTTCTCTTACATACTTTAAAGGAGATACTCGCAAGGGTATCTCCTTTTTTTGTACCTTTGCTACTATGGAAAAGTTTGAAGTAAATATTCTAGGCTGTGGCTCGGCTCTACCTACCCACCGACACCTATCTACCTCGCAGGTAATCAATGTACGCGATAAGCTCTTTATGATTGATTGTGGCGAAGGAACGCAACTTCAGTTTAGACGCTCGAAGCTTAAATTTACCAGACTGAACCACATCTTCATTTCGCATCTACACGGTGACCATTGCTTTGGCCTAATGGGCCTTATCTCGACCTTGGGATTATTGGGGCGAACAGCTACCCTGCACATCTATGCACACGAGGAGTTGGAGCGAATCTTAACTCCACAATTGGCCTTTTTCTGCAAGGGAATGAGCTACAAAGTAGAGTTCCACAACATCAATCCATTCAAGCAAGAGGTAATATATGATGATCGCTCACTGACGGTCACTACCATTCCCTTGGTACATCGACTACCTACATGTGGTTTCCTCTTTGCCGAAAAACAGACTCCCAATCACATTAAGCGCGATATGGTTGATTTTTACAAGGTACCGACCTTTGAGATGAATCGAATAAAAAATGGAGCCGACTTTACACTACCCGATGGCACCCTAGTACCCAATTCGGTACTGACTACCCCATCACTGCCGGCACGTAAATATGCCTACTGCTCCGATACGCTTTATCATCCTAAGATAACGGAACAAATTCAAGGAGTAGACCTACTCTTCCATGAGGCTACCTTTGCAGAGTCCGAACAAGGACGTGCCAAGGAGACTTTTCACTCTACAGCTGCACAAGCAGGCCAAATAGCACAAGCAGCAGCGGTCAAAAAATTAGTAATTGGTCACTACTCGGCTAGATACACGGATGAATCGGAGCTGCTCAAAGAGGCGAAGAGTGAGTTTGCTCAGACCGAATTAGCACAAGAGGGGATGAAAATAGCCCTTTAAATTAAACTTTTGCCTTAACTTTTAGTCAAACCAACTGACACGAGTTTTTAATACAAATAACTAGAATGAAGGAGTACAATGAAAAGACAGTTATCGCATGGCTGCAAGACCCCTATAAACAGCGAAGGGCTTTCGAACTAATTGTAAAAGAGTATAGCGAACAGCTATACTGGCAGATTAGACGGATGGTTCTTTCGCACGATGACGCTAACGATTTGTTGCAAAACACATTCATGAAAGCCTGGAGTAGCATTGACTATTTTCGTGGTGATGCCAAATTATCGACCTGGCTCTACCGAATAGCTCTGAATGAATCGATCACTTTCCTAAACAAACAAAAGGCACAAAATGGGGCCTCGATGGAAGAGAGTGAGGTGGCCATAGGCAAGCTAGCAGGCGATAGCTATTTTAATGGAGACGAAACAGAACTGCTTTTCCAGAAAGCGATACATACCCTGCCCGAGAAACAGCGCATGGTATTTAATCTAAAATATTTTCAGGAGATGAAGTATGAAGAGATGTCGGAAATAGTGGGGACCAGTGTGGGAGCACTCAAAGCCTCTTATCACCATGCAGTCAAGAAAATAGAACAATTTTTAAAGGAAGCATTTTAAACCTTTTCGCAAGAGAAGAGTCTTACTAAGAAGAAAGGAGAATGAATCATGAAAGAAGAAAATGATATACGCAAAAAATGTGGAACAGACAATCCCTTTTCTGTGCCCGAAGGATACTTTGAGCAGTTTGCCAAAGAGATGATGGAGAAGCTTCCTGAAAAGGAGATTCAAGAGGAACCTGAAGTAACTCGCTGGCAAAAAATGAAACCGTGGGTCTATATGGCTGCTATGTTCTGTGGGATGATGTTCAGCATAAAACTTTTTGTAGGCGATGCCTCGAAGGAGCAACCACTCTTTACAACGGCCGAAACGGTAGAACTTAGTGAAGAAGAGGTGGAGGAGATGATGAATTACTCCATGATTGACGACTATACGCTCTATCAATATTTGACCGATGCAACTGGATTTGATTTTTAACTCACCGCTATACCCCATTTCAATATGATACAACGATTACTTATAGCTTGTCTACTATTTTGCTTTACTCTCTCTGCGCAAGCACAAATGCAAGGACAGAGAAGTACCAATACTCCAAGGGAAGGGAGAGGATTCTCGAAAGAAGAGTTCCGCAATCGCCAAGAGAAATTCTTAACCAAAAAGGCACAACTCAGCAAAGAGGAAGCAGAGAAATTCTTCCCACTTTTCTTTGAATTACAGGATAAGAAGAAGGAGGTAAATGACAAAGCTTGGAAAAGTGCCCAAAAAGGAAAAGAGGAGTCTACCACCGACAAAGAGTATGAAGAGATTGTAGATAAGCTGGTTCAAGCTAGAATTGATGCAGATAAATTGGATTTACAATATCTAAAGAGCTTCAAAAAAATTCTCCCTGCCAAGAAAATTTACCTCATCCAAATGGGTGAAATCCGGTTCCAACGCGAGCTTTTAAGAGCTGTTTCGGGCGAATCTGGAGAACGCAGGGGGCACGAAAATAACAAAGAAAAGAGATAGGCTTAACGGAACAGAGAAGGCTCACCGCTAAGAATTTTGCAATAGGTAAGTTTGAAACACTCCTTTAGTAGCTTTAGACTACTACGAAGAGTATTTCGAATTTACCTATTTTTTTCACCTAAACCAAAAAAAGGAAATGAACGAGCCACAATGCATGAGTGAAGGTTATTCGGAGCTTAAAAAAGGAATCCTTCACCGTATCAACCTATTTATCAATATATTTGAAGGATGAAGGATAAAATATGTAAAACTTTTTAAGGGGGTATAAAGAAGAAAAGAAGAAATATGAGTACATTTGTGATGGGTATCTTCCTGTCATAGAAACAAAAATAGAGAAACCTTTTGGAGTTTAATGATCACTATTCTAACTTATATATGAAAAAGAAAGCACTTTTAATTATTACCATTGTTTTTGCAGCAATTACTGCTTGTGCACAACACACCAACCCAGAAATTAAAAAAGCACTCAAAACGGTGCCCAAATCGCAACGTGAGGGATTGGAATTCCTTGTAAAGTATATGCCCAAGGGCGATTTAGATACACTTACAGCAGATTTCTTGCTGACAGAGCTTGACTGGGCTTACAAAGCACGCGAAACTTTTGCTTGGTGTAAAGAACTACCCGATTCGATTTTCTTTAATGATGTGTTGCCTTACGCATCGATGGATGAAACACGTGAACCTTGGAGAGAGATGTTTTGGACCAAACTATATCCGCTTGTGAAGGATGTGAAGGATGTTCGTGTCGCAATCGACACCATTAATAAGAGCATTAAAGAGCTGGTAGGTGTAGAGTATAACACCAAACGCAAACGCCCCAACCAATCACCCAGCGAAAGTATGGAAATTGGCATGGCTTCGTGTAGTGGATTGTCTATTATCCTTACCGATGCATTCCGTACCATGGGTATTCCTTCGCGCATTGCAGGAACTCCACTGTGGGTGAGTGGCGAAGGTAATCACAACTGGAGCGAAGTATGGTTTGATGGAGCGTGGTACTTCACAGAGTACTACCCCAACGAAGCACTTAATAAATCATGGTTCTTGGAGCGTGCGGGTAAAGCAGATAAGAGCAGACCAGAAACCTGGATGTATGCTACTGCGTGGAAAGAGCAAGCAAATGGACAACACTTTCCCATGGTTTGGGCAAAAAAGGACAAGAGTGTACCAGGAATTGATGTAACTGACTTCTACATTGCGCTATACCAAGCCGAACAGGCTGAAAAACGTGAGGGGAATGGAGTTGCATTTAAACTATACAAAAATAACTGCTGCGATAAGGTATCAGGTGACCGGGTTGCTGAGCTAGTCGAAGTACTTGACCAAGAGGGTAAAGTAGTAGCCTCGGGAAATACAAGTGGACCCACAGCAGATATGAACGACTATTTGGTACTATACCTTCCAGATGGAAAGTATACTGTAGAGTTCAAAGGCAAGAATGGAAACAAGCGCATTGCTTTTGAATCGAAAGACCAAAATGTTGTTGAGCTCTATTACGAATAAGAGAGATTCCCTGAAATATTTCGTCAGTAATTCTACCTGATTATAGGATAAAGAGCGTTCATTTTCTTCGACCTAGATCAAGTAGAGTTACTAAAATAACTAAGTACTATGAAGCATTTATCTACCATCCTCAATGTCGTTCTGGCAACGGCGCTAACTGCATTAGTAATTAAACCGAGTATTACCCAATCGGACAATACGCCTGCTACGATGCAGGTTTCTGCCGAAAAGAATGAGACGATCGAATCTATACTTAATAGAACAAGTGTACGTTCGTATACTTCACAAAAAGTAGAGAGTGAGAAGGTAGAGCTTCTGTTACGTGCAGCCATGGCAGCGCCAACAGCTGTGAATAAACAACCGTGGGCCTTTATCGTTGTAGATGATAGAGCACTACTTGATACCCTTGCTGCCAATTTACCCTACGCCAAGATGACAGCCGAAGCAAATCTAGCCATTGTGGTTTGTGGAAATCTAGATAGAGCGCTAACTGAAGTGGATCGCAACTATTGGATTCAAGACTGTTCGGCTGCTACAGAGAACCTCTTACTCGCAGCACATTCACTCGGATTAGGGGCGGTATGGACAGGGGTTTTTCCAAGAAAAGAGCGCATAGAAGCGGTTCGAAATATTTTGAATATTCCAAGCAACTTAGTTCCTCTTAATGTTATTCCCATAGGCTATCCCAATGGGGAGACAAAAGCCAAAGAGAAATTTGATGCAGCAAATATTTACCGGAATCAATTTTAAAAGTGATTCAAAGGATTCACTCATTAGAAAGGATCTAGAAATATAGACAAATGGAGAAATACTTAGTTCTTGTACTTGTACCAATCGGTATCACTAAGCCCCCGTGATTCTGCCCAATTGTTGTAGCGAGGATACTCTCCTACACTACCTATTCGAGATTTTTCTGTAACGACTTCCCAGTCGGTTACATCTATTAATTCGAAAGCAAACGGATATTTTCCCTCTACATCGATGTAGAAAGCATCACTTTCGGTCCCTTGCAAATCGAGATTTGCCCAAGCAGTTGCTTTCGCTTTAGGGAGATGAACCTCTACCCTACTCTTCACTCCTTGCTGGTAAGAGGGTACAATGAAAGGAGCAATCTCTGTGGCATAATTAGCTTTATCAATTCCTGCGTTACCAAACGTACGAATGATATTATAAGTATTACCCACAGAAACCTTCACATTTTCAATCATCATGTATTGATTGGCCTCCTCCTTCACAAAGAATAGAGAATTTTCATCATCAATTTCTTGTACTGCTCCTAAGAATGAGATACCAAATCCATTCTCGAGCGTAGCACCAGAGTGAGCTACTTTGAAGGAGTCATTGATTTTCTTTAGTTTATTGAAGTTGTTGTAAGTAACCTCTTGTACATACTCAACGACTACATCGTTCATATCATAATCGCCACCAGTGGGCCAAATATCCTCATAAGCCAGTGTAGAAGTGCGGGTTGATGTATAGATTTCTTCTTCTGGATCTTTTGTATCCGGACGATCCTCATCACGAATGGCATCTATAGGATCACAATCTACATAGAATAAAATATCCTCAAAGGATTTATCACCACTTCCTGTTTTATAGGCCTGATCTTCAAATCCAATAACCAACTTCTGTGAAGGCTCGTCCCAAACCGAAATGCAACCATAATTAGCATCAGTATTAGCCAAGTTATCAGAATAGACTGAATTACTTGAATAAGCTTCAGCTATTTTCTTGTTGATTTGATCAATTTTGATGTTATCTTGAGACGATTTATCTTCAAACAGATTCGAAATAAGTATCCAACCAATGGTATATCCCGATGGAAAATGATCGACACCGGTCTGTTTATAATCCTCTCCATAAAATTGCAATCGAGCTTTTATGCGGTGATTGGGTTTATCGCGTGTGGTGCGTGGAAATACCATAAATTTAGGAAGTTTGTGTATTTCTTGAATAGAAAGCTTTTCATCGCTTTTATAATAGTAATAGCCCATGGCATTGTGAAAATCGCCAGAAGCCTCAATAAATACGAGATCGACATGAGCATTGTCTACTTCCTCGCCAGCATCTGTAGTCTTACGAATACGTAAATTGGTGATTTCTCCACTTCTGCATAAGTCACTGTTGTCTTTCTTCTCTCCAGCATCATACAAGGTTGCTGTAATTCGTTGCATGAGCTGACCCAATGTGCTAGATGGTGTTAACTGAGTAGAGTTTTCTACCAGCGAGTAAATAGCAGGAACACTGCTATTATAGGGAAGATAATAGGTACCATTAGAAGCGGTTAGGGTAGCTTCATAGCCATCGTAGAGTTTGTATAGTGACGAATTATTTCTTTGCAATGGAGATGGAGCAGCATTAATAGAGATACATTCGCCTTCATAGCCTACATTTCGACTCGTGGGAGCTGCATAGGCGTAAGAGATGGTATTATTAACGACATCCAAGGTAAGCACGGTAGGTATACCTACATAATCTGAACAGACATAGACTGTCTTTGTGTAGGCTGGAATGGTAATGAGTTGTGAGAACTTCGATTTGAAGTCTGTAAATGCTCCAAAATAAGGCAAGCATTCCTTAATTTTCTGACCATTTTCATCATAAGGGTTGGTGAGGTAAAGTTCAAAATGAGAAGAATAACCCACGAAACCATAATCAAGAGATAGAGTAACCTCGGCCGTAGTTTTAAAGTCAAAATACTCATCAACATTCTTATCAGGCACAACTTCGGGTGTAAAATTTTCCTTATTTACACAAGAAGAAAGTAGCATAACAACACAGAATAAACTTTTAAAAATTGTTTTCATACTTACTTATTTATAGAATTACTTACTAGGTTCAATGTAAGAATGTACTAGATACTGAAGAGTAGAGTATACTAGAATAGCTCATTTGGAAAGAGCTGGAAACAAGAAATAAATAATTACAAAACACACAACTAACGGATATGTTTAAGAATCGTTGTATTTTTTCTTATACATTTACAAACAAGGGAGTTAAATAGCCTTTCTAGGTTATATATCTGAACAAACAGATTCGGACTGACAGTAAAATAAAACAGCAAAATAGCTCCTTTGAATACTGATCCTATAAATGGCTAGCTGTGCAGCGTGTTGAGTCGTGAAATAAAACCGGTTTAATATAAAAAAATCGGCTTCTTCCTTATGACAAGGAGAAGCCGATTCTATTAACGAGTGCTACAATAGCTTGCTAGCAAACGAAGCAATTAATCTTCAAGCATCAATTCCATGATTTGACAAGCAGCTTTGGCTACCGAAGTACCAGGACCGAAGATGGCTACTACACCCGCTTGGTATAGGTAGTCATAATCTTGCGCTGGAATTACACCACCGGCAAATACCATGATGTCTTCACGACCCAACTTCTTCAACTCTTCAATGATTTGAGGAACCAATGTTTTGTGACCTGCTGCTAGTGAAGAGACACCTACTGCATGTACATCATTCTCGACTGCATCGCGAGCAGCTTCGGCGGGTGTTTGGAACAAAGGTCCCATATCTACGTCAAAACCACAGTCAGCATAACCCGTTGCTACTACTTTGGCACCACGGTCGTGACCGTCTTGACCCATCTTCGCAATCATGATACGTGGGCGACGACCCTCTTTCTTCGCAAATTCTTCCGTCAACTCACACGCTCTGGTGAAAGAAGCATCTTTTTTACTTTCTGATGAATACACCCCTGAAATGGTTCTAATTACTGCTTTGTAACGACCTACGATTACCTCGCAAGCATCCGAAATTTCTCCCAAGGTAGCACGTACACGTGCAGCCTCAACGGCAAGTTCCAACAAGTTGCCTTCGCCGCCGTTTACACAAGCAGTAATCGCTTCCAAGGCTGCTTTCACAGCCTCTTCGTTACGACCCTCTTTCAACGTGTTTAGGTTTTGAATTTGCTCCAAACGTACCGCGGTATTATCTACTTCCAAAATATCGATTGGATCTTCTTTCTCCAAACGATACTTGTTAGTACCTACAATCGTTTGTGAACCCGAGTCAATACGTGCTTGTGTGCGCGCTGCCGCCTCTTCGATACGCATTTTAGGTACACCGGTTTCAATAGCTTTCGCCATACCACCAAGGCTTTCAATTTCTTGAATGTGACTCCAAGCTTTTTCGTACAACTCTTTCGTCAACGACTCTACATAGTAAGAACCGCCCCATGGATCCACGTTTTTACAGATGTTAGTCTCTTCTTGCAAGTAAATTTGTGTATTACGTGCAATACGAGCCGAGAAGTCAGTAGGAAGTGCAATCGCCTCATCCAATGCATTGGTGTGAAGTGACTGTGTGTGACCCAACGCTGCTGCCATCGCTTCGATACAAGTACGACCCACGTTGTTGAATGGATCTTGCTCTGTCAATGACCAACCCGACGTTTGCGAGTGTGTACGTAGCGCCAATGATTTAGGATTCTTAGGATTGAATTGTTTTACAATCTTCGCCCAAAGCATACGACCAGCACGCATCTTCGCAATCTCCATAAAGTGGTTCATACCGATCGCCCAAAAGAATGACAAACGAGGTGCAAATGCATCGATGTCAATACCTGCTGCTGTACCTGCGCGAAGGTACTCAAGACCATCGGCTAGGGTGTATGCCAACTCAATATCGGCTGTAGCACCTGCTTCTTGCATGTGGTAACCCGAGATAGAGATAGAGTTAAACTTAGGCATCTTTTGAGAAGTATACTCAAAGATGTCAGAGATAATCTTCATAGAGAATGCTGGTGGGTAGATGTAGGTATTACGCACCATGAATTCTTTCAAGATATCATTTTGGATGGTACCTGCCATCTCTTCTAGTTTAGCACCTTGCTCCAAACCAGCGTTGATGTAGAACGCCATGATAGGAAGAACGGCACCATTCATAGTCATAGAAACAGACATCTTATTCAATGGAATACCATCGAACAATACCTTCATGTTTTCCAATGAACAGATAGATACACCCGCTTTACCCACGTCGCCCACTACACGTTCGTGGTTAGGGTCGTATCCGCGGTGCGTAGGAAGGTCGAATGCTACCGACAAACCTTTTTGTCCCGATGCCAAGTTACGACGATAGAACGCGTTACTCTCTTCGGCAGTCGAGAAACCTGCATACTGACGGATGGTCCAAGGACGCAACGTATACATTACTGAGTAAGGACCACGCAAGTAAGGAGGGATACCCGCTGGGTAATCCAAGTGTTCCATGCCTTCTAGGTCTTCTTTGGTGTATACGGGCTTCACTTTAATAAGCTCGGGTGTATTCCAATCGGCTGTAATGCCGTTTGCTTGTTGCCACTCCAATCCGTTTTGCGATTGGAAACCAGCAAATATATCAATGTTTTTAAAATTCGGTTTCATCTGATTCGTTTACTTAATTCCTAACTTAGCGTTGTATTCATTCAAAGTATCTAGTACGTTGCAACGTACGTTAATGAAGTTTTCGATGCCTGCGGCCTTCAACTCCTCTGCACATGCAGGTGCACCTGCTACAATGAACAAGGCATCATTACCTACTGCTTGGAAAGCAGGAATAGCTAGTTCTGCATACTCATCGTCGCTAGAGCAAAGTACCACGATATCAGCTCCTGCTGCTTTGGCTGCTGCTGCACCCTCTTCAACTGTTGCAAAGCCTAGGTTATCTACCACGTCGTATCCGGCACAAGCTAGGAAGTTACATGCAAACTGCGCACGCGCTTGACGCATAGCTAAGTTACCAATAGTCAACATAAATGCCTTAGGAGTTTTGCCCGAAGCCTCTGTTCTTAAACGCAACGCTTCGAACTGGCTAGAGGCACGTTGGAAGTTCAACGTAGCAATCGGAGTCTCCTCAGCTTCGGCTGTACAACAACATGCTGCTGCATCGGCTGGACGTTTTGCTCCTGCTACCTCTGTAAAGTTAGGGTATTGGTTGGTACCTAGTAATATTTCACGACGTTGAGATACGGCTTTGTGACGTGCTTCGTTACTAGCATTGATAGCTGCTTGAACTTTACCCGCTTGGATAGCTGCTAGCATACCACCCTCCTCTTCTACTTGAAGGAATAATGCCCATGCTTGTTCAGCGATAGAAACCGTTAAATTCTCGATGTAGTACGAACCTGCCGATGGGTCAACCACCTTACCTAGGTGAGATTCCTCTTTCAACAACAACTGTTGGTTGCGTGCGATACGTTCCGAGAACTCATCACCTGCTTGGTAGGTGCTATCAAATGGAGTAACCGTCATAGAGTCTACTCCACCTAGAGCCGCACTCATCGCCTCTGTTTGTGTACGAAGCATATTTACTTGTGCATCGAACATCGTAAGGTTAAACGAAGAAGTTTCGGCATGAACCGCCATTTTGCAAGCACATTGACAAACACCTTCTGCAGTTTTGTTATCGCAATCAGGACGTGTACATTTAGGCTCGTATTGTTTTACGATGGTAGCCCACAACATACGTGCTGCACGGAATTTTGCAATTTCTAAGAAGTAGTTGGCGCTAATACCAAAATTAAATTTAATTTTTTTAGCTACAAGTGCCGCTTCAAGACCATTCACTGCAGTCAGTTTGCTTAGGTACTCATTACCCCAAGCCAAGGCATAACCTAACTCTTGAGCAATGTAGGAACCTGCATTATTCAAAGCCAAGGCATTTACTTGGATACAACGGTACAACGGTAGTGGGGCCAATGTAGCGATTAACTCAGCAGCAGTATCAACAAAATCGCTAAGATCTTTACCTTTTACCATCATGCGTGCCATTGGGTCATAATTAATAGAACCCTTTAACGTGCTTAATTCGTAATCTTGACTCACAAAGTATGATACCAATAATTTAGCCAACTCCACGGTCTTACCTTGACAAGTAGCGAAGTTCAGTTCGATAGCCTCTGGACAGATGCCAGCCAACAACTCTGCAATAAACGCTGCACTTAAATCATTGGCATTGATGTTGAATCCGATTGAATCTACACCTCTGTTTAGGATATCTAGTGCTTTTGCATTCGCTTCTTTTGCAGAAATGACTTTAATTTCTTGGCGTACATACCAATTATTATCTGCTTTCTTCGTACCACGTAGGTAAGGGAATTCACCTGGAACTGATTCGGTTGTTTTCAAACCTGCTAAGTCCTCCTGACGGTAAAAAGGCTTTACTTTAAAACCTTCGTTGGTTTTCCATACCAATTTCTTCTCAAAATCAGCTCCTTTCAAATCGGCTGTAATCTTTTGCATCCACGTTTCAGTAGAAACAGCGGGAAAATCCGAAAAGAGTTTTTCTTTACTATCTGCCATAGTTTTTGATATTAATATTTATGATATTAGATTGTTATACATTCTAAAAAATGAACGGACAAATATAGTAAAAGCAAAAGGAATAGAGCGGTTCTTTTAAGCTATTTTTATACAATCCAAAGCGGTTTCTCTATCGTTTTGTAATACCAGAGCGACTAATTGTAGGGTTTGCAATGTAGATATTACAAAACAAACCCTTAAATTTAATCGTTTTCTGATCGTAATTTTACCATTTATTTGTTTTGCTGTGAACAGCCAACACGCCAAGAATAGTAGAGGTTCGTGAGGCTTTCTTTGTTGACTACTCCATTGGAATCAATAGGCTATTTTATCACTCTTTTTTTTCCAACAATTAAATGCTTCGATGGCTTCACTCCCCAACAACGTATAGGTAGGTAGTTTCCGCTTTTCGGGAGTCAAAGCCAACTCTTGGTAAATAAAAGCATCATCGAATGCGATTCTTTGTGCATCAAATTGGCTGTTTCCATAATACAATTTATCCAATCTTGCCCAATAAATAGCTCCTAAGCACATCGGGCAAGGTTCACATGAACTATACATTTCGCAACCATTTAAATTAAATGTCCCGAGCTTTGTTGCTGCTTCACGAATGGCAATTACCTCTGCATGAGCAGTTGGATCACATGACTCAACCACCCGATTCACTCCTGTGGAGATAATCTCGCCATTTCGTGCAATTACGGCACCAAACGGACCACCCCCTTTTTCTATATTTTCGATGGAGAGGGCGATTGCCGTTCTCATCAACTCTTCGTTTGTCATACTTTTATTTATTAAATAGATAGACCCAACTATTTATCAATTGGGTTATTTACAACTTCTCTATGGCCATGCAAGTTACGAAACAATTGGGTAGTAAAGCCTAAAAAAATAAATATCTCAATAAAATTAACTTCCATTTCAACCTCATTCTAGGTAAGAGAGCAGTTGTTCATTCTCTTATTTTTCATATCTATTCTTTTTTTGAACTCATTCCCTCATTTGCCTGGCTTAGTGTGGTGTCCTCCTGCAAGATTGTTGCTATCTTTGCACCCACTATTACAAGGTAACTAAGTATAACGAACATAAAAGTATGATTTCAGTAGATGGAGTAACCGTCGAGTTTGGCGGAACAGCCCTTTTTAGCGACATCTCTTTTCAGATTAATGAAAAAGATCGCATTGCACTAATGGGTAAGAACGGGGCAGGTAAATCGACCCTATTAAAAATATTGGCAGGTGCACGCCAACCTACACGCGGAAGAGTTTCGGCCCCCAAAGAGTGCGTCATTGCCTACTTGCCTCAGCACCTTATGACCGAAGATGGTCGTACGGTATTCGAAGAGACCTCGCAAGCCTTTGCACACCTACACCAAATGGAGGCAGAGATAAATGCCCTTAACACCGAGCTAGAGACGCGTACAGATTACGAAACCGATTCATACATGGAATTAATTGAAAAGGTATCGACCCTAAGCGAGAAGTTTTATGCCATTGACTTGACTCACTTTGAAGAGGATGTAGAAAAAGCATTGCTAGGACTTGGTTTTAAGCGTGAGGATTTCCACAAACAGACTACCGAGTTTAGTGGTGGATGGCGCATGCGCATTGAACTGGCTAAGTTGTTGCTTCAAAACCCCGATGTATTACTACTGGATGAGCCTACCAACCACTTGGATATCGAATCTATTCAATGGCTAGAGGATTTTATCATCAACAGCGGTAAAGCTGTAGTTATTATTAGCCACGACCGTAAATTTATTGATAACATTACCACCCGCACCATCGAGGTAACCATGGGGCGTATTTACGACTACAAGGTTAATTACTCGCAATACTTGGTATTACGAGAAGAACGCCGCATACAGCAAATAAAGCAGTATGAAGAGCAGCAAAAGATGATTCAAGAGAACACTGATTTTATTGAACGTTTTAAAGGTACCTACAGTAAAACGCTACAGGTACAGAGCCGTGTGAAGATGCTCGAGAAACTGGTACTCGTAGAGGTTGATGAGCAAGATACATCGGCTCTTCGTCTGAAATTTCCCCCCTCGCCGCGCAGTGGTACCTACCCCGTGGTTATGGATGGCGTAGGGAAGAGCTACGACGACAAAGTAATTTTCCAAAATGCATCGCTTACCATCGAACGGGGCGATAAAGTAGCCTTTGTAGGAAAGAATGGTGAAGGTAAATCGACGTTGGTTAAGTGCATCATGAAAGAGTTGCAACACGACGGTACACTTACCTTAGGCCACAACGTACAAATTGGTTACTTCGCACAGAACCAAGCTTCACTTTTGGATGAAAATCTAACAGTTTTCCAAACCATTGATGATGTGGCTGTAGGCGATATTCGCAACAAGATTAGAGATTTACTGGGTGCCTTTATGTTTGGTAGCAACGAAGCCTCAATGAAGAAGGTAAAAGTACTTTCGGGAGGTGAGCGTACGCGTTTAGCCATGATCAAATTATTGCTAGAACCGGTTAACTTGCTGATTTTGGATGAGCCTACCAATCACTTAGACTTGAAAACAAAAGATATCTTGAAGCAGGCTTTAGCCGACTTTGATGGAACTTTGATTGTCGTATCGCATGACCGTGACTTCTTGGACGGTTTGGTTACAAAAGTGTATGAATTCGGCAACCAAAAGGTAAAAGAACACTTGTGTGGTATTTACGAATTCTTGGCAACGAAGAAGATGGAGAACCTACAAGAATTAGAACGCAAAAAATAGCAAATCAGCTAACACATTCTTTTATGTGATAACTTAACTCGCCCCTCCTCTTTTCATGTGCAGCTATTTTGCAAATGGTAGAGTGAAGGAGTTGGTTGCTTGCTAAAACTAGGAATCGCCCTTTCAATCTCATTACAGATTTTGAAAGGGCGATTCCTAGTTTTAGCAAGCAAGTAGATCTGTTTCGCCTAGAACAGTCATCAAGCCTCATTAATTTGCACGCACCAATCCTGTTTAAAAAAAGAAGAGGCGTCCATATCGAAAAAGAGACAAAAGAATCTGTCGAGAAAAGAGTAAAAACTATTGCTCGGCAAGTTCAATGACTTCCAAATCTTTAAATTCGCCTTTATCAATGCAAAAGCGAACCAAGGTGCGTACTTTGTGAAAACCATAGATACCTGCAGCACCTGGATTGATATGAAGCATGCCAAGGGTCTTATCGTACTTCACCTTCAAAATATGCGAATGTCCACTTATAAATAATTTAGGAGGACGTACCAGCAAACTTCCCTGAATAGAAGGATCGTACTTACCGGGGTAACCTCCAATATGTTTAATTAACACATCGGCACCTTCAATCGTGAAACGATTGACTAATGGGTAATTGGCTCGAATATCCTGCCCATCAATGTTTCCATAAACCGCACGCAAAGGGCGGAATGCTGCTAATTTCTGTGCCAGCTCCAGAGAGCCAATATCACCTGCATGCCAAATCTCGTCACACGCTTCAAAGTGTTTCATGTATCGATCGTCCCAATGTGCATGGGTATCCGATAAGAGTCCAATTGTTTTCATGGATAATCTACTCTCTTATTTTCTGAATAAATTCGAGCAAGTAAGCTGTGGTACCCTCTATGCCCAACAAAGAGGAGTCGATACACAAATGGTAAGAAGAGGCAGCCCCCCACTCTTTGTAACTATAATAATTATAATAAGCAGCACGCTGTTTATCCACCTTTTCAATAAGCTCTTCCGCCTTCTCCGTACTTAATCCAGTAGTGACTACCACACGCTCTATGCGATAATTCAATGGAGCACTAATAAAAAGGTTAATGGTATGGGGATAATCACGTAGAATGTAATCGGCACAACGTCCTACAAAAAGAGAAGCCTTCTCTTGAGCAAGCTGGCGTATCACTTCACTCTGAATCTGAAAAAGCGATTCATTGTTAAGGCAGTTCATGTAAGGAGAGGCACTTTCGCCCATAAGCGGGATACCCGATGCAAAAAGAGAGCCCCAGAAGCCACTCGAAGTGTGCTCGTCTGCTTTCTCAAAAAGCTCTTGGCAAAGTCCACTTTCGCGTGCAGCCAATTGAATCAACTCCTTATCGTAAAAAGCAAATCCTAGAGTTTGTGCTAATTTTTCTCCAATCTCTTTTCCGCCACTTCCTAGCTGGCGACCGAGGTTAATAATGTAGTGTGGTTTCATAAATGTAAATCTATTTAAGGGATGAAACGATTCGGTTTTTAGAGAAACAGCCACCGTTAGAGTTGGCCATGTATTTGCTTCTTGGAGTATTTAAAATGTCGAAAAAGCATACATCCAGAGATTAAACTGGCTAAGAAATCAGAGACAGGCAAACTATACCAGATACCATTGGCTCCCAAGAAAAGAGGAAGAATAAGCAAACAGGGTAATAAAAAGAGGATCTGACGAGTCATCGATAAGAATATCGCTTTGTTCGCCATACCTATACTCTGAAAAAAGTTAGAGGTTACCATCTGGAAACCCACAATGGGATACATCAGTGTAGCTATGCGCAAGCCTGTGGAAGAGAGCTCAATCAAATCGGGGTGAGTTGTAAAAACGGAAACCGCTTGATGTGGGATGAGCATACCAACCAAGAAGCCTGCCGTCATAATGGCCGTAGCCGAGTAGATGGTTAGTTTGAGCACCTCATTGAGTCGGGCATATGCTTTGGCTCCAAAGTTATAACCAGCTATGGGCTGCATTCCCTGATTCAGTCCCATTACAATCATAGCAAATAGGAAGACGATACGGTTTACAATCCCAAAAGCACCAATGGCCAAATCGCCTTCGTAGCTTTTTAACCCCTTGTTGATGACAATCACAATGAGGCAGGCACCTAAATTCATTAAGAAAGGAGCCATTCCAATGGAAATAACGTGAGAAACAATCTGTTTATGTAGCTTATAAATACCCTTACGGAAGTGTATAAGTTCATTTTTGTTGGTAAAATGCTTAAACTGCCAAGCCAATGTGATAGTTTGTGCAATGACAGTGGCTATAGCAGCACCGCGAATGCCCCACCCAAAACCATAAATAAAGAGAGGATCTAACACCGTATTTATTAGGACGGTTACAATGGTGGCATACATCGCTTTGCGGGGGTGCCCGGTAGAACGAAGAATGGCATTCAGACCAAAGTAGGTGTGTGTAACAACATTACCTAACAATATAATTTGCATATAATCGCGAGCATACTCGATGGTATCGGGGCTAGCTCCAAAGAAGTAAAGAATGGGATCGAGTGCAAGTAGGGTTAAAAGGGTAAGACCAAAACCTGTGATAAGCTTTAATACAATCACATTCCCCAAAATTTGTTGAGCCGTTTCGTAATCCTTCTGACCTAGCTTGACTGAAATAAGCGTAGAAGCACCAATGCCGACCAACGAGCCAAAGGCAGCTGCCAAGTTCATCAAGGGAAAGGTTACTGCTAAACCTGATATGGCAAGTGGACCTACACCATGACCAATAAAAATACTATCTACCATATTGTAGAGTGAAGAGGCTGTCATAGCTATGATGGCAGGAACGGCATAACGTAATAGTAATTTGCTTATTTTTACGGTACCTAATTCAGTTGTAGCTCCTAAATTCATGAATTAAACATCTTATTCTGTGAAATGATTGTGCTAAAAGCCCGACAAAGGTATATAAAAAATAGAGGGCTGAAGAAAAAGATTCTCTATCTTTGCGTTTCGTACAAACTAATTTAACGATAGAATGCAAAATAGAGTATATCGATGGGGAGTATGGCTTCTTTTATCCTGTTTCTACCTTGGAGCAGCTGCCGAGAAGCTAAGTTATATATACCGCCTCCAATTGAGTGACAAAAATGGGACCCCTTATTCGATAGATAAACCGGAGCAGTTCCTTTCTGATCGTGCCATTGCTCGTAGAACCAAACAGGAGTTACTCATAGAGGAGACAGATTTGCCTGTTACACCTCACTATATTAAAGGGATTGAGGAGCATGGTGTCGAAGTTATCCAAACAAGTAAATGGAACAATACGGTTTTGGTAAAGCTAAGTGACACACTGCTAACAGAGAAGATTAACTCTCTACCCTATGTGAACTCCATGAAGAAGGTATGGACTTCGCCCATGACTGAGCCAACTCTTCCCATGAATCGCCAAGAGGGGGTAACCAATGAGGTCAAACGCTACAAATCATTTTATGGTGCCGGGCAGAACCAGGTTACCATGCACAACGGTGAACAACTGCATGAGGCAGGTTATTGGGGAGAAGGTATGCATATAGCGGTGATTGATGCGGGTTTTTACAATGCAGATATTATTAAGGCCTTCAAGAGTATGGATCTGCTCGGGATACGCGATTTTGTAAATCCCCAATCGGACATCTATGCGGAGAACTATCACGGCATGAAAGTACTGTCTTGTTTAGCATCCTATCTACCCAATTCAATGGTTGGTACAGCACCCAAAGCCTCCTATTGGTTGTTGCGCAGTGAAGATGAGATTAGCGAACAGCTGGTAGAGGAGGATTACTGGGTAGCAGCTATAGAATTTGCAGACAGCGTGGGGGTAGATGTGGTAAATACCTCATTAGGCTATTACGATTTTGATAACGGCTTTGGAAACTACAGATACCGTGATTTGGACGGACATACTTCATTGATGTCGAATACCGCATCGATGATGGCAGGAAAAGGAATGGTGCTGGTTTGTAGTGCAGGAAATACAGGGAGTAAAGCGTGGAAGAAGATAACACCCCCTGCAGATGCCAAAGACGTACTAAGCGTAGGAGCCATAAACAAGATGGAGGTAAATGCCGATTTTTCATCCATAGGCGACACAAGTGATGGGCGTATCAAGCCGGACGTTATGGCTGTAGGATTTAGTACCTCGATTATAGGAAATAACGGAGGTTTGTCGCAAGCCAATGGTACATCATTTGCATCACCCGTTATCTGTGGTTTAGTAGCCTGTTTCTGGCAAGCATGCCCATGGCTCACTGCAACCGAAGTAATAGCGTATGTGCGTCAAGCAGGCGATCGGGCAAGCTATCCAAACAATATTTTTGGATATGGCATCCCCAATATATGGAGTGCCTACCAAGAGGCAGTAAAGATGAAATACAATGCAGAGGTAGTAATCGAGACTCCCAAGCAAAACCACTAAAAGGAGCTTCTTATGGATAAAGCATTATCGTTACATGAACTAAATGGTTTGGTCCGCCAAAGCTTAAAGGCCTGCATGCCCGATAGCTACTGGCTGCAAGCCGAATTAAGCGAAGTACACACCAACTACTCTGGCCACTGCTATGTAGAGTTTGTACAAAAAGAGGAGCGTGGGAATCAGCTTATTGCCAAATCGAGAGGTACTATCTGGCGGAATGTATTTCAGCTACTAAAACCCTATTTTGAGGAGGCTACTGGACAAACCTTTGCAGCTGGAATAAAGGTACTGGTCAAGGTGGGGGTCGAGTTCCATGAGCTTTACGGTTTCTCACTGGTGGTACAAGATATTGATCCAAGCTATACTTTAGGCGACTTAGCTCGCCGCCGCCGTGAGATTCTGAACAGACTTGAGCAAGATGGGATATTAACCCTCAACAAGGAGCTTTTACTTCCCCTACTTCCGCAACGGATTGCGGTAATCTCTTCGGCCACAGCAGCCGGTTATGGAGACTTCAGCGATCAATTAGTAAACAACCCTTATGGGTTTGTCTTCTATCCCAAACTCTTCTCATCAGTTATGCAGGGAGAGCGCGTAGAAGAGTCAATTATCGCAGCACTCAATCAAATCTACCAAGAGCAGGAACGCTGGGATGTGGTAGTAATTATTCGAGGAGGGGGATCAACATCCGACCTTTCGGGATTCGACACCTATGATTTGGCAGCCAACTGTGCACAGTTTCCACTGCCCATTCTAACAGGCATCGGACACGAACGAGATGACACAGTAATCGATTCAGTAGCTCATACGCGGGTAAAAACTCCAACGGCAGCAGCAGAGCTACTTATTGAGCAGATACGCCATGCAGCTGTACGGTTGGACCAGCAAGTAGAGCGAATAGTTTCGACAATCGAAGAACGAATGCAAAGCGAGAAGAGACGGGTAGAACGAATGGTGGAACGAATGCCGCTGCAAGTGAAACTTTTTTTGCAACAAGAGAATCATCAGCTCACCAACATTGAACAGCAATTAATTGGGACTATCCAAAAACAGTTGGTAAACCAAACGCATCGATTACAGTTAGTAGAGGAGCAAATCAAAGCTGCTTCGCCCGAACGAATACTAAAAAAAGGATATAGCCTGACCTTACTGCATGGAAAGGTAGTTACGGATGCAACCTCTCTTAAGGAGGGAGATCAACTAACCACTCAGTTCAGCAAGGGAGAGATAAAAAGCGTAGTAACCACTAAAAAATAGAGACAATGGCAGCCAAAAAATTAAATTATGAATTGGCCATGAAACGGCTGGAGGAGATTGTGACGCAAGTAGAGCGAAACGAACTCGGAATTGATCAATTAAGTAGTAGCTTAAAAGAGGCACAGCAGCTACTTAACTTCT
The DNA here is from genome assembly GCA_051651025.1 of Phocaeicola sp. GTDB lineage: Bacteria > Bacteroidota > Bacteroidia > Bacteroidales > Bacteroidaceae > Phocaeicola. The sequence goes on from JBOFRN010000049.1 coordinate 29,653, forward strand.
GCAGAGAGAAGCTATACAATGTAGACCAAGAGATCAAACAAATGCTTGAAGAGGCATAGATTGATGACAATTGCAAGAAAAAAGCGCTAATATTGTTGTAAATTATCAATCTTAAACGTACTTTTGTTCTTTATTGTAAAACAACCAGATTAACAACTATCATCAGCATAGATCATGAAAGAACTAGATTGGGCAAACCTATCGTTCGGATATATACGAGCAGATTACAATGTACGTTGCTACTATCGCAACGGAAAATGGGGTGAATTGGAACTAAATTCTGAAGAGACCATCACCATGCACATGTCAGCTACTTGTCTACATTATGGACAAGAAGCGTTCGAAGGGTTGAAAGCCTTTCGAGGAAAAGATGGTAAGGTTCGTATTTTCCGCCCCGAAGCAAATGCGTTACGCTTGCAGTCAACTTGCTCGGGTATTTTGATGCCCGAACTTCCTACAGAGAAGTTTTTAGAAGCGGTTAAAAAAGTGGTTAAAATCAATGAGCATTTTGTGCCTCCCTACGAAAGTGGCGCAGCCCTCTACATTCGTCCTCTACTAATTGGAACGGGTGCGCAGGTGGGAGTACGCCCTGCCGATGAGTTCCTATTCATTATCTTCGTAACACCGGTAGGCCCCTATTTCAAAGGTGGTTTTGCTACAAATCCTTACGTGATTCTGCGTGAGTTTGATAGAGCTGCTCCTCACGGAACGGGCCGCTTCAAAGTGGGTGGAAACTATGCAGCAAGCCTTCGAGCCAATAAAGTGGCCCATGATTTAGGTTATGCCAGCGAGTTTTATCTAGATGCAAAAGAGAAAAAATACATGGATGAATGCGGTGCTGCCAACTTCTTTGGCATTAAGAACAACACCTACATTACTCCCAAATCGCCCTCTATCCTACCCTCTATCACCAACAATAGCTTAATGACACTGGCTAGAGAGATGGGATTGACCGTCGAAGAGCGTCCAGTACCCGAAGAAGAGCTAGAAACATTCGAGGAGGCGGGTGCTTGCGGTACGGCTGCAGTTATTAGCCCTATTGAGCGTATTGACGATGTAGATAATAACAAATCATACGTAATATCGAAAGACGGAAAGCCGGGGCCCATTAGTACGAAGCTTTACAAAAAGCTACGTGCCATTCAGTATGGCGACGAACCCGATACACACGGATGGGTAGTAATGCTAGACTAAACAGATATAATCTATAAAATATAGAAAAAACACCTTGTAAAGAAGAGGGCTGCATCTGAAATGCAGCTCTTTTTTTTTCCCTTTCAAGGGAATTGGCTACCTTTGCCACTCAGAAAAAATAGCATACAAAATAAAGAGATGGGAAAAGGAAAACTAGAGAAATTTGCCGATATGCGGAATTACCCGCACGTATTTGAATACCCTTACTCGGTGGCTGATGATGTACCTTTTGAGATGAAAGGGAATTGGAACCGTGACTTCTTCAAGAACGACCATCCAATTGTATTGGAGTTGGGCTGCGGAAGAGGTGAATACACGGTAGGACTGGGAAAGATGTATCCCGACAAGAACTTCATCGGAGTAGATATAAAAGGTGCACGCATGTGGACAGGGGCTACAGAAGCTCACAATCTTGAAATGAAGAATGTAGCTTTCCTCCGTACAAACATCGAAATAATCGAGCGTTTTTTTGCTGCGGGCGAAGTAAGTGAGATCTGGCTTACCTTCTCAGATCCACAAATGAAGAAGGCTACCAAACGCCTAACTTCTACCTACTTCATGAATCGTTATCGCCGCTTTTTAGCCCCCAATGGATTGGTTCATCTCAAGACAGATAGCAATTTCATGTTTACTTATACGCGCTATATGGTAGAGGAAAACAAGCTACCTGTAGAGTTCATGACCGAAGATCTCTATCACTCAGGGTTAGTAGATAGTATACTAGGCATACGTACCTACTACGAGCAACAGTGGTTAGACAGAGGATTAAACATTAAGTACATGAAGTTCCTTTTACCACAAGAGGGTACGTTAGTAGAACCCGATGTGGAGATTGAACTAGACGAATACCGCAGCTACAACCGCAGCAAAAGAAGCGGATCACAAACCAGTAAATAATAGGAGCATTCCAACTCAATGCTCTCCTATTCTAATTTAGAGAAAGAAGATGACAATATATCCAAAATTGATCGAAGATGCACTAGCAAGCGTACGCTATCCAGGTACAGGAAAGAACCTGATTGAGGCAGAAATGGTGGCAGACAACATTCGAATTGATGGCATGAAGGTAAGCTTCTCGCTTATCTTTGAGAAACCAACCGATCCATTTTTACGCTCGATGGTAAAAGCGGCCGAAACTGCCATCCACACCTATGTTTCGCCCGAAATTGAGGTAACGATTACTACAGAATCGAAACAAGAAGCACGCCCCGAACCTGGAAAGATGCTTCCTCTAGTAAAAAATGTAATCGCCGTATCCTCAGGGAAAGGAGGCGTAGGAAAATCGACTGTATCGGCCAATCTAGCCGTTGCTTTGGCACAAATGGGCTACAAAGTAGGACTGCTTGATGCCGATATTTTTGGCCCCTCTGTACCTAAGATGTTTAATGTAGAGGATGCACGCCCCCATTCAGAGCATATAGGAGGGCGCGATTTAATCGTTCCAGTCGAAAAATATGGTATCAAGCTATTATCCATCGGCTTCTTTGTAGATCCCGATCAAGCTACACTGTGGCGAGGCGGCATGGCAAGCAATGCATTAAAGCAGTTGGTGGGCGATGCAAACTGGGGAGAGCTAGACTATTTTATCCTAGATACACCTCCAGGAACAAGCGACATTCACCTTACGTTGGTACAAACATTGGCTATTACGGGAGCAGTGATCGTAAGCACACCGCAACAAGTGGCTTTGGCTGATGCACGCAAAGGGATTAACATGTATACCAATGACAAGGTAGATGTCCCTATTTTAGGACTGGTTGAAAACATGGCTTGGTTTACACCAGCCGAACTACCAGAGAATAAGTACTTCATTTTTGGAAAAGAGGGAACAAGCAATCTAGCTCAGGAGATGGGTGTACCCTTGCTGGGGCAAATACCAATTGTTCAAAGTATTTGCGAAAATGGCGACAATGGTACCCCTGCTGCTCTGCAAACCAGCACAATTACCGGCATGGCCTTTATGGAACTTGCACAAAATGTAGTGCGAGAAACGGAAAAACGAAATGCGGAAAAAGAGGCTACAACTGTAGTAACTATGAACAAACAATAGAATTCAAATAGACCTTCTAAAAAGAGTTTTTTGAATAAAATTAGACCCATCTTTATCACCCTCGTTGCACCACTGTAGCGAGGGTGATAAAGTAAAAGAGAAACCCGATGCTAATCAATCCCAATCTAGAGTCACTCGTGGAGTACCGCAAAGAGGTAGACTCCACCAACTATCAGTTAAATCTATATGCCAACTGCAAGGAGCTCCCCCCCTTCTTTACTCTATGGGCAGAATTCCAAAGTGCTGGAAGAGGGCAACGAGAAAATAGATGGGAGTCCGAAGCTGGAAAGAATCTCACCTTTAGCACCTTGCTTTATCCCAAAGCAGTGCGTGCCAACCAACAGTTTCTTCTCTCGCAGTGGATTGCTATTTGCATCCAATCAACTCTTTCAAACTACACAGAGGGCATCACTATAAAATGGCCTAACGATATCTACTACCACCAATACAAGATTTGTGGAACACTCATCGAAAATGACTTACAGGGCATCTGGATTAACCGATCCATTGCAGGCATCGGCATCAATCTAAACCAAGAAAACTTTTACTCCAATGCCCCCAATCCAATCTCTTTACGTCAGATACTAGGCTACCATATAGAGAGAGAAAAGTTTCTTCATGAACTACTTCAAAAAATTTCGGAGGCACCCATATGGATAGATGAGGAGAAGGAAGATAAAAGAAGAGAGAGAGAAGAATGGATAGAAAAACTTCAAAAGCGCTATTTTAAGCTGCAGTATCGATCAAAGGGGATGCATAGATATAGCGATTCAAAAGGAGAGTTTATGGCAAGACTAATCGATATTCTTCCAGATGGACATCTTGTTTTAAAGGATGAATCAGACGAGCTTAGAAAATACGGCTTCAAAGAGGTCTCCTATTTATAGCGAAAAGAGCTGCAGCACGCTGTGTACCTACTGAAAAAAACAACAAGACTTTCATTGAGCAATAGCAGAAAAGTCACAACTGATAAAGAATTACGCCCTAGCTCCATGAACTGTAGCTAGGGCGTAATTTATTTCAAACTATCACTTGCAGTTTATGCGCAAGCAATCATCATAATATTCAATGATCTACACCAACTTATTGGTGGCCGAATCAGGAAAGACAACAGTAGGCTTAAATGTTTTAGCCTCTTCAAAGTCCAAAATGGCATAAGACATAATGATAATCACATCTCCTACCTGAACCTTTCTAGCAGCTGCTCCATTCAAACAGATACAACCGGAACCTCTTTCTCCCTTGATGATATAGGTCTCAAAGCGCTCTCCATTGTTGTTATCAACGATATGCACTTTTTCCCCTGCAATCATATTGGCAGCATCCATTAAATCTTCATCAATGGTAATACTCCCCATGTAATTCAAATTAGCTTCAGTTACACTTACGCAGTGCAACTTTGATTTCAAGATTTCAATCATCATTGTTTTAAACTATACTTTTTCTTTGTATTTCACATTATCTATTAGGCGAACATCTCCACAGAAAGCAGCGATGCAGCCTACCACTAAATCGGCCTCCTCCCAATTACTAATTGGCTGAAGCGTATAACCGTCTACAAGCTCAAAATACTCAAGTGTTAAACCCGAAGCATCTTGGATTGATTTTTCAACAAATGCTTTTGTTTCAAGCAGTTTATGACTCTCTGCAAAGGTACGACTTTTAAAAAGAGTCTGAGAAATTTGCAGCGCATATTCTCTTTCTTTAACGGACAAACGCATGTTGCGACTACTCATAGCCAAACCATCCGCTTCGCGTACGATTGAACAACCTACAATCTGAATAGGAAGTTGTAGCTGCTTGGTCATTTCACGAATAACAGCCAATTGCTGAAAGTCCTTCTCACCAAAATAGGCAAAATCGGGCTTTACCATATCAAAAAGTTTGCTCACAACCTGACATACACCATTAAAATGCCCGGGGCGGAACTTGCCTTCCATGACCGTATCTAGCGGCGAATAGCTAAACGAACGTGTATCAACAGAGGGGTAAACCTCCTCAACCGAGGGTGCAAAAACAATCGTAGCACCTACACCGTCCAACAAAGCACAATCGGCCTCTAATGTGCGGGGATATTTCTGCAAATCACTTGGATCATTAAATTGAGTGGGATTAACAAAAATAGTCACTACCACCACCTTATTTTCGTTAGCTGCTCGACGCACTAACGAAATATGACCTTCGTGTAAAGCTCCCATGGTGGGAACTAAACCGATTTTTTCACCCGCTAATCGGTGCAAATCAAGCTCTTCCTGAAGCTCCTTAACTGTATGAAGCAATTTCATTCTATGATAATCTTTTTATTTCGTCTTCTAAAACAGCCACAAAGATAGAGGATAATTCGAGAGAATACGAAGAAAATGGAGGTATTTCGCAAAGATTTGCATCAAAGAAGCACAAGAAGAAGCACATAACACTCCTTTTTAGGGAAGAATTGAATATTTATTTTACACAACAAAAAGCTTACTATCAGAAACTTAACAATTCATAAGAAAACATTAAAGAGAAGCCCTTGCACTTCTCATCTCTTTTTTTTATATCTTTGCAAAATGTTTATGAGCTACAAAAATTAAAGAATGAAGGCAAACAAAGTTTTATTTATTACACAAGAGATCACCCCATACAACACCGAATCAGAAATGGCTTTTATGGGAAGAAATCTTCCTCAAGCAATACAAGAGAAAGGCAGAGAAATTAGAACTTTTATGCCAAAGTGGGGAACTGTAAACGAGCGTAGAAACCAGTTACACGAAGTTATTCGTCTCTCTGGAATGAACCTTATTATCGACGATACGGATCACCCTTTAATTATTAAGGTTGCATCTATTCAATCGGCCCGTATGCAGGTTTATTTCATAGACAATGATGACTATTTTCAACACCGCCAAATGACCGCTGATGAAAGCGGCGTAGAGTATGAAGACAATGACGAAAGAGCAATCTTCTATGCGAGAGGCGTGCTTGAAACGGTAAAAAAACTTCGTTGGTGTCCAGACATTATCCACTGTCAAGGATGGATGAGTGCATTTGTTCCTCTCTACATTAAAAAAGCTTACAATGACGATCCTTCTTTCAGAGATTCAAAGATTGTATTCTCTCTATTTGAAGACGATTTCAAGAATAACTTATCTGAGAATGTAGTCGATAAACTTTTGCTTAAAGATATTACAAAAGCAGACATTGAACCTTACATGAAAACACCGGCTAATTACGAAGAGCTGTGCAAACTAGCTATTGCTTACTCGGATGGTGTTATACAAAATAGCGAAAAGGTAAATGAAAATGTAATGGAGTATGCGCGTCAGTCAGGTATTCCAATTCTTGAATACCAATCACCAGAGACCTACAAAGAGGCCTTCAATAACTTCTACGATGAAGTGTGGGCTTTCGAAAAGAAATAACCTATTCCAATTAAACAAAATGAAATTCAACTATTTTTTCGCTTTATTACTAGCTGTAGTAGCCTATAGTTGTGATGATTCTACTCCAGATCTTGGTGGAACGGTAATTCCCGAAGGAGATTACATTTTCTCTGGAACTAAAACTTACCAAGTAAAGACCAAGTCGCTTTTAATGGATTCTATCTATGCGCGTACAAGTACAGCCTATTTGGGTAAATATACAGACTCGCAGTACGGTGAATTTACAGCAGACTTCTTAGCACAGTTTAATTGTACCGATGATTTTGAGTTTCCTGACAGCATTAAAGAGGTTGCAGGACTTACCCTGTTTATTCAATACAGCACCTTCTTCGGGGATTCACTCAACTCTATGCGTATGCAGATTGATACCCTAGATAGAGTAATACCTGAAACAGACCAAAAAACATTCTATACCAATGTAGACCCAACGGAATACTACAATGAGAATGTTCAACCGATTACCTCGATTGCTTATTCGGCGTTAGGTGTGGGTGTGAATGACACAACTTACAACAACACACGCTTAATTACTCAGTCTATTAGCCTACCTAAAAGTTTGGCCGACCACATGTACAACAAGTACATAGAAGATAAGAACAACTACAAAGATGCAGAGGCTTTTATCAAAAATGTAATTAAAGGAATGTATGTACAATGTACGCATGGTGATGGTACGATTTTGTATATTGATAATCTGGATTTGCGATTCCTATTTAAATATCTGATAGAAAGCTCTACAGGCAAGATAGACTCCTTAGTAAATGGATATGCAGACTTTGCCGCTACCAAAGAGGTTATTCAAGCAAATCGTTTTAGCAACTCAGACCGATTGAAGGAGTTGGCTGCAGACCCTACTTGCACCTACCTTAAAACCCCTGCAGGGATTGTGACAGAAGCAACACTTCCTATCGAAGAGATTTATGATGCTCACCTTAGAGATACGCTTAATGCAGCTAGCATTACATTTACGCGTTATACAGAAGAGGTAGAAATGGCTCACAACATGCCTGCACCAAACAATCTATTAATGCTTCGCAAATCGGAAATGTACACCTTCTTTGAAGAGAACAAGGATTACGATAACATTACCTCATTCTTGGGTACAGCTGGTTCGGGTGCAAGTGCAAATGAGTATAGCTACACCAACATTGCTCAACTTATTACAACCTGTATAAATGAGAAAAATGAGGGAGTAGAGAACAATCCAAATTGGCTTATTGAGAACCCAGATTGGAACAAAGTAGTATTGATACCCGTAACACAAGGCAGTGGTACAGCTTATCAAAACAGCCTGCAAATGCAAAGCACCAGATTGAAAGGTGGATCGAATGGTGAAAATGATATTGATATGAAAATATTATACACTACTTTTGAAAATAACACTGCTGAGTAATGAAGCTCAAAGCAAGCAAATAGTTCAAAACGACACAATGAAGCTCCTCTTTGGAAAGTCCTAACACTTTCCAAAGAGGAGCTTTTCTGTAGAGCTATTACAGCTTGATGGATAGAACATCAGTTCAGCACAAGTAGAGTAATGCGATATAGCAGCATCAAGCTACTCCCCCACGGCTGCTTAGAGAGATAGGAAACCCTTTTAAGCGATCTGTTTAAAGAGCACGCTACTGTTTGGAGTACATCTAAACAACCTCTGACAAGTTTCATATCGAAGCCTAGCGCAGTAGATAACCGAATCCATTCATGTAGATATAACAGACACCTATTAAAAGGACTCCTCCCTAATCTACCTATAAAAATAGATTAGGGAGGAGTCCTTTTAATTCACAACCTATTGAAGGAAGATGATTGATTAGAAGGATTGCATATCGCACAATCTCTTATAATAGCCATCGAGAGCCAACAGCTCATCGTGCTTGCCACGCTCTACAATACGCCCTTCGTGCATCACACAAATTTCATCGGCATTTCGAATGGTAGATAGGCGGTGTGCAATAGCCACCGTTGTACGATTCTTCATGAGCTTCTCAAGTGCATCTTGTACCATACGTTCACTCTCTGTATCGAGCGCAGAGGTAGCCTCATCGAGAATCAAAATCGGGGGATTCTTTAAGATGGCACGGGCTATACTGATACGCTGACGCTGTCCACCTGATAGTTTACCACCTCTATCACCAATATAACTATCATATCCTGATTCTGTAGCCGTAATAAAGTCGTGTGCATTGGCTATCTTAGCCGCTTCAACCACCTGCGCAAGTGTAGCATTTTCGACCCCAAAAGCAATGTTATTAAAGAAGGTGTCATTAAATAGAATCGCTTCTTGATTTACATTGCCCATAATAGCACGTAAATCATACAAGGTCGCATCTTTCACGTTCACGCCATCAATCAAGATCTCCCCCTCTTGCACATCGTGATAGCGAGGAAGCAAATCGACCAATGTAGATTTACCCGATCCTGACTGCCCTACCAAAGCAACACTCTTACCCTTTTGAATGGTGAGGTTTATATTCTTGAGCACCCATTCGTTTTCATACTTAAAACTTACATTACGGAACTCGATTTGCTCCTTAACAGGCTCGATACGAACAGGGGTCTCAGATATCTTCATGGTATTCTCAGCCAAAAGAATTTTGTCAATACGCTCCATACTAGCCAATCCCTTGGGAATGTTATAACCTGCTTTCGAAAAGTCTTTAAGTGGATTAATCACGCTATATAACATCACCAAATAGAATATAAAAGAGGGAGCCGTAATGGAGTCGTGATTATTGAGAATTAGCACCCCACCAAACCAAAGTACAATAACGATTAGAATGGTACCCAAAAACTCACTCATGGGGTGAGCCAACTGTTGACGAGTATTTACGTGCCCTATCGTATTACGGTACAAATTACTCGTTTGCAAAAAACGATAACTCATCTTCTTATCGGCATTGAATGCCTTAATAATACGCAGACCACCGAGTGTCTCCTCTACTTGCGACATTAAATCACTCCACTGATTTTGAGCTATCAATGAGCCACGCTTAAGCTTCTTTCCCACTTTACCCATAATCCATCCCATTAAAGGAAGTACGGTAAGTGTAAAGAGCGTAAGTTGCCAGCTAACTGCTATTAAAGTCCCAAAATAGAAGAGTATTAATATGGGATTTTTGAAAAGCATATCGAGCGATGACATGATAGAGTTTTCCACCTCATTTACATCACCACTGATGCGTGCCATAATATCGCCTTTACGCTCCTCCGAGAAGAAACCAATAGGCAGGCTCAATAGCTTGTCATAAAGTTGCATGCGAATATCTCGAACAATCCCCGTACGGATTGGAATCATACTAGCCGAAGAGAGGAAGTAACAACCTGTTTTAAAGAAGGTCATCAAAGCTAAGAAAAGTCCAAGAAAAAGCAAAGTGGTACTCTCGCCATAAACATGTATCAAATCGGATACATAAAAGTAGAAGTTGTTTATCACGATATCCTTAAAAGATTCTGCCGAATCCCAAGGAATAAAAGTGTAACTCGTATCTTCTATCTTAAAAAGAATTTGTAGAATAGGAACGAGTAACGTAAACGAGAAAATATTAAGAATAGCCGAAAGAATATTGAAGACAATATTCTGTACCAGGTACCTTTTATAAGGGGGAACAAATCTGCGCAAGATGCGTAAAAACTCTTTCATAAATGAATTTAATTAAATGTCTGTTGGGGTCAAAGTTACAAAAAAGAGACGAAAGATTGCTTTATCGAGAATCAAACTTTAACCCTACTCTGAAGTTAGGAGCAAGATAGAGAGCAGAAGCAGCAAAGAAAAAGGGCGGCGTTTCTTAAGAGCACCAAATAAGTAGTAGAGAAGGAAAAGGAAAAAAATAATAGAATAGTATATAAACATTTGAACCTGCGTGACTATTCTTTAAATGACCCTATTACATTGTTTAATTTCTGACGTAAATTAGAAAATTTCTGTCAGAAATTAGAGAATTTACGTCAGAAATTAAACAAACTTTGACAGAAATTGGAGAATACACCTAATAAAACCAAAGAATTACACTTGTAATTCCCTTAAAAACAACCGTTTCTCTATCTATTTTAGCAGTATAAGAACTGGCAAATAAGAAATTCGTGCCCCCACACAAATTAAAATTATCATAAAAAGAAGTTCTTTTCTTTTTAATCGATTTATTTTCCATACTTTTGCTAATACTAACAGATGCTGTTTAGGCAGTAATTAAACAAAAATACACATGGCAAAAATAACCAAAGAAGCAGCCCTTCTCTACCACTCACAAGGAAAACCCGGGAAAATTGAGGTGGTACCAACCAAACCTTATAGTACGCAAACCGATCTATCGCTTGCCTACTCCCCCGGTGTAGCAGAACCTTGCTTGGAGATTGAGAAGGATCCCCAAACCGCTTATGACTATACAGCCAAAGGAAACTTAGTAGCTGTTATCTCAAACGGTACAGCAGTATTGGGATTAGGAGATATAGGTGCCCTAGGTGGAAAACCCGTAATGGAAGGAAAAGGGTTACTCTTTAAAATCTACGCAGGAATCGATGTATTCGATATTGAAGTGGATGAGAAAGATCCTGAAAAATTTATTGAGGCTGTTAAAGCCATCGCTCCCACATTTGGAGGGATCAATTTAGAAGATATCAAAGCTCCCGAATGTTTCGAAATCGAAAGAAGACTAAAAGAGGAGTTAGATATTCCCGTTATGCACGATGATCAACATGGTACAGCCATCATCTCGTCGGCAGGGTTATTAAATGCGCTAGAGATTACCGGAAAGAAGATAAACGAGGTCAAAATCGTGGTAAATGGTGCAGGTGCATCGGCCATCTCATGTACTAAACTCTATGTGGCACTCGGTGCACGCAAAGAGAACATCTTAATGCTCGATAGTAAAGGGGTTATTACTAGTGACCGACTCAATCTAGACGAGAGCAAGAAATTCTTTGCAAGCGATCGAAGAGATGTGCATACACTAGCCGAAGCCATTCAAGGAGCCGATGTATTCCTAGGCTTATCAAAAGGTAATGTACTTTCGCAAGCAATGGTACAAAGCATGGCTGCTTACCCCATTGTATTTGCATTGGCTAACCCTACTCCCGAGATCTCGTATGAAGAGGCTGTAGCAGCACGTCCCGATATTTTAATATCGACTGGGCGTTCGGACTATCCTAACCAAATTAATAATGTGATTGGATTTCCTTACATCTTCCGTGGTGCACTAGACACTCGTGCCAGTGCCATTAATGAGGAGATGAAGGTAGCAGCTGTTTATGCCATTGCTGCACTAGCTAAACAACCCGTGCCCGATGTGGTAAACGAAGCGTACCATGTAAACAATTTTACCTTTGGTCCTGAATACTTTATTCCCAAGCCTGTCGATCCACGCTTAATTACCGAGGTATCACTAGCCGTAGCAAAAGCGGCAATCGAATCGGGTGTAGCACGCAAAGTGATTACAGATTGGGAAGGATATAAAATGCAACTTCGTGAGCTGATGGGGCACGAGAGTCAACTAACAAGACAACTCTACGAAACAGCCCGTCGCGATCCACAACGCATTGTTTTTGCCGAAGGTATTCACCCAAACATGCTAAAAGCAGCCGTCGAAGCCAAATCGGAAGGGATCTGCCACCCCATACTATTGGGTAACAAAGAGCGTATAACTCGCTTGGCCGACGATTTAGATTTAAGCCTAGAGGGCATCGAAATTGTGAGCCTACGCAACGATAGTGAGGCAGAGCGTCGCGAAAGATATGCACAAATTTTGGCTAAAAAAGGGGCTAGAAAAGGAGCCAATCTACAAGAGGCAAACGACAAGATGTTTGAACGCAACTACTTTGGTATGATGATGGTAGAGACGGGCGAAGCCGATGCATTCATTACCGGACTTTACACCAAATACAGCAACACCATTAAGGTGGCTAAAGAGGTTATTGGCATACAACCGGGTTACAACACCTTTGGAGCGATGCACATTATTAACTCCAAAAAGGGAACCTATTTCTTAGCCGATACACTCATTAATCGCCATCCCGATACCGATGTATTGATTGACATTGCCCGCTTATCGGAAAAAACGGTTCGATTCTTTAACCACACCCCCGTAATGGCTATGCTATCTTACTCAAACTTTGGGTCGGACAGCGTGGGTAGCCCTGCCAAAGTACACGAGGCGGTAGACTATATGCAAGCGTCTTATCCTGAATTGGCTATCGATGGAGAGATGCAGGTAAACTTTGCACTAAACTCGAAACTGCGTGACGAGAAGTACCCCTTTACACGCCTAGTGGGCAAAGAGGTGAATACACTTGTATTCCCAAACCTAAGCTCGGCTAATGCTTCTTACCAATTGTTGCACTGCATGAGTAGCAGTACCGAGGTTATCGGCCCTATCCAAATGGGACTGAACAAACCCATCCACTTTACAGACTGTGAAGCATCTGTACGCGATATTGTAAAGATTACGGCTATTGCAGCTATCGATGCCATAGTCGACAAAAAGAAGAGATGCGAATAGCAGAAACCTCAAGTAGTGTATCTCATCAGCAACTTGAATGATCTGTATAGAAGACTACAGCATAAATAAGTAACTTAGAATCCACTCCTACACTCTATTCCAGAGTTTGGAGTGGATTTTCTAATATTGGAGGCCACTAATACTATCTTTTTTGTAAATTTGCTATCCGAACACACTATCAATAACATTCTAATTAAATCCTACACACCCTATGAAAAAGCCTCTTAGCAAAACACAAACCATTATTCTGGCCCTTCTATGGGCAGGTATGTGCTTTATTATCCTAACCTCGTCTGCCAAACTAGATGGTCCGCTCATTCTCTCTATGCTTATATCGGGAGCCTTGGTATTCATACCCATTATAAAAAGCTACAACCAACGAAAGTAAAGCCCTTTTAGCAAGCCAAATAAACATTTAGGCTCTGGAAAGTCAATTGAGTAGTCAATAAAGTAGATTTTACTAAATAATTTTAAATCGACACAAATGATTACACGCACTGTAAGTTTTCCAAACGAGAGGCTAAACTTTATCTAAGAGAGACTTGTTTTATCATCAAAACAATAAAATATGAAACAAGTAACGTTACTGTGCATCGTTTTTACCTGCATGGCAACCTCGTGCATCAAAGATGAACCAGCCAATGCAGAAGCCGATATTATACGCGTGGTGGTTCCCGTAGAGATATTAAAGCGCGAACCTATTATTCAAAACAATAGTGTAACCTTTATGGTAAAGCCAAGCGTAGATCTGACCGAACAAGCTCCTGAATTTATTCTAACCGATGGAGCCACTATAGATCCAACAAGTGGAACCACGCGCGACTTTACACTCCCACAAAGCTACACTGTCACCTCCGAAAATGGACTATGGAGCAAAAGCTACATTGTATCCTACATTAGTTCGGAAATTCCTACCTACTACTCCTTCGAAGATACCTTAGTAACATTACAAAGTAAGGGAGACTATTTCATCCTCGCCGAAAGCAGCAACGGAGAAATGGAATGGGCAAGCGGCAACCCAGGTTTTCGCCTAACAGGTGTAGCAAAACCCGAGAACAAAGGTACAGATTACCCAACCTTTCAAGAAGAGGGAGGCGTTGTTGGCAAATGTGCCAAGCTCGTTACCCGTAGCACAGGCTTTTTTGGTAGCATAGCAGGTATGCCAATTGCAGCTGGTAATCTTTTTATTGGCACTTTCGATGTAAGCTCGGCACTAAAGGATCCACTGAAGGCAACTCAATTCGGTCTTCCCTTCTACAACCTCCCTCGAAAACTTACAGGCTATTACAAGTATAAAGCAGGTACTACCTTCTTAGTGAATGGAACTGCCGTATCTGGACGAAGCGATATGTTTACCATCTACGCTATGCTCTACGAGGCGACCGAAGAGGTGCGAACCTTAGATGGTAACTTTAAGGCAAATGGGTACCAAGACCCAAATCTAATAGCTCTAGCCATGATAGACGATGCGCAAGAGAGCGAAGAGTGGAGACGCTTTGAGATTCCATTTAACTACGATGAGAATAAGAGCATAAGCCTAACTAAACTTATGGCTGGAGTATACAATATAGGAATTGTATTTACCTCGAGTATAGATGGAGATATTTTTGAAGGAGCACTCGAAAGCACCCTTTGGATAGATGAGGTAGAGCTAATTTATAATGATTAAAAAAGGAGAGATGAAAAAATACCTTGCTACGGTACTTGTATGGATAGGATGCTTTGCCCTACAAGCACAAGAGACTAAAGAGACCAAAGGACTTGTATGGGCCACCTCACACGGGCTAGAGTATGAGATTAAAGCAGGCTTCAATATCGGTGGAACCTCTCCCATTCCATTACCTGCCGAAATAAGATCGATTGATAGATACCAACCCAATTTATCGATTACCCTAGAGGGAGTAGTTACGAAGTGGCTAGATGAGTACAAAAAGTGGGGATTCTCGACAGGAATCAGACTTGAGAACAAGGGGATGAAAACCGAGGCTACCGTAAAAGATTACGGCATGGAGATTATAGGCGACGGTGGAGAAAAAATGTCGGGTAGATGGACAGGTGGTGTTGAAACAAAAGTGCAGAACTCCTATGTTACTCTTCCAATTCTAGCCATACATCAGTTGAGCCCTCGCTGGCGCGTAAAAGCAGGCCCTTATTTCTCCTACCTACTCAGTGGCGAATTCTCAGGGAGTGTGTACGAAGGTTATTTAAGAGAGGTAGACCCAACCGGTCCTAAGGTAGAATTTACCGATGGAAAAATAGCCACTTACGATTTTAGCAGCGAGCTTAACAAATTTCAATGGGGAGCACAAATCGGTGCAGATTGGCAAGCATTCAAACAACTCAAAGTCTATGCTGACTTTACCTGGGGTTTCAATGATATTTTTAAGAGTGACTTTCAAACCATCTCATTCAATATGTATCCGCTCTATCTAAACATAGGATTCTCTTATCTTTTCTAATACGAGCACCCAAAGCAATCCTGTTTTTAAGATGAATAAAGAGGATACCTGATTACCAATAATGCAACTCTTGATTCAAACCATTGACTCTTTAGGTCTGGTTAATAAGAAGCAAACATAAAAAAAGGAGATGAGCAGATGCTCACCTCCTTTTTTCTATTTTGAAATAAGGCTTCTAATTAAAGAGCACCTACAGCTTTCAAATCTTCGTTTGTTTTGCGTACAGCCTCAGCGCTAGCTGCAAACTTAGCTGCTTCTTCTTCGTTCAAAGGAAGTTCAACGATTTTTTCGATACCGTTGCGACCCAAGATTACAGGAACACCACAGCAAAGATCGTTTTGACCATATTCGCCTTCCAAAGCTACAGAGCAAGGAATCATCTTCATTTGGTTGTGAAGGATAGCTTCAGTTACTTCAGCTGCAGCAGCACCTGGAGCATACCATGCAGAAGTACCCAACAATTTTGTAAGAGTAGCACCACCTACCATAGTAGAAGCAGCTACTTCTTGCAATTTCTCAGCAGACAAGAAGTTACATACAGGCATACCTTTGTAAGTAGCGAAACGAGTCAAAGGAATCATAGTAGTATCACCGTGACCACCGATAACCATACCTTCTACTTCGTTAGCATTGCAACCCAAAGCTTGTGACAAGAAATATTTGAAACGAGAGCTATCCAAAGCACCACCCATACCGATGATACGGTTTTTAGGCAATCCCAAAGATTTCAATGACAAATAAGTCATTGTATCCATAGGGTTAGAAACTACTACGATGATTGCGTTTGGAGAATATTTCAACGCGCTTTCTGCTACAGACTTAACGATACCTGCATTTACACCGATCAACTCTTCACGAGTCATACCTGGCTTACGAGGAATACCTGAAGTGATTACAACGATATCAGAGTTAGCTGTTTTTTCATAATCGTTTGTGCAACCAACGATTGTTGTATCGAAGCCCAACAATTGTGCTGTTTGCATCATATCCATAGCTTTACCTTCTGCTACACCCTCTTTAACATCTAGCATTACAACTTGGTCAGCTACTTCATTAAAAGCTAAAACATTTACACAAGTAGCACCTACGTTACCTGCACCTACAACGGTTACTTTTGACATAATCTTTTCTATTTATTATAAAGTTAATAATTATATTATCTTTTTAGGCGATACAAAAATACAACAAGATTCCGTATTAAAGAAAAATTTCCGTAATTATTTTCTTCTTCTATCTACTATTTATCGTATTTTTGCAAAAACATTTCAAAGCACATTATGAATAAAAGTAAGGTACTAATTATTGTAATAATTCTGTTGGCCATTATCAGTGGCGGCGTTTCATTTTATGCATTCCAGCAAACAGTAAAGAACAAAGAGATGGTAGAACTCTTCTCGCTTGAGAAAGAAGAGATGGAAAATGAATACACCACCTTTGCTACACAGTACGACGAGTTGCAAGTGCAGATAAACAACGATTCGCTCCGCGAGAAGCTCGAAAGCGAAAAACTAAAGACCCAACGCTTACTAGAAGAGTTGCGTCAAGTAAAAGGTAGTAATGCTGCTGAAATAACCCGCCTTAAAAAGGAGCTTAAAACGGTACGCGCGGTCTTAAGAACCTATGTCATACAAATTGACTCACTCAATAGGCTGAATGAAGCGCTTACTCAAGAGAACCAAACGGTAAAGAAGAGATACAGCGAAGCGACTCGCCAAATATCAAACTTGGCACAAGAGAAGAAAACACTGAACGAAAAGGTAACATTAGCCTCACAACTCGATGTAACGGGCATTCGCGTAGAGACACTAAATAAACGTGGGAAAACAACCAAGAAAGTGAAGGATGTAAACAAACTAGCCATCTCGTTTACCTTGGTAAAAAACATTACTGCTAAAACAGGTGAGCGTACACTCTATGTGCGTATAGCAAAACCTGACAACGATGTGCTTACCAAAAACAGTTCAGATACCTTTGCATATGAAAACAGATCATTAAACTACTCAATAAAAAAATATGTAGAGTATACAGGCGAAGAGCTAAGCACAACGGTTTATTGGGATGTAGAAGAGTATCTTCCTGCAGGAAGCTACAACATCTATATTTTTGCCGAGGGCACCCTGATTGGTAAACAAGCATTTACGATGAACTAATAAGCCAAAGAATTAAGTTAGAAGAGGATTTTTCAATCCTATTAGCCAACCAATTTTGACTTGAATCAGAACATTCAATTTTCATTTCAAATTTAAACGTAAGGAGTCAACAAAGAACATTTGTTGACTCCTTACGTTTTTTATTTGAAAGAGATTTGTTAGATGGATTTATTTAAGTAATTTCACACCATTGCATAAACAACCATCACCCTTGTAAGATAAAATTGCAATGAAACTATTTTTTGCCTTAACACTATTGTTGTCACTTTCTAAGGTGGCACAAGCACAGTCTACACTGAGTTTAGATAGTTGCCGTACAATGGCTCTATTAAGCAATAAAGCGCTACTTATCAGTAAGGAGCAAATACGTGTAAAACACTACGAACAGAAAGCTGCTTATACGAACTTCTTACCCAAGATAGAAGCTATGGGTACCTATATGCGTACTCAAAAGGAGCTATCACTGCTGAGCAACCAGCAAAAAGAGAGTATCGGAAGCATAGGAAGTAGACTGCAAGGAGGCTTGCAGCAAAGTATGCACCAAATTATAACAGCACACCCCAACTTAGCTCCCTTATTAGAACCCCTATCTCCCCTTATTGGAGTAGTAGGAGAATCGCTTAATGGAGTCGGACAGGGGGTGGTAGATGCACTACGCACCGACACACGAAATACGTATGCAGGTGCGGTAAATCTTATACAACCCATCTACATGGGAGGAAAGATACGTGCCTATCACAAAATAACTCAATATGCAGAAGAGCTAGCCTCCTCCAAATACAAAAGTGAAGTCGAAGAGATTCTCTTAAGCACCGATCAGGCTTATTGGCAAATCATTTCATTGATTCATAAAGAGAAAGTAGCTAAAGCCTATCTAGAATTGGTGCAGCACTTGGAAAGCGATGTCGAAAAGATGATTCAACAAGGTGTAGCCACCCAAATAGATGGACTGAGTGTAAAGGTAAAGGTAAACGAAGCCGAAATGAAGTTGCTACAGGTAGAAGATGGAGTAATCCTCTCCAAAATGGTGCTGTGTCAACTCTGCAACCTACCGCTAAACAGTGAATTCTCACTAGTCGATGAAACATTGGATGAGCTAACCATAACCTCATCAATGCCTGAGGAGAATGTACAAACGGCACTTTCCCAACGTCAAGAGTTGAGGAGCCTTGAACTTGCTACACAAATGTATGACCAGAAGGTCCGTATTGAACGTGCTGAACATCTACCTACGTTAGCATTTACTGCCAATTATTTAGTGACGAATCCATCCCTTCTAAATGGGTTTGAGAATCGATTCAGAGGTATGTGGGCAGTAGGAGCCATACTTAAAGTACCCATCTGGAGCTGGGGTGAAGGCACTTACAAAGTGAAAGCTGCCAAAGCCGAAGCTAACATAGCACGTTACCAATTAAGCGATGCCAAGGAGAAGATAGAGCTCCAAGTGAATCAGGCAACTTTTAAAGTAAATGAATCGAATAAACGATTAAGCATGGCCCGAAAAAATCGCGAAAAAGCCGATGAGAATCTACGATTTGCCAATCTAGGATACAAAGAGGGAGTAATTCCTGTAAGTAATGTGCTAGAGGCTCAGACCGCTTGGTTAGCGGCCGAGGCAGCCAAGATTGATGCAGAGATTGATGTAAAATTAAGCCAACTGTATCTGCAAAAATCAACAGGGACTTTACATTAGCAGAGAGACTAAACAACTAAAACATCCATCCCCCTAATAAAGAATAGAATGGGAACAAAAAGTCAAAAAAAGAGTACACTAGTAGCATGCATTATATTAGCAGCAGTTGTTGTAGGCGTATCCTTATTTGGATTCTTTGCTTATGGCAGAGGATCGGAAATGATTCAAGGCCAAATAGAGGCAGAAGAGTACCGCGTATCAAGCAAAGTACCTGGAAGAGTACTGGAACTACGAGTTACTGAGGGAGAAAGAGTACAAGCAGGCGATACACTTGCTATACTCGAAGCACCGGATGTAGCAGCCAAACTATTGCAGGCACAGGCAGCTGAGGAGGCAGCAAAAGCTATTAGTAACAAAGCCCAACATGGCACTCGCAGCGAGCAAATACAAGCAGCCTATGAGATGTGGCAGAAAGCAAAAGCAGGGCTCGAAATAGCCGAAAAATCCTATCAACGCGTAAATCGCCTGTTCGAAGAGGGAGTAATGTCAGAACAAAAACGCGACGAAGCTGCTGCACAATACAAAGCAATGGAGGCAACCGAGAGAGCAGCGGCCGCACAATATCAAATGGCCAAGAATGGTGCACAAGCAGAAGACAAGGTAGCTGCTGCAGCGCAAGTAGAACGGGCAAAGGGTGCCGTAGCCGAAGTCAATTCCTACCTAAAAGAGACTATTCTACTAGCAACTGCCGATGGCGAGGTGACTGATATTTTTCCCAAGGTAGGCGAACTAGTAGGAACGGGTGCCCCCATCATGAATGTGGCCCGATTGAGTGAAATATGGGTAAGCTTTCATCTACGTGAGGATTATCTAAAAGAGCTACCGATCAATAGCGTATTTAATGCATACATTCCAGCCATCGATAAAACCCTACAAATGAAAGTTACCTCATTAAAGGATGTTGGAAGTTACGCTACTTGGAAGGCCACCAAAGCAACCGGTCAGTTTGATCTAAAAACATTTGAAATCAAAGCAAGACCACTAGAACAAGTAGCCAACCTACGACCAGGTATGTCTGCAATTCTGGAGAAATAAATGGTGGCCATGACAAACCTTTGCTCTAGCCCACTCTATCGCACTGCACAACGCGAGATCAGTCGCCTCTGCAGTCGTCCGCTCTATCTCTTTTGTATGGTGATAGCACCTTTGTTCTGTTGCCTTTTTTTTACCTCATTAATGGGTGAAGGTCTACCCACTGGCCTACCAGCTGGAATCGTTGATTTAGATAACACCTCTACCTCTAGAAGCATCGTACGCAATCTAGATGCTTTTCAGCAGACCGAAATCGTAACCAATTACCCCAACTTTGCAACGGCACGTCAAGCCATGCAACGGGGGGACATCTACGCCTTCTACTTTATCCCAAAAGGAACTACAGAAAAGGCATTAGCAAGCAGGCAACCAAGAATATCATTCTATACCAACTTTTCATACCTAGTTGCAGGTTCGTTACTCTACAAAGATCAACGAACCATGTCCGAGCTGGCTTCGGGTGCTATCGGTAAAGCCACTCTACTGGCCAAAGGAGCCACCGAGGAACAAGCGATGACCTTCTTACAACCTATTACCATTGATACACACCCCCTAAATAACCCTTGGTTGAATTACTCAGTTTACCTAAGTAACATTATTGTTCCAGGTATTCTCATGCTACTTATTTTTCTTGTCACCGTTTTTAGTATTGGTAGCGAACAGAAAGCTGGCACTCATGCCGAATGGTTAGCAGTAGCCGATGACTCTATCTGGGTAGCTCTAGCTGGTAAACTACTTCCACAAACCGCTCTATTCTTCGTCGTAACAGTTGCTTACAACAGCTACCTTTACGGATTTTTACACTATCCGTGCAACGGTGGGCTACTTCCCATGCTATTTTTAGGATTCCTACTAGTTATTGCTTCACAAGGTGTAGGATTACTTTTTGCTGGGCTCTTTCCCTCACTACGACTGGCTATGAGCGCTGCCTCACTGTGGGGCGTAGTCTCCTTCTCGATGTCGGGCATGAGTTTTCCCGTTATGGCGATGAGTAGTGAACTACAAGCATTGGCAAACCTCTTCCCCCTAAGGCATTACTTTCTCTATTATGTAAACTCGGCACTAAATGGGTATCCCATAACCTATGTGTGGAGCTCTATAGGTTGGCTGCTTATCTTTACACTCCTCCCCCTACTGGTTGTAAAGAGGTTAGAATACAGCTTAAAACAATTTAGCTATCTACCCTAATTCTAATCAAATGGTGTAAAGCCATCCAAACAATCCATCCAAATTATTAAAATGATGCACTTTAGAAAACATCTACATAAACTTGGTAAAGGCTTATCGAAACTACTCGAGATAGCACAACAAGAGGGGAAAACAATCCTAAAAGACCAAGGCATACTTATTTTTGTGGTGATAGTACCTCTACTCTATCCCCTTTTATACACTTATATATATAACAGCGAGACTCTACATAAAGTACCCGTTGCAGTAGTCGATTGCAACCGTTCAAGCTTGAGTCGCCACTATCTTCGCTCCATGAGCGCCACCCCCGAGGTGAAAATAAAAAGCTACTGTGCCAATATGGAAGAGGCTAAAGAGCTTATGAAGAGAGGCGAAGTATACGGCATAGTCTACATCCCCGATCGGTTTAGTGATGAAATAAACCTAGGCATTCAAACAGAGGTATCTATCTTTTGTGACCTTAGTGGTATGCTCTATTACAAAGCCATTCTTACCGCAAGCACCAACGCATCATTGATCATGAACAAAGAAATCAAGATCAAACGACTAGGCAATACTACTCAGCGCCAAGACGAAGTGAGTACTGCTCCAATCAGCTATCAAGACATTGCGTTATTTAACCCACAAAGTGGCTTTGCTACTTTTCTAATTCCTGCTGTACTTATCTTAATCATTCAACAAACCCTATTACTAGCTATTGGAATGGGGGCAGGAACACGCAAAGAGCTAGGGGAATATCGATTAATATACCCCTTAGGCCGAAAATGGAAAGGAGTTACAGTAACTGTGATTGCTAAATCACTACTATATCTTTTCGTATATAGCGCTATAAGTAGCTATGTACTGCTACTAGTACCTAATTTTTTTAGCTTAGTACAAGTAGGCAATGCTGCCACACTAGCGATTTTTCTTCTCCCCTATCTATTGGCTGCTATCTTCTTCGCCATAACCTGCTCTCTTTTTATTCGTGAACGAGAATCGTGCATGCTTATCTTCATATTTACCTCGGTACCCCTACTTTTCATATCAGGCATTTCGTGGCCCGAATCGGCCCTACCACTAGGTTGGAGAGTTATTTCGTGGGCCTTCCCCTCTACATTTGGTATCAAAGGTTTTGTACACATCAACAACATGGGAGCAGACTTAGCCGAAGTAATGACTGCCTACCGAGCTTTGTGGCTGCAAGCACTATTCTACTTTGCTACTGCATGCATAAGCTATCGATATCAATTAAAAAGGCCAAATAAGAGGATAAATATGGATGATATAGGCAATTCAAGCAACTAAAGGAGAAAAAGTATAAATAAAGGAGTACCAGGAAACGATTCAATCACTATTAGCAGCCAATACCAAATAATGGCCATAGAATCAATCACTCTGCTATTTGAACTAAAGAAGCAATTTGCTCTTCAAAAAAACGAAATCCATCAATCGTATTTCGGAATTGAATTGCCCCATTGCTCTCCCGCTTAATTTTATCTAGAGAAATACTAATGTTTCTTACATGTGAGGAAAAACGCACCTCGTCTGCTCGAATTATTCGGTCTATATTAACTGTAGGAGCTATCATCTTAAGATAAGCAGCAGCTGTTTCATACGTATTTAGTAGATTCTCCGAACCATAATTGTAAACGCCTCCCTTTAAACTAAACAGTGCAGGGATATTCTCTACAACCTCCTGAACCCATGTAATTCCTCGGTATTCACGGGTTGCAAAAGCCAACTCCCTTCCTTCGGAAATCGCTGCTTTCAAGTTCAGCACAAAGTTGGCATGTGGCCTTAAGCCCACTCGATTGCAATCGTACATCCAAGTGGCACGAAGAGCAACTGCCGATGAATCAATAAGCAGTGCCTCTTGCTCCGCCTCTAATTTGTGACAAGCATAGTAGTTCTCAGGAGCTAATTTTTCCTCTTCGTTCAGGAGTCCTAGTTCACAGCAACCATTATAGACCTGATCAGAGGAAAAGAAAAGAAACTTAGCACCTATATTTTGGGCTGCACGAGCTAAATGGAGCGTTCCAAGCACGTTTATGGCATAACTCTCTTTAGGATGCTCTTCGCAATAACCCGTATTAGAGAGAGCAGCACAGTGTAAAATTACATCCGGCTTGTATGAAGCAATATAACGAAAGACAGAATCAATATCAGTTATATCCATTTCATGGTGAGAGGGGGTAAGCAGCTGGTACGTGGAAGACAAAAAAAGCTTAGCTCGCTGCCCTACAAATCCACTGGCTCCAGTAATTAATAGTTGTTTTACGCTCATAGTATGGTTTAATTTTGTGAGTTAAATGGATAATAAAGAGCTCGAAAAGTTCTTATCTAATTCTCTTTGTGGAGACAAAAATAACACTAGAGTTTCATTTAGGCTTTATGAAAGCCTCTTTTTTTGAATGACCAGACTATTTCTCTATAAATTGAGCTATCTAAAAAACAAGAGTTACCCTCCTTTACGGAAAGCAACCCTTGTTCATATGGATTGGGTGCGTATTGAAGCCCAATACGCACTGAAATCTTAGCAATACATATTTAAGTAAGCCTCTAGCAGCTCTTGTTTGCCACTTACCACTTTAGGCTCACCATTCTCTTTCGCATAAGTTACTAAATCTTCTAGGCTCAATTTACCCTCAGCAAACTCTTTACCTTTACCTGCATCGAACGAAGCGTAACGGTCATTCAACATTTTGCAATAAGGAGATTCGTTTAAGAATGCTGCTGCACTCTCTAAAGCACGAGCCATCACATCCATACCTGCAATATGCGCAATAAAGATATCCTCCATATCTGTAGAATTACGACGAGTTTTTGCATCGAAGTTACATCCACCATTACCCAAACCACCGTTGCGAATTACATGAATCATCGCTTGAGTCAGTTCATAGTTATCGATAGGGAATTGATCTGTATCCCAACCATTTTGGTAATCACCACGGTTAGCATCGATAGAACCCAACATACCGTTGTCTACTGCTACCGCAAGTTCGTGTTCGAATGTGTGACCTGCTAAGGTAGCGTGGTTCACCTCAATATTAAGTTTGAAGTCATTCTCAAGACCATGAGCTTTCAAGAAACCAATCACTGTTTCAGAATCCACATCATATTGGTGCTTTGAAGGCTCCATTGGTTTGGGTTCAATTAAGAAAGTACCTGTAAATCCTTTGCTCCGTGCATAATCACGAGCAATAGTTAGCATTTGTGCCAAGTGCTCCTTTTCACGTTTTTGATCGGTATTCAACAATGACATGTAACCTTCACGTCCACCCCAGAATACATAGTTTTGTCCACCTAATTCGATAGTAGCATCAATTGCATTTTTAATTTGCACAGCTGCACGAGCCACCACATCAAATTCTGGATTTGTTGCAGCACCATTCATGTAACGAGCATGTCCAAATGCATTGGCAGTACCCCACAATAATTTAATTCCTGTTTCTACTTGCTTTTGTTTAGCATAAGCTACGATAGCCTTCAAGTTTGCTTCGTATTCCTCGATTGTAGCTGCTTCATCACACAAATCTGTATCATGGAAACAGTAGTATTCAATTCCGACTTTTTGCATGAATTCAAAGCCAGCATCAAGTTTATTTTTCGCTGCTTGTACTTTATCAGCATCTCCATTCCATTCGTAAGTTTTAGTACCACCTCCAAATTGATCTCCACCTTCAGCACAAAGGGTGTGCCACCAAGCCATAGCAAACTTTAACCAATCCTTCATTTTCTTGCCATTGACTACTTTTTCTGCATCGTAATAACGAAAAGCCATTGGATTTTTACTCTCTTTACCTTCGAATTTAATTTTTTCAATTCCGGGGAAATACTCTTTAACTGCCATAATAAGTTGTTTTATAAATTTGATTAAGAGCCTATTAATAATTTGCTCACGAATTAGCTGCTTCAGAAAAACGAATCAATATCCCTATCGCTGCATAGAAAAGGAATTATCGAAAAATATGAAGAACAAATGATACACATTCGAACTAGCAAAATAACAGGACCACTATTTAGTTAATAATTATTCATTCAGACTTTGTATCAAACAGGTTTTCCAGCGACTATAAGCTTCATCGTACTGTGCCCGCTCATGGATATTGGGTTCAATAAGCTGCAAACGCTCTAAAGTTGCAAAGGCCTCATTGCTATCGGTATAAATGCCTGCACCTATACCAGCACCTTTGGCTGCACCAACCGATCCATCAGTATTATATAGCTCAATCACTGCCCCCGTAACACCTGCCAGCGTAGTACGGAAAAGTGGACTAAGGAACATGTTAGCATGACCAGCATGAATTTTCTGAACAGGAATTCCCATCTCTTCCATAATCTCTATACCATATTTAAATGAAAAAACGATACCCTCCTGAGCTGCACGAACCAACTGAGCCTTGCCATGAAGATTAAAGTTAATTCCATGCATAGAACAACCTATTTCACGGTCATTAAGCATGCGTTCTGCACCATTTCCAAAAGGAAGAATGGAAACACCATCACTACCAATAGGAACGCTGGCTGCATATTCATTCATTGCTGCATACGATATCCCTTCAGGAGCTACTGTGCGTTTAATAAAGGAGTTTAAAATACCTGTGCCATTAATGCAAAGAAGTACACCTAAACGTGCATTCTCGGCCGTATGATTGACATGTGCAAAACTATTTACACGCGATTTTGGATCGTAATTGATAGTACCATTCACCCCATAAACAACTCCCGAAGTACCTGCTGTAGATGCAATTTCGCCAGGATTAAACACGTTCAATGAAAGTGCATTATTAGGCTGATCTCCTGCACGGTAAGTAATGGGTGTACCTGCTTGAAGGCCTAACTCAGTAGCTACAGAAGCACTCACTCGACCTTGTTCTGCAAAAGTCGGTTTGACATTGGCAATTAGCGAAGTATCGAAACCATAGTGATCTAATAAGATAGAGGCCAACTTATTTTCTTTAAAATCCCAAAGCATCCCCTCGGAAAGTCCAGAAACAGTCGTGCAAATATCACCACTCAGTTTCATTGCAATATAATCGCCAGGAAGCATTATTTTATAGATTCGCTCAAATATATGGGGTTCATGCTCCTTAATCCAAGCCAATTTAGAAGCAGTAAAGTTGCCGGGTGAATTAAGAAGATGCGACAGACAGGTTTTCTCCCCAAGCGTCTTAAAAGCATTTTGCCCATAAGTTACAGCACGTGAATCACACCAAATAATAGCAGGGCGTAACACCTTTTGATCCTTATCCACACAGACTAAACCGTGCATTTGATACGAAATACCTATCGCTTTAATATCAGTCGGATTTACATTACTCTCCGCCAAGACAGCTTGCGTAGAAAGTTTAAGATTCTCCCACCACATTTGAGGATTTTGCTCAGCCCAACCTTGTTTGACAGCAATTATTTCAGCCTCCGTTTTTGGAAAAAATGCAGTTGAGACACATTTTCCACTCTCGGCGTGAACTAAGCTCGCCTTTACAGAAGAGCTACCAATATCATAACCTAATAAATACATGGTATAGTGTTTTTATATATAGTAATTAAATAATAGAAGTAATTACCCTATTTGGATTTAAGATAAATCTGTCTATCAAATTTATAAAATCGAGCTGCTCGATGACTAACACCTATTTGTCTCTCCTCTAGCGGAATGATGTAAGGCATTGCTGCTATTTTCTTATGAAAATTACGAACATCAAACTCCTTTTCATAAATAAGTTGGTATAAAAGTCGAAGCTGCAAAGCTGTAAACTTACGTGGTAACAAATCAAACATTACAGGTAAATTCGTTTCCACATAGTGTCGTATATAAGTTAGTGCATCATTGACTATTTGCAAGTGATCGAAGGCTAACTCTTTAACTTCAGAAATCGGCACCCAACAAGCATCATATTTATCAGAAAGCTGTTCCATACGCCTATCTATCTTAATTAATGAAAGATAAGCAATTGTCACAATGCGGTCTATCCTATTTTCTGCCAATTTATGAAACCGTTGGAGCCAAGAAACATCCTTAGGATTACGCGTTCTATCCTTTGACCCATAGGCCTTGAATTGACTCATCTTTACATTCTTCAGTCCGGTCAATTCTGTTAAAACACGTTTTGCAGCATCATCTAAATCTTCATCATCGTAAATAAGACTGCCTGGAAGTTTTTGCTGTGTAACTTCAGTGTCCGACAAGTTAATTTGACGAACTAGCAACACCCGGAATTGTTCGCCATCAAAACCAACCAAAACACAATCCACAGAAATATGCAGACTTATATCTTTATTATTATTCATAGCACCATCTTTTATTATGACACAAATATAGAATACTTTTATTACACGAGCAACAAAAAAAATAATTATTATTTATTAAACAAGATAATAATTACTGATTTACAACAAATTAAATACCGTATATAATACAACAAGAAAATAGGATCTTATCATAATAACTACAAGATGAATGCAACTATCTTAGAACAGAAGAATAAAACACAAACAAACAAATACAAACCTAACAGAGAGAAAAATCAATACGCAAAGAGTTAAAAGACAGGGTTTTTTTGTCAAAAAAAAGGCAATTAAATTGGAAAAGTAGTCTATATTTACTTATTTTGAACAATTATTGATAAACGAACACACTCTTTCATGAAGAAGACGATCTTAATATTAGACGACAAAGAGACAATTGCTAAGGTTTTATCCATTTACCTCATCAGTGAATACAACTGTGTTTGGGTGCCAGATGGCATTCAAGGAATGAAGTGGCTACAAGAAGGCAATCTTCCTGATTTAATTATTTCAGATATTCGGATGCCCGAGATGCGAGGTGATGATTTTCTTTTTTGGATAAAGGGGAACGAGCTTTTTAAAAGAATACCTGTCATTATGTTAAGTAGTGAAGATAGCACAAGTGAACGCGTAAGACTACTAGAAGTAGGGGCTGAGGACTATATTGTAAAGCCATTTAACCCTATGGAGCTTAAAGTTAGAATCAAAAAAATTATTGACTAATCTATGATTAATCTGCTTTATATAGGAAAGAATCAAACATTTTTAAATCGGTTTGTAGGCATACAAGGCATACAAATGATTTATGCAGAAAATTTAAAAGATGCTACAATTATATGCAGAAATTTAAAAGTCAAAGAAAATGTTGTAATTCTGTTTGAACAATGTGAACTACTTGAAACAGTAAATCAGATCCGTCAATTCAGAAAAAAATTCTACCAAGGCTATATCATACTAATCACAGAAAAACTAACTGATGAGGAGAGTCATGCCTACTTAGATTGTGGAATCAATGACACAGTATCACCACAAATCACCGCAAAAGAGTTTGAAAACAAGTTAGATTTTATAAAAAAAAGACAAGAATTGCTTTATACACGTAAAGCAAATAGAGAAGAGGCTAAACATGTATTTGTCCTTCCCCTCTGGAAACGAATATTTGATATCCTATTTTCAACAATTTTCTTAATTCTAGTATCCCCTCTCTTCCTAATTGTGGCATTAGCCATCCGATTAGAAAGTAAAGGAGCAGTAGTATACAAATCGAAAAGGGTTGGAAGTAACTACTCTATCTTTAATTTCTACAAGTTCCGATCCATGTATGTGGATGCAGATAAAAAAATACAAGAACTATCTTCTTCCCACAATCAATATCAAAGCAGTACAGTAGGAGATGTAGACTCAACAAAAGAGAGCATAGCTAAATCATTTTCAATAGACGATTTACAGAATTTAGAGATCTCTAATGAAGAGGTTATGCTTATCTCGGATGACTTTATTTTACCAGAAGAAGATATTACTAATAAAAAAAGAAAAGAAGCTGAAAGTCCTTTTATAAAAATCAAAGATGATCCACGCATTACGAAAGTAGGTAGAGTTATCCGTAAGTTAAGTATCGATGAACTTCCTCAATTAATCAACATATTGAAAGGTGACATGTCGGTAGTTGGTAATAGACCACTCCCCCTATACGAAGCAGAATTGCTAACCAATGACGAAAGCATTGAACGATTCTTGGCTCCAGCCGGCCTAACTGGATTATGGCAGGTTGAAAAAAGAGGAGATTCAGGTTCATTATCCGCTCAAGAGCGAAAAGACCTAGATGTTAAGTATGGTAAAGAGTTTTCGTTAGGATTAGACTTAAAAATATTATTCAAAACATTGGTCTCTTTTGTACAAAAAGAGAATGTATAATTCATTGATTATGAGACACCGTATCGTTTTTGCTGCAATTCTAGCCTCGTTTGTAACCTTTAGTGGGTTCTCTCAGGGAAAAACCAAAGCAGCCAAAGAAGTGGCAACTTACGAAAATAACGAGCAAAAAGTTACTGTAGATTTAATGACACTACAGCTACCACCTCTAAGAGTGCTATACGCCAATGCAAGAAACAATCCCTCTATCGAGATTTTACAAAAAGAGAAAGAGCTCCAAAAAAAGCTGTTGGAAAAAGAGAAAAAACAATGGCTTACTTTTTTCTCTGCTAGAGCATCAATTGCACATGGCGTAACCGATAACTACGGAACAATGACAGACCCACTTACACCTGTTTTCTATCAATATAGTGGTGTAGAACAAACATATTGGAATGTGGGTGGTAATATTAATATTCCCCTCGAGACACTTCTTGATTTGCCAGGAAAAGTAAAAAGACAGCGAATAGCAGTAGAGCGAGCTGATATGCTGAAAGAACAAGCCTTTGACGAGTTGAAGAAACAGATTATTACCCTTTATGTACAGATTCAGTCTAATATAGAGTTACTAAAAAGCTCTACCGAATATCTAGCCCTCTACAAAGGTGCTTCTGCAGCAGCCGAACAAGAATTTAGACACAGACGTACCACGATTGAAGCCGTTGCAGACACAAAGAGAAGAGAATACGAAGCTAATAGCAGTTTCGTAACCCTACAAGCTACGATTTACGAACAGCTACTTATGCTTGAGATTATTTCACGGACCACTTTTGTGGTAGCCTCAACCCCTCAATAGCCCATGGAACTACTTAAATACATCTTCCGATTTTTCTACCGCATCCGCTGGTGGATGATTATTCCTCCACTTGTTACCGGCATCTTAGTTTGGTTTCTCACACGCAATATGGAGAAGACCTACGATGTAAAAACCACCATCTATACTGGTATTATTACAGGCTATAATGTTGAGGCTTCTGACTCTAAGAATGCTTCGGTGCATATGAGTAATTTGATGAACATTATCACCACCGAGCGCACCCTAAAGGTTGTATCACTTAAACTACTTACACGTTGCTTAATTTACGGTGACAGCGAACGAAATACCAGCTACATCACAGCTGAACATTTTCAACAACTCAATAGCTTGGTACCGCGTGAAGTAAAGGCTTTAATCGACAAACAGAATGAAGAGCGCACTTACCAAAACCTATTAGCTTACGAGCGTCCGTCAGCGACCAACTTTATATATGGGTTATTGAATTACAATCATCCATATTTTAGCGTAGGCGTACTCTCGGAAAACATTAAGGTAGCACAGTTAAGAAATAGTGATTTGATCGAAATTGGCTATTCAGCTAACGATCCAGGTATTACGTATAATACCTTGGAAATCTTAAATGAAGAGTTTGTAAAGCAATACCGCGAACTACGCTATGGCGAAACCAACAATGTAATCAAGTTCTTCCGCGAAGAGCTGGCTCGATTGGGAAAGCAGCTGACTGAAGCAGAAGACTCCTTAATTGATTACAACATTGCCCATCGCATCATCAATTACGGAGAACAGACCAAACAGATTACCATCATGGATGCTAACTACCAAATGATGGACAATGATTTATTAATCAACACCTCGACCAGTCGGAGTCTAATTGATTTCTACGAATACAAACTGGGCGATTTAGCCAAATTAATCCGAAGCAATCAGCAATTTATAGAAAATCTAAAAGATATTTCCCGGATAAACACTGATATTACCAGTATGCAGGTGCTACCTATCGAAGAGGAGAATAACGAGTTGAACAAACAGAAAGAGTTACTGAACAGTGCAGAAAATCAATTGGGAGATATCGTTCGCCAAATTAGTGCAGAAACAGCTACTACTAATAATATCCCAATGGAGACATTGGTAGAACAATGGTTGGAACAGATTGTATTACGCGAAAAAACCTTGGCACAAATTGAAGCTAGGGATATTATGCGCACCAAATTGGATCAAGATTTTCTTTATTTCTCCCCTATTGGGGCTATTTTGAATCGGAAAGAGCGAAATATTAGCTTTGTTGAAAATAACTACATGTCTATCATGGGGGCTTTAAACCAAGCTATTCTAAGGCAAAAAAATCTAGAAATGACAGCTGCTACCCTAAAGGTAATGAATCCTCCTCTCTTTCCGCTTACCTCTTCCTCCAACAATGCTCAGATGACGATTTTAGCATCTATTTTTGGGGTATTATTAATGATTATCGGATATTTTTTACTAATTGAGATTCTAGATCATACCCTGCGTGATAAAATGCGAACAGAGCGATTGACTAAAGCTAAAGTTTTGGGTGCTTACCCGAAAGAAAGTGCACTTCGTTACCGCAGATATAACAAAGCCATTGAGCAAATGGCCATTCGCCAGCTAAGTACATGTCTACTACCTCATCTAAATGGGAAAAAGAAACGAATTGTTAATTTACTGAGTACTGAAGACAAAGATGGTAAAAGCCTCTTAGGAAAGGTCTTAGAAAATTACTGGGCTTCTATTGGATTAGATGTTAGACGTATTGTACACGAAGAGGATTTCTTAAGTGAGGATAGCCAATATGTAGAAGCAACTACCTTAGAAGAGATTTGCTCTGACATTAATGAAGAACAAATAGTTATAATTGAGCATCCTACACTGAAAAATAATCCTATCTTACCACAAATACTTAACCAAGCAGCAATCAACGTTCTGGTTACTCGTGCCAATCGTACTTGGAAGACTACGGATCAATCAACTTATATTGAATTAATTAACAAAGTAGATAAAGAAATCCCTTTACAGGTTTGCCTTATGCAAGCTGATCGAGATGCAGTAGAGGATTTTGTAGGACAACTGCCTCCGTATGGTACCCTCAAGAACCTAGTATACAGAATATCTCAATTGGGTTTAACCGCAAAAGAATATCGAAATTGATAACATGATTAGTAAGTCATTTATAGAAGAACAAGGAGGTGTGCTGGGGATTGCATTCATTAGTGTTGCGGTATCAATATACTGTACAATCACTTTGGGCTATACCATTGGGATTGGATTAGCGATTGCACCATTTGCTTTTATTTCTTTTCTTATTGCAATAAATCAGCTACACATTTTACTACTATTGACTTTTTTGCTTAATTATTTCATCATGGGCCTTGGTCGGTACATTCAATACCCAATTCCGATCACGAATATTTTTGATATTATCTTTGTTGTTGTACTATCTATCATCATTATCAAACAACTCCAAGCTAAAGGGAATTTCGCCAACATACTTAATGGTTACTCATTCTTTATTTTAATTTGGGTACTCTACTGTTTTATTAATATTGGAAATAATATTACAGGAGAAATCCATCTAGAACCCTGGATGAAAACAGTTCGGCCAATAGCTTTCTATCCACTCATAGTATCCGTCATTATTGCTATTAATGCGAAACACCACTCATTTATTCACCACTTCTTAATTACTTGGGGTGTTCTATCGATAGTCGCTTCAGCCAGAGGGTTCTGGCAAAAAAACTTCGGATTTGATCCGGTGGAATATGGGTGGTTGATGACAAGGGGCCATAGTACACATATTATTAATTCAGGTATTCGCTATTTCTCTTTCTTTACCGATGCGGCCAATTTTGGATGTAGCATGGGGCTATCTGCCATTACCTTCTTTATTGCTTCCTTTTATGGTAAACAGAAATTTCGGAACCTGTTTTATTTACTCGTATCTGCAATTAGCCTTTATGGCATGCTCCTATCAGGCACCCGTGCCGCCATTGCAGTTCCTTTTGTAGGAATGGCTTTGTTTATTCTTCTGGCAAAAAACAAAAAGATTGCCGGTACCGCATTAAGCCTGCTACTACTTACTATTTTTATCCTTAAATTTACGACATTAGGGGGAAGTAACTCCATGATTCGCCGGATGCGAACCGTATTCGACAGCAATGATGCCTCTATGAATGTGCGTTTAGATAATCAAAAAGCTCTGAAAAGCTATATGGCCGAAGCTCCTTTTGGTATTGGAATCGGCGTTGGCGGAGAAAATCTATCTCCCATGAACAAGTTCTACTTTGTGTCTATCTGTGCTCCCGATTCAGACCTAGTATATATCTGGATGCGAACAGGTGTAGTAGGAGTCTCTATCTACCTCATACTTCATCTACTTATATTTGGATGCGGCTCCTTTCTTTTGCTTTTTCGAGTCAGAAATCCTGAGATTAGAGGGCTCCTTGCAGCCCTTCTTTCTGGATCGGCAGGACTATTTGTCGCTTCGTATGCGAACCAAGTTTACTTTCAATTTCCCAATGGACCAATTGTATACACTTGTCTTACACTGGTCTTTCTAGGTCCATACTTCGATAAACAGTATAGCGATGAACAGAAAAGAATCAACTCCTAAGCTTTCAGTTATTACGGTTAACTACCAAGGTTTTAAGGATACTCGTGAATTTATAAATTCTTGGATAGAACGAATTCAATCGATTAGTTACGAGTTGATTATTATCGACAATGCCTCTCCCACAAACGATTACGAACTCCTTAAAAAACACTTTCCAAATGAAAAATATCCTCAAATTAAGCTCATGCAGAGCCATAACAATGGAGGGTTTGCAGCGGGTAATAATCTAGGGATCCAAACAGCTGAGGGAAAATACCTTTTCTTTCTAAACAATGATGTATTAATTACCGAGGATAAACTAACAACATTTATCGAACGACTGGAAGAATCAGAAAAGATAGCAGGAGTCTCTCCGCTTCTACTGAATAATGATGAAGAAAAAAGCATTCAATTTGCTGGATACACTCCATTGAGCCTTATAACACTACGAAATAAAGCAAATGGAATTGGCTCTACTCATCATGAGGCTTATCCAGCAAGCCCAACTCCCTACTTACATGGTGCTGCCATGATGATCAAAAAAAGTGTAATCGAAAAAGTTGGGATTATGCCTACTTTTTACTTTCTTTACTACGAAGAATTGGATTGGTGCAGTCAAATGACACAACAAGGATACGAACTATGGTATGACCCCTGTTTTAAAATCATTCACAAAGAGAGCTGCTCTACAGGTAAAGAGAGCCCACTAAAGTGTTACTATCTAACTCGAAACCGATTAATTTATACCACTAGATTTCGAAAAGGCATTATAAGGATATTATCTCTGCTCTACCAAGTGATAATAGTAACAAACAAAAATATTATATTAACAATAATCAAGGGGGAGCCGCAAAAAATAGCAGCTTATTACCGAGGAGTTATAGATTTTATCAACTACATTAAAGAGAGAAAAGCATGATTAATTTAATAGATACCCTACTTTTTGGATTTATAACCTTCACACTATTCTATTTATTTATCTATGCCATAGCAGGTACATTTAAACAGAAAGAATCGAAAAGTAAATCATCAGTAAAACATCGTTTCGCAATTATTGTCCCAACTTATAAAGATGATGAATACATACTCCAAACTGTTCAATCACTCTTGCAACAAGAATATCCGTTAGACTGCTACGAGATTGTTATTATAGCCGATAGTTTAAAGCACTCAACTTTGGAAAAACTATCATATCATTCAATCACGCTGCTTAAGGCAAATTTTACAACCCACTCTAAAACGCGAGCTATTAAAGCAGCCATGCATACATTACCTGAAAAAATGTATGACATCGCTTTAATAATCAATGCCGACAATACTGTAGCACCTGATTTCTTGGAAAAAGTCAACAACTCTTTCTCAAATGGTTCTATTGCGATCCAATGTCACCGATTAAAGAAAGAAAACAGTGGAATTATTTCTACACTTGAGGCAATATCAGACGAAATCGAAAATACAATTTTCAGATCTGGCCAAACGGCTTTTAATCTTTCTTCTTCATTAAATGGATCAGGCATGGCGTTTGATTATCACTGGTTTAAAAAGAGCATTAGTGCACTAGAGAATAATGAAGACGAAAATCAAGTCCAATCTTTGTTGTTAAAAGATCGCATTTACATAGACTATCTAGACTACGCATTGGTATATACAGAAAAAAAAGGTGGCAAAAAGCGCTTTTTCGATCAACGAAGAACTTGGGTGAAGATGCATTATCGATCTCTTTTTAGAAATATAAAAGATTTGATACCTACTCTTATGCAGGGAAATTGGGATTATGCCAATCGCATTGTACAATGGATATCAATCCCTAGACATATCATTTTTGGAGTAATTACACTTTGGGGAATTTGCATCAGCCTAGCCGATTGGACACTCTCACTAAAATGGTGGATTGCTCTATTAGCTTATCTATTTACACTAGCAATTGCTACACCAAACTACCTTGTAAATAAAAAATTTGATAAGGCTATAAATTATTATCCATTACTCTTTATCCAAATGCTTTTTTACACTGTTTTCTCCTCTAAAAAAAATAAACCATGACTATTTTGTTTTTTCTTGAAACTATATTCTTTATCTACTTTTCACTTTGTACAGCCTATTTGAGTGTCTTTACAATTGCTTCTTTTATCACTTCTACAGAAAAAAAAAGTAAAGGAACAGTTAGTCAAAAGATTAATCAGTTTGCCATTCTCATTCCAGCCTACAAAGAAGATCAAGTAATCTTAGGCAGCAGCTTGTCTGTTCTGAATCAAATTTATGAAAAGCATAGTTATGATCTCTTTGTGATAGCTGACCAAATGAAAGATCAAACCCTTAGTAATCTTGAAAGAAACGGGATAACGATATGGTTTCCTGAGCCTGGAAGGAGTTCAAAAGCCAATGCACTTAAGAGCGCAGCAAATTCACTAGTGCGGAAGTATGACTATGTGGTAATTCTCGATGCAGACAATCTGGTCCCATCTAATTACCTATCTGCTATAAATGAATATCTAAATCTACATAAATGCATCGCAGTTCAAACACATAGACAGGCTAAAAACTTAACAACTCCCATTGCTATGCTAGATGCAGCCATTGAAGAGATGAACAACACTATCTTCCGCCTTGGGCACATTCGCCTAGGGCTCTCTTCTGCACTAATTGGTTCTGGAATGGTATTTGATTATAATTGGTTTAAAAAAAATATAAATCAAATTCATACTACAGGTGAAGACAAGGAGTTTGAAGAGATACTACTCCGTCAAAAAATCCATATTCACTATGCAGAAAGTATCACTTTTAAAGATGAAAAAGTAGAACAGGCAGATAACTTAAGCAACCAGCGAAAACGTTGGATAGCCACACAGGTTATGTTGGTAAGTAAAATGTATAGAGAGATACCCAGAGCCATCAAAACTGGGAATTGGGATTATTTAATAAAAGCATTTCAGTCGATAATACTACCCCGTAGTATTCTAGTTGGAACAATTGGAGTCATCTTTTTGCTTGCTATTACTTTTAACTTCTCGCTCTGCTACAAATGGGGAACATTACTAGCTATATTGGTAATGACTCTTTATCTGGCAATACCAAGACAGCTTAAAACACCTTTATTTTACAAGGCTATCGCACAAACCCCTGGGTTTATATTTATTATGTTTCTAAATCTCTTCAAGCTGAAAGGAGCTAGTAAAAATTTCATTCACACCAAACATGGATAAATAGTATGAACGTAAAGAGTTATATCAAAAAACATCCAATCCTAAAAAAAGCCTTTTATCGCTTTTTTATGCACCCTATTAAAACACGTCCTAATTGGTGGATAAATCCATTTCTCTTCCTTTTTATAAAACGAGGAAAACATTCAGTTATTTATCGTAGTGTACGAAAAGATATTACTCCCTTCCATCCTTTTTCACTAGGAGCTTATTCAGTTATAGAAGACTACTGCTGCATTAATAATGCAGTAGGTAAAGTTCAAATTGGTAATTACACACGAATTGGTCTACATAATACGTTAATTGGACCCGTAAGTATAGGAAATCATGTCAATATAGCACAGGGAGTTGTCCTTTCAGGTATGAACCACAACTATCAAGATTTATCTTGCCGAATCGATGAACAGGGAGTTTCTACTAATCTCATTACAATTGGTGATGATGTGTGGATTGGGGCCAACTGCACAATCACGGCTGGTATAACTATTGGCAAACATTGCGTGATTGGCGCAGGTAGTGTGGTTACAAAAGATATACCTGATTACTCTGTTGCAGTAGGGGTACCTGCAAAGATCATGAAAATACTGACAACGTAATCATTTTCTTAACGAATCCTTCCACTTCCTATAATAAAAATAGAATTTGGAAGGTAAATATGTAGCTAGGCATACACCCACATAAGACATAGACCAATATGAACGTTCTCTAATAACCTGCTCTCTATTTGCGTGTAAATAGTCTTTTATCTGTTTAAAATAGGGTTTAGAAGCAATAAAAGGGCTCTTTACGGAATAGGATATCATTATAAAAGCGTATAAGATTGACTGCCTTTTAGCAAGCGGAAGCAATGCAGGATAGTCTACTTTAACAGCAGATTCAATCAGA
This sequence comes from Phocaeicola sp., assembly GCA_051651025.1. Lineage (GTDB taxonomy): Bacteria > Bacteroidota > Bacteroidia > Bacteroidales > Bacteroidaceae > Phocaeicola. The sequence goes on from JBOFRN010000049.1 coordinate 67,980, forward strand.
GTTGTGCGGTGAATAGTTCCCTCTAAATAATTTCTTAAATAATTCAAGGGGTATGAGCGGCAATTGGAATTTACCCGGTGATTATAAATATAAAGAGCTATGTCTTGCATAACAACGCAATTGGCATGTAAAAAACATTTATAATTGAATAAAAAATCTTCATCATTCTTAAGTCCCTCTTCAAATCGAATCAAATTCTCCTCAAGCATGCTTCGTTTATATAGCTTGGTCCATACATAAATATCCAACTGCTTTCGTTCTAGAAAATTGCGCATAGCCTCATTATTTCTCCATACGTAATAGTCTGATTCATTGTGCATATCTCGACTAACTACCCCATTCTCATCTTGCTGCATAAAAGAGCCACCTGATATAGCTGCTTTCTCATTTAGAGCATTGTTAACCAAAACTTCATACATACGTGGATCTATTTTATCATCACTATCCATAAAACCTACATAATATCCTGTGGCATTCTCCAATCCCCTATTGCGGGCAGATGCTGGTCCGCTATTTTGGGTATGTATAACTCTAACTCGATGATCTTTCTTTGAATACCTCTCACAAATAGAGGCAGAGTCATCAGTGGATCCATCATTTACAAGTATTAACTCTATAGATGAATAGGTTTGATTAAGAACTGAATCAATTGAACTGCTTAAAAAGGCTTCGGATTGATAGACTGGCATAATAATACTAACCAATGGATAATGTTTCATAGGAGGTATATTTACAAATGTAAGACTTGTTGAACTTTTCGCCAGATTGCAGGTAGATAAGGTCCTAATTTACTTAATAAATCACGCTCTCTGCGCACTTTTTTTGGAAGCCAAGAACCCTTATATTGATGAATTGAAAAGGTCTCGCGCGTAGTATCTAACTTGTATGTGTACCAATTGCGAGGACAAAACCAAGTACGTGGAAAAATTGGAATTTCTTTTTCATTATTATTGAAAATAATTTCGGCCTTATCAATACTATCTACATTTGCAAAAGAATAGCCATCATTCAGCAAGATTCTACTAACGACGGGGGGCATTGTTTCGATAGATAAGCTCCCATCAGTATTAATAAAAGAACGAGTATCATAAAATGCCAAAAGTGATTTTAAAGCTGGGTGATTCTTCTCACAGCCCCAAGTGGCTACCTCGAAATGCTTTTCATGATGGTCGAATCCTAACATCATAGGTAAATGCAACAGCGGATTAAAGCTTTTAAGAACCTCCACATCCATATCTAGATAGATACCACCATAATGATAGAGTGCATAAAGTCGGATATAGTCAGCGGCAAAGGCATATTTCTTTTGTTCAAAAGCCTCCTTTACCCACTTGGATTGCTCTAGTGGAAAGCGATTTGTATCCCATAAAATCAATTCATAATCAGATAGGTACTTCTTCCAAGTTTTCATGTAACGCTGTAAGTCTGCAGGTATTGGATCTCCACTTAACCAGCAATAGTGTATTATTTTAGGAATCATGGTCCATGAGGTATTTAAAGATACGACGAATTTTTAAAATCATGCGAACAAACCAAGTTACAAATTGGTCAATGCGCATTGTCTGTGATAACTCTGGTAGCAATTCCAATAAAGGTGATTGTATTGAGTTGAGCAGTAAATAGTCAGGTGCTATTTTGGGGTGGAGTAGTTCAGTAAGAACATGATTACGCTCTATTCTTATCTGCTCAGGATTATTACTTATACCTCCGCCCTCGTAGTTGGCCACTATTAAATCTAAAGTGATGAACTTAGCTTGTTTCTGAAGAATTGACTCTAATACAAATTTCCAATCCGATACTATTTTTAAATTTTCATCATAGCCTACCGGTCCAAATAATAAACGGTTTATAAACATTGCTTGATGGTTGAACTCCGGAGTACATAAATCCCTAAAAGTAGGATTCTTTTCATAAGCCACCATTATCTCACAATCCAATCTATAAATATTTCCCGACAAAATATCACCTTCGTAATTATTAACTTGCTCCAAAACAGTATCCGAATGAAAGCTATCACCTGAATTCATAAAATTCAAGTAATCGCCTGTAGCACGTGCGATGCCCTTATTCATCGCATTATATACTCCCTTATCAGGCTCAGAAACCCAATAAGTAAGTCTACTTTCGTAAGAAGCTATTAATTCAGCACTACCATCTGTAGACCCGCCATCTATTATAATATACTCAAACTCTCTATAGGTCTGGTTCAGCACACTCTCAATGGTACGTTTCAGGCCTTTACAGTTGTTGTAATTCACCGTAATTATGGTATATCTCATCTGCGATAATTTATGACACGTGATAAAAAACTCTTACTGCCTGCTGCGCAGAAGTAGAGCAAAGGAATATTGATCAACAGATAAAATCCCACAATACTACTACCATACAGCACCAACATTAGAAAGTTCTGAGCAGGTTGAAGAGCTAGCAAAGAGCCCAACCAACCTGCACCTGCGAACGATATAACAAAGATAAGATAAAAACGGATATTATGCTTCCAATATCCCGAAATAGGTAGGCAAAAACCATTCGCAAATAGGTAATAGGGCTTCCACCAAATTACAATTGCTCCTAAACTAATCAGCTTACCCATTAGTATGCCAGCAATTTCAAATCTGAATGCTAATAATAGAGTAAAACCTATGTTCAGAATTAACTCTACCCAAGCAGACCAAGTATCACCATATAATCCATAGGCATGATTAAACATATCTACCGCACCCCTACTCTGCTGAATATATAGGTAAGCGACCAATAACACTAAAGTGGAGTTAGCCAAAAGATATTCTGGGCCTAGCCAAAGAGTGATAAAGGGCTCCAATAAAAAATAGAGGGAGAAACAGATAAATCCTGCTATAAAATGACGAATAAACATCAACTCCCAAAAGACATTGAGTATGTATTCTTTTTTTCCTTCGGCAACTAAGTTACCAACTCCTGCACTGACTCCATCTAACATGGATTGAAACAACAGCGATACCTTGGTAATGATCATGATATAATTACCATAATAAGCTACCATCTTCAACGAAACAAATGCAAAAATAAAAAGCTCATCACTTCGGCCAAGTAAGAAATCTTTAAGTTTGTGTATAAATACACGCTTGGTACTTCTCAGAATATCTGGATAGTGCTTAAGTAACTGTTTACCATTTGATTTATCAGAAAGCAACCAAGGATATTCACTGCTTATTTTCCTATTTAATACCAAACAGCCTATAATACTAAAAAACAATTCTACTGCCACAAACAGATAGAGATTTGTATAATGATAAGCCAAAACAATCTGTAAAGCAACACGTACCAATCCAGCTGATTGAAAATAGACGGCAACTAAGTAGTTTTTCTGATCAGCAGTCAGTAACAGTTGTCTGTAGTTTGAGAAATAACCGATCAGTACCGAGCCTAAAAAAGAGTAGAAGGTAAAGTAGACTATAAACAAACCACCTTCTACTTCTTTGAAAATTAAAGGAAAGAAAAGACTAACCACTATGCCAAAAGCAGCGATGGTTAGGCCTATCTGCTGATAAAGGTAACCAAATAGTGAAATTAATTCATTAAGCTTCTCATAATTTCTCTGTTCTAGTGGTTTGTAAAGAAAAACACTCACAGCTGTACCTATACCTAACTCTGCTAAATTAAGATATCCTAAAATATTTCCAAGTGTACCTGTAAGTCCTATAAATTCTGCGCCCAAACAATCTAAGAAAATCTTTCTTGAAAAGAAAGCAAAAAAGAGCGATAAAAAATAGAAAAACAGATTGATTTTGGCATTTTTTAAACTTTTCTGAACTCTACTCATTATTTTTTCAACCAAAGAACTGCCATATTCCGCAGTGTAATATTTTTAACTAATCTAGATTTAATTAACCAAGAAGCAAAGTCTATTTTATCTTTGAAAGGAAGTTCATGCGCTTGCCATACTACAGCATTAAGCATCTGTTGTAAATAGAGCTTCACAGAAGTTGCATATTCAGGGTAGGTATGAGTGAGTTTAAATAGCCCTTGGATAACAACTTTATACCCTTCTATATTTCGATTAGTAAACCGCTTTCCCATAATAGAATCAGAACGAACGCGTCGTTTAAAAAAAGCGTGTGCTATGTAACCTACACGTTTAGAGAATAGAAAGAGTGGAACAGAGTAAAGATGATCCTCATGCAAAACTCCTGGATAGAAACCTGAAAAACAAGAATTAACCATAGAAACGCGAGAAAAAATGAGCCAAACAGAAGCGCGAAAACCTCCGTTTTTGACTAACCTTTGAAATAGATCACCTCCTTTATAAACTTGTTCAGATTTTATAAGATGAGACCGATTATAATCTTGCATATAGGGTGCCATTTCTGATTGAAGCGCTTCAGCATCAAAGCATACAAAGTCTAATCCCTCAGCTTTACAGTAGTCATAACAGCTTTGCAAACATTGAGATTCTAATTGATCATCACTATCCATATAGTAAAGAAATTCACCAGTAACATATGGCATGCCTGCATTACGAGCCTCAGAGAGTCCTTTATTTGCTTGCTCAATTAATTTTATTCTATTATCTGTAGCTGCATACTTACGTACTATTTCTCCACTTTCATCTGTCGATCCATCATTTACGATAATAATCTCTATCTCTTTTAGTGATTGCTTAAGAATACTCTCTACAGCATTACATAGATAAGGTGCAGTATTGTAAACAGGTATAATAACTGAGACTTTGGGTTGCTTCATCAATTTTTAATTTAATATACAAAAATACAAATTATGTTTGCATATACAAAAATACAAACGATTAAACGTATAGCTTCAATTTCCCTAGAAATATCATAAACAGACTATCTGATACTGAATCGAAAAATACGGAATAACAAGAATTAATCAGCCATATCTCTAAACAACTCCACCCACTGCTGCATGATGATCTTTTCATCAAATCTAGCAGAGCTATCAGTTGCCTGTTTACCAAATGTTTCACGTAGCTCTCTATTTTCTATCAATAAGCAAATGTACTTAGCCAAATCAGATGAATCTTCTCTTTTAGCTAGAAAACCATCTCGCCCATGAGTCACAATATCTTTTGGCCCACAAGGGCATACGAAAGAAACCACTGGAACTCCACAGCTCATAGCCTCTGCTAAAACTAGGCCAAATCCTTCGTAACGAGAGCTAAGAACGAAAATAGAACTTTTTAGATATTCTGTATAAATATCACTCACAGCTCGATGACAACGAAACGAATCTCCCAACCCCTCTTTCGCTGCTTGCGACTGTAATGGCGCATAATTTCCTTCCCCATATATGTCAAGATTCCAATCGGGATGCTTTGCATGAACCTCCATCCAGGCTTTACAAAGTAAATCAAACCCCTTCTGCCAAGTATATCTCCCTGCAGCAATGACTCTTTTAGTATCAACCTTGGAATAGTCATTAGGAAGCTTCTTAAGTGGATTATAAATAACTTGAATATTCGATAATTCAGGCCATTCGAGCTTATCCTCTTCACTTAAAACAACAAACCGATCTAACTTTTTCACTTCCTTAATAAATTGATTAATCCATAGCCTGGAGAAATACTTATTCATAAATGCTGGTAAATAAGGCTTGTTTATTTGTCGATAATTGCTCTTATTAAAATGAATTTCTCCAATTTTTTTACTACCATCGCTTATTGAATTGATAAAATTCATCTCGCGTCTACATGCAGAAATAGTAATAGTAGGCTGTAAATCTACTAAGAACCGAAGTAGTTTTCTTTTATATAGTCTCTGTTTCTTAAAATAGAAGTACAGTTTTTTCAAAAGAGGCATCGTATCTAACTCATCAAAATTTAGGTCAAAATTTACACTCAATATTTTATCTGAGAGTGGATAATAGGGTTGTCCCAAAGGAGTTTCTGTCAATATAACCACAATTTTATAATGAGTATTTTCAGCCAAATAGTTAATTTTCTGACTTAATACTTGACTCATTCCATTAGGCCCATTATTTCCACCTAGTATATAAACGATCGTTTCCATCATAAAAGTAAGTATTTTAAAAGGGGGATGGCGTGAGTCCATCTACAACTATCTTCATTTGTTCTTTCCAAGACAAATGAAGAATAGATTTCCTTATATCAAACGAAGAATATGTATTGAGTTTAATAAAACTTAATATGGCCTCAATCTCAATTGGAGTTTCATCAGCAGAAGCTTTCAGGATATAAGGTTTATCATCGAAATCACTATCCGACTCAGAAAATATAAATGGGATTCCTCGAGCAGCATATTCTCTATTCTTGAGCGTTTTAATATGCGTAATACCAGAGCGATGCCTTCCAAGACTCCCAATGGCAAAATCAGTTCTATTAAGAGCCTTTTCTAATTGGGTTCCAAAGAGTGCTCCATGAAAAATAATTTTGGTTTCAAGCTGATACTCTTCGATTAAATCTTTAAATCCTTTAGCATGTTTGGAATTGTACATTTCGCTCGGAGCAATGCCACCAATAATATGAAAATATACTTGAACCTCTGGACTCCCTCTATAATAGCGCCCCAACCCCTCTATAACTCGATCAAAACCGTGCCAATAATGAACTTCGGCAACTCCAGTGAGATGTATCTCATGTAAAGCAGATGGGTGTTTCTCCTGAAGCGGAATAGAATCAAAATCAATACCATTTGATATACAAAGTGCCTTCTGCCCAAAAATCATTGTATCATTCGTAAATGTAACTAACAAATCAGTATAACGAGCCAATTGGTAACGAAATAATTTATCAATCATTAACCCGAGTCGATTTCTCAAGGAGTATCCCTGATATTCTTGATCGTAAGGGTATGTTGGAATTTCCATCGCTATTCTTGAACCACTCTCTTTTAGCTTCTTAAAAAGGTGAACTGTAAAGGGGTTCGCATTATGAAATGACCGAACATAAATAATATCATATGAATGAGATATCACATATCTTATAAGCTGACTATAATCAAATCGCTTGCGGATAGCTGCAATAGGTCCTATACCGTAATCTTGTATTACATTGTCATTAATCAATCTAACCCGATGTTGGTGATTGTTGATTGTATAAGTACATACATCTACCGTATGATTAGACTCACGCAATCCCTTAATCTGGTATTGAATTTTCTTACTAATACCACTTATTTCAGAGAAGCCATGATAAACAAGGAATAAAATAGTCATATCTCTATTGGTTTAATAAGGAATCAAACAGAGAGTTCCATTGGGGCATTATTACCTCAGGTAAATATCGTTTAATGCTCTCTTTTGCTTTAGCACCATATTGTAGTCGTTTATTTTCGTCTTCAATAAGTTCACATATTGCAACAGCTAACCGCCTAGTATTACCTGATTCGACAAGAATGCCATCTCCTCCATTATTAATTATATCAGATGGGCCATGAGGACAATCGAAAGAAACACAAGGAACACCACATGACATTGCTTCAATAAGAACAAGTCCAAATCCTTCATATCTTGAGCTAAGCACGTAAATAGAGCTTTCTAAATATTTATCGTAAATATCCTTTGTAGCTGAATATATTTTACAACAATTGTTCAATTTCAATTGACTTACCTGTTCTTCTAATTGAGAAGATAGTCCTCCATTCCCATAAATGTTTAGTTCCCAATCAGGATGCTTATTGGCTACCAGACTCCATGCGTCAATCAACATATCATATCCCTTTTGTGGCTCTAATCGGCCCACAGATATCACTCGCTTATTCTGTAAAGTCGCTTGTTCTGATGGAAAAACAGATAAGGGATTAGGAATAATATATTTATTAGCAACACCAGTCCACTCGTCTGCATCCTTTTCCGTTAGTGCAACAAAAGCATCAGCTTTCTTTAAATGATGCAAGATATAAGCATCGTACATACTAGCAAGGCCATACATCAATTTTGTTCTAGAATAGTCTGTTTTTTTTATTGTTCCATTTTTCTCAACATGGCTTTCCACAACAATCTTAGCTCTAGTATTCAAATTCATCAAAATATCGAGCAAAGTATATGAATCCGTAAGTGTCACAATAATATCAGGATCAATTACTGCAATCTGCTTATTAAGCCTGCTTTTAAACTCCTTGCGCATTTGGGAATAAAGAATCAATCTTCTAGCTAAACCATATTTATGACGAGTAAAGAATCTCACATCTAAATCAACATGCTGAATTTTCTTAGATAATGGAAATGACACAGAATGGTTTCCTTGCTCATAAGTAAGTAAGTAAACTTCATTGCCAGACTGTTCTGCTAAGTAATTCATCTTAAAACTCATTACTCTATCCAAACCACCTAATTGTGCTATATACTTAACAATATATAATATCTTCATGCTAGAATTTTGTTGAATAAAATTTTTTACCACCAAGTAGCGCAGCAAATTCAGGGAATCCACTTTTATACATAAGCCCTGTACGTAAAAGATGCACCTCTTGCGCTTCCATCAATAAATAAAAGTCTATAAATGACTTCAGAAACGGTTTGTCACCTTCCACCTCAAAATGTGGATGAAAGATCTTGCCAGGTATGATATATACGCGATTAAGTTTCTTTGCTTCATTCAAGAATCTAGTGCTGTCAGAAGTTACTAGTATTTTATACTCTAAGTGAGTATTATCAATAAAAGATTTTAATGCCTGTAGACACTGAATTATTAGTTTCTTCTGCTCAAATTCAGAGAGCGTTTTGCATTCTGGAGCTTCTTTTAAATCACCCAATAATTCTTGAAAACGGAAGGTTGCTGATATATATTTACCTCCAATCATTTTCTTATTCCAATCTATTTCATATTGCAGCAGTGCAGAAGGTTTGAATAGTTCATTAAACAGAGTCGGATAATTCATTTTATCAAAGAATGCACTAGTATAAATATGGTACTGTTCATAATCAGTCTGTTCTATTTCTCGTTTAAGAAGATAATGATCCAACCAATTTTCAAAAGGCACATTCATTAGATACAAAGCGATGGGCTTAGATTGAGAACGATTTCTAAGAATATCACAAGACTCTATTGTCCAACTATATTGATTTGGAATAAGATACTGTTTTAAATCAAAGGGGTAGTTAAAATAAAATTTAAAAACATAATTACATTCTTTACAAAGTGAATAAACGGACAATGCTCCTCTTAATCTATCAGTTAAGCCACCTTGTCCACCAGGAAAACCATCAATCATTACGATAATCATCTTATCTATGTCTTTACTGCTTTTAGGCTGAATGGATAAGGTCTCATAATTATTCAACACTCTATCTAGTATAAACTGCCAATATTTTAGCTTTCCTTTACCAAACCATACATGAATTACATTACTAAACATCATCCAGACTTTACTCTGTTTAAACGAAAGTGCCATATCCTATTATTTTTTTATAGTTATAAATAATCTGATAAGTGAAAGTTTAATTGAAATAGGTAATATTCCAAAGAAATAATAAGACACATGAAACAGTTTTTTTCTCCTCATCATACAGATTTCATTAAATTTAAGGGGATGTGAGGAAAGAAAATGCATAGATTCAATAGGTAAGAAGGGAGTTATTATCTTCTCTTTTTTCATTATTGACAATAACATCCATATTGCATCCCTTATTTGCTGATAAATAATCTCTGGATAAAAGATATTATCATTCCATCCCTTTACAATTGACAACTCAAATCTTAAGCAATCCACACTTGTTTCAATCTCATTCGAGGGTATTTTTGTTCTAATATTATAATTGCTTAGCGAATTATCTCTTAATATATAATGATAAGTTACATTAGGTAAAATTACACACGAACTGATAAATGGAATAATCGTTAGAAAAAAAAGGTGGTCCTCCCCTTTTCTTAAATCATTGAATAAAAATTTATTAGATCTCAAAAAATCAACCTTAAATAGAATATTCCAAATATACATTGTAAACAATGAATTTCTGGTATAACTATATTTATATTTAAAGAATTCAAAATTATTCTCTATAATGGCATATTCATGAACAGCCTCATGCATCATAGGTAATTCACCTTCCCGACCATAAGCGTAAGAACCAATTATTAATTGACAACTGTAATTCTTTGCATAACCATAAAGCGTACTAATACAATCAGTCGTTATTTGGTCATCACTATCCAAAAAAAAGATATAATCCCCCTTAGCCTCTTTTATAGCTCTGTTACGAGCAATAGCTACACCTTGATTTTTTTCTAGATGAATCAGTCTAATCGGTATAGTAGTAGGGTTACTATCAATTATAGTCTGAACAATATCAACACTATTATCAGTAGAGCAGTCATTAACAATAATCAACTCTAGATTTTGAAACGTCTGATCAAGCACAGAACGAACAGATTGCGAGATATATTTCTCAGCATTATATAGTGGAATAGCAATTGTAATCATTTAAAAGAAGAGTTATACGCTTAGAATAATCTGACACACAAAGTTATTAATTAAAAATTAGTGACACAAATTTAACCTATGCTAATAATAGGAATATACGAACGAATATGCAAGAGTGTATAATCTAGCCTGAAATCTTGCATAACCTTATACTTCAATTATAGCTCCCCAAAAGCAGTCTCAAATAATCCCAAAAGAGGTAGGCATGCTACTCAATCTTTTTTTACCTTTGCAACATGTTAGCAAGCTTAGCCTATATATTCATTACAGCTTTGGCTCTAGGATACCTATGCCAAAGACTTAAGTTACCCGCCTTAATTGGTATGCTTCTTACAGGTGTACTTCTTGGCCCCTATGCAACTCAGTTACTCTCTCCCACTTTACTAGAAATTTCGATTGAGTTACGACAAATAGCTTTGGTTATTATTTTAATGCGGGCAGGGTTAGCACTCAATCTTTCGGAATTAAAAAAAGTGGGTCGCCCAGCATTATTGATGTGTTTTGTTCCAGCCTGCCTCGAAATAATGGGCATGATTCTATTAGCTCCTCCCCTATTTGGAATCACCCTATTAGAGGCTGCTATTTTGGGAAGTGTGGTAGCCGCTGTATCTCCCGCTATCATTGTACCTAAAATGCTTCACCTGATAGACAAAAAGATCGGAACAAAGAAGAACATACCACAACTGATTATGGCCGCAGGATCGGTAGATGATGTATTTGTTATTGTCCTCTTTACATCTTTCACTACGCTAGGATTGGGGGGAACAGTCACAGCAGCTAGTTTTGCAGAGATTCCAATTTCCATTGTTACTGGTTTACTACTCGGCGTAACTACCGGATCTATTCTTACACTATATTTTAAAAAGTTTCACTTGCGAGACTCTATAAAACTATTATTGCTGATTAGTACCTCTTTTCTATTCCTAACAGCCGAAAGTGCCCTAAAAGAGTACCTTCCGTTATCAGGACTACTAGCTGTCATGACTCTAGGAGGAACCATAAATCACCAATACCCTATATTAGCCAAACGCATCTCACCAAAGTTCTCAAAACTCTGGATAGGTGCCGAAATCCTACTTTTCGTGTTAGTAGGAGCTACTGTCAACTTAACTTATGCCGCACAAGCAGGTACTATAGCTGCAGTACTGATTGTGGGAGTACTTATTTTTAGGATGACAGGTGTGGGAATAAGCCTCCTTAACACAAATCTGAACACCAAAGAGCGTCTTTTCTGCATGATAGCCTATACACCAAAAGCTACGGTGCAAGCAGCTATTGGATCGCTTCCACTCGCTATGGGACTTGCCTGCGGAGAGTTAGTGCTAACCGTAGCTGTATTATCCATTCTAATTGCAGCCCCTCTAGGGGCTTGGGCTATTGAACGGAGTTACAAGAAGCTACTAGAGTATGACAAACCCCATTCATAACAGTCCGCTAATATTTCACTTTCAAAATAAGAGTAATAAAATAGCTAAAGATTTCATCATCCCAAGAGCAATATAAGAAGACTATTAATAGAAAACAAAGGTCAATTGAACGTCAAGCCTAATTAATTAACATTTTGTAGCCAACAAATCAGAGTTATCGGCTGTTTTTTCCCTACAACGTATAGTTAACAGTCAATTACATTTCATCCTTAAAATCAAACGAATATGAAAATTGAATCAATTAAAGGTAGAGAAATTTTAGATTCACGTGGTAATCCTACCGTTGAGGTAGAGGTATGGCTAGAATCAGGCTTTATGGGACGTGCATCAGTACCATCAGGAGCATCGACAGGGGAAAATGAGGCATTGGAACTGCGTGATGGCGATAAAAGTCGCTATGGCGGAAAAGGAGTTACCAAAGCAATACACAATATAGATAAAAAGATAGCACCTTCTCTTATTGGAATGGATGTAACAGATCAACGTGGAATAGATTTAAAAATGATTCAACTAGATGGCACACCTACCAAGTCTGTGTTGGGAGCAAATGCAATACTAGGTGTCTCACTCGCTGTTGCAAAAGCAGCTGCGGCTTACCTTGATATGCCGTTATATCGCTATTTAGGTGGGACAAATGCACATGTTATGCCCGTGCCCATGATGAATATTATAAATGGTGGATCACACTCCGATGCTCCTATTGCTTTCCAAGAATTTATGATTCGCCCAGTAGGTGCTAAATCGCTCAAAGAGGCTGTTCGAATGGGCACAGAGGTTTTTCATGCATTAAAAGGTGTACTTAAAAAAAGAGGATTAAGCACAGCAGTAGGTGATGAGGGCGGCTTTGCTCCTACCCTAGACGGAACAGAAGATGCACTAAACTCCATTCTTAAAGCTATAGAAGTAGCAGGTTATGAACCTGTAAAAGATATCACCATTGGACTCGATTGTGCTGCTTCTGAATTCTACAAGAAAGGAATTTACGATTACACAAAGTTCGAAGGAAGTAAAGGCGAGAAGCGCACAGCTCTACAACAAGTTGATTACTTAGACAAACTAGTTAAACACTATCCGATTGACTCTATAGAAGATGGAATGGCAGAAAATGACTGGGAAGGATGGCGACTATTAACAGAACGTTTAGCACATAAATGTCAACTGGTGGGCGATGATCTCTTTGTAACCAACGTGAAATTCCTAAAGAGAGGTATTGATGAATTCTGTGCAAATTCAATTTTAATTAAAGTAAATCAAATTGGCACACTGACAGAAACACTTGATGCCATTGAATTAGCACATCGAAACGGTTACACGAGCGTAACCTCACACCGCTCAGGCGAAACTGAAGATGCAACGATTGCAGATATTGCAGTAGCAACTAATAGCGGGCAAATTAAAACAGGTTCATTAAGTAGAAGCGATCGTATGGCGAAATATAATCAACTTATTCGCATAGAAGAAGAGTTGGGCGATAGAGCTGTATATGGGCATCACTAATGAAGTATAAAACATTGAGGGGTCTCCCTTGTGCTCTAATAAAGGGTTACAAGGGAGACCCCTCAATATTTTATTAGATTTAAATCGCTTAATTCTTTCAATTGAATTATATTTGTCTTTTATAGCTTATTTTACAAAATAAAAATGAATACGCAGATAAATAAGAAACTCAAAATCGCATATTGCATTCCCTCTCTCTACATTCATGGAGGGATGGAGCGTGTGGTGACAATCAAAGCAAATTACTTTACAGAGGTATTAGGACATGACGTTTTCATTATAATGACAGATTCCATACAGAAGAAACCATTCTTTGAGTTATCGCCTAAAGTTAAATTAATAAATCTTGATGTAGACTTTGAAGAGCTCTGGTGCAAATCGATTTGGAAGAAATCACTACTCTATTTGAATCTGATGCGTATTTATAAAAAGAAGCTCAATTACTGCTTAAATGAAATAAAACCAGACATAACTGTTTCAATGCTCCGACGTGAAATCAACTTTATTAATGATATTAAAGATGGTAGCAAAAAAATTGGTGAGATACACGTAAACAGAAAAGAATTCCGTAAGCTAGATAAAGAGAATAAAAGAGGTTTTATAAAAATACTCATACAAAAAATATGGAATAAGCAGTTAGTTGAAGAAATACAGAAGCTAGACTACTTTGTCGTTCTAACTGAACAAGATCGAGCCTTATGGACAGAGCTTAACTCGAAGAAAATTAAAACTATCAGCAACCCACTTCCCTTTTACTCACCAAATCCTAGTACTTGCACAGAGAAGAGCGTAGTTATTGTAGCTAGATACTGCTACCAAAAAGGCTTTGATCTTCTCTTTGACGCATGGAAAAAGGTTATTGAAAAACATCCTGATTGGATGTTACATATATACGGAGAGAATGGTCCTGAAATTACTACATACATTGAAGAACTAGGCATTGCCAGTAACTGCAAACTACATCCACCAACCTCAAATATAGAAAAAGAGCTTATTAAACACTCTATTTTCGTGCTTAGTTCTCGTTTTGAGGGATTCGGCATGGTTCTTTGCGAGGCAATGGCATGTGGATTACCTTGTGTCTCGTTCGATTGCCATTATGGACCATCAGAAATCATTAAACACAACGAGGATGGTCTTTTAGTGAAAGATGGAGATACAAAAGCACTTGCTGAAGGATTAATTACACTAATTGAAGACGAAGAATTACGAAAAAAAATGGGTCAAAATGCCTACAGGAATATTTCACGAATGGACATATCAAAAATAGGGAAAGAATGGGAATCATTATTTTATAAGCTTCTAGAAACGAAATAGTTTACATATGCAATAGTTCAATTAGAGCTTATTAAAATAACTAAGTAGCCCTTGTCCTAGTATAGAAGTCAACAAAAATAGCCCTAATATCAAAATAGCATATGAGTTGGTACAAAAAATACTTAAGCACTTATGAAAAGCCTTTCAGTGAGGCTTCGACAGAAGTAGTAACCGAGGTAAAAAAGAAACTAGCAGCTTTACAAAGCAGCGAGCCGTTAGTTACGGTTTCAGTTATAGCTTATAATGAAGAAAAACGCTTATTGGCTTGTTTGTGGTCGCTAAGTGAAATGTGCTGTAAATACCCTGTAGAGATTATTGGAGTTGACAATGACTCTACTGATAAAACGGCTCTTGTATTTCAAGCAGTTGGGATGCCCTACTATACGGAATACCAACACAGTTGTGGACATGCTCGTACTTGTGGTTTGGCACAAGCAAAAGGCAAATACCATCTTAATATTGATTCTGATACACTATACCCTCCTCATTATGTAGAAAGAATGGTAGAGGAGTTAAGTAAGCAAGGAGTTGTAGGAGTTTCCTCCTTATGGAGTTATATACCCGATAAGGATCACAGCTGGATAGGGCTAAAGTTCTACGAGTTTGCACGCGACTGCTACCTCTTTTTACTCTCATTTAAACGCCCAGAATTAAGTGTACGTGGATTGGTTTTTGGCTATCATACCCATCTAGCAAAGCAGATTGGTATTCGTACAGACATCATACGAGGCGAGGATGGATCACTAGCACTAAAACTAAAAGATCACGGAAGAATTGCTTTCATAAGGAATCGTAAAGCGAGGGCAGTAACCGGGTATGGAACTGTAGCACAAGATGGTTCACTCTTTAATAGTTTTAAAAATAGAATTAGAAAAAGTTTGAGAGAACGAAAAAACTTGGTTACTTCGCAAAATGAATATACAGATGAGGAGTCGAACTTAATCCAACCAAAATGAAACGAATAAAGGTGTTGCAGGTAATCAGGCAGGGAGAGATTGGAGGAGGTGAATCGCACTTAATGGACTTGGTATCGAGATTTGATTCAAAGCAAGTTGAATCCGTAGTGCTAGCTTTCTCTGATGGAGCAATGATTGATTTCTTCAAAAAACAGGGAATTAAGTGCCATGTGGTAGCATCTAGCAAGAAATTTAATCTTTCCATTCAGAAAAGAGTCGGAGATATTTTATTGAATGAGCAGATAGAGATTATCCATGCACATGGTACAAGGGCGGCACTTAATATGGTATGGATAGCTAAAAGAAGGAATCTTCCACTTATTTACACAGTGCATGGATGGAGTTTTCACTCGGACCAAAACAGCCTGATTCATAAACTACGCGTAGTATGCGAAAAACTACTTTGCAGTAGCAGCAAGCAGGTTATCTGTGTATCAGAAAGCAATCGCATGGCAGGTGTAAAGGAGGGTATAAAATTGAAATCAACCCGTTGTAAGGTGATTGAGAATGGTATTAATTTAGACCGTTTTAACTCCAATTTTACAGTGAGTAAAGTACGCAAGGAGCTGCAAATCGATAAAACCGATTTTATTGTAGGATTTGTCGGAAGGGTTACAGCACAAAAATCACCTATTGATTTCATTAAAAGCATTCAGTTGGCACATCAGCAAAACCCAGCAATCAAAGGGTTATTCATTGGTGAAGGCGATCTATTACCGGAAGTAATGGCGTATGTAAAGAGCGAATCTCTACAGGAGTGCATCTACTTGAGTAAGTTTAGGAGGGATATACCCGAGGTGCTCAAAGCAATCGATCTTTTTTGTTTACCATCACTCTGGGAAGGGCTCTCCATTGCATTACTAGAGGCTATGTCTATGAAAAAAGCAGTGGTAGTTACTCCAACAGATGGTACACGAGAAATTATTGTATCTAACAAGAACGGGGTAATTGTTCCTTTCAGCAGACCTGATCTACTAGCAGAGGCTTACATTGAATTACAAAAGAAACCCTTATTGCTTCATACGATTTCTGAAAATGCGCGTCGACTAGTAGAGGAACGTTTTGATGCGCAACGAGTATCAGATAAAGTTACAGAAATCTATATAAATACAAGTAGAAAATGACTGGATTAGAAACACTTTTTTGGAGCTTACTAGCCCTAGTAGTCTACACCTATCTAGGCTACGGTCTAGTACTTTGGCTGCTCGTAAAAATAAGAAAAATCATTAAACCAAGAAAAAAATACCCCAAGAGAGTAAACAATCTTCCAGATGTTACACTCTTTATTACTGCTTACAATGAAGAGCGTGTCGTCGAAGCAAAAATGAAAAACTGTTACGCACTAAACTACCCAAAGCAGAAGCTTCACATTGTTTGGGTAACAGATGGGAGTAATGACAACACGAACAAACTTCTTCAAGCATGCCAAAATGTTAAGATATTGCATGATCCTCAACGAAAGGGTAAAACAGCAGCTATGAATAGAGGGATGGCATTTGTGGAAACACCAATTGTCGTCTTTACAGATGCAAATACGGCCTTGAATCCTGAATCTATAAACGAAATTGTACACTGCTTTGAAAACAAAGAAGTAGGCTGTGTAGCTGGGGAAAAGAGAATACATATGGAACAGAAAGAGCAAGCGGCCGCTGGAGGTGAAGGGCTCTACTGGAAATACGAGTCACTCTTAAAAAGGCTAGATTCTGAATTGTATTCAACTACCGGAGCTGCAGGTGAATTATTTGCCATTCGAACTTCATTGTTTGAGGTGATGCCCAACGATACCTTGCTAGATGATTTCATTCTATCTATGCGTATCGTAGAAAAGGGCTACCGAATAGCCTACTGCAACAAATCATATACAGTAGAAAGAGGATCTGCCAACATGAAAGAAGAGAAGAAGAGAAAGATTCGAATAGCTGCAGGTGGTCTACAATCGATTTACCGACTACGAGCACTATTAAATCCATTTAAGTATGGTATTTTTAGCTTTCAGTATCTATCACATCGTGTTCTTAGATGGTCAATCACCCCTTTTGCCCTATTCTCTCTTTTACCCATAAATATAGCCTTGATGATCGCTTCAGAGGGAAAACTACTTTTTGGACTACTACTGACGGCACAAGTTCTATTCTACACTTGTGCTATTTTAGGAAAATATTTATCATATAGAGGAAGTAGAAAAAGAAGGTTTTACATCCCTTACTATTTCCTATTTATGAATCTAAATGTTATACGAAGTATTTCTTATCTAACTAAGAAAAAGGATGGAACGTGGGAGAAAGCCCAAAGAGCTGTGAATATTGATTTGTAAATAACGAAGAGTTACCTATAATAAAAGGTTACCCTAGGTAACCTTTTATCATTTCACGAAGTTTATTTGTCATGATAGGTTTAGACATATAGTTGTTACAACCCGCCTCATATGCCTTTTCACGATCACTATCGTATGCATTAGCAGTCAAGGCTACAATTGTAATCTCCTTGTCGAATTCACGAATTGCTTTGGTTGCATCCAATCCATTCATCAGAGGCATCTTTATATCCATCAAAATCAGATCAGCCTTTTGTTCTTTATGCATCTCAACTGCCTCTTGACCATTCAAAGCACGAATAACTTCGTACTCCTTTCTTAAAATAATGGATAGCAAAAGGAAGTTACTATCAGTATCTTCTGCAATCAAAATTTTCTTCATTGTCAATTCTCTTTATTTTATTAATAGCTAATTGCAAATTTACGACATTAAATGAATAATCGCAATTTTTTTCATATATTTGCTCAAAAAAAGAAATATGGGAAAATTGGCAGTATACAGGTTTACTTATTATCTATTTACACTTTTCACCTTGTTAATTCTTGGTCTTACGATATTCTCCTTCTTTGCTGGTAAAATAGACCCCACTCATAATATTTATGCAGCATACGTTGCGCTTTGTAAACCTATCTTATTCATCATAAATGTTCTAATACTTATCTATTGGCTTTTACGTGTAAGAATTTGGATGCTTGCACCTATCATTGCATTGGCAGTAAATTACGACTATAGTTCATCTATGTTCCAGGTTTACAACCGTACGAAACATGCAAATGAGACAACACTCAGTGTAATGACTTACAATGTACGCTCCTTTGGCAAGGAAATTACAGGATTCTCGGCCAAAGAATTTCTTGAAAAAGCGAAAGATTTGTCAATAGATGTTATCTGCTTTCAAGAGTATGCAGGCAACGCAGATTTCACTGACAAAGATATATATGAACTCTACTCAAGCTATTTTCCTTACTCTTTCGTACCTGAGAACCAAAGCAATGCCATTTATAGCCGTTACCCCATTAAACAAAGTCAAGCAATCAATTTTCAAGGTACAAATAACAATGCCACTTGGATCGATTTGGAGATTAACAGAGCGGTAATACGTGTTATTAATGTACATATGCAGACCACAAGCTTTGACCGTATGAGTTCTAAACTCTCAAAAGCGAGGGCTAATGTAGGACACGAAAGTGGAGATGAAATTCTTACCGATTATTTCAAACAAGGAGTGCAAGAGAATTTGATTAAACGAGCCAACCAAGCAAAGACTATTGAATCGCTTGTACAATCAACAGACTATCCGGTTGTGTTATGCGGTGATTTAAACGACTTGCCAGGAACATACACCTACGAAACATTGAAAGGCAATCTTAAGGATGGTTTTAAAACAGCCGGAGTAGGTTATGCTTCGACTTATCGCCGTTTTCATAACCTACTCCGTATTGATTATATCTTTCACTCTCCGAATCTAATGGGTATCAAATACGAAACGATTCCATATGAAATGAGTGATCACAATCCTGTTTATATGATGGTAAGCCTTTAACAGAGTTTACTGCAAAGGTACTGAGAAGAAGAAGGTTGAACCCACTCCTTCAGTTGATTCCAACCAAAGGCAACCACCATTCTTTTCAGTAAAATCTTGGCAAAGAAGTAGCCCAAGGCCTGATCCTTCTTCATTATTCGTTCCATACTTACTAAAATGACTATCGGTGTGGAATAACTTTTGCTGATCTTCTAGACTAATTCCCTTACCGTTATCTTTGACACTAACAACGGCCATTCCCTCTACAGCCTGAACATCTACAATAATCTCTGAGTTGCTATAGCTAAACTTTATAGCATTGCTAAGCAAGTTACGAAAAATCGTCTTAATCATATCAATATCTGCATAAACCTCTATTGAGTCTGACTTCAAGAAACTAATATTTATACCTTTGGTTTTTGAAAGAAGATCAAAGATTTGAATAACACCTGCTAGATTACTGACTATATCGAATGATTGTTTCGCAACAATATACTTTCCCAACTGATTCTTAGTCCATTTCAGGAGGTTATCCAATAATGAATAGACCTCTTCGGTGCTCTGATTAATCATAGTCAGCATTTGATGCATGTCCTTTCCAATAGCCTCTTCGGGTATATTCATAGCCAGCATATTAAGCACCATCTTAATAGATGCCATGGGTGAGCGCAAATCATGTGCAATAACCGAGTAGAGCTTATCGCGACCCTGTATGGTACTTCTTAACTCTTCAGTTTGCTGAATAATCACACGTTTGGCAGCTATTAGTGAGATTTGATGCACCACTCGTATCACCAACTCTTCTTTATTAAAAGGCTTTGATACAAAGTCGTTCCCTCCTACTTGAAAGCCTTTTACAATATCACTTGTAGCATTGAGTGCTGTTAAAAAGATAATGGGTATATGCTGAAGCTCTGGATCACTTTTAAGTTTTTCTGCAACTTCATAACCATTCAATCCGGGCATCATTACATCCAGTAAGATTAAATCAGGCTTCATCGAACTAGCCGCTTGTAAAGCTTCTAATCCATCATTGGCAGTTATTACTTTAAAATTCTGTTTGGACAACAAAATCTTAACCAATAAAACATTCGCCATTACATCATCCACTACCAAAATTGTATATTGGGAGTGGTCAATTTCTACATTTACATCAGCTACCATTCTATTCTATTTACAAAATTGATCGAAAATACGCTATCACTTTTTCCAACCCCTCCTCCAATGGAATTGTTGGATTCCAGTCTAATTCCTGTTGCGCCAAGGTTATATCAGGCTTACGTTGACGAGGATCATCGTGAGGAAGTGGATGGTATATTATTTTGGATTTACTATTCGTCTGTTTTAATACCAGATTTGCCAGCTCTAACATCGAGAATTCGCAGGGATTGCCAATATTTACAGGACCAACAAAGTCATCTTCTGTATTCATCACCCGAAGCATTGCTTCAATTAGATCATCCACATACTGAAAACTTCGGGTCTGATTGCCGTTCCCATAAATCGAAATATCTTCTCCTTTTAGAGCCTGAACCACGAAATTAGAGATTACTCGACCATCATCTTTCTGCATACGGGTTCCATAAGTATTGAATATACGAATAATTTTCACAGCCACATTGTGCTGTCTATGGTAATCGATACAGAGTGTTTCGGCAGCCCGTTTCCCCTCATCATAGCAAGAGCGGATTCCCACTGGATTTACATTCCCCCAATCACTTTCTAACTGAGGATGATTAATGGGGTCTCCATAGACTTCGCTTGTCGAAGCTTGTAAGATACGAGCTTTGTTACGCTTGGCTAAACCAAGCATGTGGTAGGTACCCAAAAAAGAGGTTTTAATGGTATTAATAGGGTCATATTGGTAATGAACAGGCGAGGCTGGACAAGCTAAATTGTAGATTTCGTCTACAGTTGTCCAGAAGGGATTGATTACATCGTGACAAACCAGTTCAAAGTTGGGATTACCCACTAGGTGTTCAATATTTTCTTGTCGCCCTGTAAAGAAGTTATCCAAGCAATACACATAGTGCCCATCATTAATTAATCGGGTACACAAATGTGAGCCAATAAATCCAGCACCTCCACTTACTAGAATTCTTTTCATTCATTTATCTATTTAAACATGACTCGCAGTTAACGAGTAAATGATCTTTTTTACCTTTTAATATAAGAAACTCATACGCGAATTGAATCGGAGAAGTAATCTTTTTCATACAAGCCTTAAGTCTGTTTAAATTCCTTAACATTTGCATGCGATAGCAAATTTAAACTTTCCTTTTAATCTATGCAAACTTTCGGCTATTTATAATTTAAATTACCTTTGTGTCGTAAGATATCAACTAATTAATGACTTATTTATAGTACATAATGAAAAAATATATCCCAATACTATCCATTGCTGGTTCAGATTCGAGCGGAGGAGCAGGCATACAAGCCGATTTAAAAACAATAGCGGCCCTAGGAGCCTATGGAGCAACTGCTATAACAGCACTCACGGCACAGAATACGACCGGAGTGAAAAGCATCTACCCCATACCAGCCTCTTTTTTGAGTGCACAGATTGAGGCAGTTATGGAAGATATTCATCCGGTTGCTATTAAAATAGGGATGATTAATGATACAAACATCATAGAGGCCATTGTTCAGGCAATCGATAAATACAGGCCCAAGTACATTGTATTCGATCCTGTAATGGTGGCTACAAGCGGGCATCGTTTGGTGGAGGATTCGGCAATTCAAGCATTACAGAATGAATTAATTCCTCGCTGCACACTCATTACCCCCAACCTTCGAGAAGCAGAGGTTCTTTGCAAAAGAAAAATAGAGTCACTTGAAGAGATGAAAGCTGCAGCCAACTATCTGGCTAAATTAACAAATACCTCCGTTCTACTTAAAGGAGGGCACCTCACTGGAGAAATCATGTACGATGTACTACAAACGGTGAATCGAAAAGAGCCTTATATCTTCACGGCAGAACACATTGATAGTCCAAACACACATGGTACAGGATGTACACTTTCATCGGCTATCGCCACCTATCTCGGGATAGGTGAATCACTACCCTCTGCAGTAGAAAAAGCCAAAATATTTGTCACAAATGGAATTGAGGCAGGTAAAAAGGTAACCATAGGGAGTGGACACGGTCCTTTAAACCATACCCATCAGCCTAGAAATATGATAGTTATAGAGTCGTAAGGAAGATTAAAAAGAAATCGCTATCTTTGCCTCGATTTTAAACCAATAATAAGGAATAGAAAACATGAAAGCATTTGTATTTCCCGGACAGGGAGCACAGTTCGTAGGAATGGGAAAAGATTTATACGAACAGTCAGCATTGGCTAAAGAATTATTTGAAAAAGCAAACACTATTTTAGGATACCGTATTACAGACATTATGTTTGAAGGCACAGACGAAGATTTGCGCCAAACCAAGGTTACACAACCAGCCGTATTTCTACATTCAGTTATTTCAGCACTCTGCATGGGCGAGAATTTCACACCCGAAATGACAGCTGGCCATTCACTTGGCGAATTCTCGGCTTTGGTTGCAGCAGGCGCCCTTTCATTCGAAGATGGATTGAAATTAGTTTATGCACGTGCTATGGCTATGCAAAAAGCGTGTGAAGCTACTCCATCGACAATGGCTGCCATTCTGGCTCTACCCGATCAAACGGTTGAAGAGATCTGTGCAGCAATCACAGCCGAAGGAGATATCGTGGTTCCTGCAAACTTTAACTGCCCTGGACAGATTGTTATTTCTGGAAGCGTAGAGGGCATTAATAAGGCTTGCGAACAGATGAAAGCCGCTGGAGCCAAACGCGCTTTGCCACTAAAAGTAGGTGGTGCTTTCCACTCACCCCTTATGGACCCTGCCAAAGTTGAATTAGAAGCAGCCATCCATGCTACTACCTTCCACACACCTAAATGCCCTGTATACCAAAATGTAGATGCACTTCCCTATACAGATCCTGTACAAATTAAAGCCAACTTGGTAGCTCAACTTACAGCTTCTGTACGTTGGACACAAACGGTTCAAAACATGGTAGCTGGTGGAGCAACTGATTTCACTGAGTGTGGACCAGGCAATGTACTACAAGGACTTATCAAAAAAATTGATAGCACCGTAGCAACTCAAAGCATCTAAATAAATCTCCATAAGCGCATTGCTACTACCCAATAGTAGTAGTCGCTCATCATTTTTCGGCCCTGCTCTTTATTGATACCATAAAGAGCAGGGCCGATTTTTATAAGACAACGTATAGAAAGAAGTAGTGTAAGGAAGCTTAGCGGGCAGAAAGAGATCAAAACGAGCGGTAGAAGTGATTCATTTATCTAGATCTTTTTAGTGTCCGACAGCCGTGAGACACGCGTTCGACAGCTGTGATACGCGTGCTTCACGGCCGTAGAACACGCGTCCGACTACCGTCGAACACTAAAATCATTCGCTTAAACAGAGAACAATGTACCTATACCTGCAAGAGTATCACATCGGCTATTACTTTTCAGTTCGGATATTGAATATCGATTCTTATTTTGAAAAGATCCTCCCGTTTACCAAAAAAACAGATTCTCTACCCCCTCAAAAAGCATTTGTAACACATCATCTGTGTGAAATAGAAAAGAAATGACTACTTTTGCACCCATAAAACATTTAACGCTATGAATGATAATAAAGTAATGAATTTAGCAGCGGATAACATCCGTATCTTGGCCGCTTCGATGGTGGAAAAAGCAAAATCTGGACACCCTGGGGGTGCTATGGGTGGTGCAGACTTTGTAAATGTACTTTTCTCTGAAGTATTGGTATACGATCCTCAAAACCCAACTTGGGAAGGTCGCGACCGTTTCTTCTTAGATCCAGGGCACATGTCGCCTATGTTGTACGCTACGTTGGCTATGACTGGTAAGTTCACGATGGAAGAACTCGCTCAATTCCGTCAATGGGAAAGTCCTACTCCAGGTCACCCCGAAGTAGATATTATGCGTGGTATTGAAAACACCTCTGGACCTCTAGGCCAAGGGCACACATTTGCTGTAGGTGCAGCAATTGCAGCGAAGTTCTTGAAGGCACGTTTGGGTGAGGTAATGAGCCAAACCATATATGCATACATTTCGGATGGTGGTATTCAAGAAGAGATTTCGCAAGGTGCTGGCCGCATTGCAGGTCACTTGGGATTGGACAACTTGATTATGTTCTACGATTCGAACGACATTCAGTTATCTACAGAAACTGAAGAAGTGACTTGCGAAGATGTTGCAAAAAAATATGAAGCTTGGAACTGGAGAGTTATTACAATCGACGGTAACAACGTAGATGAGATTCGCGCTTCATTAAAAGAGGCTCAAGCAGTTACAGGCCAACCCGTACTTATTATTGGTAAAACAATCATGGGTAAAGGGGCTCGTAAAGCAGATGGCTCTAGCTACGAAAGAAATTGTGAAACACACGGTGCTCCTCTAGGTGGCGATGCGTATAAAAACACGATGAAGAATTTGGGCGGCGACTTAGAAAACCCTTTCCAAATATTTGCCGAAGTTGCCGAAATCTATACAAAACGTGCCGAAGAGCTAAAAGCGATTCTTGCTGAGAAATATGCAGCAAAAGCAGCATGGGCAGCAGCAAACCCTGAGCTAGCAGCAAAAATGGAATTGTGGTTCTCAGGAAAAGTTCCTGCAATAAACTGGGAAGCTATCGAACAAAAAGCCAACGATGCTACACGTAATGCTTCGGCTAAAGTATTGGGTAGCCTAGCTGTGGAAGTAGAAAATATGATTGTCTCTTCTGCCGACTTATCGAACTCTGATAAAACAGACGGTTTCTTGAAAAAGACACATGCATTTACAAAAGGAGATTTCTCGGGTGCATTCCTTCAAGCAGGCGTAGCCGAACTTACCATGGCTTGCTGCTGTTTGGGTATGGCACTTCATGGGGGTGTAATTGCAGCTTGCGGTACCTTCTTTGTATTCTCTGACTACATGAAACCCGCTATCCGTATGGCAGCCTTAATGGAACTTCCTGTGAAGTTTATCTGGACACACGATGCATTCCGCGTAGGCGAAGATGGACCTACTCACGAACCTGTAGAGCAAGAGGCTCAAATCCGTTTGATGGAGAAATTAAAGAACCACAAAGGACACAATTCGACCTTGGTTCTTCGCCCTGCAGATGTAGAGGAGACAACCGTTGCATGGAAAATGGCCATGGAAAACATCGCTACTCCTACTGCTTTGATTCTTTCACGTCAAACCATCCTGAATCTTCCAGCAGGCACTGCCTATACAGGTGCTAACCAAGGTGCATACATCGTTGCTGGTTCTGAAGAGAACCCAGATGTGATTATGGTTGCTTCTGGATCTGAAGTAGCTACGTTGGTGGCTGGCGCAGCATTACTACGTGCAGAAGGTATCAAAGTACGTATTGTATCGGCTCCTTCTGAAGGATTATTCCGTTCTCAACCCAAAGAGTACCAAGAAAGTGTACTTCCTACCGGAGCTAAAATATTTGGTCTTACAGCAGGTCTTCCTGTTAACTTAGAAGGTTTAGTAGGTTCAAATGGTAAAGTATTTGGTTTGGAATCTTTTGGTTTCTCTGCTCCATACACCGTATTGGATGAGAAGTTAGGATTTACGGCACAAAATGTTTACAACCAAGTTAAAGCTTTACTAGCATGAAAATAGTTGGATTAGCAGCCGATCACGCTGGATACGAATTAAAAGAGTATGTAAAAACTTGGCTCCAAGCAAGAGGATTTACCTACAAAGACTTTGGAACTTGCAGTGAAGCAAGCTGTGACTACGCAGATTTTGCCCACCCATTAGCACTTGCCGTAGAGGCTGGCGAATGTTACCCCGGAATAGCCATTTGCGGAAGTGGTCAAGGCATTGGAATGACACTAAACAAGCACCAAGGTGTTCGTGCAGCACTCTGCTGGATGCCCGAAATAGCGAGTTTAGCACGCCAACACAACGATGCAAACATACTCGTAATGCCCGGACGTTTCATTGATACCTGCATGGCAGAAGCCATCATGGAAAACTTCTTTGGTACAGAATTTGAGGGCGGTCGCCACCAAGCTAGAATAGAGAAAATGGTAGTTAAGCAATAGACTACTTCGAAACTAAAACAACAAAAAAAGAGAAGCAATTATGCTTCTCTTTTTTTATTATTCCTATCTTTGGTGCTACCAAATAACAACATAAATAAACCAATACGCATGAAAAAGATTTTACTCCTTTTACTGATTTGCCTACCTATCTTGGCACAAGCACAAACCAACGACCCCTATTTAGCAGGAGCCATTCAACTGGAAGAGAACCGAGTTACATTTAACAAAGAAATTGAAGCCGCTGGACTCTCTAAACAGCAGCTTTATGACACCCTGCTAGAGTGGGCCAATAAACGCTACCAACCAGAAGGTAAAATGAATGCACGCGTACTTTTTACCAATGTAGACGAAGGAAGCATAGCCATCGCTGGAGAAGAGTGGATTGTATTTGCATCGACCTCACTGGCTCTCGATAGAAGTCGTATTTACTACGGTCTTCAAATAACTTGCCAAACCGGAAAAGTAGAATTAAAGATGAATCGCATTCGTTATTGGTATGATGAAGCAAGAGATGGAGGGCAAAAATACGCTGCTGAAGAGTGGATTACGGACGAAATAGCACTTAACAAGTCAAAAACAAAGCTGGTGCCCATTTGCGGAAAATTTCGTAGAAAAACAATCGACCTAAAAGAGGAGCTTTTTGCAGCTGTTCAAGCCGAAATAGGCAATAAGCTATTAGGAATGGGAGCATATTCTACGGCAACATATGTCAAAGGAGCTGAAGCAGCTCAGGGAACAAACACAACACCCTTAGTTAAGCTAACACCTGCTATTTCAAATGTTCCTACCCAAACCAACGAAAGAACCTTGGAAGAGAAGATTAATCAAGCTGCACGAATTACACTAACTGCTAGCGACGAGCAGTTTGAACTTGAGAAAGCCTATTGGGGGGGAATGGATCAGTTATTCGGCAAGCAGGTAGCATCGTTCTTAATAGACCAAAGTAAGAAGATGGGAAATATGCTTTTGGAGCAAAGCAATAGCTATATTATACGTTTCTATGAGGCTGGAATGGAGCAACCATCGATCGTTATTGAGTGCAAGAAGTTAATGACACAACCGATATCTGGCCAAGAAGCCAAAGCTATTAACAGCCTACGTGACGATAAAAAGTCCTATAACATGTACATAGGTGAGGTTACTCAGATTACCGAGTAAACGGAGTAATTAAGTAGCTCTACTCATTTTCAAACAGCTTACTTCTGCTCTATCAAAAGAGGCTGAAACATATGGAGTTGTGCAAAACTGCACAACTCCATATGCTTTTGTGCAAAAACGAAAATAAAACCGATTTCAGCAAAAAAACAAGATATAAAAAGAGGGATAAAAATCCAACTACTTATTCGCCCAATCGCTTTTTAAGAAATAATAACACATGAGACAAAGAAGTTTCATTTGAAACTATTACAGTCAGAATCAAATCGTTATTCATTGTTTTTACATACCTACCCATTTTATTTTTGTCCACTTTTAGAAACCATATCTTTTTTAGCCGAAAATTATGGCACACGCTAATAAATAAAATGTATCTTTGTGAGGATTTAGTGTAAAAACGCGACTATGAAAGAAGAATTATCAGCCATTAAAAAGCTTATAAGTGAGGGAAAAGCAGATCATGCAATTAATCTCCTCATGAATCTTACCAGCTCGTCTTCTGAAACAGCAAATACGGATGAAATTTACTACCTATTAGGTAATGCCTATCGCAAACAAGGTAATTTTCAAGAAGCACTAAATAGCTATTTAGAAGCGATAGATAGGAATCCAGAAAGTCCAGCTGTAGAAGCAAAAGAGATGTTGTTGGATATTCTAAATTATTATAACAAAGAGATGTATAACCCCTAATACCCGATTCATGGCTAAAATCAAAGGTGCTATTGTAGTCGATACAGAACGTTGCAAGGGATGCAACCTCTGCGTAGTAGCTTGTCCGCTACACGTCATTTCACTCGCAGCAAAAAAAGTAAACAAAAAAGGATACACATTCGCACAAACAGTCTTAGAAGACACTTGCATTGGCTGCTCAGCTTGTGCTATTGTTTGTCCAGATGGATGCATCAGTGTGTATAAAGTAAAAGTAAAATAAGATATGGCAAAAGAAGTAGTTTTAATGAAGGGGAATGAAGCCATATCCCACGCAGCTATCCGCATTGGTGTAGATGGCTACTTTGGATATCCCATCACTCCTCAATCAGAAATATTAGAAGCACTTGCCGAAGAAAAGCCTTGGGAAACCTCAGGCATGGTGGTGCTACAAGCCGAGAGCGAAGTAGCTGCTATCAACATGGTTTACGGGGGTGCAGCTTGCGGAAAAATGGTCATGACCTCTTCTTCAAGTACTGGAATCAGCCTCAAACAAGAGGGAATCTCTTATTTAGCGGGAGCCGAACTTCCTGGACTAATTGTCAATGTAATGCGTGGAGGACCTGGGCTAGGAACCATTCAGCCCAGCCAAGCAGATTACTTTCAAACGGTTAAAGGGGGTGGACATGGCGATTACAGACTCATAGCACTGGCACCTGCATCGGTGCAAGAGATGGCCGATTTTGTGGAACTAGGCTTTGAGCTTGCCTTTAAATATAGAAACCCTGCCATGATTCTGTCGGACGGTGTTATTGGCCAAATGATGGAAAAGGTTGCACTACCCGAACAAAGAGCGCGTTTAACAGACGAAGAGGTGATTGCTCGATGCCCTTGGGCCACTACGGGTAAAACAGCCAATCGGAAACCTAACATTATAACCTCTTTAGAGTTAGATCCATCAGAGATGGAGAAACGAAACATTCATCTTCAACAGAAATATGCTGAAATAGAGGCGAACGAAGTACGCTTTGAAGAGATGGAGTGCGAAGATGCAGAGTACTTAATGGTTGCCTTTGGCTCATCGGCTCGTATCGCTCAAAAGGCTATGGAAATAGCCCGTCAAGAGGGTATTAAAGTCGGCATTCTACGTCCCATTACTCTATGGCCTTTCCCTAGTAAAGCTATCAAAGAGCGTGCTAAACAGATGAAAGGAATTCTAACCGTAGAACTGAATGCAGGACAGATGGTAGAGGATGTAAAACTAGCCGTATCATGCAGTGTACCTGTAGAGCATTTTGGACGCCTTGGAGGTATCGTTCCCGATCCAGACGAGGTTGTGATTGCACTAAAGGAGAAATTGATAAAATAAGAGCACATGAACACCAATCTAATAAGAAACATACTAAACATCACCTTTATGGTGCTGGCTGTAGCCGCTGTTATTACCTACTTTGCTGCTAACGATTTCAAAACATTTATCTATGTATGTGCAGCAGCAATCTTTGTAAAGCTAATAGAGTTCTTTTTACGATACATGTGTTAAGCAACAAGGAGAAGGAAGTATGACAAGAGAAGATATCATTAAGGCCGAGAATTTGGTTTACAAAAAACCAACCCTTATGAATGAAAACCCCATGCACTACTGCCCAGGTTGTAGTCATGGTGTAGTACACAAGTTAATAGCCGAAGTTATAGAAGAGATGGGTATGGAAGACCAAACCATCGGGGTATCACCTGTAGGATGTGCAGTATTTGCCTACAACTACCTAGACATTGACTGGCAAGAGGCGGCACACGGACGTGCACCTGCTGTGGCTACCGCAATCAAAAGACTCCTGCCCAACCGATTGGTATTTACCTACCAAGGAGATGGCGATTTAGCTTGTATTGGTACAGCCGAGACCATTCATGCATTGAATCGAGGAGAGCATTTCACCATCATATTCATCAACAATGCCATTTATGGCATGACGGGTGGACAAATGGCACCTACTACGCTAATGGGAATGAAGACCGCTACTTGCCCACATGGACGCGAACAAGAGCTCCATGGTTTCCCACTTAAAATGACCGAAATTGCTGCTTCACTAGAAGGAACAACCTACGTCACTCGCCAATCAGTACATACAGTACCTGCCATTCGAAAAACGAAAAAAGCGATACGCAAAGCATTCGAATATTCAATGAATGGCAAAGGTTCTAACCTTGTAGAGGTGGTATCGACTTGTAGTGCGGGTTGGAAAATGACTCCCGAACAGGCAAACCAGTGGATGGAAAGCAACATGTTCCCTTACTATCCGCTAGGTGATTTGAAAGATAACCAATAAAAGCAGACAGACACATGAAAGAAGAAATCATTATAGCAGGCTTTGGAGGACAAGGTGTACTCTCCATGGGAAAAATCTTAGCATACTCTGGATTGATGGAAGAGAAAGAGGTCAGTTGGATGCCTGCCTATGGCCCTGAACAGCGGGGCGGTACTGCCAATGTTACCGTTATATTAAGTGACAAGCGTATCTCCTCTCCTATTTTGAGTAAATTCGATACAGCCATTATCTTAAACCAACCTTCGTTGGCTAAGTTTGAAGATAAAATTAAACCTGGTGGTGTTTTGATATACGATGGCTATGGAATCATTGAACCTCCTACCCGTACAGATATTCAAATTTATCGCATAGATGCTATGGATGCTGCCAATGAGCGCAACATGGCCAAAACATTCAACATGATTATTCTAGGTGGATTGCTTAAGATTCGTCCGGTTGTTGCGACCGAAAGTGTTATCCAGGCACTGCGTAAAACACTACCAGAACGTCACCACCACCTGATACCGATGAATGAAGCTGCCATCCAATTGGGCATGGAGATTATTCAGAAGCAATAAGGCAAAATAAAATTAAAGCGAATAGAAAGGAGAGCATTCTGAAGAGGAAAGTTTCTCCTTTTTATATTTTATCTTTATCTTTGCCTCGTATGAAAAGAATAGTTGCCTCTATATTAATCATGTGCGCCTGCTTTCGGGTAGATATGATTGCTCAAAACGTTATAAACCCCATGGGGTCATCGGCCAGTGGACAGGATCAAGGAAAATACGATCGAAATGGTAACCCTATTGATACAACAGCTGTAGTCGATTCTAAAACTATACCTATCGGCCTCTATGCATGGAAGGTAGATAGCTACCTCGGTACTATCAAAAAAGCTGATGTAGATACTCTACAAGTTGGATTCCAAAACTCGAATGACACAGGTGGGAATACAGGGCAATATAACTATTTGGGGAATTTAGGTTCTCCTCGTCATTCACGTATCTACTTTGACCGAAGAGATGCAAGCCAATTCTTATTTACCGATCCCTACGATTTTACCGTCTTACGCCCTCAGGATGTTACCTTCATTAACACCTTCTCGCCCTATACCAACCTAACCTATTACACGGCTGGAAGTGGGCGCTATGCTGAGGAGCGTTTTAAATCGTATTTCTCAGTAAATGTCAACAAAAAATTGGGAATTGGTTTCTACGCCGATTATACCTATGGCCGAGGCAGATACAGTGATCAATCGACTGCACTTTTTAATGGAGGTCTCTTTGCAAGTTACCTCGGGGATCGCTACCAACTACACGCCATATTCAACACAGACAATCTGAAAGTGGCCGAAAATGGAGGACTTACAGACGATCGATACATTACCGATCCTGTAGGTATGGCTCAAGGTGGAACCAATGAGTATCAAACGTATGATATGCCCACTCGGTTGAATCAAATATGGAATCACAATACGAGTTACCACGGATTCCTATCGCACCGATACAACCTTGGTTTTTACCGTGAAAGAGTAGATAGCATATCGACTGATTCGGTGATGATTGTGAACGATTTCGTGCCGGTAACAAGCTTTATCCATACGCTCGAAGTAGATGCTAACAAGCGTAAATACATTTCGTACAACACCAGTCAAAACCAAAGTATGTTTGTAAATAACTATTTGGGAACAGACTCTTTGGATGTGACCAAACGAACCTCCGTGAAGAATACGTTCGGCATTTCACTAATGGAGGGGTTTAACAAATATGCAAAAGCAGGATTAACTGCTTTTATCAGACACGAATACCGGGAGTTTGCACTGGTTGACACTATTCCTGGAAGCAACGTTCGCACCGTGAACCAGCACAAAGAGAACGTAGTAAGTGTAGGAGGTGAACTGGCAAAAAGAGAAGGGAAAACGTTACACTACAATGTGCTCGGTGAGGTAGCCATCTTAGGAGAAGACTTAGGACAATTTAGTATTGAAGGAAATGCCGACTTAAACTTTAAGTTATTTGGAGATACGGTACGGTTTGAAGCAAATGCTTTTGTTAAGAACCAGAACCCCGTATTCTACTACCGTAAATTTCACTCCAAACATCACTGGTGGGACAATGAAGATTTATCTAAAATATTCCGTACACGTGTAGAGGGAACACTCCATATAGAGAGATGGAAAACGAATTTAAGAGTAGGTGTTGAGAATATAAGCAACTATACCTATTTGGCAAATACGAATGTGGTAACCCCTAGTGGAGATGAAACTCCATCGGCTGTACAATTGGATGCAGCTGTGCAACAATACTCAGGAAACATTCAGGTGTTTAGTGCTATTTGGCAACAAAAACTTCGTGCGGGGATCTTTCATCTTGAGACGGAAGTTGCCTACCAAAAATCGAGCAATCAAGAGATACTTCCTCTTCCTGAGCTATCTCTTTATGGCAATCTATTTCTACGAGCAGGGCTCTCTAAAAAGGTGCTTACTGTCGAATTAGGTGCTGATGTACGCTACTTTAGCAAATACTATGCACCCGACTATTTACCCTCACTCGGACAGTTCTACCTGCAAAACCCAGAAGATAGGGTGGAAATCGGTGGATACCCCATTGTGAATGTTTATGCCAATTTTCATCTGAAGCGTACGCGCTTCTTTGTCATGATGTACCACGTGAATTCGGGCTCAGGAAATAGAATGTCATTCTTAACTCCACATTATGCCATTAACCCCTCGCTCTTTAAAATTGGATTGTCGTGGAATTTCTTTGATTAGTAAGCTATGAAGAAACGTTTTATCTATCTAGCAATTGCTTTAATAGCAACTAGCATCTACCTCTTTTCACCCCATAAAAAAGAGGTAGAGACCCCCCATTTACGTGATTATGCAGAAATAGAGGAGTCAAGGGTTTTAAGAGCTATCACCGAATACAATGCAGTTAGTTTTTTTCCGGAAGATGGAAAAATTAAGGGATTTAACTATGAATTGCTACGTGCTTTTGCAGACTCTAAAGGATGGGAGCTAGAGGTTATTCCCGAAATGAGTCTTGAAAAACAGATAGAGAGCGTACTGAATGGCTCTTGCGATATTTTAGCAAATAGCCGAGTGGTTACAAGCGAACCCAATGACTCACTAATTAACACGAATCCATTCCTATTAACTCAACTAGTACTTGTACAACGCAAGCCCACAGGCGATAATGACTCACTCTACATTCGCAGTCAGCTTGATTTAGCTGATAAAAAAGTCTATGTGGCAAAAGGATCAGCAGCTACCCTCCGAATTGAAAATTTAAGCAATGAGATAGGGGATACAATCTATATAGAAGAGCTTGAGAAGTATGGAACAGAGCAGCTTCTAGCACTCGTTGCAGGCGGAGATATAGATTATGCAGTTTGTGAGAAAAGCATTGCTCAAGCTTGGGCTGCCGATTTACCACAACTCGATATGGAGCGAGCCATTGGCTTTACTCAGAGGTATGCTTGGAGCGTAAACCCTCAGGCAACTGTCCTACTCGATACTTTAAACCGCTGGATTGAGGAGTATAGCCAAACAAAAGCCTTCAAAAAACTCCGCAAGAAGTACTATAACTACTAACAGTTCTCTAGAAAGAATAGATTATCCATACATTGGCACGCTAAAAGATTCGTGAGTCAGTTTTCTCATAAAGAGGTACTTTAAAAAGAGATTCCTAGAGCCATTAATTAGACTTAAAAGAGAGCGCTCAAGTCGTAATTAGCTAAACATTTCAACGTGATTGATGTTCGTTTTGTAGTAAGAAACTTCGTTCAAATAAGTAGAGAAAGAAGTCTCGCAAATCTATTTATCAAAACAACAACATTATGAAAAAAACAATTCTAAGAAAACTAGCCTGAACGACCCTCTCAAGAGCCCGAAACAAGTAGAAAAGGCCATTTCTTCTAAATAGTTAAAAAATAGGCGTATAAAAGTGACAATACGGAGTAGTTCCTTTCTGATTGTAATACTCCTGGTGGTAATCTTCGGCTTGCCAAAAGGTCTCAGCTGGTCTTAGCAGTGTAGCAACTTTGTAACCTTTTTCGTGCAGCAACCGAATATTCTCTTCAGCGATTGCTTTCTCCTCCAATGAAGTATAAAAAATCACGGATAGATACTGTGGACCAATATCAGGCCCTTGTCCATCCACCTGAGTAAAGTCGTGTGTCTCGAAAAAGTACTTCACCAACTTGTCATACGATAGGTTGGCTGAATTAAATTCGACTTCTGTCGTTTCAATATGTCCAGTCGTTTTAGTGCACACCTCCTTATAAGAGGGGTTCTCTAGGTGCCCTCCCATAAAACCTACAGTAGTAGATACGACTCCTTCTAATTTTTGAAAGTAATATTCAGTCCCCCAGAAGCAACCTGAAGCGAAATATACTTTCTTCGTTTTTTGTTCCATATTAATTATTCATTTGTTCTATTTCGTACTTGCTGTACACTAAGTCTAAAGAAATATAGAGTGGTATGGTCTGTTGACA
This sequence comes from Phocaeicola sp., assembly GCA_051651025.1. Taxonomy (GTDB): domain Bacteria; phylum Bacteroidota; class Bacteroidia; order Bacteroidales; family Bacteroidaceae; genus Phocaeicola. Next base: position 103,105 of record JBOFRN010000049.1, read on the forward strand.
TAATGTAGAACAAGTACAAATTTATAAAATATTCTTAGACCCAAAGCTATTTATTTTCAGATGCAGTGGAGTTAAGCAAAAAAAATGTGAATAGAATAAAAAAGAGAGGGAGATTAAAAAGAGTCTTCCTTACCATTTAAGAAGAGAACTATGAGGGAAAAATAAGTACCGAAAAAAGAGCTCAGAAGAAAAACAAATTATTAAAACACAAGGAAGTAAAATAAGAAAACAACTGCTATTAAATGAAGGAAAGTGTGTGCTGAAAAGGAGTACTTACAAGGCAAATTGCTACTTCAAGAGTCTACACTCATATAGTCAAAGTATGTAAACTCATTATAAACTATAGAATAACTTACCTACCTTTGCACCCGAAAATGGTAACACACTCTAGACTAGAGATCGTGTTTAATAGGGAATCCGATGAAATTTCGGAGCTGTACCCGCAGCTGTAATCCTCATACGAAAGAGTATACACTCCAAGCCACTGTTTGCATGCAAATGGGAAGGCGTATCACTCTGAGGTAGCCAGAAGACCTGCCACTTTCGATTTATTTTACACAATGCTTCGGGTGAAAGCTTGGTGAAAGAGACTATTCTATAGATTTTCTGCGCGCCGTTTCCACGACGAAGCATTATTTATTTTACTAATAACTAATGCTTTACTCAACATGAAAAAAAAGACAATCCTATTTGCAACTCTTTTTGCAAGCACCCTTCTCTGGACGGGATGTAGCGATGATTCGAATGTACTAGACACTCCCCCCACCGAAGAGGGACAGCCTGATGAAGAGGATCCCGATACCGAAAAACTACGTGCCATCGTAGTGAGCGAAGGGCAGTTTGGTTATGGAACTTCATCGCTCACAAGTCTATCTTCTTGGGGCAATGTGGAACAAGATCTATTTAGAAAAGTGAATGATCGTCCAATGGGCGATGTAGCACAATCTATGACTCGCATTGGCGATTATTACTATGTGCCACTCAACAATTCACGCAAAATTGAGGTATTCGAAGTCGACACTTACAAATCTGTTGAAACCATGTCTATTGGCTTAAACAACATGATTCCTATGTATGTAACACATTTAGGAGGTGATTCAGTTTTTGTAACCAACCAGAAGTCGAATGGTGAAGTAGTAATTATGGACATTAATCATGGTACAGAACGAACGTTTATTAAGAATAAGTTTAAGCTGAACTACCGTTCATTTCAAAGCTGTGTAGTCAATAAAAAGCTCTTTGTAGGGGGTGATAATTTTTGGATATTCGATGTTAACAACGTTACCCAAAGTGGGTTCCGTCGACTCTACTACCAAACCGAGAAGCTGCCAAGTGGCAATGGACGATTGGTGCAGTTAGTTGACTTCTCTAAGTTACCAGTCGATAAGCATAACCGCATTTGGGCATTAACTTGGTTTTTAGATAGTGATACTTATAAAGACAGAAACTACCTAATTTGCATTGATCCCGAGACGGAACAAACTGTGCATGAGATTGATATCACCTCACTTAAAATCAACTCAGTGGTTGGGTGTATTGATATTTCTCCCGACTTATCTACTATCTACTTCAACGCTAGACGTACTATTTATAGCGTTAATGTAGATAATCCTCAAACACCCACACTTCCCCTATTTAGCGTCGAACTAACGGATGATGAAGTGGCTGCTGGACGCAACAATAAAACAGTTTACCACATGGCAGTCTCAAAAGAGAATACCGTATTCCTATCTGAAGTGCTATACGGCTCCATAGAGCGTTCAGATATTTACGAATACAATCCAACCACAGGCGAAGAGATGCAGAAATTCGAAGCGGGAATTTTCTCTCATCACATCTATTTTAAGTAAGCCCGAAATTAGAAGGAAGAGAATCGATATTTAGATTCTTTTGAATAAAAAAATCCATCCTTTAGCTCCTATAGACAGGAGGCTAGAGGATGGATTTACTTGCTTCAGTTATATTCCTATTTGGTCTTCAAATTTATAAAAAAACACTCATTTTAATCTCTCAAATCATGCGCTACATTGTTATAGCTACCCTACTTGGAGTGTACACTTCCCTCGCTGCACAAAGCACATTAAATCAAATACAAGAACTAGATGAGGTGACAATTACCGCCTCCAAAAACTCCAAAGAAGAGGCCGTAGGAGCACGAATTACTCAGGTAGAACGCATTAGTTTAGTACGTAACCTAACCCAATCACTATCCGAACTACTTACAGAGAGTAGTTCACTCTACATCAAGAGCATGGGACAAGGTGCACTCGCTACAGCATCCTTTCGGGGTACCTCCTCTTCACACACCCAGGTGTTGTGGAATGGTATTTCTATAAACTCTGCACAAGTGGGTAGTTTTGACTTCTCGCAAGTACCCATCTACTTTGTCGATCAAGCTTCGCTTACACACGGTACAGCAGCCCAAGAAGATGGCAGCGGTGCCTTAGGTGGAAGTATCAACTTCTCGAACGAATATACAGGCAGTAAACCCTTCTCACTATCAGTACTAACAGAGGCAGCCTCAAACGATACCTATACAGGTGCAGCTACCATTCGTAATACAGTAGGCAAGGTACAATTAACCACGCGTGGTTACTACCAACAGTCAGACAATGACTACCGCTACCTGAATAAGGTATACAGCAAGGATCCCTTTTACGAACGCCGCAGTGAGGCCGATTACCAGCAAGCTGGGGCTATGCAAGAGCTCTACTACACCACTCGCAAAGGAGATCGCCTGAAGGCAATAGCATGGTGGCAGTACGATGACCGTTCGTTGCCGCAATCAACAATCGTTTATGTTACAGCAAGCGAACAGACTCGTACATCGAACCTACGTAGCTTGGTCAGTTACGATCTTACTCGCACTGTACATACGCTCAATGTAACAGCTGCCTACCTGCGTGAAGATAGAGACTATGAAAAGATAATGGGTGAGTATGGAAACGAATATAGTGAGAGCCGCAGCAACAGCTTTGTAGCGAAGGCTACCTACAATTACCACCGTTTTAAGCGAGTTCCACTACAGGCGCTATTTACCTATCGGCACGACCGCGTACATTCCGATAATTACGAAGGAGGAAGCCGGGATCGGAACACCACTTCAATCAAGCTGTTTGCCACTTTTAAGGCAACGCAGCAGTTGCACTTCGATGCACAAACTACAGCGCAACTTGCCGATAACGATCTAAGTGCTATTTACAATGTTTCGGCACGCTACCACATAATTCCTGAATACCTTACATTAAAGGCCTCTAATGGCTACAACTACCGCCTACCAACACTAAATGATCTTTACTGGAATCCAGGTGGCAATCGCGACTTACAACCCGAGAAAGGTTTCTCGACCGATATTGGTTTGGTATCGAACCCTACTTGGGGAGCTACCACTCTATTCCTGGAGGCCACCTACTATCACATGGACATTGATAACTGGATAATGTGGATTCCCAAAGGAAGCGGAGCCATTTGGGAGCCCGTTAACTTCGACAAGGTGCGCTCAAGAGGTCTTGAAATCAATGCCAAGGTAACCACACAATGGAGCGCTACCAAACATCAACTAAGCAGTAACTACGGATTAGCCCTATCGACCAACAACAGCAAACATAGCGAAAAGACTCAAGGCAGACAATTGCCCTACATACCTCGCCACAAGTGGAATGTAAGCTACCGCATAGATTACAAAGATAAGCTGTGGTTCTCGTATCTAATTTCGCACACAGACAAGCGCTATACCAGTGCCGACGAGTCCTACGAAACTAATGCCTTTACCTTACACAATGCAGAAGCAGGCTATAACCTATACCTACCTAAGGAGAGAAAGATGAGTTTCTCGGTACGTGCCGATAATTTATGGGATGCCTATTATGAAAGTACCCAATACTACCCTATGCCCTTACGCATGATCTGGGGACGTGTCATGCTAGAATTCTAAGAAAGTGGAAAATAGAGAATTGAATGAAATTTATGACAAGGAACGAGGAAAAGTGGGGAGTTGATAGTACCTTTGCTTACTCAATTATTTTAATGCAATAGCGCCTGAATATATGACTAATTTAAAGAAAATAAAGTGGGGTTTTATCGGCTGTGGCGAAGTGACTGAAAAGAAAAGTGGTCCTGCCTTTGCTCTTATTGAGGGCTCTGAAGTCGTTGCGGTAATGAGCCGCGACAAAGAGAAAGCACAATCCTATGCCAAACGCAATAACATACCTCGCTGGTATACGGATGTTCAACAACTTATTGGCGACGAAGATGTAAATGCGATCTATATAGCCACTCCTCCCTCTTCGCATGCTACATTTGCCATTATGGCCATGAAAGCCGGAAAACCGGTTTACATTGAAAAACCAATGGCGGCCAGTTACGAGGATTGTGCTCGCATCAACCGTATCTCACAAGAAACAGGAATCCCTTGTTTCGTGGCTTATTACCGTCGTTACTTGCCCTATTTCCAAAAAGTAAAAGAGCTGGTACAAACAGGCGAGATAGGCAATGTAATTAACGTACAGATTCGTTTTGCACAACCTCCACGTAATCTTGATTATAACAGCATTAATAGACCCTGGCGCATACAACCCGATATTGCAGGAGGGGGCTATTTTTACGATTTAGCACCTCACCAACTCGATATGCTACAAGATATGTTTGGTTGCATTCTAAAAGCCGAGGGGTATACAGCCAATCGGGGGGGTCTCTATGCCGCCGAGGATTCGGTAAGTGCTTGTTTTACTTTCGAGTCAGGACTACCCGGATCAGGCTCTTGGTGCTTTGTTGCACACGAATCGGCTGTCGAAGATCGAATTGAACTGATTGGCGATAAAGGAATGATTTGCTTCTCGACCTTTACCTTCGATCCCATTGCTCTACATACAGAGCGTGGACGGGAAGAGATTTTACCCCCAAACCCCAAACACGTTCAGTTGCCCCTTATTCAAGCAGTAGTAGAGCATCTACAAGGTAAATCGACCTGCTCATGCGATGGAATCAGTGCCACCCCAACTAACTGGGTAATGGATAGGATACTAAACAAGTTGTAAAAACGGTCTTCATCATACTTGGGATTAAACGATACTATAAGAAAGAGTCTGCCTACGTAACGAAATACGTAAGCAGACTCTCTTTCTTTGCCATCTACATTCAACAGCAACGATTGAAAATGTCCCAGTGCTCTCCGAAGAGATAACCGGGACATTTTGCAAATATAAACACACACAATAAATTTCTTTTCAATAGCTCCACGCCAACGCGGAGATTTTATTTACAATCGCACAATACAATTGAAGTTCTATATCTAGGATATATACCCATATTTAATTTACTATAGAGTATAACCACAGCCTATTTGAGGCCATAGAACAGAGATAGTCATTCATCCTAGTGCGATTCAATAGATACTTGCTTAAAAACGAGCACCCAGAGTAAATACCATTTGGTGGCGATTGAAATCGACCTTTGTAGCAGGTAAATCAATATCATCAAAGGCATAGAAGTCGGCTTTATACATATCGTACTTGTAAGCTAAGTCGGCATAAACCACGCGTCCTTTATAGCCTAAACCAAAAGTTAGCGCATGCTTATCTTTCGTATTCATAAAGTCAGTACGTGTACTGTAGCTCTCTAAGTTATTGTACGAATCGGTTTTATAAGCAGCAGTTGTATAGTTATAACCCGCACGAACACTAAATCCTGGGCTTAATTTAGTCTCCATACCTACTCTAAATGTATGAACACCTTCAAGTGATTCTTTCACTCGTTGCTCGCCGCCCAAAGTGTAGCCATCTACATCCTCAAGCTTAGTAGCCGAATAATCTTGATATTCCCACTCAGCACCTAAGGCAACTAAACCACCTAACGTAGTACCCATACTTACATTGAATTTCCAAGGAGTGATGAGGTTGTAATCGTAGGTTAGATAATTATCATTTAAGTAATCGCTCAAGCGCTCTTCATAGACAGAGGGATAGTAATTGATGTCAGAATACATAACTGCATCGTAGCGCTCGCGCACATTATACCAGGTGGGTGTATGTACGGCAAAACCAATGCGGAAAGGATCGTTTTCAAAAGGACGTACAATCACCCCGAGTTTTAGATCAATACCTGTACCCGTTTGTCTATAGTAGTTATCTAGTCTATAGTAACCATCATCATATTGACTATTTCCTAACTCCTCTACATAAGAGGTGGTTAGTTTATAGTTTAGATCATAGTACCCCAAGGTAGCACCTATATAAACACGGTCTTCGATATTAAATGACACATTGAAATCGTACTGGTGAATACCACCCGATTCTCTGCTTTGGTATTCGTTATTATAACCCTCCCAACCCATGGTAGATCCCTCAACAAAATCAACTACACCGGTACGAGCTGCCATCATGGGGAGTAAACCGTGAGTATTGAAATTGGTTCTATAGGGATTATCTGCATTCAGAAGATTATCAAACTTAGCATCAGTATTAATCCCACTGTTATGCAAATTATCCGATAACTGCCAACTTTGTGAGAAGCCATTCAAGGCACCTCCGGCCGAGAAGAGTTGACTAAAATCTTTGCTCTTCTTGTAGTTAAAACCAAAGTTTATATAACGCAGTGAAGTATTATTACCGTACTTCATAGAGTATACAAAACCAGCTTGGTCAAAAGAGGCTTTCGTCTGATCTTCTTTGAAAGTAGTTCCATTAAACTGACTACTAGCGTTGCGATTGTGAAAGCCAAAAGAGACAGAAGCATCACTGCTACGATAAATACCAATACCTGCAGGATTGGTTCCCATTACCGAAAGATCACCTCCAAGAGCACTCATGGCTCCCCCCATACCAACAAATCTTGCTGTACCGCTTAAATCGTGACTTGTCAAACGCTCTGCATCGTACTGGTTCTGCGCGGTTGCAACCGAGAATGCGATAAGTGCACAAGCTGTAAGTCCTATTTTCATTTTCATACTATCTTGCTATTATAATTCTAAACGCTAAAAATCAAATATCTCTCACATTAACCCCCTAACTAGGGAAAATGTTTATCGGCTACGAGACGCGCCACCACCGCTACTGCGAGAAGCGCCACCGCTACTGCTGCTGCGAGAAGAGCTACCGCCAGAGAAACTGCTACTACTGCTACGAGAAGAGCCACTGTAAGAGTTACTTCCACTGTAGTTACTGCTGCGAGAGCTGCTTTCGCTACTACGCGAAGTGGTACTACTGCTACGTGAGGTATTCTCACCACTGGTACGATAGGAACGACTGTTTTCAGTTCTACTTGTAGAAGTAGACTCTGAAGAACGGGTGGTAGCACGTGTACTACTTGGACGATCATACGAAGAGCTTACACCTGTTGTAGAACTTGGACGGGTATAGGTACCGTTAGTTGAGCGTGTAGTGCGATCGGTAGAAAGTGTACCATCTGCTCCCATACGAACCGTACGAGTCGTTGTAGGGCGTACTGAATTATTATCTTGTCTACCCTCGACTACTCTACCCGATGCAATGCGGTTTGCACCAGCCTCTCTAGTAGTACGTGCCTCTCTAACTCGATCACTACTTGAACGAGTCGTTCTATCTTGTGAATTGGCAAAACCACTGGTTCTAGTTACACGCCCTGTACTTAAATTATTGCGTGACACAGAGGTACGGTTGTTTGAACTATATCGTCCGGAGTGAATGCCAGGATTAACACCACTCGATCCATAGTAACCATGCCCACGGTAGGCTGGATAATGGTGTCCCCATCCTCCATGATGATGTCCCCAATGACCACCCCAGTAGCCACCGCCCCATCCAGAGCCCCAGAAACCACCACCCCAATAGCCGCCTCCCCAAGCAGATCCCCAGAATCCGCCGCCATACCATGAGTTCCAGCCAAAGCCAAAACGTGGGGAGCTAAAGCGCCAGTCCCACCACAAACGGTTGGAGAAAGTAGGGAAAGCATAGGCATAAAGACCATCGTCATACACGTTCCAATTCCAAGAGGGAAGACCGTATACAATGTCCCAATAGAGAGGGCTACTTACAGGTATCGCATATCGAGGATTGCGAAAACGAACAATGCGCATAGCATATTCATAATCTTCTTGCGATCCTTCAAATCCATTGACCCATTCGCCTCGTTCATTTAAAGGCTTCTCCTCCACATAAAGCACATCATCTTCTACCTTAAAGGTATTTTCGCGTGAGGTATATCGACGGTTGTATTCATCTATGTCACGCACCTTTCCTCCTGCATCTTTTACTACAACTGTAGCGGGTGCAGTAGTGTAAACCGTAGTGGTTTGTTGCGCGGGTACTGCCTGACTTGGCTGAGCAACGGTTTTCTCCGTTTTCTTTTTCTTTGGAATGAAATACAAATCATCCTCCGCACTTTGTGCTGTGGCTACCAAAGGTAGAGCTAGCAAGATTGCTGAAGCTAAAATCATCTTTTTCATATTCGTTCCTCCATCATATTTGGTTTAGATCTTTTATTTCGATACAAAGATAAGTTTGGAAAAGAGTTTAAAGGGGTGTTTTTCCCTATTCATTGGTAGGGATTTCCCTAAACCTAAATAATTGACTATCTTTGCCCCACTAAATTAATGATTGTTTTATGAAATACATTGAAGTAACCTGTACCACACTACCTAACTCCGAAGTAGCCAACGATATACTATCGGCGCTGTTGGCCGAAATAGGTTTTGAGAGTTTTGTAACGTGCGAAGAGGGACAAAAAGCCTATATACAAGCAGCTTTGCTGGAGGAAGAGGCGCTGAAAGAGGTCATTGCTCATTTTCCTCTACCCGATGTAGCCATTACTTATGCCCAACAAGAGGTAGAAGAGAAAAACTGGAACGAAGAGTGGGAAAAAAACTACTTCCAACCCATTGTAATTGGAGAGCGTTGTGTTATTCACAGCACCTTTCACAAAGACACTCCCAAGGCTGACTACGAGATTCTAATCAATCCGCAAATGGCATTTGGAACGGGGCACCACGAAACAACAAGCTCTATTATCCAAGAACTGTTGGATGCCGATCTAAAGGGGAAACGTGTGCTCGATATGGGTTGCGGAACTTCAATATTAGCGATTTTAGCTCGAATGAGAGGTGCTCGCGAGGCAGTAGCTATCGATATAGACGATTGGTGTGTAAATAACTCACGCGATAACATAGAGCTAAACAACCTAACCAACATTACAGTATTGTGGGGAGATGCTGCCTTGTTAGAGAACGAAGAACCCTTTGATGTGATTATAGCCAACATCAACCGCAATATATTGCTAGCCGACATGGACAAATACGCAGCTCGCATGCACGCAGGTTCGGAGTTATTCATGAGTGGATTCTATGTAGAGGATATCCCTGCCATTCGCGAGAAAGCCGAGAGCCTAGGTATGGAGTTTGTTCATCATCGTGAGAAGAACAACTGGACAGCTGTCAAGTTTATTAAAGGAGAGTAACCTATTAATAAACCACAAGATTCATCTAGAATCAGGAAATAGAACCGGTTGAGCAATCTTGCACATCGGGTTAAGTTCTAGTAAAAAGAGAAGCGATTTACAAGGTTGTACAATCGCTTCTCTTTTTTACTACAAAGGAGCACCCCGCAGGCACTCATCGAGTAGAAGGTTTTAGTTTACCGACTTTCCAAATGGAGTAAGTGAAAGTCCAGCCAGCTTAAAGTGCTGCATACCGAAAGGAATGCCCACAATCGTTATACAGAACACAACTCCTAGACCAAGGTGTGTAAGACTAATCCAGATACCGCCCACCAAGATCCAAATAATATTCATCAAGACAGAGAGACAACCACCCTGACTTGGGGTCGATTGCACCTCACTGCCAAAAGGAAAGAGGGCCAACATAGCCAGTTTTAGTGTTTGAAGGCCAAAGGGGATACCTACAATGGTAATCATAAGCAAGAAGCTTGCTACCACATACTCTAGAAAGATTAAGAATCCTCCAAATACAATCCAGATAAGATTTAAAAGCAGTTTCATACAGCTGTTCTTTTATAAGGTGAAAAAAAAACGTAGGCTTGCTAGATTAGCAAAACTACGTTCTTGTACTATGTAAATAAAGTGTACCTCTTATTTATGTTAGTTAGATGCTATCCTCAGGAGTTTCTACTACGGGAGTACCAAAGCCTGCAGGTGCATTCAATGGGTTTGTAGCACCTTCTTGAACAGCTTGCTCCATGATGATAGAATCACCTGATTGAGCTGTAGGAATAAAGTAAGCACTTACGATGCTAACTACTACCATAAATGCAGCCAATCCCCAAGTTAATTTCTCAATAAAATCGGTCGTTTTACGCACTCCCATAATTTGATTAGAAGAGGCAAAGCTAGAGTCTAATCCACCTCCCTTTGAGTTTTGAATCAATACAACAAAACACATTAGAAGCGCAGCAACGACAATAAGTCCAACAAATAATAAATACATCTTTCTTTATTCTGATTTAGTGTTAATAATCAATTTCTCCAAAAATCTTATTTGGTCTGCAAAGTAACTATTTTTTTCTGGATATTTCAAATTTAATTTTTTAATTATTTCAAGCGCTTTCGCATAACGGCCTTGTTTCACATATATTTTAGCCAACGTTTCTGTAAAGCAGCTCTCATCTTCCATCTCTTGATTCCTCTTTTCTGCATCATCGCTCTCTAAATCCTCTTCTTCGGTTGCTTCAATCGGTACAATCGTTTTCATTGCTGGCAATATTTGCTCCACCCCTCCCTCTGCACCCGCAATAAAGGAGTCAATTAAATGCTGACCCTTCATAGTTGGAGCTGCAGGCACAACTGCATCGGACTCTTTCTCTATATTTTGTTCCAAAACAGAGGCGTAGTCTAAGCTTAAACTAACCGGAAGAATTGCCCGATCTTTCTCCTCTTCGTAAACAGTCAAAAAGGAGTCAATAAGTGATGAAGTTCTATCCAATCCCTCATCTATAGGTGTCTCCCTCTCTATTTGAATCGGATTTAATTGAAAGCGTTCGCCCTCTAAGAGTCTAAACAAGACTCGACGGTCGGGCAGGTAGAGAGCGGCTTGTTGCAAAGCTTTGGGCAAAGATGGATCGTTCAATACATCTAAGTTTTGAATATAGAGCAAACGAACAGTCTGAAAGTAAGGATACTTCTCTACCCACTTCTTTAAACCCTGTAGGGATGCTTTATTCAGTTTTTGAGGATCTATGATCAACTCATTTATTTCAGTCAGTGTCATATATCTCCTTACCAATTTGCCACCGATGCATTGAATATTTGTTCGGCTAAATCCTTACACATTTGAGCCACCAACTCATCTTGCACCGCATTTAGTTGTTGGTTACGTGAGTCATATTCCCGACGAGAGGTGAAGGTTTGATCAAAATCTTCGGTATGATTAATATTATTTACAAAGCGCACCTTCACACTCATGCGCAACTCAACCATGTTCGAGAAACCATCGGCACCAATTCCTTTGTTAATGGCATCGTAATTGGTAATTTCGCCCGAAAATTCAAGATCGCCTCCTCTATTAACCTGCTTTAAACGCGTTTGTTGCACAAAAATATCTTGAAGAGCCGTATTAAAGATGCTCTCCATAGGACCCCAAACAAATCCAGTCGATCGATTCTGAAAATATTCAAAAGCTACTGTTTGGGTTTTGGTATAGTCGATAGACGAACCATTAAACTTATACGATATACTACAAGAGGTAGCCAATAGCATTACTACAACTAAAGAGATAACACCTGTTATTCTTATTCTATTCCAAACCATATTCTTTTATTTTTCGGTAGAGCGTTCGCTCTGATATTTGTAAATCGGCAGCTGCTTGTTTGCGCTTTCCATGGTGTTTATCCAATGCCTTTCGTATCACCTCTCGCTCCATATCGTCTAACGAGAGTGTTTCAGGCTCTATATCGGCATACGATATCTCCTCTTGGGGCATGGCTACAGCTGGCTGAGTGATATTGATAGTAGGCAATGCAGCAGCAGAAACCAAGGTATGCGCAGGCTCTGGATACAAATTGGCTACAGCCGTACCGGGCGATTGTACCGAAGTGGTTCCCAATGAGGTACGCTCGGCCATCAATTCATTTACCAACTTTTTAAGTTCGGTTACATCCCTCCGCATATCAAAAAGCACTTGATACAAGATTTCACGCTCGCTTTCAAAACTCTTCTCACTCGAAGGGGTTCCAGCAAGCATCGGTAACTGGGCTCCTGCCAACTGAGTAGGCAAATAGCTGTTTAAAATGGCATCGGTAATCTCTCGATTGGTCTCTACAATCGATATTTGTTCGGTTATATTCTTAAGCTGTCTAATATTTCCTGGCCAGGCATAGGCCAATAGGGCCGCTCTTCCCGTCTCCGTCAGGTGAATGGCTGGCATGCGATACTTTTCGGCTATATCCGATGCAAACTTGCGAAAAAGCAAAACTGCATCTTCTTTGCGATCGCGCAAAGAGGGCACTTGAATAGGTATGGTGTTCAGACGATAGTAAAGATCCTCGCGAAAACGCCCTTCGGCTATGGCTTTTGCAAAGTTTACATTCGTAGCCGCTACAATCCGCACATCGGTTTTTTGCAGTTTAGACGAACCTACTTTCATGAATTCGCCACTCTCTAACACACGTAGCAAACGCGCTTGTGTGGCCAAAGGAAGCTCTCCCACCTCATCTAAGAAGATGGTTCCTCCGTTTGCCTCTGCAAAGTATCCATTTCTATCTCCTATGGCTCCTGTAAATGAGCCCTTTTCATGTCCAAACAGTTCTGAATCGATGGTCCCCTCGGGTATCGCACCACAGTTTACCGCTATGTAAGCACCGTGTTTACGACGACTAAATTGATGGATAATTCGCGGAAAATTCTCTTTCCCTACCCCACTCTCACCCGTAATTAAGACAGATAAGTCTGTAGATGCCACTTGAATAGCAACATCAATGGCACGATTCAATCCCTCGGCATTACCTATAATACCAAATCGCTGTTTTACGTTTTGAAGTTCAGACCTCCCCATAATAATTGTTTGTTTAGCTTACAAAGCTACAAAATAGTAGAGAGAGAACAAGGCATTGGGGGATAAAAAGAGTAAAAAGGGGAATTGAATCACCATTTCAGCACTCTTTATTTACGCTCAAGCGGCAAAGGTATTCACGTTTTTTCCAAGGAGAATCAATCGAACCTAACAAATCAGTAAAAGCAGTTTCTAGTCTATCAAACCGCAACATGAATAATACTCCTTCTGGTAAAAACAAAACAAGATTCATTGAGCTGCTGTTCATAAACTTGCAGAATGTCCTAATGCCCCGAATGTAGCGGAAAACAGACACCAAGTGTAAACTAAAAAATATGGCAAGCTTATTTTATTATCTAAAAAAAGAGTTGTATCTTTGCCGCGCTTTTTAGGGCATCGAGTGATTTATCACAATCGTGTGATGGCGGATTAAGCAAAAGTACTTAATTTAGAGTAACACAAAAAAATTAAAGAATGAAATCAATTGAAATTAAAGGAACTGTAAGAACAGACCTAGGAAAAAAAGCAACTCGTGAGTTGCGTAAGAGTGATGGTGTACCTTGTGTATTGTACGGAGTAGCTAAAGGTGAAAACGGATTGCCTACTGCAGTTCACTTCACTGTAACAATGGACGGTCTTCGTGGCTTGATCTACACTCCTAACATCTACCTAGTAAACCTAGACATCGATGGTACTGTAGTTACAGCAATCTTGAAAGATCTTCAATTCCACCCAGTAACTGATGCAGTTCTTCACGTTGACTTCTTGCAAGTTGAAGAAGACAAACCAATCTTGATGGAAGTTCCTGTACAATTGGAAGGTCTTGCTGAAGGTGTACGTGCCGGTGGTAAATTGGCATTGCAATCTCGCAAACTTAAAGTGAAAGCATTATACAATGCAATTCCTGAGCGTTTGACAGTAGACGTAACTCCACTTGGATTAGGTAAAACTGTACAAGTAGGTCAACTAAGCTACGAAGGTTTGGAACTTATGGATTCAAAAGATGCAGTAGTTTGTGTGGTTAAATTGACTCGTGCGGCTCGTGGTGCACAAGCTAAGAACAAATAAGCCAACACCTATCTTTAATCCGTATCAATGAAATATTTGATTGTAGGACTGGGTAACATCGGTACAGAGTATCGGAACACCCGTCACAACATAGGATTCAATGTATTGGACGCCCTTGCAAAGGCGTCCAATCTTGTTTTTACAGATGGCCGTTACGGCATGACTACAAAACTTTCGATAAAAGGGAAACAGCTTTTATTACTAAAGCCCTCTACCTATATGAACTTAAGTGGAAATGCGGTACGCTACTGGATGCAACAAGAGAAGATACCATTGGAGAATGTGTTGATTATTGTAGACGATCTAGCCCTTCCATTTGGGACTTTACGCTTAAAGAGCAAAGGAAGCGATGCTGGGCACAATGGGTTAAAACATATAGCAGCCACCTTGGGTACTCAAAACTATGCAAGACTTAAGTTTGGCATAGGGAATGACTTCCCCAAAGGAGGACAGGTCGATTTTGTTTTAGGACACTTTACCGACGATGATATGAAAACCATGGACGAACGCGTAGAGATGGCTGGCGAAATCATTAAGAGCTTTTGTTTGGCAGGTATAAGTATCACCATGAACCAATATAACAAGAAATAGAGATGGGAGAAGCGAGAGTAGATAAATGGACTTGGGCCGTGCGTATCTTTAAAACAAGAACCATTGCAGCCGATGCTTGTAAGAAGGGCAGAATAAGCATCAACGGTAGCCAAGTAAAACCTTCACGTATGGTAAAAGTAGGCGATGTAGTTCAAGTACGAAAACCGCCCATTACCTACTCTTTCAAGGTTCTACAAGCGATTGAGAAGCGAGTGGGTGCAAAACTCGTTCCCGAGGTAATGGAAAATGTTACTACTCCCGAACAGTATGCACTACTCGAGCAAACGCAGGTAGCCGGCTTTGTAGATAGAGCACGAGGTACAGGAAGACCTACCAAGAAGGACCGCCGAAGCATGGAGGAGTTTGTAGACCCTACACTAATGGGAGACGATTTCGACTTCGAGTTTGACTTTGACGGGGAGTCTTAGGAACCCCCTACCCTGCTATCACTTGGCATTTTCTGGAATAGCCTATTTTAAATATTAAGCAGAAACTAGCTATAAAAAGGGGCTTGTTCATTCGATGAACAAGCCCCCTTTTTATTAAAAAAACAGAGGAGTATTAAATACCCAATGATTCTCTTACAGCCTCTACTTTAGCCTCAGCAGCAGCAAGGGTTGCTGCATAATCGGCACGGGTCTCCATGCGTCCTTTAGCCTCGATATAGAATTTAATCTTCGGTTCAGTACCTGAAGGGCGCACCGAAATTTTAGTACCATCGGCAGTAATGAACTGAAGTACATTCGATGGCTCTGGCATATCAAGTGGGAAAATATCACCTACAATGTTCATCTCTAGCTTCTGATAATCCTTAATTACGCCACCCAAAGATCCACCAATCGATGTAGGAGGGTTGTTACGGAAGTTATCCATCATGGCCTTAATCTCTTCAGCACCACTCTTACCAGGTCTAACTACGTTAATAGTAGTCTCTAAAGAGAAACCATACTCTACATAGATATCCAGTAACACGTCGTACAAAGTTTTGCCTTGATCTTTTGCCCAAGCACAGATCTCAGCGAGCAAAGCACAAGCAGATACAGCATCTTTATCGCGTACAAAATCGCCAGGAAGGAAACCGTAGCTCTCTTCACCACCACCAATGTACTGTTTCACGCCTTCGCTTAAGCGAATCTCGCGAGCAATCCATTTAAAGCCCGTGTAGCAATCACGCATTTCGATGTTGTTCTTATCGGCAATGGTTTTAATAAGCTCTGTAGTAACGATTGTTTTTACAATAAATTCGTTTCCTACCATCTTACCCATGGCTTTGCGGTTTACAATAATGTAGTACAAGAACAACAAACAAGTTTGATTACCATTAATTAGTACCCACTCGCCTTTATCATCTTTACAAGCCATACCTACGCGGTCTGCATCGGGGTCACTTGCCATAACAATGTCTGCATCGATCTTCTTAGCCAAATCAATTGCCATAGAGAGTGCCTCTGCATTTTCGGGGTTGGGTGAAACAACAGTTGGAAAATCGCCACTCTTAACCATTTGTTCGGGCACACAGGTAACTTGTTCAAATCCCCACTCCTTTAATGTGCGTGGTATCAAAGTCATACCAGTACCGTGAATCGGTGTATAGACAATCTTCAAATCTTTTTGACGCTCAATCACAGCCGAATCGATCGATACGGTTTTTACGCTTTTCAAGTAGGTAGCATCCATCTCTTCGCCTAGCATTTCGATAAGCGCTGGATTGCCTTCAAACTTAATGTCGGCAGCCGAAGTAACTTTCAGTACCTCGTCAATAATTCCTTTATCGTGTGGTGCCAATACTTGTGCACCATCATCCCAATAGGCTTTGTAGCCATTGTACTCTTTGGGGTTGTGCGAAGCGGTAATAACGATACCACTTTGGCAACCTAGTTCACGAATTGCAAAAGAGATTTCGGGGGTAGGACGCATATCTTCGAAAAGATAAACTTTGATACCATTCGCCGAAAAAATATCAGCCGAGATCTTAGCAAATAGCTGACTGTTGTTGCGGCAATCATAGCCTACAGCTACTGAGACTTGCTCTTTATCAGCAAAGTTTTTATTCAAATAGTTAGAAAGTCCTTGTGTAGCCGCTCCTACGGTATAGATATTCATACGATTGCTACCTACGCCCATAATGCCACGCAAACCTCCTGTACCAAACTCAAGATCTTTGTAGAATCCCTCAATAAGGTCTGTCTTATCAGGATTCTCTAGCATCTGTTTAATCTCTGCTTGTGTAGCTGCATCGTATGCAGGTGAT
>JBOFRN010000050.1:0-2582 GCA_051651025.1 Phocaeicola sp.
GAAGGCGAGCCCGGTCCGTGCGATTTTGGACGAACCCATGCCGAGGGTGCCAATCTGTTGGCCGATGCATTGGCTCCCTACAAGGGCATTGTGATGTGGCGTGCCTTTGTGTACGAACCCCACGAACCCGACCGTGCCAAGCAGGCTTACCAAGAGTTCAAACCACTCGATGGTCAGTTCCGCCCCAATGTAACCATTCAGGTAAAGAACGGCCCGGTCGATTTTCAACCGCGTGAACCCTATAGCCCCCTCTTTACTGCGATGGAGGATACCCCCACTATGGTGGAGTTTCAAGTAACGCAAGAGTACCTTGGCTTTTCGAACCACCTGGCCTACCTAGCCCCTATGTGGAAGGAGTTTTTTGGTTTCGTTGCCCCCAACTCCATGAATGCTGTGGCGGGTGTAGCCAATATAGGCGATGCGGTCAATTGGTGCGGACACCCCTTGGCACAAGCCAACTGGTACGCCTTTGGGCGCTTGGCTTGGAACCCCTCACTCACCTCGGAAGAGATAGCGCAGGAGTGGTTGGCTCAAACCTTTACCCCCGATAGCCACTTGGTAGCTCCGCTTACGCAGATGCTGGTTGAGAGCCACGAAGCAGTGGTTAATTACATGATGCCCCTGGGGCTGCACCACCTCTTTGCTTGGAATCACCACTACGGTCCCGAGCCCTGGTGCGACATACCCGGAGCCCGGGCCGACTGGATGCCCTCGTATTACCACAATGCCACGAAAGAGGCCCTTGGGTTTAACCGCAGTAGCAGCGGTAGTAATGCCACGGCACAGTATCCTGCACCCTTGGCCCAATTGTATGACAATCTAGCCACTTGCCCCGATGCCTACCTGCTTTGGTTTCACCACGTACCTTGGAATCACACCCTGCAAAGCGGCCGTACGCTGTGGAACGAGCTGTGCTACAAGTACGATAGCGGTGTACAAGCTACGCGCCGGTTCCAACAGTTGTGGGACCAAGTAGAGTCCTACGTAGACCCAGCGCGCTTTCTCGATGTACAGCGCCGCCTGCAAGTGCAAGCGCGTGATGCCGTGTGGTGGAAAGATGCCTGCCTACTCTACTTCCAAACTTTCTCGGGGTTGCCCATTCCATACGAGTTAGAGCGCCCCATCCATCAGCTGGAAGATATGAAAAGGTTCCGCATCGATATTACCAATTACGAGGCCCCCGAAGTAGGATTTAGCCGCTAAACATGGCCCATGCTGCTTCGTTCAAGGAGCCACGGTCGTAACCGAATCAGTCGGTTATGCGCCTCTCTTTGTTCGAACGTGCCTACAATGTTCTACAGACACTTCTGCAACGTTCTGCAGGCACTCCTAGCATGTTCTACAAAGAACCGTACAAAGTTCTACAAAGAACCCTACAAAGTAAGTGTCCGACGGTTGGAAGACAGTCGTCCACCATCCGTCGGACAGTCGTCTTCCAACCGTCGGACGAGTGTCCACCATTCGGTGGACACTTACTTCGTAAGGAGCTTTCGTTAACTATTTCCCGTTGTTTCTCTAACTTTTTAGTCGTAACGTGGGTAGTAACGCCCAAAATGAGGTGCAAAATCTTCTGGTTGAAAGGTTTTTTTATACACAAATTCAATTACTTTTGTCAATTAGAACGCTTTGCTTCTTTTTTGTAATCTATGTCTAATTTTCAAACCGATGAAAACCACTCCTATTGCTACGCTATACCCCCTTTTAGTAGCACTTTTATTTCTGCCCTGCTCCCTTGCGAGCACCCCTTCTTTTGCAGGCATCCCTTCTCTTGCGGGTACTCCTCTCTTTGCGGGCACCCCTCTCTCTTCTGTAACCAGCACCCCCACCGAAGGGTTTCTTTGGGTAGCACCCGAGAGCGCCCTTCCTATATTGGTCGATGCGAATGAAGAGAAAGGCATTCTTCGTGCCATCGGTCACCTACAAGCCGACGCCTATGAACTAACAGGTGTTACCCCCTCCATTGTAAATACCATTACCACCAAACGCTTGGTGGTGATAGGCTCTATCAAGAGCAGCTGCTTTATAAAAGAGCTACTTAAAACGGGTAAACTAGAGGCCTCGGAACTGCAAGGAAAGCGCGAGAAGTTTCTGATTCAAACCATTCAGCACCCCTTCGAAGGGGTAGAAGAGGCGTTGGTTATAGCCGGTAGCGACAAGCGAGGCACCATTTACGGCATCTATGAACTCACTACCCAAATGGGGGTTTCGCCGTGGTACTTCTGGGGCTAGCTACCCTTTTCGGCATTTTTTCTTAACATATGTACGTTTACTAGCTGTTTAAGTTGCATTTAAATATCCTTTCAATAGTGTTTAAGAATGGGTTTAAAAAGGTTTTTAAATGCTTCTTAAATAGCTTTTAAATGCTTCTAGTATAGCTAGTAAACAGCTTTTAAACGACCTTTTAATAGCTTCTAGTATAGCTAGTCAACTACTTTTTAACACTCCCTAAAACGAATAAATCATGAATTATAAATCAATACTACTGCTATGCACCTTACTACTTGCTACCCTCTGTACCGAGGCAAGCGTTAAACTACCCGCTCTTTTTTCGGATGGAATGGTTTTGCAACGCGAACAGCCCA
>JBOFRN010000051.1:0-47935 GCA_051651025.1 Phocaeicola sp.
CACAGGTAGGAGGCCGTACCAAATTTAGCCCCCATAATGGCTCCAAAGATAGGTCCCAGACCAGCTATATTGAGAAACTGGATCATAAAAATCTTCCAAGTGGGTAGTGGAAGATAATCTACCCCATCGGGACGTGCCAATGCAGGAGTTTGACGAGTAGCATCGGGTACAAAGATACGCTCCATGTAACCTCCGTATAGAAAGTACCCAGCGACCAAAACAAAGAGTGAAATTAAAAAGGTTATCATAAAATATATATTCAAAAATGAGATATAACAATGCATGCAGCAATGGTAGGTATGAGCCTAAACATGTAAAAAGAACTTGCTCAACAACAACGACTCAATGCATTGTTTATTTTTCTAATAAGAGTGCCAAAAATAGGCCTTTTAAACCAATTAACTTCGTACTTTTGCTAAAAAAATAAATTCATGCAAAGATACCTTCTACTTCTCAGCTTTATTCTCACCATTCCATTGGGATGGGCACAATCCAAGTCTCCCAAACATGAAGTTCGTGCCGTATGGATTACCACCCTTGGAGGAATGGACTGGCCTCGACAAAAGGCGAGTAATGCTGCTAGCATAGAACGACAAAAACAAGAACTACGCACGCAGCTAGACCAATACAAAGCCGCTCACTTTAACACCATTTTGTTGCAAGTACGCTTGCGAGGTGATGTTATCTATCCTTCCGCCTACGAAACATTTACCGAATCACTTACAGGTCATACGGGAAAAAATCCCGGCTATGATCCGTTGGCATTTGCTATCGAAGAGTGTCACAAGCGAGGTCTGGAGCTGCATGCATGGCTTGTAACGATCCCCATAGGAAATGCCAGACAGATAAGAGTACTGGGTAACCACTCCGTTGTACAAAAGAATAAGAAGATTTGCAAGCAACATCAAGGTGGTTGGTATTTGAATCCCGGACATCCGGAAACAAAGCACTACCTAGCAGGGATTGTCCAAGAAATTGTAAAGCAATACGATGTAGATGGAATTCACCTGGATTACATACGATACCCCGAAGAGGCTGAGAAGTTTCCGGATGCCGACACCTTTCGCACCTATGGAAAGGGAAAAGAGTTGAAGAGCTGGAGACGTGAAAACATTACAGCCATTGTTCGCGAAATATACAACGAAGTAAAGGCAACGAAGCCTTGGGTAAAGGTAAGCAGCTCACCTGTAGGGAAATTCCAAGATACTCCTCGTTACACCTCACGCGGCTGGAACGCCTATCACACTGTATATCAAGATGTGCAAGCATGGCTGAAGGAGGGTATCCATGATGCCATATTTCCCATGATGTATTTTAGGGGAAATCACTTCTATCCCTTTGCATTGGACTGGAAAGAGAAAAGCAACCAACGCTGGATTGTACCTGGATTAGGCATCTATTTCCTATCACCTCAAGAGCAGAACTGGCCCCTGGATGAAATCGCTCGTCAGCTCTATTTTATCCGAGGAAATGGGTTGGATGGGCAGGCATTCTTCAGAGGGCGTTTTTTACTCGATAATACCAAAGGGGTATTT
The DNA here is from genome assembly GCA_051651025.1 of Phocaeicola sp. Lineage (GTDB taxonomy): Bacteria > Bacteroidota > Bacteroidia > Bacteroidales > Bacteroidaceae > Phocaeicola. Next base: position 1,536 of record JBOFRN010000051.1, read on the forward strand.
GACGAGCTAAAACTGATACATTACACTTCACCCGCACTTTTACCCCCACTTACCTGGCTTGATAATAAGACTCCCGCTAGCCCAACTCATCCACTCTTTTCGCTAGAGAATGAAGAGTTAAAACTTTCGTGGAAGCCAGTAATAGAGAGCAACACAACATCGATTGTTTACCACATTTATGGTTCAGACAACTACCCAGTTGACACAAATGATGCAAGAAACCTTATAGAAACCAATTGGAGAAAGACTAGTTACAATTACGCTCCAACACAACCTTGGCTACGCAAGCGTTACTTTGCAGTTACGGCTGCAAATCGATATGGCAATGAGAGTTTACCGCTAGCTTTGAATGTGCCAGCGAGTCACGAACTCCCTCTTCTCAATCAAGGCCATACACTTTATCTGCCTGAGGCATTGGATAGCAAAACGATTGGTATAAAAACGTCTGTGGGTGCTTTGGTATGGCAAGGCAATTACCAGCGTACGCTTTCTATTGAGAATCTAAAATCAGGATTTTATCAAGTAGTCACTATGGATGCAGAGAGCGGAACAGAGCGTGTGATAGGTCGAATCCTTAAATAAAAGAGGGCAAATATATACCGTAATACTTTTCAAGAATTCTAAACAAACGTTTTCACCCTATTTTTTAAAGAGAGAAGGCTTCGATAGACCATTATTTTGTGAAACAATAAGGCTATAAGCAAAATTATGACTAATTTTGCATATTCAATTGAACCAATCATTTAACTCATGAGCAATCAACGATACATGCAGCGCGGTGTCTCCGCCTCGAAAGAAGATGTGCACAACGCCATTAAAAACATTGATAAAGGTCTATTCCCACAAGCATTTTGTAAAATAATTCCCGATGTTCTAGGAGGAGATCCTGAATACTGTAACATCATGCACGCAGATGGAGCTGGTACTAAATCTTCATTAGCTTACCTCTATTGGAAAGAAACAGGCGATGTAACCGTATGGAAAGGGATAGCACAAGATGCTTTAATTATGAATATAGACGACCTACTTTGTGTAGGAGCTATTGATAACATATTGGTATCTTCGACTATTGGACGTAACAAATTACTGATTCCAGGGGAAGTAATCTCTGCCATCATCAATGGTACAGATGAACTTCTTGAAGAGTTACGCGAAATGGGCGTAGGCGTATATGCAACGGGAGGCGAGACTGCCGATGTAGGCGATTTGGTACGTACAATCATTGTAGACAGCACAGTAACTTGTCGTATGAAGCGCAGTGAGGTCATTGATAATGCCAACATCCGTCCGGGCGATGTGATTGTAGGTCTTGCTTCTTACGGACAAGCAACTTATGAGAAAGAGTACAACGGTGGTATGGGTAGCAACGGTCTAACAAGCGCTCGTCACGATGTATTTGCGAACTATTTAGCTGCAAAATATCCTGAAAGCTTTGACAAGAATGTACCAGCCGACTTGGTATACAGCGGTGGATTGGGACTAACTGATTCTGTAGAAGGTAGCCCTATCAATGCAGGTAAATTGGTGCTTTCACCCACGCGTACTTATGCACCAGTGGTTAAGAAGCTTCTCGATGCACTTCGCCCACAAATACATGGTATGGTACACTGCTCAGGTGGTGCTCAAACCAAGATTTTACACTTCATCGGCAATATGCGTGTTGTGAAGGATAATTTATTCCCGGTTCCTCCCCTATTCAAAACGATTCAAGAACAGAGCAAAACAGACTGGGCAGAGATGTACAAAGTATTTAATATGGGACATCGCCTAGAGGTTTATCTATCTCCTGAACATGCAGAAGAGGTTATTGCAATTAGCAAATCATTTAACATTGATGCACAAATTGTAGGACGTGTAGAAGAGAGTGATAAAAAAGAGTTGATTATAACCAGCGAATTTGGAGAATTCAAATACTAATGGCAGAAAATACAATCATAGAAAAATTAGACGGGCTGATTGCACGTTTTGAGGAGGTATCGACCTTGATTACCGACCCCAACGTAATAGCCGATCAACGTCGCTATGTAAAGCTTACCAAAGAGTACAAAGAGTTGAGCGACATTATGGATGCGCGCAAGGAGTACATTCAGTGTGTTACTGGATTGGAAGAGGCTAAGCAACTGATGGTAATGGAGTCAGACCCTGAGATGAAGGAGATGGCCCGTGAAGAAGCAAACGCTTGTGAAAAGCGTATACCTGAACTAGAAGAGGAGATTAAGTTGTTACTTGTTCCTGCCGATCCTCAAGATGATCGCAATGCGATTCTTGAAATCCGTGGCGGTGCTGGTGGTGACGAAGCAGCCATCTTTGCAGGAGATCTATTCCGCATGTATACCAAATATTGCGAAAGCAAAGGATGGAGACTCGAAGTATCAAGTGTAAACGAAGGTACATCGGGTGGATTTAAAGAGATTGTTTGCTCAGTTACTGGCGATAAAGTTTATGGAACTTTAAAGTATGAATCGGGGGTACACCGCGTTCAACGTGTTCCAGCAACCGAAACGCAAGGACGCGTACACACATCGGCTGCATCAGTAGCTATCCTACCCGAAGCTGAACCTTTTGATGTAGAAATCAATGAAGGTGAAATTAAGTGGGATACTTTCCGAAGCGGGGGTGCTGGTGGACAGAATGTTAATAAGGTAGAATCAGGTGTACGCTTACGCTATAACTGGAGAAATCCCAATACAGGTATTGTAGAGGAGATCTTGATTGAGTGTACTGAAACACGTGATCAACCTAAAAACAAAGAGCGCGCTTTGGCTCGTTTGCGTACTTTTATCTACGACAAAGAGCATCAAAAATATATGGACGATATTGCTAGCAAGCGTAAAACAATGGTATCAACCGGAGACCGTTCTGCAAAGATTCGTACGTACAACTATCCACAAGGACGTATGACTGATCACCGCATAAACTATACCATCTACAATCTAAGTGCGTTTATGGATGGAGACATCCAAACTTGCATTGATCAATTGGTCGTAGCTGAAAATGCTGAGCGACTGAAAGAAAGCGAATTATAGTAAAAAAACAAAGGGTGCTAGTCACCCTTTTTATCCCTTATAAAGCCATGACAAAAGAACAACTATTTGAAAATATAAAAGCAAAGAACTCATTTCTTTGCGTAGGTCTTGATACCGACATCCAAAAAATCCCTACACACCTTTTAAAAGAGGAGGATCCTATTTTTGCTTTCAATAAAGCAATTATTGATGCAACTGCTCCTTACTGTATCGCTTACAAACCAAACCTGGCCTTCTACGAAAGCATGGGTGTTAAAGGTTGGATCTCTTTCGAGAAAACAGTTAGTTACATTCAAGAGAACTACCCTGATCAATTCATCATTGCCGATGCAAAACGTGGCGATATTGGTAACACTTCGGATATGTACGCACGTACATTTTTTGCAGAGCAAAACATCGATTCAGTAACTGTAGCTCCCTACATGGGTGAAGATAGCGTTACACCATTCCTCGCATACGAAGGCAAATGGGTTATTCTATTGGCTTTAACAAGTAACAAAGGATCACATGATTTCCAATTAATGGCCGACAGCAACGGAGAACGTCTTTTTGAGAAAGTACTCCGCACCTCACAAAAATGGGGTAACGAAGAGAATATGATGTATGTGGTGGGTGCTACTCAAGGAAGCGCTTTTGCAGATATTCGTAAAATCGTGCCTAATCACTTCTTATTGGTACCAGGAGTAGGTGCTCAAGGTGGCTCGTTAGAGGAGGTGTGCAAATATGGTATGAATAAAACATGTGGATTGATTGTGAATTCAAGTCGTGCTATAATTTACGCAGATTCGACCGAAAATTTTGCACAAGTTGCTGGAGAAGAGGCTAAAAAGGTACAAGCTGAGATGGAGGTACAACTTCAATCCATTCGCTAAAAGAGGTGATAATAAAAGAAGAAACAGCAAAAAATCAGCGTTTCACTCCGATATTCAAAAAAAAAATGCGTAATTTGCACAATTGACGTGCACCTACATTTGGATGTAACCTGCATGAAATGGAATTGAAACATTTAGAATAAACTATTTAGAATAAACTGTATGATGGAGTTCTCAGCTAAGCAAATTGCAGAATACATCCAAGGTACTGTTGTGGGCGATGAAAACGCAACCGTACACACTTTCGCTAAAATCGAGGAGGGAATGCCTGGAGCAATCTCTTTTTTATCCAATCCTAAATATACGCCCTACATTTACGAAACCCAATCGAGCATCGTATTGGTCAATAAAGATTTTATACCTGAGCAAGCGATTAAAACGACTCTCATTAAAGTAGATAATGCTTATGAAAGTTTAGCTAAGCTTATGAATCTCTATCAATCTAGTAAGCCTAAAAAAACAGGGATAGACCCGTTGGCCTACATATCTCCTACTGCAACCATTGGAGAAGGTGTTTACATCGGTCCCTTTGCATGCATTGAAGAGGGAGTTAAAATAGGTAACGATACAATTATACATGCAAATACCACCATAGGTAGTCATGCTGAAGTAGGCGCAAATACGATAATATACCCACAAGTAACCATCTACTCCGATTGTAAAATAGGCAATGAGTGTATTATTCATGCTGGTTCAGTTATCGGATCAGATGGATTTGGCTTTGCACCCTCGCTTACTGGATATGAGAAGATTCCACAAATCGGAATTGTAATTATAGAAGATAGAGTCGAAATTGGAGCAAACTGCTGTATAGACAGAGCAACAATGGGAGCAACCGTTATACACAGGGGTGCAAAATTAGACAACCTCATTCAAATTGCACACAATGTAGAGGTAGGAAGCCACACAGTTATGGCCTCTCAGGTAGGCATAGCAGGATCGTCTAAGATTGGCCAGTGGTGTGTATTTGGCGGCCAAGTAGGCGTAGCAGGGCATCTTCGAGTGGAAGACCGAGTTAGTGTAGGAGCACAATCGGGCGTATCTAAATCGGCAAAGAATGGAGTAGAACTATTTGGAACACCAGCCATGGAGCCGAAAAGTTATATGAAATCACATATCCATTTTAAAAGACTCCCAGAGATAAGTGAGGAATTAACTGCCTTGAGAAGAGAGATGGAAGAATTGAAAAAACAACTTAATAAATAACCTATGCTGAAACAGAGAACACTTAAAGATCGTTTTTCTTTAAATGGAAAGGGGCTCCACACAGGGGTGAACCTAACGATTACATGTAATCCTGCACCAGATAATCACGGTTATAAAATTCAACGTATTGACCTTGAAGGGAAACCTATCATTGACGCTGTAGCAGAAAATGTGTGCGAAACCACACGAGGTACTGTTTTGTCAAAGAATGGCATTAAGGTAAGCACGGTAGAACATGCATTAGCAGCACTCTATGCAGCAGGCATTGACAACTGCCTAATGGAGGTCAATGGTCCTGAGTTTCCCATTCTAGAGGGAAGCTCCAAGCTCTATGTAGAGAACATAGAGAGAGTAGGTATTATTGAACAAAAAGCGGCAAAAGATTTCTACGTTATAAAATCGAAAGTAGAATTCAGAGATGAGCAGAGTGGCTCTTCAATTATTGTATTGCCCGACGACAATTTTAGTGTAAATGCACTGATTTCTTACGATTCAAAGATTCTGTTTAATCAGTTTGCAACACTCGAGGATATGACAAAGTTCCCAACGGAAATTGCATCGGCTCGTACCTTTGTCTTTGTTCGTGAAATAGAGCCATTACTAAGCGCTGGACTTATTAAGGGGGGCGATTTGGATAATGCCATCGTAATTTACGAGAAAGAGATGTCGCAAGATCGCTACGATAAACTGGCAGATATTATGGGAGTGCCTCATATGGATGCAACCAAATTGGGTTACATCAATCACATTCCATTGGTTTGGGACAATGAGCCTGCTCGTCATAAGCTTCTCGACATTATAGGCGACTTGGCCTTGATTGGAAGACCCATCAAAGGACGTATTATTGCTACGCGCCCTGGTCATACCATCAATAACAAGTTTGCACGTCAGATACGTAAAGAGATAAAACAGCACGAGGTTCAAGCACCAAGTTACAACTGCAATGATAAGCCTGTTATGGATGTAAATCGCATACGTGAATTACTCCCCCATCGCTATCCATTCCAATTGGTCGACAAAGTCATTGGACTTGGTATCAATCACATTATCGGATTAAAAAACGTAACATCTAACGAACCCTTCTTTCAAGGACATTTTCCACAAGAGCCCGTAATGCCAGGTGTACTTATTGTAGAAGCAATGGCACAATGCGGAGGTTTGTTAGTACTAAACTCTGTAGATGATCCCGAAAAATATTCAACCTACTTCCTTAAGATTGATGGAGTAAAATTCCGCCAAAAGGTTTCGCCAGGTGACACACTCATCTTCCGCGTAGAACTATTGGCACCTATCCGTCGAGGAATATCATCAATGAAAGGATATGTCTTTGTAGGAGAAAAAGTGGTCTGTGAAGCCGAATTCACAGCACAGATAGTAAAAAACAAATAACCAACTTAATTATAGAATGATTAGTCCACAAGCATATATACACCCCGAAGCAATTATTGGGAAAAACGTTGAAATAGCACCATTCGTCTACATCGATAAAAATGTAATCATTGGTGATAACAACAAAATAATGCCCAGTGTTACGATATTGTATGGGTCAAGAATAGGAAATGGCAATACCATCTTTCCAGGTGCAGTCATTGGGGCAGTACCTCAAGATTTAAAGTTTGCTGGTGAAGAGACAACTGCAGAAGTAGGCGACAACAATACCATTCGTGAGAATGTTACCATTAACCGTGGAACTGCAGCCAAAGGAAAAACAGTAGTTGGTAATAACAACTTGCTTATGGAAGGAGTGCATGTGGCTCATGATGCTTTTGTTGGTAATGGCTGTATTATTGGTAATTCTACAAAGATGGCTGGTGAAATTATTATAGATGATCACGCCATTCTAAGTGGAGGTGTTTTAATGCATCAGTTTTGTAGAGTGGGTAGCCATGTAATGATTCAAGGAGGATCTAGATTTAGCAAAGACATTCCTCCCTATATTATTGCAGGTCGCGAACCAATCGCATATGCAGGCATAAACATTGTTGGTCTACGCAGACGTGGTTTTTCGAATGAAGTGATTGAGAATATTCACAATACATACCGTCTTATCTACCAAAGTGGATTGAATGTAACCGATGCAATCGAACAGGTACGCAAAGAGATATCTATGAGCCCAGAGATTGAGTACATTTTATCTTTTGTAGAAAACTCTCAGCGAGGAATAATTAGATAAAAAAGTTTTTATATCTTTACCGCTGTTACAAATTAAGAGCATTATGATTTACAGATTTACCATCATCTCGGATGAGGTGGATGACTTTATCAGAGAGATACAGATCGATTCAGAAGCTAGCTTCTTTGATCTACACGAAGCCATTTTAAAAGCTGCTTCCTATAACAACGAACAGATAACCTCTTTCTTTACTTGCGATGAAGATTGGGAGAAAGAAATAGAGATAACTCTCGAAGATATGGGCGGAAGCTCTGATGAAGATAGCTATGTAATGAAAGATACAACATTGAGCACACTGCTAGAAGATGAAAAGCAGAAATTGCTCTATGTATTTGATCCATTGGCAGAAAGAGTTTTCTTCATTGAGCTATCTGAATTTATTACGGGCAAAACGCTTAGCAAAGCCGCATGTACGCGCAAAGCTGGAGATGCACCGATGCAAACGATCAACTTTGAAGAGCTGCTTACAACAACTGGAGGAAATGTAGATTTAGACGAGACCTTCTATGGAGACCAAGAGTTTGACTTAGAAGATTTTGATCCAGAAGGTTTCGACATGGATGCCGGAGCCAATTCGGATGCTTTCGAAGCTGACAAGTACTAATAAAGTACACAAAATAAAAAGGCTGTCTAAACTATTTAGTCAGCCTTTCTTTTTTTCAAAAACAATTCAATTCAAAAAACGATTATAATAGTCTCCGCACAATAATCATCCAACACTTTACTACTTAATTTATGGAGCATACGTTAATTGTACTCATCGGCCCTACAGGTGTGGGAAAAACAGAGTTAAGCCTCTCTATCGCTAAGCAATACAACAGTTGCATTTTCTCTGCAGATTCTCGTCAACTCTATGCAGACTTAAAAATAGGTACTGCAGCACCAACACCCGAACAGCTGGCTACTGTACCACATCACTTTGTAGGTACACTCCAACTAACAGATTACTATAGCGCTGCACAATACGAGGCCGATGTATTAGAAAAGCTAAAGGAGCAGTTTGAGAAAACTCCGGTTGTGGTACTTACAGGTGGCTCAATGATGTACATTGATGCAATCTGCAAAGGGATAGATGATATTCCTACGATTGACAATGAAACACGCGAATGGATGCTTCAACGCTATCACGAAGAGGGACTCGAGAGACTGTGTGATGATTTAAAGCTGCGCGATCCTGAATATCACAAAATTGTAGACCTTAAAAATTACAAAAGGGTTGTCCATGCACTAGAGATATGCTACATGACTGGAAAGAGCTACACCTCATTCCGTACAGCAACAACGAAAAAACGCCCGTTTAAGATTATTAAAATTGGATTGATAAGAGAGCGTGAGGAACTATATGAACGCATCAACCAACGAGTGGACATTATGCTAGAAGAGGGGCTTTTAGAAGAAGCCAAATCTGTATACCCCTACAAAGAACTGAATTCACTTAATACAGTAGGATACAAAGAGCTTATGAACTATTTCGACGGAATATGGACACTCGATTTTGCCATTGAAAAGATTAAGCAAAACTCGCGAATCTACTCACGCAAACAGATGACTTGGTTCAAAAGAGATCAAGAAATTCATTGGTTTCATCCTGATCAAAAGGAGGAGATAATTGAACTGATAGCAGACAAACTAAAAGAGTAGTGGCGAAGAAGCCAGTTAGTAGTCAGTTAGCAAGCGAAAGATTGTTTGAAGCTGCAATAAACGAAGTTTCTGACCAAAGGATTCAGGAAATGAATTGCAGATAAACAGATCAAAAACAAGTTGCCCTCCAACGATTTACATAAATCTTTGGAGGGCAACTTCATTTCAGTTAACTCTGCTTATTAAAGAGCTCCCGGAAATCCTTTTTCTACGATTTTACGAGCGGCTTTGTAATCTTCTTTATGAACAACTACCTGAGCACCCATACTTGCTGTATAAGGCATCATAATCGACATGAGCTCATTTTGAATTACTGAGTGAATGCCCTCATTCTCCAAGACTCCTTGAATTAGATGTGCTTGCGTCACATTCTCACAAGCCATAAGAACAACCGTTTCGCCACTACGCTCTTTGCAATTCTCTAGTATTTGACGAGCAACCTCTGCCGTTACATCACCATCTTCACCATAGGCTGCTTGGCGCTCTTCAAAACGTCTTACAATCTCATCAATGGTATCATCACCAATTCCAGCCTCATTCAATGATGTACGCAATCCTAGTTGCTTAAAGAAAGTTTCTGTTTTCTCTACAGTTTTCTCTAAACGACTCGAGAACACCCCTGATGAGATACCCCAAATACGTTCACCATATTGAAGTATTTTATCGTGTTTCTTTTCATACAACGTACGCAGCATGCCCAAATAAACAATGGCAAGCGACTCTCCATGTGTCAATCCATGAATAGCTGTTAGTTCATGCCCAATCATATGCGTTGCCCAATCCGAAGTGGTACCCATTGCGGTAAATCCATTCAATGCCATTGTTGAGCAAAGCATAAACTCACTCATCAATTTATAGTCCTTTTGGTTCTCTTTAATTTGAGGTGCTAATTGAATCAAAGTACGCAGAATACTCTCATTCCATGCATCCATAAGTACAGACTCATTCGTTTTAGTCAAATACTGCTCCATCACATGTACAAAAGTATCCGCCAATCCACAAGCAATTTGGAATTCAGGAAGCGAATAGGTTACAGTAGGATCGAGTACAGAGAAAAGCGGGAAGTTCGAGTAGAAAGGAAGCTTCATACCCAATTCACGATTTGAAATAACAGCACCGCTATTCATCTCCGAGCCTGTAGCAGGAATGGTCAAAACGGTTGCAAATGGTACAGCTTCGGCCGTGCTTACCCCTTTTAAAACCAATTCCCAAGCATCACCTTCGTAAGGAATAGCAGCCGATATTAATTTCGTTCCATCCAAAACAGATCCACCACCTACAGCCAACAAGAAATCGATACTCTTCTCTTTGGCAAGCGATACTGCTTTACGTAGCGTAGCTACATCTGGATTCGATTCAATTCCCCAAAACTCAATGTAATTATGGCCTTTTAATGCATCAACCACTTGTTCATACACCCCATTTGTCTTTACACTTCCGCCTCCGAAAGTAACCATAATAGACTTATCAGCTGGGATAGAGGTAGCTAGCTTAGCTATCATGCCTTCTCCGAATAGAAGACGTGTGGGGTTATAAAAAGTAAAATTATTCATAATCTTTTTGTTCTTTTCCAAGGTTTAAAATGTAAAGATAATCCTTTTTCCTTATCTTTGAAAAAAAAAGAACAAATGAACGTCAAACTAGGAGAATATAACCAATTAGAGGTAGTTAAGGAGGTAGACTTTGGAGTTTACCTGGATGGATTTGATGATGGAGAAATCTTACTTCCTACTCGATACGTACCCGAAAATTGTGAAATAGGTGATGTATTAAATGTTTTCATCTATCTAGATATAGAAGAGCGCATCATTGCCACAACCCTGCACCCCAAAGTACAAGTGGGCGAATTTGCTTGTTTAGAGGTAGCTTGGGTAAATGAATTTGGAGCTTTTCTTGACTGGGGCTTGATGAAAGATCTTTTTGTACCCTTCCGTGAACAAAAAATGAAGATGACGAAGGGAAGAAGCTATGTAGTACATGCACACATTGACGATGAGAGTTATCGAATTGTGGCCTCTGCCAAAGTAGAACGATATCTATCGAAAGAGATGCCTACTTATGAACCGGGTGATGAGGTAAATATTCTGATCTGGCAAAAGACTGATTTGGGATTCAAAGCAATCGTCGAAAATCAATTCAGTGCACTGCTCTATCAGAATGAAATATTTCAATACCTAGAGACAGGTATGCAACTAAAAGCATTTGTCAAACAGGTACGCCCTGATGGTAAAATAGACCTTATTCTTCAAAAAGGCGGAGTGGAACAGGTAGGTGACTTTGCAGAAACCTTGCTAAACTACCTCAAGAAGAACAATGGTATCTGTCCATTGCATGACAAATCAGATCCAGAAGATATTTATGAACTTTTTGAAGTAAGTAAAAAAACATTCAAAAAGGCCGTAGGCGATCTTTATAAAAAGCGGCTTATTACACTCGAAGGCCAAGGTATTAAATTGGCCTAAATGGAATATCCCTCATACATATAGGGAATTCCCCATCGAAAGATAGGAGAAAAGCATTGTAGGGAGAATTATATCTCCCTACTTTTGTTTTATAATAAAACGAATAAACTAAAATCACACCATATGAGAAAGAGTAGTATATTAGGAATGATTCTGCTTATGCTCAGCATAGCCATTCCAAGCATGGGTGCCATGAGTAGCAGCCAAATAAGAAAAAACAGCCGTTTTCTTACAGACCGTATGGCTTATGAACTTCAGCTAAGCAACGTACAATATGAGGATGTATATGAGATAAACTACGACTTCCTAGAAAATGTGCGTTATCTCATGGATGATGTGGCCAGAGGAATTCCTCATGCAGTCGATCGGTATTATAACTGCCTAGATATTCGAAATGACGACTTAAGATGGGTCTTATCGAATAACCAATACAGACGGTTCATGAATGAAGACTATTTTTACCGCCCTATCTATGCACAAAACAGTCGATGGCAGCTGCGAATCTATTTTGTTTATACGAATGTAAACTTCTTCTATTTTGGCAAACCTAGACATTACAGTAGCTACAGAGGAAATCACTATCGTACGCATTATAACAATATCAGTTTTTACAAAAATAGATACAATCAACGCTACAAACACGACATATTTAGAGGTAACTATAGCATCCGAAATGACAAGAGAAGGTATGAAGAGCATAAAAAACATGATTTTGGTCCCGCATCAAAACCAAGCCTAAGTAGACCAAATGGTCAAAAACCAAGTACAAGTAGACCAGGAAGCAATAGCAAACCCAGTACAAACAGACCGGAAAGCAATAACAGACCAAGTACAAGTAGACCGGAAAGCAATAACAGACCAAGTACAAGTAGACCGGAAAGCAATAACAGACCAAGTACAAGCAGACCGGAAAGCAATAACAGACCAAGTACAAGCAGACCGGAAAGCAATAGCAGACCCAGTACAAGCAGACCGGAAAGCAATAGCAAACCAAGTACAAGCAGACCGGAAAGCAATAGCAAACCAAGTACAAGCAGACCAAACAACTCTTCGAGTAGCAACTCTCGCACCAGCACTTCAAGAAGTACAAAAGAGAAAAAAGAGAGCAGTAGTACATCACGTACTACTAGAGAGAAACAAACCGAGAAAGAGAGCCAAGGAAGCAGACGCTAGTATAAATAGGTTCCACACATAGTACTAAGCTATAGTGATAGCTAATAAACCCAAAGCCCTTTTCAAACATTTAGAGGTTTGAAAAGGGCTTTTCTATCTTTGTGAACAAAGAGCTTCAACCAGATAAGCAGAGAAAAAAGAGTAAGCGTATCAAGAAAACACTTATCTAAATAGGTTACTAATCAATAATGATGGTATAGCTCGTTTCAAATGACTCCTGCGGTGCCAAATGTTGCATCCATTTTCGATCTCTAAAATCGCCATTGTAACCCACCTCATCACAACATCCGTACCAAGGTTCAATACAAACGAAAGGGCAATCTGGGCGAGAGTTCGTAGGAGCCCAAAGTCCAAGCAATGGAGCATCAAACTGCATACGTAAGTAAGGCTTCTTCTCTTTGTTGTACAAAGCAATCTCTTTGACTTGACTATCTGTAAATACATAGGTATCGCACTCAAAGGTATCCGAAGTAATAGGCATCCAGCCCTCCTCTAATGTTAAAGGATAAAGCGTAGGGCTTACACAACCTTTTTCTACAGGGATTACATAGTTTAGTTCTCTCTCAGGTAAGAAGCGAAAATAGGCTCTCTCTTTCGTATCTTCATCGAACGATGGAAGGTTGAATGCAGGGTGAGCACCAATTTGGAAAGGAAGTTCTTCGGTTCCAGGATTCTCTACCTTCCAAGTAACCTCTAGCTGATTGGCTTCTATTTTATAACCAATCCAAAGAGTAAATGGGAAGGGGAATCGAGCCTCAGTTTCGGGTGTACTTTCTAGTTTGTAAAGTAGTTCATTCTCTTTTTGAACCACCAATTGAAACTCCATATCGCGAGCAAATCCATGCTGTCCAATGGGATAAGACTCTCCTTTATGACGGAATTCATCTCCCCAAACACGACCCACAAGTGGAAAAAGAACAGGCGAACGGCGGTCCCAAAATTGAGCATCTCCATGCCAAAGATACTCTTTTCCCTCTTTTTGAATACTCTGTAACTCTGCACCAAGTGGTGATACCTGAATTGAAAGTGTTGAATTGCTTAGTTTTTCCATAGACTATTTTGTGTTAATTCAGGGATAATTCCCTTGTGCAAAAATAACCAAAATAAGAGAAATGAGCATGTAAATTGGTTTAAAAAAAAGAAATCACCTTACTTGCACAAAGGCATGTAAGGTGATTATTATAGATTCTATTTTAAACGATTACTCTTCCACTTCAGATTCATCTTCTACGGAACGCGTAACTCCTTTCAAAGGAGCTACTTTGCGCAAGTGCAAATCAAAGTAAAGCGAAGAATAGGCAAGTATAGCTCCTGATCCTGTAGCTCCGTATGCCAATCCATGGGGTATGTAAAGCTCCCAACGATCACCGACTTGCATGTGCTGCAAGGCTGTAGTCCAACCTGTAATTAACTGACCAGTCACAAAAACAGAAGGTGTAGAGATAGCAGGATCATACTCACCTCGGTAGTTTTGATCAAATACTGATCCATTAATTAATCTACCGCGGTAGTTAACCGATACACTGTCAGTAAACAGAGGAGAATCACCATCGCCTACCGACAAAATCTTGCAGTAAACATAATCATTTACATGACCCTCTTCGTTCATATCCAACGGAGGAAGTTTGTATGAGCGAAAAACCTTCCACTCGCCTACTCCCTCGCCTAAATTACTCTTAGCTACTACTGCTATAGAGTCAATATAGTCTTGGTTACGTACTTCCCAATTTTCGTAGGGGTCTACACTGTTGTCTGTCGTATCACAAGAAGCTAACAACAGAGGAAGCAAGAGCATCCAAGCTGCCAACTTTAAAATAGATTTCTTCATACTAATAAGGTGGTTATTGAAGGGTCTTTAAAAGCGCTGTTACACTAACTTTGTCTGATACAATGCTACGTAAATCGGCAATAGCCACACGCTCTTGTTGCATCGTGTCGCGGTTACGCAAAGTTACACAATTATCCTCCAAAGTTTGGTGGTCAATGGTAATACAGTAGGGAGTTCCAATCGCATCTTGACGACGGTAACGCTTACCGATGCTATCCTTCTCGTCGTATTGACAGTTGAATTCAAATCGTAAGTCGTTCATAATCTCGCGTGCTTTTTCGGGAAGACCATCTTTCTTAACCAAAGGCATTACAGCCATCTTAACAGGAGCCAACGCTGCAGGTAAACGCAATACCGTACGAGTTTCGCCATTCTCCAATTTTTCTTCGCAGTAAGAAGAGCTCATAATGCTAAGGAACATACGGTCCACTCCAATAGAAGTTTCAACCACATACGGAGTGTATGACTCATTGATCTCTGGGTCGAAGTATTTAATGCTCTTGCCACAATATTTTTCGTGTTGACTCAAGTCAAAGTCTGTACGGCTGTGAATACCCTCTACCTCTTTAAAACCAAAAGGCATCAAGAATTCAATATCCGTAGCAGCATTGGCATAGTGAGCCAATTTATCGTGATCGTGGTAGCGATAGTGATCATCACCAAAGCCAAGAGCTTTGTGCCATTTCAAGCGAAGTTCTTTCCATTTATTGAACCACTCTAGTTCAGTACCTGGTTTTACAAAGAATTGCATCTCCATTTGTTCAAACTCACGCATACGGAAGATAAACTGACGAGCTACAATTTCGTTACGGAAAGCTTTACCAATTTGTGCAATACCAAAAGGAATCTTCATACGACCCGTTTTTTGCACATTTAGGTAGTTTACAAAGATACCTTGAGCTGTTTCAGGACGCAAGTAGATTTTAGTTGCACCATCGGCAGTAGACCCCATATCCGTCGAGAACATCAAGTTAAATTGACGCACTTCAGTCCAGTTCTTAGTACCTGAGATAGGACAAGCAATCTCCTCATCGACAATAATTTGGCGAAGTTCATCCAAGTTACCATCATTCAAAGCTTGTGCAAAACGTTGGTGTAGTGCTTCACGTTTGGCTTGATTTTCTAATACACGGCCATTCGTTGCACGGTATTGAGCCTCATCAAACGATTCGCCAAAACGTTTCGCAGCCTTAGCTACCTCTTTGTTTATTTTATCGTCGTACTTTGCTAGCTGATCTTCAATCAATACATCTGCACGATATCTTTTTTTAGAATCTTTGTTATCAATCAATGGATCGTTAAATGCATCAACGTGTCCAGAGGCTTTCCAAATAGTAGGGTGCATAAAGATAGCCGAATCAATCCCTACAATATTTTCGTGCAAAAGCACCATGCTTTGCCACCAATATTGTTTGATGTTATTTTTCAACTCTACGCCCATTTGCCCATAGTCGTATACTGCGCCTAAACCATCGTATATATCACTTGAGGGAAAAACAAAGCCGTATTCTTTACAATGCGATACTAATTTCTTAAAAACATCTTCTTGTGCCATATTCTTTTTTGTTATTGTCTTATACCTGGTGTACTATTTTTTCTGTTTACCATTAATTTAATAAAAGCAGAAATAATGCGCAAAGTAAATCATTTTTTCAATTAAAATCGTATTTTTGCCTGCATATAATCAGAACATTAAGGAATTTAAATAGAGATGAGCGACGATTTTATCGAAAAAGAAGATCAGAATAACGAAGAGATACTACCCGCAAACACACAGCACTCCGACTATAAGCCAGCAGAAGCCAAAACGGAGAAAGCTAAACATCAGCTAAGTGGTATGTACCAAACATGGTTTTTGGATTACGCATCTTACGTAATCTTAGAGCGTGCCGTGCCCCACATAAATGATGGTTTTAAACCGGTTCAGCGACGTATTTTGCACTCCATGAAGCGACTCGATGATGGACGCTACAACAAAGTAGCCAACATTGTAGGTCACACCATGCAGTTTCACCCCCACGGCGACGCCTCTATTGGCGATGCTTTGGTACAGTTGGGACAAAAAGACATCCTTATTGATTGTCAAGGAAACTGGGGAAATATTTTGACCGGCGATAGCGCAGCTGCCTCGCGTTATATTGAAGCAAGACTCTCTAAATTTGCACTCGATGTGGTATTTAATCCCAAAACAACCGAGTGGCAATCCTCCTACGATGGCCGTAACAAAGAGCCCATTACCCTACCCGTTAAGTTCCCACTCCTACTCGCTCAGGGGGTGGAAGGGATTGCCGTAGGGCTCTCTTCCAAAATTCTACCACACAACTTTAATGAGTTGTGCGATGCTGCCGTGGCCTACCTCAAAGGTGATAACTTCACGCTATACCCCGATTTTCTAACAGGTGGTTCGATTGACGTATCGCGCTACAACGATGGCGAACGTGGTGGTGTAGTGAAGGTTCGTGCTAAAATTAGCAAGCTCGATAACAAGACGTTAGTCATTTCTGAAATTCCCTATGGAAAGACCACTTCATCACTGATTGACTCCATCCTAAAAGCGGTAGAAAAAGGGAAGATTAAGATACGTAAGGTCGATGACAACACAGCTGCGAAGGTCGAAATTCTGGTTCATTTAGCTCCGGGCGTATCGTCAGATAAAACACTCGATGCCCTCTATGCTTTTACGGATTGCGAAGTGAGCATATCGCCCAACTGCTGTATTATCGACGAAAACAAGCCACACTTCCTATCGGTTAGTCACGTTTTGCGTAAATCGGCCAATAACACCATGGATTTGATTCGCAAGGAGTTCGAGATTCGAAAAAATGAACTACTCGAAGGGCTACACTTTGCTTCACTCGAAAAGATCTTTATCGAAGAGCGCATCTACAAAGATGCCAAATTCGAACAAGCCAAAGATATGGATGCAGCTTGTCAACACATTGATAGTCGATTAGCACCCTACTACCCACAATTTGTAAGAGAGGTAACCAAGGATGACATCTTACGATTGATGGAGATTAAAATGGCACGTATCTTAAAGTTCAACAAAGAGAAAGCAGACGATTTCATTCTACGCACCAAAGCCGAGATTGAAGAGATTGACTATAAATTAGCTCACTTGGTAGAACAAACCATCCTGTGGTTTGAAATGCTCAAACAGAAATATGGAGCCAACTACCCTCGTAAAACCGAACTCCGTAGCTTCGATACCATCGAGGCAGCAAAGGTGGTAGAAGCCAACGAAAAACTATACATCAACCGCGAAGATGGTTTTATCGGAACCGCCCTCAAAAAAGATGAATTTATCACCAACTGTTCGGATATAGACGACGTTATTATTTTCTACAAAGATGGAAAATATAAAGTGGTACGCATAGCCGACAAAATGTTTGTGGGCAAAAACATACTCTACGTAAATGTCTTTAAAAAGAACGACAAACGTACCATTTACAATGTAGCCTACCGCGATGGAAAAGATGGAGCGCACTACTTGAAGCGATTCAACGTAACCTCGATGACACGCGATCGGGAGTACGATCTTACCCAAGGCACACCAGGTTCGAGAATAGCCTATTTTTCGGCCAACCCCAATGGCGAAGCAGAAGTGATTAAAGTTACCCTAAAGCCCAACCCACGCATCAAAAAGATTATATTCGACCGAGATTTTAGCGAAATAGCTATTAAAGGAAGACAGTCTATGGGAAATCTTCTGACTCGAAACGATGTGCACAAAGTGGTATTGAAACACCGTGGAGGATCCACCCTAGGAGGGCGAAAAGTGTGGTTTGACCGCGATGTATTACGTATTAATTACGACGAGCGTGGCGAATACTTAGGTGAATTCAATAGCGACGAGGTTATCTTGGTAGTGCACGATAATGGCGATTTCTATACCACAAACTTCGACTCCAATAACCATTATGCACCCGGTATAAGCTTGATTGAAAAATACAACCCCAATAAGGTCTATTCGGCCCTATTGTATGATGCCGATCAACAAGGCTACCCCTATGCCAAACGGTTTATCTTTGACAACTCTTCGAAGATACAGAACTATTTAGGGGAGAACAAAGAGACTAAATTAATATTACTGACCAGTACCACCTATCCTCGTATAGAGGCTACTTTTGGCGGTAAAGATAGTTTCCGCGAACCTTTAACGATTGAATTGGAAGAGTTTATTGGCATCAAGAGCGTGAAAGCCAAGGGCAAACGCATCACCACTTTTCAGATTAATTCCATCAAAGAGGTTGAACCCACTCGTCATCCCGAGACGAGCCAACAAGAGGAGGAACAACCCATCGAAGTACCCATCAATGAAGATCCAGATTATGGGAAAAGCCATTCAGATATTATTGATGAGATTACCGGACAAATGAAACTCTTTTAACATGAAACAGGCAACCTTCTTTCTACTACTTGTACTATCTACTCTTACGGGGCATGCACAAGCAGATAGCCTACAGAAAAACAGTTCGGTCATGCGTGCCACCCTCATTGGGGTGGGCCATACCAATATACTCGACACCTACCTATCTCCTGTAGAATATACAGGGATAGAGGCTAGAGTATTGCGAGAAAGCATGCGAATGACCCAATTAATGGGTGGGAAGGTATCGACACAAAACCTGCTTCAGATTAATTTCTCCTCAACCACCAACCAATCCAAAACGGGAGATCAATTGGCAGGTTTGGTAAACTGGAGTTACGCTTGGCACTACCAATTTCATATAACCGAACGACTCAAGCTCCTTGCAGGGCCTATGATCGATTTAAATGGAGGGTTTGTATACAACATGCGCAACTCGAACAACCCGGCTCAAGCCAAAGCCTATCTAAATTTAGCAGCATCGGGCATGGCCATTTACCGCCTTCAGTTAGGAAGTTTGCCACTTATAGCCCGTTACCAACTCAATGTGGCCCTAGCAGGCATCCTATTCTCGCCCGAATATGGACAGAGCTACTACGAGATTTTCACGTTGGGACATTGGGGAAAGAACATCCTGTTCACCTCCCTTCACAACCAGCCCTCTTTTAGACAAATGATCACACTCGACATTCCAATTCATAAAATCAATCTGCGCGTAGGGTATCTTTGCGATATCCAACAGTCACACGTAAATAGTCTAAAGAGCCACACTTGGTCCAATCTATTTATGATTGGTTTCGTGAAGAACTTTTCGCTATTAAAAGGAAAGAGCCAACTTGCCTCGCCTACTTCAGCTACAAACCCTTATTAACCGGAATATGATGAAAAGAAACACACCCTCTGTTGCTGCACCCTCTCCTATTCCCTCATGGAGCATGAGTCCAATAAGAAAACTAACCTGCTACACCACCCTACTCCTCTTGCTCCTATGGGGTAGTAGCTGCATCCGTGAAGAGCTATTTGAGAATACGCCCCAAGGAAATTTTGAAGCCTTGTGGAAAATTATAGACGAACGTTACTGCTTCTTAGAGTATAAGAAAGAGAGTTATGGACTAGATTGGAACGAGATCTATAAAGAGTACAGCAATCGAATTACGGCCGATATGACCAAAAAGCAACTGTTCGATGCCCTTTCAGAAATGGTGAACGAGTTACGAGATGGGCATGTCAATCTCGTTTCGGCCGATCGGGTTTCGCAGTACAGAGCCTGGTACGACGCTTACCCCCGCAATTTCGACGATAGCATTCAAAGTATCTACCTAGGAAAAGATTACGAAATTGCTTCGGGACTTAAATATACCATATTGGAGCAGAACATAGGCTATGTATACTGCGAAAGCTTTCAGTCAGGCATAGGCGATGGAAACCTCGATGAGATTCTAAACATACTCTCCATTTGTGATGGCATCATTATCGATGTACGAAACAACGGTGGAGGAAACCTTACCACTTCGCAAA
This sequence comes from Phocaeicola sp., assembly GCA_051651025.1. GTDB lineage: Bacteria > Bacteroidota > Bacteroidia > Bacteroidales > Bacteroidaceae > Phocaeicola. The sequence goes on from JBOFRN010000051.1 coordinate 21,804, forward strand.
AGTTGGCATCGCGGTTTACGAACGAACGCGTACTTACCAGCTACATTGCACACAAAACAGGTACAGGACATTCCGATTTCTCGAAGCCTCAACCCATCTACCTAGACTCTCCTAGTAATCGAGTGCGCTGGCAAAAGCCGGTAGCCCTCTTAACCAACAGACGCTCTTACAGCGCTACGAATGATTTCACAAATGCCATGAAGCAATTTCCCCTAGTAACGATTGTAGGCGATAAAACAGGAGGTGGCTCAGGGCTTCCCTTCTCATCTGAACTACCCAATGGATGGTCCATTCGTTTTTCGGCAAGTCCCATCTACAATCCCGAAATGGAGCAGATTGAATTTGGCATTGAACCCGATGTAAAAGTCGATATTGAATCGAGCGACTATAACCGAGGAGTAGACACCATTATCGAAAAAGCGATTGAATTGTTGCGTGCAAACTAAAAAAAAGAGGAACTTCACTCGTATAAACTGAGCATTCTCTACCTTCAAGAAGCACTAAAAAAGAGTGCTTGAGGGGTTCCAAAGGGAACAAAAAGCAAAAAAAAGCCCCTCCTTGCATTTTTTTCAACCAAACACTTGCAGATTCAAATAAAAGCACTACCTTTGCACCCGTTAATCAATAACAACGCTGCGCTTGTGGCGTAATTGGTAGCCGCGCCAGACTTAGGATCTGGTGTCGTGAGACGTGTAGGTTCGAGTCCTATCAAGCGCACAAAACCACTAATCTTTTTTAGATTGGTGGTTTTTTTTATTTATATAAAATCCACTTTTTTTTAGCAAAACACTTGCAGGTTCAAATAAAAGCATTACCTTTGCACTCGTTAATCAATAACAACGCTGCGCTTGTGGCGTAATTGGTAGCCGCGCCAGACTTAGGATCTGGTGTCGTGAGACGTGTAGGTTCGAGTCCTATCAAGCGCACAAAAAGCCACTAATCTTTCGATTAGTGGCTTTTTTATTTCGAATAACCTTCTATAAAACCTTTCAATAGAGACTAAGTAGCTTTGCTGCTAACCAAAGGGGCAGCTTGCTTGTAAACACGTGCAGCCAACTCCTTGTCCAACATATAAAGCCCAAAACCATTTCCATCTATCAGCGTAAGACTCTCAATTAATTTCTGTGCATTATCTTCCTCCTCTACTTGCTCGTCAATAAACCACTTAAGCATACTTTGGGTAGCATAATCATTCTCCTCTTCCGAAAGTGTAAAGAGTGAATTAATTAAAGCAGTCACCTCATTTTCATGCTCTAAAGTATCTTTAAAGGCATCAAGAGGCGATTCCCACACTGTTTTCACTTCGGCAAGAGGTCTAAGGCTCACCTTTCCACCACGCGAGATAATGTATTTAAAGAAGATAAGAGCATGATCTTGCTCCTCTTTAAATTGCACTTCAAACCAATTAGCCATGCCTGCCATGCCTTTATCTTGCGCATAGGCAGACATCGATAAGTAAAGATAGGCAGACCACATTTCTGCATTAATCTGCGCATTAAGCGCCTCTTCTAATTTTTTGCTTAACATATATTCCTTATTAAGTTTACATACATAAATACTTGCAATAACTAAAAAAAGAAACGCTCAAACAAGAAAAAGGTTTAGCAGAAAAAAAAATAGAAAAGCAAGAGGCTAAAAAAAACAGAGAAACGTTTTCATTCCAAGAAGCAGGTTGAATAGAAAACAAAAACACCCCAAAGCAAATAAGAGATAGAGGCAAAGCTGCACAAAGATTCTGCCAAACAGCGGGAATTATTCAACAAAAGAAGCGGATCTATTCTTTAATTTCTGACGTAAATTAGATAATTTCTGACAAAAATTTGGCAATTTACATCAAAGATTGTCTAATTTCTGTCAGAAATTAGACAATACAAAAGCGCATCCTACAGAATAGAGCCGCAGGTAAGTAGGAATTCACCCACCCCAAAAGGAGTTTAGGCGTAAACAATTTTATCAAGAATACCACTTAAATAGGCCAAAGCGATGCCATAGTTTGTGATAGGAGTACACTGCATAGTTGCACGATCGATTCGATTCATCACATATTTGCGATTAAACATACAAGCACCACACTGTATGATCAAATCATATGGTGCCAATAGATCGGGAAAATCATGGCCTGATACGATATCAATTTGAAGCCCCTCGCCAAATTGTTTTCGCAACAATCGCGGAAGTTTCACCCGACCAATATCTTCGCTCAGTGGAGCATGCGTACAAGCTTCGGCTATCAATACCCGCGAGTGCTCCGTTAAAGAACCCAAAGCAGCTGCACCAGCCAGATAACTCTTCATATCCCCTTTATACCCCGCAAAGAGAACCGAAAAAGAGGTTAGAAGAGTCTCTTTGGGTTTGTGCTTGTATACTTCGTGAAATACCTGCGAATCAGTAATAATCAACTTAGGAGGAGCAGCCAAAGCCTTCAAGGTAGCAGGTAGCTGCAGGGTAGTGCAACTCATAACCAAGCATTGCTTATCCAGCAATTCACGCAAGGTTTGCACCTGTGGAAGAATCAATCGTCCTTTAGGGGCTTGTATATCTTGTGGCATAACGAGCAATACCACATCGCCCGCCTCGACCAAATGCCCCGTTATGGTTTGCTGTCCATAATCGGCTGGAATCTTCTCCAAAATGGCTTGATAAATCGCCTCAATCCCCTCTTTAGTTTCAGCACTCACCTCGATGGGTGCCTCACCCAGCCTCTCTTTGAGTTGAGCTACTACATTGGAGCGATTGGTACGCACATCGCATTTATTAAGTAAAAGCAGGGTGGGAATCTGCTTCTCCTTCAGACGATTCATCCACTCACGCTCCATCTCCCCATCCCCCTCTTCACACAAAAGTAGAGCAACATCAGTTTTCTCTAGACTTTTCAGCGTGCGGCTCACGCGCAAAGCACCTAACTGCTCCTGATCATCATCGAAGCCCGGGGTATCTATCCACAAACAGGCCCCCAGCGGGTGAACCTCCATGGCTTTAAGAACGGGATCGGTAGTGGTACCCGGTGTATCGGAAACGAGGGCAGCATCTTGCCCGGTTAAGGCATTAATGAGCGACGATTTTCCACTGTTACGCTTGCCTAGCAAGGCGATGTGTAGACGGTTAGATTGTGGCGTATGGTTCATGTCTCTTCTTTTAAAGGTCTTTTCAATTTTCTTATTACAAGAGGGTCGTTATCGATGAAATGGGAGAAAAAATCCTTACCTCTTCCTAAAAGCAGAAGCAACGAGAAAAGGTGAAGGAAAAATCCCCTAAAAGGAGGCATCTTTCACCCAAACAAACTGATAATCAAATACATTGAAGGATGAAGGATAAATAAAACAAACAAATTAAAACACTCAAATCGGATTTTCAAACCTCTCTTGCATCCAACTCTCTCCTTATTACAAACTAGGGGAGTTAAATCTACGACTTAACTCCCCTAGGCTTTATTGGATAAAACGGCAAACTACAAGCCTACTGACTGTAGGCATAGGTAGATACCTAAAGCAATCAGTTCAATTACTCCTTCACTGGAATATTAGCCAAAGTAGCTACCAAGAAGTCGTAAAACTTGGTTACCGAAGGAATCAAGCAACGTTCATCGGGTGAGTGAGGAGAACGCATCGTAGGACCGAATGAAATCATATCCATACCAGGCATTACTGCACCTAGGATACCACACTCCAAACCAGCGTGAATCACCTTCACCTCGGGCTCCTTGCCAAATTGTGCTTGGTAAGACTCCTTCATCGCTTTCAAGATGGGTGAATTAACGTTAGGTTCCCAACCTGAATAAGCGCCCGAACGAACCACTTCCATACCTGCCATTGAGAAACAGCTCTCTAATGAAGTATTTAAGTAATCTTTCATAGAATCGCGCGAGCTACGAGATAAGATACGCACCGCTGCTTCACCTGCGCCAATTTCAACAATGGCCAAGTTCGAAGAGGTTTCAACAGTATCTAGAATCGTTGGAATCATACGCATAACCCCGTTTTGACATGCATAGATAGCATTAACCAAGTTATCGGTAATCTCTTCGGGTACGCGGAATTCTGGAAGCGCTACCGGCTCAGCAAAGAACTGAATGGGAGTTTCGTGTACACAGTACTCTTCGTTCCACATCGTTTCGCACTCTTTTACATAAGCCATTACCTCTTCTACCCCTTCGGCAGGGATGGTAATAACAGCTTCACATTCACGAGGAATGGCATTGCGCATGTTACCACCTTTCCAAGAAGCTAGATAAGCCTCGTCAAAAGTGATTACTTGATTCAAGAAGCGCGCCATCAATTTGTTAGCATTCGCTCTTCCTTGATTGATTTCAAGTCCTGAGTGTCCACCACGTAAACCTTTAACCGTTACTTTAAGAGCTACATCGGCAGCTTCAGTCTCTACCTCCTTGTACGAAAGTGTAGCAGTTAAATCTTCACCACCGGCACAACCGATGTAAAGTTCGCCCTCATCCTCCGAGTCTAGGTTCAATAGAATATCGCCTGTAATGGTACCTGGTTTCAAACCAAAAGCTCCCACCATACCGGTCTCTTCGTCCGAGGTAATTAGAGCTTCAAGAGGTCCGTGTACCAACGTTTTATCTTCCATAACAGCCATAATAGCTGCTAGACCAATACCATTATCAGCACCTAGGGTGGTTCCTTTGGCTTTTACCCAATCGCCATCGATATAGGTTTGGATGGGATCGTTTTGAAAATCGTGTACCGTGTCATTATTTTTTTGAGGAACCATATCCATGTGTGCTTGCAACACAGCTACCTTGCGGTTCTCCATACCTGGAGTTGCAGGCTTGCGATAGATAATATTCCCTACTTCGTCTTGAAAAGCCTCAATCCCGATATTTTTAGCAAAGTCAAGCAACAAAGCTTGTATAGGTGCCAAGTGTCCTGAAGGGTGAGGTACTTGAGTTAGCGCATAGAAATGCTTCCACACATTCTGTGGAGCCAAAGAAAGAATTGTACTCATGGTTTCTTAGTTTTAGTGGAGAATGACAATGCAGCCATTCCATATATTCCCAACAAAATTAATAAAAAGGTTTGTATTCCGTGTACAATCAAAGCAAATATTCCCGCATCTTCTTTGCCCACTCCGTAGAGTACAAGCATCGTTATGGTAGCAAAATGCCAGGGTCCCGCCCCATTCGGTGTAGGTACTACGGCTGCAATGCTACCTATTACAAACATAACCATACCTGCCTGAAAAGTCAAATCACTCGAAAAATCGAAACAGAAAAAGGAGAGGTAGAGTTGCATAAAGTAAGAGAACCAAATACCAACCGTATAGAATAGAAGTAGCGGAATGTTCTTAACATGACGCAAAGAGAAGACCCCTTCCCATACATTCTTTAATATACCCCGTACACGAGCAAAGGTGCCCACATTGCGTATCACAAAATAGAGGAGTACAAAAAAGGCAATAATACATATCAAAATGATGTAGAAGTTGGCCGAGGTAAAAAGATTCACCCACTCATCGGTATTGGTACCGGTTACTTTAAAGAAAGAGGTAAAAATATGTGACTGTGAAACGAGGGTTATGAAGGTAATTACCCCTACACAAACGGTATCGACCAATCGCTCGGAAACAACCGTTCCTAGCGACTTTGAAAACGAAACACCGTTGTACTTCGAAAGAACGGCACAACGAGAAACCTCTCCCAGACGGGGAATGATTAGGTTGGTTGCATAAGCAATAAACACCGCATAGATACAGTTGGCTGTGGAGGGGTGTTCGTCGAGCGGTTCGAGTGTAAGTTTCCAACGCCAACTGCGAAATAGATTACTAAGAACGCCAAACACTACGGTAGCCAACATCCAGCCGTAGTTCATACCACCTGTCAACACTTGCCAAACCCGACTGAAGTTAAAATCTCGGTACATCCAAGCTAGAATAGCACCGCCCAAAAGTAAGGGGAAAAGAATTTGTAGTACTTTGCTAACTACTTTTTTTACATGCATTTGTCCCAAAAGAGCCTTATTTTAAAGAGTAATTCAATTAATATTGTACCTTTGCACGTTGCAAAGATACGCTTCTTGCCGAATTTGTGCGAATTATTAACGAAAGAAAACAGTAGAACATGAGATTGGTTAAACCAAAAAAGTTTCTTGGACAACACTTTTTGAACGATTTAGGAGTGGCTCGCGATATAGCCGATACCGTTGACGCTTGTCCAGAGATACCTGTCTTAGAGGTAGGACCAGGCATGGGGGTATTGACGCAGTTCCTAATGCAAAAAGAGCGTCCTGTTAAGGTAGTCGAACTCGATTTTGAATCGGTAGCTTACCTAAATGAACACTTTCCTGCACTGCATGGAAACATTATTGAACATGACTTCCTGAAGCTCGATGTAAATGAGCTTTTTGATGGAAAACCTTTTGTACTAACGGGTAACTATCCTTACAACATATCGAGCCAAATTTTTTTCAAAATGCTTGACAACAAAGATCAGATTCCTTGTTGCACCGGTATGATTCAAAAAGAGGTAGCCGAACGTATTGCCGCAGGCCCAGGAAGTAAAACATACGGTATTCTTAGTATATTAATCCAAGCTTGGTACAAAGTAGAGTATCTATTTACTGTACACGAGCATGTATTTAACCCTCCTCCCAAGGTGAAGAGCGCCGTTATACGCATGACTCGTAATAGCACAACCGATTTAGGCTGCAACGAAAAACTGTTTAAACTCATCGTGAAGACTACGTTTAACCAACGCAGAAAGATGATGCGTAACTCGATTGCAGCAATTTTACCTAAGGACAACCCTTTTAGTGAAAACGCTGTTTTCAATAGAAGACCTGAACAACTCTCTGTACAAGAGTTTATTGATCTTACCAACCAGGTAGAGGCTGCTTTGGCTAATACAGAAACGACCGTATAAAGCACCCTTTTCTTAGTTGCTTTACGTAAATAGTTGAACTTTAATCCCCCTTAAATGTATGAATAAAGAGGACGTGGAACAAGTAAAGTCGCTTATTGCGCATAAGGAATCGGTCTTGTTGCAAGAGTCACTTGCCAACTTACACCCTGCCGATATAGCAGAGCTATGTAACGAGCTTAACACCGAAGAGGCTCGTTTTATCTACCTGCTGCTTGATAATGAAACTGCGGCCGATGTACTGGTCGAGATGGACGAGGATGTACGTAAAGAGTTCTTAGAGATTCTTCCCTCCGAAACCATTGCCAAGCGCTTTGTAGACTATATGGACTCGGATGATGCCGTAGACATTATCAGAGAGATGGACGAAGAGAAACAAGAAGAGATTCTCTCGCACATCGAAGATATCGAGCAAGCAGGCGACATTGTAGACCTTCTGAAGTATGACGAAGATACTGCCGGTGGATTAATGGGTACCGAAATGGTAATCGTTAATGAGAATTGGAGTATGCCCGAGTGCTTGAAGGAGATGCGTATACAGGCCGAGAAGATGGACGAAATATACTATGTATATGTAGTCGATGATGACGAACGATTACGCGGCGTATTCCCCCTAAAGAAGATGATTACCAGCCCCTCGGTATCGAAGGTTAAGCATGTAATGAGGGTAGATCCCATTTCGGTGCGGGTAGATGCATCGATCGAGGAGTTGGTACAAACCATCGAGAAGTACGACTTGGTAGCCATTCCAGTGATTGATAGCATCGGTAGACTCGTTGGACGAATTACCGTAGATGACGTAATGGACGAAGTTCGTGAACAAGCCGAACGTGACTACCAATTGGCATCGGGTCTTTCGCAAGATGTGGAGACCGATGACAGTGTATTTAAACAAACTTCTGCACGCTTACCATGGCTTCTGATTGGAATGATTGGGGGAATAGGCAATTCTATGATCTTAGGAAACTTTGACAGCACCTTTGCTGCGCATCCTGAAATGGCACTCTACATTCCCCTGATTGGTGGAACCGGTGGAAATGTGGGTACACAGTCATCAGCATTGGTGGTGCAAGGACTTGCAAATAGTTCGTTAAATACCGAAAACACCTCAAAACAGGTGGTAAAAGAGGCGGTTGTTGCGCTGATTAATGCGACTATTATTTCGATGTTAGTTTACGTCTACAACTTTTTACGCTTTGGCCCTACGGCCACCGTTTCCTATTCGGTATCACTCAGTCTATTTGCAGTGGTCATGTTTGCTTCCATCTTTGGCACCTTGGTTCCTATGACTCTAGAGAAGCTTAAAATAGACCCCGCAATCGCTACTGGGCCATTTATATCGATCACCAATGACATCATTGGAATGATGCTTTATATGGGTATAACAGTCCTACTCTCTTAAAAAGAGCCGAAATAGCTCTTTTAAGAGAGCAAATGTAAAAAAACAGAGCAAATGATATGAAATACTAAAATATTTAATTTAATTTGCTAGACAATTACTTTTTTTAGATTGATTCATTAAAAACAATCGCAAGATGGATTCAAATGAAATAACCAGCGCTATGAACGATGCGCAAGTTGTAGAAACAACAGATACATCGCTCGCCCCTACTGTAGAACCCGTTGCAGCTCCTAGAGATGAGTCTGTAGAAACGAAAGAAGAGATTATTGAGAGTCTTGAAAAAAGACTTCAAGAAGGTATTCTGGTAGATAGAAGTGAGCTAGAGAGTTTAAAGTATGCTTTCTACAAACTGCTTAATGCAGAGCGAGAAGAGGGCATGGTAGCACACATCGAAAACGGGGGAACCGCAGAAACATTTGCTCCAACACCCGATGAAAGTGAAGCAAGACTAAAAGAGGTGATCTCGACGCTAAAAGAGCGAAAAGCACACCATTTAGCCCTAGTCGAAGAGGAAAAAGAGGTTAATTTCCAAAAGAAATCGGCTATCTTAGAGCAAATCAGAATACTTTCTGAATCGACAGAGGATGCAAACAAAGCCTACAGTGAGTTTAAAAAGCTCCAACAAGAGTGGAACGAAATTAAGCTAGTACCTGCCGATAAAGCTAATGAGCTATGGAAAAGTTACCAAGTGTATGCAGAGAAGTTCTACGACTTAATTAAACTAAGCAATGAGTTTCGTGATTATGATTTCAAGAAAAACTTAGAAATTAAAACACACTTGTGCGAAACAGCCGAAAAACTGGCCGAAGAGCACGATGTAATCTCTGCTTTCCACCAATTACAAAAACTACACCAAGAGTTTCGCGATACAGGTCCTGTAGCAAAAGAGTTACGTGAAGAGATTTGGACGCGCTTTAAAGCAGCATCAACCCAAGTCAACCGCCGCCACCAACAACACTTCGAAGAGTTGAAGGAGAAAGAGCAGCACAATCTTGACGAAAAAACACGCATCTGCGAAACACTAGAGGCTACAGACTATGCTACACTCACGACTTTCCAAATGTGGGAAGATAAGACTGCTGCCATCTTAGCACTTCAAGCCGAATGGAAAACCATTGGGTATGCGCCTCAAAAACTAAATACAAAGATTTTCGAACGCTTCCGCGCTTTGTGTGACGACTTTTTCAGTAAGAAAACAGCCTTCTACAAACAAGCGAAAGAGCGCATGAACGAAAATTTGGAGAAGAAGAAAGCACTCTGCGAGAAAGCAGAATCACTCAAGGACAGCACCGAGTGGAAAGAGACTGCCGACCAACTGATTAAACTCCAAAAAGAGTGGAAAACAATAGGGGCAGTTCCTCGCAAACAATCGGATGCGGTTTGGAAACGTTTCATCTCTGCTTGTGACTTCTTCTTTGAACAAAAAGGGAAAGCTACTACCTCACACCGCACAGTTGAAGCCGAAAACTTGGAGAAGAAAAAGGCTTTAATAGCCAAACTAGAGGAGATTAATCAAGCTACCGAAGCGATTGAAGGCGCAGGCGATACCGTACGTCAGTTGATGAAGGAGTTTAATGGCATTGGCCATGTACCTTTCAAAGAGAAAGATAAAATATTCAAGAAATACCATGGATTGATTGACCAACTTTTTGAGAAGCTTAACCTATCGGCTTCAAAAAAGAGAATGGATCACTTCAAATCGCACATTGGTAAAGAGGGAAATATCTATCGTGAAAGAGAGAAACTAGTACGTCTCTATGAGAGCTTAAAAAATGACATACAGACGTATGAAAACAACCTAGGCTTCCTAACCTCTTCATCGAAAAAAGGAAACAGTTTGGTTACTGAACTCAATCGAAAAGTAGAAAAACTAAGAAATGAGTTGGCTCTTACTTTACAAAAAATAGAGTTGATTGATAATTCAGCAAATTCTTAATCATTAAGGAATTAATAATGCAAAGCGGGGTGTACTTCAATAAGTGCACCCCGTGTTATTTTAAGGATTAGCCACAATCAAACCAAGCCACAGAGAGGAATGAACGAATCATTCACAAAGAGAGGTCATTCAATAAAAAATTCCATCAAATAATCCGCTACTACAGCAAGTTGTAATAGCGGATTATTTGATGGAGTAAAAGAGTCTTAAAGATCCCCTTTCCTTATATGCAGAGACTAAAGCTTAACACTCTTCTTAACAAACTGTGACTCGTTGTGCAAACGATCGAGAGCCGTAACTACATAATGGTATTTCTTCTTCCCATTTTCGTAAGGCAGGTGGCAGTAACTATCGCGTGTAATAGAAACAATCTTTGTAGCATCAGCCAGATTAATTTTCTCACCTTTTTCAAATCGGTAGACTACAAACTGTACCGCTTCGTCCATCACATCATTGGCTTTACCAGGTTGCCAGAAAAGCATAAAACCATCTTCTGTCCATACACTCTTTACTTTACGTACTTTACGAGGAGGATGATTATCCATAAAAGGTGAAGTGGGTAGTAGGGCTGGATATTTGTGATACTGACTAACGAGCAAATCGTGGTAACGACCTTTATTCTCCACCACAGCTGCAGCATACCATTGGCAACTTCCTTGAATAGCCGGGAAAGCGCGCTGCAACATCATCTTGGCATGCATCTGATGGGTTCTTGGGTTGTTCTTATCGGCTTTAGCAACCGTGCGATCTACATCTTGTCCAATGTAAAGCGGACGAGCAGAAGCATGCTTTGCCCACCAACGAACCAATGTATCGTAATCGGCAGCAGAGTGACCTATCTCCCAATAAACTTGCGGAATGTTGTAATCAATCCAGCCATTGTTTACCCAAAGTAATACATCGGCATAAAGGTCGTCGTAATTTTGTAAACCATTGGTTTGACTCCCATTAGCTGCCGATCGAGCGTTGCGATAAATACCAAATGGAGAGATACCAAACTTCACCCAAGGTTTGCAAGCACGTATGGTTTCATGCAACTCTTTAATGAGTAGGTTCACATTGTCACGTCTCCAGTCACCTCGATTTACATACCCTCTACCATATCTAGCAAAACTCACGTTGTCAGGAAAGTCCTCACCTGGATTGGGATAGGGGTAGAAGTAGTCATCCATGTGAATAGCATCTACATCGTATCGGTTTACAATATCACGTACTATCTTTAATATGTATTGGCGATTTTCAGGTATACCCGGATCGCAATAGAGTTGTCCGTTGTAGGTTACAAATCGTTCTGGATTTTTTCTATAAGGATGCGAAGGTGCCAGCGTAGATGTGCCCTTAGTACGAGCCCGATAGGGATTAATCCATGCATGAAACTCCATACCCCGTTCGTGGCAAGCCTCTATCATAAACTGCATAGGGTCCCAAAAAGAGGAGGGTGCTTTGCCTTGTGCCCCCGTAAGAAATCGACTCCAAGGCTCGTAAGGCGATTGATAAAGTGCATCGCACTCTGCACGAACTTGGAAAATAATGGCATTAATACCCGCTTGCTGCAATTTATTCAACTGACCAGTAAGCATCTGTTTAGCTTGTTCGGTAGACAATCCTTGAAATTGTCCATTTACACACTGAATCCATGCCCCTCTAAACTCACGCTTCGGGACACTGGATTGGGCACTGACTAGGCAACTTACCAAACAAGCCACCCATAGAAGTAATGCTTTAAATCTCATTTTATTCTTGTTTTATTTCGTCTCTTTTTCCAACTCCTGCGGAATACGAAAAGCCGTATAAAGTTGAAGTATAGCAGCTATGGTCATACAGAGCACCCACTCATTTTGATGGGTGGTTAGCATCAACACACCGGTAGCTACTAACAGTCCTGCCCCAATAATTTGCTGCCGGCGCAAGCGTTTAACTATTAAATTCTTCCCCTTATATCCGTTCACTATTTGCACGTAAGCAAAAAGAACAGCACCTATTAAATAGAGGTAGGGCGAAAAGTTCCACTGGGTAATTTGGAGCAAAGCACCTACCAATAGCAGCAGTGCCCCTACTCCACCGAACAGGTTTTGTAATTTATTCATCAATCTTCAAATATAAAAATATCTTCGTTGGGTTTCTTCATTAAATACTTCTCACGAGCAATCTTCTCCAACTCATCGGGATTGGTGGTAAGCTCTTTTAGGGTTTGTGTATCCTCTTCATACTGCTTTCTATACCGCTCTATTTCGCTAGTCAACTCCTTAATCTCATTTTGCTGACGCGCACGACGAATAAGGTTATTATCATCCACAAATACAATAACAAAGAGAAAACAAAGCAGGGTTACTAAGTACTTGTGTTGCTTTGCATAGTTCCAATAAGTGAGTAGTTTATTCATCTGTTCCAAACGCTATTTCATAGATGCAAAGATAGAAATATTTCGAGCAAAGACTCTATAATACCCCATATTTTATGTACTTTTGCAGGATTCTGTACCAAGAGAAAAAAAGCCCTTTATGGAAAATTATATTGTATCGGCTCGCAAGTACCGGCCCGAAACCTTTGAATCGGTAGTTGGGCAACGAGCATTAACAACTACACTCAAAAATGCAATTGCTACCCAAAAGCTAGCACATGCATACCTGTTTTGCGGTCCACGCGGTGTAGGTAAAACCACTTGTGCCCGTATTTTTGCCAAAACAATAAACTGCTTACAGCCCAGTGAAAATGGAGAGGCTTGTAATGCTTGTGAATCGTGCTTGGCTTTTAATGAGCAACGATCTTACAACATTCACGAATTAGACGCTGCCTCTAACAACTCGGTGGACGACATTCGTCTGCTGATTGAACAAGTGCGTATACCTCCTCAAATAGGAAAATACAAAGTCTACATTATCGACGAGGTACACATGCTCTCTCCGTCAGCCTTCAATGCGTTTTTAAAAACCCTTGAAGAGCCCCCCCACCACGCTATTTTCATACTAGCTACGACCGAGAAGCACAAAATATTGCCTACGATTTTAAGCCGCTGTCAGATTTATGACTTTAATCGAATTACGGTACAAGATACGGTAGAACACTTGCAACATGTAGCTGCTCAGGAAGAAATAACAGCAGAGCCTGAAGCACTAACCATCATTGCTCAAAAAGCAGACGGTGGAATGCGCGATGCACTCTCTATTTTTGACCAAGTAGTAAGTTTTACAGGAGGAAAGATTAGCTACCAAAGTGTGATTGAGAATCTAAATGTACTTGATTACGAATACTACTTCAAGTTGACCGACTTCTTGCTGGCCAATAAGATTGCTGAAAGCATGTTGCTTTTTAATGAGGTACTAAAGAAGGGATTTGATGGTAGTCACTTCATTACAGGGCTCTCTTCGCACTTTAGAGATCTATTAGTTAGCAAAGATACAGCCACCTTGCAACTCCTAGAAGTGGGTGCAAGCATACGCGACCGCTATCAGGCTCAGGCACAAGCCTGCGATCCGAAGTTTCTATACAGAGCAATGAAACTCTGCAACGACTGCGATTTAAACTATCGAACCAGCAAGAACAAACGCCTGATTGTGGAGCTAACACTCATCCAGTGTGGACAGCTTACCTTGCCCGATGAAGAAGGAAGTAGGGCTGGCCGCCCTACGAAGTTAAAACCCCTATTTACGCAGCAAGCAGCTCCAAAGGTTGCCACGCCCACGCAGCCTCAGGCAGCGGTGGCCGCTGCAACTCCATCGGCTAGTCAAGCAGATACAGCACTTTCTTCACAAGGAGAGCACCCCCCTTACCGCTCCTCGCCTCTGCCAACAGGTGGTAAAGAGCAACGAAAAGCCCCGTTACTCAAATCAGGGCAAATGGGACTCTCTATTCGTCGCCCATTAAGTGAGCAGCGAATGAGTGATGCAACTACAGAAAGTGAAGCTAGTGCAACAATCGTTGCAGAAAGCAGTGCTGCCTACGAGGATTATACACTCAATGAAAGAGACTTGGGTTACTACTGGCGTGATTATGCATCTACTCTTCCACAAGAAGAGAAGGCAAATGCAGCACGTATGATGAACATAAACCCGAAACTACTCAATGCTTCTACCTTTGAGATTGTGGTAGACAACGAAATGGTAGAAAAGTTTATGCGCCAAATGAGTAGTTCCATCCAAACTCACTTACGCACAAAACTGCACAACAGGCAAGTGATGATGCAAATACGTGTGAGCGAGGCACAAGAGCAAGTTCGTGGCTATAGCCATCTAGAGCGTTATCAACTAATGTCTAAAAAGAATCCAGCTCTACAAAAGTTAAAAGAATCTTTGGGACTGGAACTCTACTAAAAACTCACAGTGAGACCCAGCCTCTCCTAATTTGAAAGAGTTAAATTTGAGTTCTATCACAAAGATTAATAGATACACTTAGTGCCCTACTCATTTGAACTGAGTAGGGCACTATGTGTATATCAAAAAGCGAATAGAGATGGAAAGAGTCAAACTCTTCACATCCCTATCCATATTCTTATTTTAATCTATTTTCGAAATAAAGTGTGGCTACTATTTTACTCTATAACCACACATCAATGCTGCGCTTATCTCAAATCCTTGTACGCATTCTCTGAAAAAACGCTTTACCTGTTTCATAACGTTATCTTTTAAATACAAACAATCTTTCTTACTAATCCTGCGTGCAATTCTCGCAGTTACTTTACAAAGCCAAGGCGCAAAAATTCATGTTCGAAATTAGGTGTAAAGAGACCTTTTCCATACCCCTCTTGAATCTCTTTCATGCTCCAAAAGCGTCCATCGGCCAACTCCTCACTGGGTGTAATCACCCCATCATAGGTTGCTTTATGTACAAAGACCAACTCTTTCTCAATATCCGATTCAAATACATAGTGTGTGATCCGCTCGGATGCAAAATCGGTGATTCCTAGCTCCTCCTCCACTTCACGCTTCAAAGCCATCTCTACGCTTTCTCCTAAGTCGATGTGCCCTCCTACTGCGGTATCCCACAAATTGGGTGCAATATCCTTCCACGCTGGACGCTTTTGCAGATAGAGATCGCCTGCACTATTAAATAGATGCAGATGAACAACAGGATGCAATTGCTTCGTTCCACTGTGACACTCTCCTCTTGTAGCTGCTCCCACGATGTGTCCATCTTCATCAACCAAAGGAAATAGCTCCTCTGCATTATCTTGTTTAATCATTACTCAAATTTATATATGGTTCTTTACTCTATGATTATTTTATTAATCTCCCTTCCCACCTCTTCATACTTCGTTCATACTTAAGTTACAATAGAATCTGCTAGTTTTCAATTACAAGAAAGAGAGCTCAGCTAGAAACGACTACCAAAACGCTCTCTCTACGATAACTCCTGCTTACACGGTAAGAGGAATATAAACACTCCTCTAGAAATCCAAATAGATGGATCAGAAGGGATAAAAATCAGCTATCTTTAACTAAAATAGGACATCAGCAGAGAATCCTTTCATGAACTAAGGAATAAGCAAGGAACTATCGCCGTAACTTAAGAAACGGAAATCACTCTTTAAAGCATAGTCGTAAATTGTTTTCCAATTCCCATTCACAAAAGCCGATACTAAAAGTAACAAGGTACTTTGAGGCTGATGAAAGTTGGTAACAATCTTCTGCACAATATGGAATGTATAACCCGGTGCAATAATGATTTGCGTACTTGTATGGAGTGTCTCTAGCTCATTTTTATCCATATAGGTGGCTATCTTTAGAAGCGCTTCGGCAGCAGTGAGCTGCGTATGGCTTTCGTAAGGCATCCATTGGGGTACGTGCAATTCATTAGGTTCCAAATCGGGATTTTGGTTTAAACGCACTCCTATATAATAGAGGCTTTCTAGCGTACGCACCGAAGTGGTACCCACTGCCACGGCCTTCCCCTCGTGATTAATTAGCTGTTGAATAGTTTGGCGATTCACCGAAATATACTCCGTATGCATATCGTGCTCGGCAATGGTTTCACTCTTCACGGGCTTAAAGGTACCTGCTCCCACATGAAGCGTTACCTCACCCCGCTCTACCCCTTTCTGATCGAGTGCAGAGAGTACCTCATCGGTAAAGTGTAATCCAGCTGTAGGTGCCGCTACCGAACCTTTAATTTTTGAATAGACTGTTTGGTAACTCTCCTTATCACTCTCTTCGGTATCTCTATTCAAGTAAGGAGGAATGGGAAGTTCTCCAATAGACTCTAGTAAATCGGCAAAAGTTACTTCGGGATTGTCCCAACTAAAATCGACCCAATGACTGGTACCGTGGCACTCTTTGCGGGTAGCCGTAACAGTTAATTCCATACCTTTACAAACGGTCTTCAGAGTAAGGATTCCCTCTTTCCATTTTTTTAAATTACCAATCATGCAAAGCCAGCTACAACTGCTTGTTTGCTGAAAAGAGAGTACATAGTCATTGGGCTGTATAGGCTCTAAGCAAAAAATCTCAATCTGAGCTCCCGTCTCTTTCCTAAAATGCAGGCGTGCCTGAATCACTTTGGTATTATTAAAAATAATGAGTTCGCCAGGCTGTAAATAGTTGGGCAAAGCAGCGAAATGTTCTTGCACAATCTCTCCTTGTCGGTAGACAAGAAGCTTTGACTTATCGCGCTCAGTCAATGGGAATTTTGCAATTTGCTCATCGGGAAGCGGATAGTTATATTCACTTATTTCAATCTGTTTGGTATCTTTCATCACTCATTTTTCTTTATAATCGAGACAAAAGTACCATATTTGTAGAAACAAAAAAAGAGAACAAAATGAAAATAGGAGATAAAGTACGATTCCTGAGCGAAGTAGGTGGCGGAATTGTACGTGGCTTTAAAGGAAAAGATACAGTACTAGTAGAGGATGAGGATGGTTTTGACATTCCCATGCTGATCAGGGAGTGTGTAGTGATTGATACCAATGACTACAATATGAAGCAACAACCATCTCCCATTGCTACCCATACCAAGTCGGCAGGATCTCCGAACCAAGATGGTAATCAAGGAGGTAGCCGTCCAACACTCCCTCAACGTATTCAGGAAGAGCGTGAAATTCGTTTCCGTCCTGCCGATATAAGAGGGAGAGACAAACTAGCACTCTACTTGGGATTTGTTCCTCACAATGTAAAGACACTGTCGGATGGCAAGTTCGATGCTTATTTGGTAAACGACAGTAATTACTACTTGAACTACCAATATCTTTCGGGCGAAGGTGATAATTGGTATATACGCTGCCAAGGAACCGTTTCACCCAACAGCAAAGAGTTTTTGGAAGAGTTTAATCAAAGTATGTTGAATGATTTGGAACAAGTGGCTGTACAGTGCACTGCTTACAAAGAGGGAAAAGGTTTTGCACTACAACCCGCTATTAGTGCCCAGGTACGACTACATACCGTTAAATTCTACAAGCTACACTCCTTCCAAAAGAGTATCTACTTTGAATCGCCTGCGTTAGTTTACGATGTACTGAAACAACAGGCTGAATCAAAGGCCTTGGTTGTAACGACCGATGAGGTTAAGGAGGCACTTCTTACCAAAGAGGGAGCTCAAAAAAGATCCAATCAATCCATTAGTCAGATGAAAGGTGGAATTCTTGAGATTGATCTACATGCACACGAATTGCTAGATAGCACGCTAGGTATGAGTAATGGAGCTATTTTAGAGTACCAACTAGACTACTTCCGCAAAGTACTTGATGAACATCAAAATAAGAGAGGCCAACGCATTGTCTTTATTCATGGTAAAGGCGATGGAGTACTTCGCAAAAAGCTTTTGGAAGAGCTAAAAGCAAATTACAAGCGTCATCAAGTGCAAGACGCCTCATTCCAAGAGTATGGCTTTGGAGCAAGCATGGTCATTATTAAATAGCATAAACCTGTATCAATTACAGCGCTTATTATTTCTAAAGAGCCCTCTTTACTTCTATAAATGAAGAGAAAGAGGGCTCTTTAGAAATATAAACATGGCATAAAAACGTACAGACTCAAAGAAAGATTACACGAGGCAGACAAATAGATAGAGCCCTACTTAAACAGAAACTATCAAAACGAAAGAGTCTCAATGGTCTGTTTGATTAACTGAGCCCACGTACGATAACCTTCGGCTTGAAGATGAATCTTATCGGTGGAATAAAGCTCTTCTCTAAGCTCCGTACCATTCATAAAGTAGGGAGTAGGATCAACATAGATCACTCTAGCATCGAATTTGGTAGCTTGTAAATGGGATTGTATTGCCAGATAACTATTTAAATGTTTCGGGCTTGAGGCTGTAGGCAATAATCCAAACAAAAGAATACGCGAGGTAGGAAACTCCTTTAATGCTGCATTCGTTACCTCTAATATGCCTTCATAGATATCTTTTGGAGTATCCCCTCCTGATAGAATATTATTCACACCAATGGCTATGGTTACATAGAGCGGCTGCGAAACACCGTAGTTTCCATTTTGAATTCGCCACAATAAATGTTGCGTTCGATCGCCCGAAATGCCTGCAGACTCCCATCTCAAGGGGCCCCAAATAGCCTTTAGAGCGGTTTCATCCATCCGATGGGTCACTAAATCTCTGCGCTCGGTAGCTAAACCTTGCGTGATTGAATTTCCAAGCATCAACAAATCAACAGAATCCCGCTGTAGAACCTCGGTAATTTGCTGAGCCACTCCATTCCACTCCGTATCCTCTTTCCAGCCAGCACCCGAACGAAATTCACTACCCGGAACAGGCAGCGTGGTGTATTGCTTAGAGATTCCTTCGGCTTCTAATAGAAACTTCACTAACGGTTCGGGCGCACTGAGCGAATGGGGATGGTGCCCAATATCAGCCTTATTTATTACAGTCATTTTA
Source organism: Phocaeicola sp. (assembly GCA_051651025.1). Classification (GTDB taxonomy): domain Bacteria; phylum Bacteroidota; class Bacteroidia; order Bacteroidales; family Bacteroidaceae; genus Phocaeicola. The sequence continues at coordinate 40,833 of JBOFRN010000051.1, forward strand.
CCACCTAAATCGGTAAGTCGTTGTTGGAAAAGAGCACTATTCTCACTAACTGGTACTACCTCATCAACATCACCCACTACATGAATGATAGCTGTTTGAGCCTCAGCAAAAACGGCTGCATGATCTATTGGATTACTCTCATAATCAAGCATCTCATCTTCCCGATCCATTTGATAGGCCTTTAACATCAAAGCCACATCCTCATTAGAACCGGCTGAGGCTCCCCTACCCATGGGCCAACTTTTTAAATCCATGACGGGTGCATCGGCATAGATTGCCGATACTTTATCGGTATTCTTAGCTGCCCAATTGTATACAATCAATCCGCCTCGGCTCATTCCCTCCAGAACGACCTTCTTATTTAAGCCCAACTTTACCATCTCTTGGTAAAATGTATCCCATCTTTTTACAGCAGTTGGAGATCCATACTCATTCTCCACATTACAATATACGACATGAAATCCCAATTCCAGTAGTTTAAGGTCTAACTGAGGTTCGTGCCCCCAGAAGCGAGCACGAATCACCCATGAGTGCTTCTCATTGGCTATTTTGGGTTGTACAATTTTAAACTGCAAACCATCTTTCGAGAATTCCTTTCCCTTAAACCCATGAAAATTAAAGGCATTTCCACCGTCTATACATTCAAAAATATCATAACTATTGTCTCTGGGCATCGTCAGAATTCGATCAAAGTTCATCGCCATAATGCTAGCGCCCAACGAAGAGGGATGTAACTTATCGGGCATCAATTCCCACTGGAATTGGCTACCAAACAGAGCGTGTCCATCTACAACTTCCAACTTATTCTCGTAGGCTAGTTGCTCTATAACGGGAACAAATTTCTCACGAATTCGAGGGCTATAAATCCCCTCAGAGCTCTCTAGATAACAGCGAAGAGGGGTAATTAAAAGAATTCTTACCCGGGGGTTTACCTCCTTATAGGAATCAATAATAGCCTGATAGTCGGCTTTAAAATGATCAAAAAAGGGCATATTCCAACCTTTTGAATCGTTGGTACCCAACTTAATCAATACAATATCGGGCTGAAAATCGAGGGAGTTCTTATAGGCTGGAGTATTGATATAGGGAGAGTCAGCCTTACTATTGGCAGTAGTACCACCTACTCCAAAATTAATAACTTCATAGTTGCTACCTAAATAACCTTGTAATTGACTTGGATAGGAGTTCTGGTCTCTATTTTTAATGCCAGAGCCAAAAGTTATGCTATTGCCTACACAAGCTATTTTTACCTGATGAGGTGTAGCACTTACAAATGAAGAGAGTACAAGAAGACAAAGCAATAGAACATTTTTCATAGAGTGTTATTCTGGATTTTAATTTAGATTTAAGCTCTTCACGAAGCCTTCTTTTTAAATAGAAATTTTATAAAAGGATAAACGAGGGTAAGAATCTCTATTTCTTTAGAAAGATGTAAAGATTTACCTGACAAATATAGCAAAAAGATGGATAGTGAGCAGCATCTAAAAAAGAACTTATGATTGTAAAACGACTCACAAAATCGGCCGATTCCTCACTACATTTCATAAAACTACGATGTATAATCGTCTATTTATATGGAGACTAAACACTCTTCAAACCTATGCAGGAGAGCTACACCAGATAGAAACAAAAAGAACTTTCACTCTCATTACATGAGGGAAAGTTCTTTCAATCCGTTATTTAAAATAGTACTAATTTACTCCATCTTTGTTCTAACAATGGAACGGGCCCAATGGGTCGTTACGGAAGCTTGTACCGTAGTAGCTCCCTCTTTGGCAAACTTAACCCGCTCAACCTATTTTTTAAAAATTGGCTACTACCGTTAGATTATCACGCAAACGAATGTCTTTACTAGACGATCCTATCATAATGCGGAAGTCGCCTGGTTCTACCAAGAACTGCATGTGCTGATCATATATTTTCAACATTTCAGGGGTAATTTCAAAGCTCACTTCACGCTCCTCACCAGGTTTAAGCAGAATCTTCTCAAATCCTTTCAGCTGCATAACGGGTTGCGAAACGGAAGCCAAAACATCTCTAATATAGAGTTGTACCACCTCGGCAGCAGCATACTTTCCTATATTTTTAACCGTACAGCGAACCGTCGTAGTTCCATTGATTCCGATGGTTTTGTGATCGAACTTCAAATCACTGTATGCAAACTCCGAATAACTTAATCCATACCCGAATGGGAAGAGCGGTTGCCCCGTTAGATTGTAATAGTCATCCCCCCGACCGGTTGGTCTATGATTGTAAACGAGTGGCAATTGTCCCTCGTGAACAGGAAACGTAATGGGTAGTTTTCCCGATGGTGCATGCGCTCCAAAGAGTACATCAGCCACTGCATGTCCCCCTTTATCACCAGGGTACCAAATATGCATAACCGACTCCACTTTATCTCCCCATTGGTCAAATAAGATGGCACTACCGCCAACCAATAGTACCACTACAGGTTTACCCGTGGCTGCTACTGCCTCAATCATCTCTATCTGTTTACCCGGAAGTGAGAGTAATCCTCTATCTTGGAATTCACCTTCATGAATACCTCCTGTAACTATAGCCACATCACTTTTCTGAGCAGCCTCTACTGCTTGAGCGATCTGTGCTTTCCAAGCATCGTCAACACCTACGTTCCATACCAAGTTAAAACGGGCATTACCGATCGTTTCGTAATACTCCACCTTGAGGTTGTATGTTTTCCCTTTCTCAAATTGGAACGGTACGGTGTGTGTACCAAAAGAGACCTTTTTCCAGTTATCGACCACCAATTTATTGTCAATATAGATGCGATAACCATCATTTCCAGTAGCACCAATTCGGTAAGTACCATCAACAGGAGCCGTTAGCTTCCCTGTCCAGCGAATGGAGTAGCAGTCGTAAGGCAACTTCTCTTCATTGGGAGAAAAGAGAGTCCATTGATGCGACATTCGTTTATTTACTTCCGCATATTCAGGAGTACCCGATAGCGTACTATTTGAGAAGTACTCTCCCCACAATCCTTCCGATTTCACCCCTTTATTTACGCACGATAAAGCGTTACTAGGAATAGTAACATAATCCTGATTATGAAGTTCAACCCCTTCGGCATAGTTTATAGTAATTGGGCTATTCTTAAGATAAGATTTCACTCCAGATAAAATGGAAACAATCTCTGTACCCGGGCCACTATATCCCCCCAAACGCCCAGCATGGATGTCATACCCGATCAAGGCGATTGATTTCACTTTCGATTGATCAAGAGGTAAGGTCTGTTTCTCGTTCTTGAGCAATACAAAAGATTCTCGAGCCACTTCAGCATTTAATTGCTGATGCGCTTCGCAATGGTTTACCTCTTCGGCCCATCCCTCTCTTACATAGGGTTCCTCAAACAGTCCTAAATCGAACTTTATTTTCAAAACTCGAAGAACCGCCTCATCAATCGCCGCGGGGTCAATCATCCCTTTCTCATAAGCCTCAAAGAAAAGCGGATAATGGTTGTATGCCGTTTGAAAAATAACATCTAGTCCCCCCTCTACTGCTTGTTTGGTAGATTCTGCATAATCCTTAGCGGTAAAATGAAGTACATTGTTCCCTCCAACAGCCCCTGCATCGGAGATAACAAAACCCTGGAAACCAATCTCCTCTTTCAATATTTTTCGAAGTAACCAACTGTTTGAGCTACATGCCGTACCATCCAAAGAGTTGTAAGAGGTCATAACACTTCGTGATCCCCCCTCTTTAAAGCAGGCTACAAAAGGAGGCAGATAGATTTCGCGCAATTGGCGCTCATTAAAGTAGACCGGATAACTGTCTCTTCCCCCATCGGCCACATTGGCTATAAAATGTTTGGGACTGGTAACCACTCCATTCTTCTCGAAAGCCGAAACAAAAGCTACCCCAATCTTCGACGAAAGAAATGGATCCTCCCCATAAGTCTCTTCTGTTCTTCCCCAGCGTACATCATTCGCAATATTCACTACAGGCGATAAAATATCGCGTATACCTCTCGATTTACACTCCATTGCAATGGCCTCAGCCATTTTATGAATAAGCTCCGGATTAAAGGTTGCAGCCATCCCTATCGATTGAGGAAAAGCGGTAGCTCCGCCTCGGATTAATCCATGCAAAGCCTCATCAAAAGCAATAATAGGAATCCCTAAACGAGTCTCCTCTACAAAATAACGTTGAATTTCATTGATTTTCTTGGCTGTTTCGCCAGCAGTTGTACGCTTTCCAGCTTCGTAGGAAAGTAGTTGACCGGCAGCATTGTCTGACTGCCCCTGTGCTTGTGTTTGGAAACCAAAGATTCCATTCTTGTAGTTCTCTTTGGCATCTTCTCCGCTCAAGTCGCCAGGAATCATAAACATCTGCCAAAATTTCTCTTCCAACGTCATTCGATTCAATAAGTCTTTGGCCCTTTCCTGCGAGGTTAGCGTTGGATTTTTATACCGAATCTCGGTCGTTTTCTCTGCACTGACTGAAGTGAAGAGAAAGATAAAAAGTAAAATAAAATAGTCTCTTTTCATAGATTATATAGATTTAAAATTACATGGATATCCATCAAAAAATGAATGAGCCAATGATTAGGCACCACAAATATAGCCTAATCATTGACCATTCCTAATCAAATCAGAAGTGAATTAGACACTTACACTTCAGAATTATTAAATGAGTTCAATCGTCTCTCCCTTATTCATCTTTATAGAAATTGTTCCATCTGCATCTAAGGTCATTCGGCTATTGGTTAACAGAAACTCCTCAGTAGGTTTCTTCAAACGCAACAATCCTCCTTTTTCTGAAGTAACCGTTAGCTGAACCAACTCACCCGCTTTCATCTTTGCCGAAACGACAAAAGCTCCTACCGTACGCAATTTATCAAACGAAACATCCTTCCAACTACTAGGGAGTGCGGGGAAAATAGAGACCACTCCTGTATGGCTTTGAATCAACATCTCTTGTAGTCCTGCTGCAAAAGCAAAGTTACCTTCAAGGGTAAAGGGGCTGTAGGTAAATGACGAATAACCTTGGGCTGTTTGATCGCCATTGGCATGAAACGTATTTCGCAAACAGAAGTGTTGAGCAAAGATGCGTAGTGCCTCAGCAGCACCTTCTCCATCCAATGCTCTAGCTTTCAGATTACCCAACCAGCTGTACGAATAACCCGTCCATTGACTAGGACCTATATCATCCAATCTTTTGATTGTTGCTTTTACAATCTTCTCACTCTCTTCGCCTTGGCTTACATCAATCAGTCCCAATGGATGGATAGCCATTACGTTCGAGAAATGTCTGTGTGACTCTTCGTAAGGACACCCCTTAGCAAAAGTCAAAGAGTAATCACTATCTAAATCATACAAAGGCCATTCCGATAGAACACCCGTATAGCTTGCAACATCCGCATCAAGGCCTTGAGCTTTGGCCATATCAATCGCTGCTGTATAAGCAAATCGAACCAAAGCCAAATCATAATTAGTCAAATTTAAAAACCAAGCTTTCAAACTATTGTCATAAATTTCGGGACTCGCACTGATAGGTAATGTACGCTTGCCCTTTGCATCTCTTTCACACAACTGATCAAATAAAACCAGAACCTCCTGCATATAAGGGTAGGCTTTTTCGCGAAGAAACTGCTCATCTTGCGAGAACTGCCACTGCAAATAGAAGTGTTGTGCCAACCAAGCCGATACCGTAGGACTAAATGAGTATTGAATCCAGCCAGCCATAGGCTCTCCCGACAAAGTAGTCACCCCTGGAACTGCCAGTCCATCGGTTCCAAAATAGTCCTTTGTATATTTTTTATTGGTCTCTTTTACCTTCCACAGCCAATTTAGATACCCCATGCTCTCCTCCAATTTATTGGCTGTATAGGCATGCCAATAACTAAGCTGCGTATTCAAGTCGTGGTGATAATCTCCCTTCCAAGGTGGTAGCTTCCCATTATCGGCCGTCCATACCGCTTGCAAAGAGATAGGAGGCGAATAACTACGGGCAGCCGAACCAAACTTATACAATTCATTGTAATACTGTTTAGCCAAAACCGTATCAGGAACAGAGATTGAAGATTGGCTCCAATAGTTGCTCCACCAATTTTGATGCACAGCCAAATCACGGTGATACCCCCTCTTCATTGCCTCCGTAGCTAGGGTTTCTGCATTCGTCTCATCGCGATTGGTCGATATACTCCAAACCCCTTCTATGCCCGTTGTACTCTTTTTGTATTTTACGACCACCTGATAGGTAAAGTCGCCAAAACCTTGCTGTGTATAGCTGATACTCTTCTCAGTAGTAGTTACTTCTCCTTGTTTATATCCCAATCTACGTAAATCATGACCACCCACCGGATCATCACCAATACCTGTAGACTTATCATACATAGGCGGTGTTAAAACTGGAACAAAGTGATCGCTTACTCCATCGAATTTAAACCAACCTATATTCTCTGTAGGGTGAACGAAGCTCACCATCTCCGCCTTATTTTTCCACGTCACCTTATTCACTGCATTATTCAAGTAGAGACGCACGCGCTCTACAGCACCCAATGAGTGAGTATCGAACTCCAAGGCTGCTCCCGGTATTTTCGTCGGAAAAGCCGATGTATCGTAAGGAATATCATACATCATCTGTACCGGAAGGTACTCCTTTTTGCGAACTTGTTGCTCTACCCATTTAAAATTTCGAACCGGTATAGAGTCGTAGTTCACCATAGGACGCTCATCCCAAAGATCCACATAATCGAGTGATATACGTAGTTTCTGTTCTTTCTGCCACACCAAGGCTCCCACCATTCCATTACCTAGAGGCATTGCCTCATCCCAACTCTCAGCCAAGTAAGGAAACTCCAAATCATAAAATGAAGCTTCAAAATCATACTTTTTCTCTTCACATGACCCCAAGGATATGGATAGAGCCAGTAGTAGAAGTAATTTTAATTTCATTGTTTTATCTATTATATTATTTCATACAGAATCATTACCATTCAACATCGAACGATATGCTATTTTAACTTACACACAAGGAAGCAATTCCCACCTCTACATTTACAGTAGAGGTGAAATTACTTCTTGGAAAAACTAAAACACAATTCTATTCAAGTAAATATCTCCTGTCGAAAACCCTTCTTTACT
>JBOFRN010000052.1:0-8778 GCA_051651025.1 Phocaeicola sp.
GCGCAATCTCTTTATCGACCAGTTTTTGGTGCAATGCCTTATTTACATCCAAAAAGAAATCGCCCAAACCACAATCGATAATCAAGGCCAATTCACCCGGTTGGAGCTGATCGACTTGCGTCATTACCGTATGTTTCTCCCACGCCAAAGGGTTCTCTTCCATTTTACCTAGCGATTTTTCCATCTCCCACGAAGTGGGGAAAGGACGAATATCTACCCCACCGCTCATACTACCTCCTGCACCAAACAGATTGGTATGACGGAATGAGAGCCACAAGCCCCCGTGTCCACCCATACTAAGACCGGTTATGGCACGTCCTGTGCGGTAAGCAATCGTGGCATATTTGGAGTCGATATGAGGAATCAACTCATCGGCAACAAACGTTTCATAACGCACTTTCGGATGGATAGGGCTATCCCAGTACCAACTATTTTTCCCATCGGGACAAACAATAATAATTCCCTCCTTATCGGCTATTTCGGGAAGGTTCTTTTTAATGCCTAACCAAGTAAAAGCATTGCCCCCGTACCCATGCAATAGGTAAATAACGGGACAGTTCTCTCCGGATAGTGCCTTTTGGGGAACAATGGTAACCACTGTAACCTCTTTTTCCATGGAGGGGCTGTAGAGTTGAAGTGTATCTACTTGGGCAGCTTGTAGGTTAAAGCATGCTACACAAAGTAAACAAATAAGAAGAATGGCTTTTTTCATGTATAAGTATCTTTTAAAATGTAAATGACAAAATTAAAGAAGATTCTTTGTTTTCACTAATTCATCTCCATTTTTTGTACAGAATGCATGTTAATCGAAAAAAAAAGAATAGTTTTATGAAGCGTTACAAGAATAAATCAACCGAAATATGCGAAAAAAAGAACTCTATCAACACCTTATAAATTATTTTGAAGAGGCGATGCCTATTGCCGAGACGGAGCTACACTACTCCAACCCTTTCGAACTGCTTATAGCGGTTATCTTAAGTGCACAGTGTACCGATAAGCGGGTTAATATGATTACCCCGCCTCTTTTTCATGACTTTCCAACGCCCGAAGCGCTTGCTGCAACCACGCCCGAAGTTATTTTTACCTACATACGAAGCGTGAGCTACCCCAATAACAAAGCAAAACATTTGGTGGGTATGGCAAAGCTACTCGTGAGTGATTTTAATAGCGAAGTGCCCGATACACTTGAAGCATTGATCAAACTACCCGGCGTAGGAAGAAAGACAGCCAATGTGATTCAAAGTGTTATTTTTGACAAGGCAGCCATGGCAGTAGATACACATGTATTTCGAGTGAGCCACCGCATAGGATTGGTTACGAAAGGATGTACCACTCCCCTAGCCGTAGAAAAATATTTGATGAAACACATACCGCACGATATAGTACCGAAAGCACACCATTGGCTCATTTTGCATGGCCGCTATGTGTGTGTAGCACGTACACCTAAATGCATGGAGTGTGGTTTGAAGGAGTTTTGTAGCCACTTTAAGAAGCTGCACAAGTAGGCAGAAAAGGGCTTACCAGAGTTTAGGGCAAAAAAAAAGGAGCAACGCCTTGCTCCAACCTTTGTTAACCTTAAATCTAATACTATGAAAAACACACTACAAAGGTACAGCTTTCTGCGGAACTTGCAAATAAAGGGGCCATTATCGGCTGTTTTATAACATGTATTATACATTTGCTTTTGATTTGAAGTTTTATTAAGATTTGAAGTAAAAAAAAGTGACGCCAGGAGGATAATGAGCCCACTTTTTTTCTACATTTGCACCTCGAATTTACAAAATAGTAATTAGTTCAAATGAAAAAAGTATGTATGGCAGCTCTAGTGTGGGCTGCTGTGTTGGCTAGCTGCACACCAACCGCTAAAAAACAAGTTGCAGGAGAGGTAATAGAGACACACGTGCTTCATACACAAGACGTTGCCCCATTAACCCCCGATTCTATTATTTCACTTCTAAAAGAGGGTAACCAACATTTTATCTCGAACCATTTGAGTGCTAGAGATGCCATGGCACAGCTTGTGGAATCTGCCGAAGATGGACAAGCTCCAATGGCTATCGTTTTATCGTGCATCGACTCGCGTGTACCGGTCGAAATGATTTTTGACAAGGGTTTAGGCGATCTTTTTGTGGCTCGCGTTGCGGGTAATGTGGTAAACCCCGATGTACTGGGAAGCATGGAGTATGCTTGCGAACACTCGGGCTCGAAAGTAGTCGTGGTATTGGGACATGAGTGTTGCGGGGCCGTACACTCGGCTTGCGAAGGGGTACAAGCAGGCAATATGACACAGATGCTTGAGAAAATCAAGCCAGCCATTGATAGCTGTTGCACCAATAACTGTGATGTACACAGTGCTGAATTTGAAAATGAGGTAGTGTACAAGAATGTGCGTAACATGATTGATCGTATACACCAGGAGAGTGAGATTCTAGCTGAAATGGAAGCGCATGGTGAAATTAAAATTGTAGGCGCTGTATTTAACCTACACACGGGCTTGGTAGAGTTTATTTAAAAACTCGCTAATTCCCTGAAAATTAGAAGGCCTCTTTTCCATGAGTTGTGGAAAAGAGGCCTTCTAAGTTTCAAAACATCTAAATAAAGTAGTTTCCCGATAGGTAAGATTGCGAATCGGGAGAACCTCCTTACTAAGCAATAGACTAAAAATGGTAGGCCATACCCAAACCTACCTGAAGATTGTGTAGGGTTGTTCTGCGTTTAAAGTGATCTTCTATGACTCCATTTTTATCCATCCGGTTAGAAATTTTATACAGGTATTCAGGTGCTGTGTAGTCGTAATCTACACTGAATCGGAAAGAGGTATTGGCCTTAAATGCATAATTCAAGGAGAGTCCTGTACCCCAAGTCATCGAGTTGGCAGCATCAATCGTTACAAAGTTGGGATACTCCGCATGCGTAGAGCTAAGAGTAGCCTCTGAGCTTTGCTCATAAAAGGCCGAAAGATGGTAACTGGGTGTAAAACGGTTTCCCACAAGCAGTTTGGTTCCTAATAGCATCTTTGGATGAATGGGATAGGAGTAATAACCACCGATAGAGAGGTCGTAAGTGGTCAAATGGCTTGATTCAACTCCCTGAAAGTTTGTAGTTTCACCCGAATTTGATGCATCGAAGAAGTGATAACGAAAACCCTCGTCTGCATTTGTTTCTGCAATTACTGGAGTGGCAGTGGCACGCAAGCGCCCTCCTATGCCCCAGTGGTTGGTAAGAAAGTAAGCACCCTCTACACTCAATGAAGCACTTGTTCCAAGTTTTAGGTTCAGATGAAGCGAATGGGCATCGGCTGTAGGATTTAAATGAGCATCGTAGGCATCATAAACCTCGGGAGTCTGTAGGCTACTAGGCCCTATACCGACCTGTACACCCCAATTAATAAAAGAGGGGCGAGTCGATAAATCGACAGAGCGGGTGGCATTTTGAAAACGAGTAATACCCTTCTCTTTAAAGAGCAAATCTCCCAAGAAATAGCCTAATTCGGTAGAAAGTATCCCTATTCCGGCACCTACAAGTACATCGTTTACCCAATGGTGGTTGTTTAAAATACGCGCTGCTCCAGTAGCCGTTGCAACTGTATAGCCTGCTACAGTGTACCAAGGGCTTCTATCTCCATACTCTTTGTGAAGAATAGAGGCCGATAGAAATGCGGTTGCTGTATGTCCAGAGGGGAATGAGTTGGCTGACGTTTTATCGGGGCGAACTTCATGAATAGTCGCTTTCATGGATTTTACCACAACCCCCATCGTAGCGGCTGAGAGTGCATTGCTTACAAGCATGCGCGACCAAGAAGAGCGATTCTGAACTCCTGCTAATTTTAATACATAGGTAGCTGCTAAAGGAGCATAGAGCGTATAGTCCTCAATTCGACTGCCCAAATGGGGGGTGAAATTATGGGGTAGATTGCGGAAATCGGAGTTCTGTGCGGTAAAAACAAGACCCGTAGCCACAAGCCCCACTCCCATCCAGGAAAAATTCTCTCGAAAACTTTGTTTAGCACGAAAGGGTTTCTCCGGAGAAATAACCTGTTTTTCACTATTTCTTGACGCATAGTGAGGAGGGACAAGGTAGTGAAGAGAATCGGCTCTACCTGCATAGACTACTTGAGTGATAAGCCCTAGTAAAAGAACGAAAAGAAGGGTTTGTTTACGCATCAATTTGCTTTGATTTAAATAGCACACTAAATGGATACAAAGATAGTTTATTTCTGAGACTTACAAATGCTACCCTTTTAATTCTAGATGAGTAGCCTAGAGAAGAAAGTAAATGGTGTTTCAACCAAAAACAATCATCATACAGGGTACTTTAGGGATGTAGACTGCATACAAGATATAATAAATTGGAAAATTAGAAAGCTCTTTATTACTTCCTTTTTTTATTGTATCTTTGTTGCATAGATTAAAAAAAGAATACAATGGGCATATTTTCAAAGCTACTCGGAAAGAAAGAGGCCGAAGGCGAACAAGCAAGAAAAGTAGGAGGTATGGAAGATTTTATGACACTTATCCGTGTCTATTATCAATCGGTACTGGCTAGTCAAATAGGAATTACCAATCCGAATTCATTACCCGATATGGCAGCTTTTAAACGCAGCCTTAAAATCCCAACACAAAATAATAAATTGGGGATTGCCGAGCGCTCTCGCTGTAAGAAGATGTTGGTGGAGTTATATGGTTTAAGTGATGGTTTCTTTAAAGAGATTGATCAATCCATTAAACGCAACTGCAAGAATGTAAACCAAGTACAGGGTTTTCTTTTTATGTTCCAAGGCTTTAGCAATGACCTACTGATGGTGGTTGGCAACTTGATGCAGTGGAAACTACGTTTGCCTAGCTTTATGAAGGGGGTACTACGTGGCATGACTGAGAAAACCGTACACGATGTATTGACAAAAGCAAGCTTTGACGATGATAGTGTACACAAAACATCTCTATCGATCCGCAAGTACCAAGCCACTTTGGGTTACTCGGAAAAGTGGATTACAGAGTATGCATACAACATCTTGATGCTAGCTAAAAAAGAGCCTCAACCTAAAGCATAATTTAAACCTCTATAAGGCGTAAGAGTTTAGGTACAATTCTAAACTCTTACGCTTTTTTTGTTTATACACCCAGCTTAACAAACCCATGCCAACACAGGTATTTAGGCATGGTAAAACCTTTTCTAACCCAATACTAATGACTTATGAAAAGAAAAAAAACAGGCTTGCTACTTACTCTTTTAAGTAGTGCGGCCCTTACTGTGGCACAAGAACGCCCACACATTGTATTGTTGATGACCGACCAGCAACGCTATGATTACATGGGAGCGGAGAATCCAAACATTATTACCCCCCATCTAGATGAGCTATGCCGCGAAGGAAATCGTTTCGTGAATGGATACAGTGCGGCTCCTAGCAGTACACCTGCCCGCGCCGGACTCTTGACTGGACTCTCACCTTGGCATCACGGATTGCTGGGCTATTCGGCACATATATCGGAGAATTACAAGTACGAAATGCCTAGAATGCTAGCAGATGCAGGTTATCATGCAGCTGCAGTTGGTAAAATGCACTGGTACCCACAACGCAACCTGCACGGTTTACATGAACTTTATGTCGATGAGTCGGGACGCGTAGAGAGTGATGGATTTGAGAGCGATTACAGAGAATGGTTCAGGAAAAAGGCTCCACACCTAAATCCCGACTCGCTCGGAATTGGGTGGAACGACAATACAGCAGGTGTTTTTCCTCTAGCAGATACACTGCACCCTACCTATTGGACAGCCATGAAAGCGATTGAGATTATTGACGCTCACAATGCTGAGAAGCCACTCTTCTTAAAGGTATCCTTTGCACGCCCACACTCGCCCTACGATCCCCCCCAAAAACATCTAGATAGATACAAAGGAGTAGAGATTGAGAAACCTTGGATAGGCGAATGGGCCGCCCCCTTTGATCAAGTCGATTTACGACCCGACGCTCCCTTTAGTAATATGGGAGCTGATTTTGCCGTAAACTCAAGAAGACATTATGCAGCAGCAGTTACCTTTATTGATGAACAGATAGGTCGAGTCATTGAGAAACTAAAAGAAGAAGGGATGTATGAAAATAGCCTGATTCTCTTTGTATCCGATCATGGAGACATGATGGGAGATCATTACCACTGGCGAAAGACTTACCCCTACGAGGGATCGGCTAAAGTTCCCTTCATCGTAAAGCTTCCTAAACAAGCTAGCCGAATGGTTGGACCAGGTGAAGAGGTAAAGGCAGTGGCCGAACTACGCGACGTACTTCCTACTTTCTTAGAGGCAGCAGGGGTAGAAATACCACAAGATATGGATGGAAAATCACTTTATAAGCCTTTGAAGGGGGGAGATAAAGTAGCATGGAGAAACTACATCGATATGGAACATGCTGCTGCCTACAACTCCAATGCTTGGGTAGCGCTAACCGATGGAAACTACAAATATGTGTGGAACTATACGAGTGGCAAGGAGGAGTTCTTCAATTTACAAACTGACCCGCATGAACTGAAGAATGGAATAGAAAATCCAGCCTATAAAGAATCTATCGAAATTTGGCGGAACTATATGGTAGAACATCTAACTGAAAGAGGCGAAAAATGGGTTTCGAAAGAAGGTAAACTTCTGGTTCACTCTTCGGTACTTAAATCGCCTTATTTTACTCCCTAAGATGAAAAATAAGGGGAGGTGAAAGGCCTTTTAAAGGTGCAAGAAAAAGGTGAAGGATATTTTATCAAACAGAGTACACCTTTCACTCTAAAAAACTACCTATCAACTAGTTTGAAGGATGAAGGATAAAACAAACATTCCTAAAATCCCTGATTCTAACAGAAGCTGCACTTCTTAAAAGTTAGGCAACTAACTCTAGAAGTGCAGCTCTTTGTATAAGGTATGCATTTAAAAGGTGTGCATTTAAATAGATACGCAATGGGCTAAGCAGACATCTGCAGAATATTCTCTTTCAAGTATTGTACTGCTGGAGTTAAACAGATTGCTTAGTAGGCATGATCATCGTTTTTCAACTCCTCTTTGGTTATTTGCCTTACATCGATAGCACGCCATGCGTAAATAATGTAGGCCAACACAAAAGGTACCAATAGCGATACATAAGCCATGGTTCGAAGCGTGAATTCGCTAGAGCAGCTGTTGCTTAAGGTAAGCGAACTTTGCAAATCGATATTAGAGGGGTAATAGGCCGTATAATTGTATCCTACGGATAAGAGTAGTGCTAATACGGTACAAACAGTACCCACGCCTGCATACCAAATACCATTGGTTGCCTCTTTACGAAAAGCCCCTCTAAACAATCCAATCAAAACTCCTACTACACCCAACAAGAATAGAATAGCCAACACCGGCATCTCCATAAAATTGGTTGCATATTTGTAGGGTTCCATATAAATTTCTTGGGTAGTAGGCGAAACTGCATAGCCACTTTTTAAGAACAAGCGAATAACGAAGGACAAAAAGAAAAAGAGAAAAGGAACGGCATCAGTTATTAATTGTCTTCGGCATCTGGGTATGAGTTCGCTATCGTGAATGCTATTAATAAAGTAGAGATTACCCAAAAGTCGAGCCAAAAAGAAAATAGCCAATCCTAAAATAACATTCCAAGGATCGAGCAAGGCATCTAACCCGTGCGAAGCATTGGCCCAGTGGCTAATAACGGGCATAAACTCATTGAGCATATTCTCTTTATTGACGATAAAGTTCGATCCATTAAAGAAAGTAGCCACTGCACCTCCCAATAGAAGTGGTCCTAAAAGACCGTTAATGACCAAAAAACGTTGATAGGTGACTTTACCCAATACATTGCCCAACTTTGATTGAAACTCATACGAAACAGCCTGCAGTACAAAGCTGAATAGAATAATCATCCAAAGCCAATAAGCACCGCCAAAGCTGGTACTGTAAAAGAGTGGAAAGGAGGCAAAGAAGGCACCGCCAAAAGTGACTAATGTAGTAAAAGTAAACTCCCACTTCCGGCCAGTAGCATTTACAAGTAGTTGACGCTCTTCTTCCGTACGTCCGAGCGTAAAGAGTAGTGAGTTTCCACCTTGTACGAAGAGTAAAAAAACAAGCAGAGAGCCTAACAAGGATACTAGGAACCACCAGTATTGTTGTAAGAATTGATAATCCATAATGTACTTTTTTAGTTGTTTGAAGATGGGTTTTTACGCTCTCCTGGCAAATTCTCGGGACCTTTCTGAATGGCTTTAAGCAGAATGCGAATCTCGGCTATAAGTAACACCGTAAAGAGAAGCAAGAAAATAAAGAAGGTAAGCTGTACCGATGAGGTTGGCAATTTGGAGATGGCTACACCCACGGGCAATAGATCTTGAATGGCCCACGGCTGGCGTCCTACCTCGGCAACAACCCAACCCGACTGACTGGCCATGTAGACCATAGGAATGGAGAGAATACCCACCCAGTGTAACCAGCGTTTATTTGCTAATTGCTTACGTGATGCCAAGAAAAGCATTACTGCAAAGAAGGCTATAAAGAATACTCCTAAACCAACCATGATACGGAAAGACCAAAAGAGCAGTGGAACATTCGGAACTAAATCGGTTTTATTCTTGATATAACCATACCCAAAGTAGGAAACATTCTCATCAAAGATAGCACGCGCTTGAATAGCCTCTTGACTCTTTCCAGCTTTCTTAGCCTCTCTAAACTGGCTGAGTGCTGCAATGGCTTGCTTGCCTCTAGCTATTTTCTCATCGGCTGAGAGAGCAACAGCTCCATCGGGTAGTACATAACCAC
>JBOFRN010000053.1:0-1957 GCA_051651025.1 Phocaeicola sp.
AGGTTTGTTGAAAAAAAAACTTCACCCTTCACACCTTCTCATTATCAGTGTGTTGTGGTGAAGTTTTGTTTTTTTATTCTTCATCTACTCTTCAGCAACGCTATTTCAACTGCCTTAAGTTAACTTTTTGAGCACTCTCTATTTGTTGTGGAGTTCCTCTGTACTTAATTTCACCGCCACTCGATGTTTTAGCTCTTAGTTTATCGGTAGGATAACAACTAATTTCACCGCTTGAACTAGCTGTGGCGCTGACCTCTATCGCTTTTAAGTTCTTTGCATCAATATCGCCCGAGCTAGAGGCTACGAAAGTCGCCTTCTCGCATCGGCCTGTAAGATCTAGCTCGCTCGATGAACTTGATTTAGCCGTTACCTCCATGGCAGTAATTCGTTTTAACTCTATATCGCCCGAACTACTTCCCTCGGCTACAATTGTTTTGGTCGATATTTGCTCCAGCTCTATATCGCCCGAGCTCGATGTTTTTACAATTAGCTCATCGCAGGCTATCTCTTTCCCTTTTATATCGCCCGAACTTGATGCGCTAATTAATAGCGTGCCCGAACTCTTTAAACCATTCAGTAGCTTTATATCGCCCGAACTTGAGGCTTTTAGCGCATTGACAGCAGGAGCTGTTACACGTACCTCGAGTGGCTCGTCTTTTATAGAGATTGATTTGTTAGAGCGTTTAAAGCCTACTTTTAATACGCCGTTGTCTACTACTACCTCTACTAGCTCCATGAGTCTAGGGGTGGTGTAAATCTCTACCTCTTGCTTGCCGCTACTTTGGGTGTATAAAACATCGATGGAACTACTGGTGCTAATGGTATGAAACGAGCCTACCTCTACCTGTTTTCGAGTGGCATTTTTGCTTGTTTGGGTACTAGCACAGGCTGTGTGTACACATAAGCAGCAGATAAATGCTGCTAGTAGGAATAAATTCTTTTTCATAATTTCTGTCTCTTTTAGTAATAGACGCTTGGAGGCGATGAAAGGTTGCAAAAAAGGGAAGATAAATGGCTAGATTGCTCTCTTTTTCTTATATACGCTTTGGGTGGATGGTACTTGGTCTATCTATAAGTTATAATGACTCTACCCTTTGGAAGCTATCTATTTAGCTAGATTGTAGGAAAATAAGGAGGTAATGTGCCGTAGTATGGCCTCAAAAAGCAAAAAGTTGCTATATTTGCAGCATTAAGGTTAAAATGAAAGATAATAGGAAAATGAGAAAACACTACTTACTACTTATGTTGGCTGCCGCTTTCTGTGTAACGAATCTGTTTGCACAACCCGCTGCAGTAAAGAAAATCATAGAGATGGGCGAAACCGATAACCGCGTAATGCACCAAATAGATGTATTGACCAATCGGTTTGGCGGACGCTTAATAGGGTCGGATGCCTACGAGAATGCGGCCGAATGGATGCTTCGCGAGTATAAAAAATGGGGCGTTACTGCCTATCTTGAGGAGGCGGGCGAAGTGCCGGTAGGTTTTAATCGTGGCCCTTGGTTTGGACGAATGATTGGTGGCGATGCTCCTATGCAGCTTCATTTTGTTACCCCCTCGTACACTTCGGGCACCAAAGGGGTGCAGCGGGGGCACGTGGTAATGGAGCCTCGTTCCGAAGCCGAGCTTAAGCGCATTAAGCATAAACTAAAAGGGGCTTGGGTATTGGTAGGTGGATTGAATAGCGGTTGGCCCATTAGTCAACTAGCTCCATCGGACTCGTTGCGCCAAGCGATGATAGCCCATAATGTAGCCATTCAACAAAAGAATGACTCGTTGCAACACGAGAATAGACGCAATGGTGGCAAGCATCAGCTACTGCCCTACCGCGAACTGCCTGGCTTGTTTTACAAAGAGATGGTCGAGGCAGGTGCTTTGGGTTTTATACAATCTTCTACCGTGCCGCTTCGTGCTTTGTATGACCGCAAGTTGGTTAACAATCCCGAAACCACCTTCG
>JBOFRN010000054.1:0-2032 GCA_051651025.1 Phocaeicola sp.
AGCCATCTTAAAGCGCGACAGCTCCTCGATGATTGCCATTCACACCGCCATTAATGGCGAATACCTACATACCTACCAAGCCGATGGTTTACTCTTTGCTACACCCACAGGCTCTACCGCCTACTCACTCAGCGTAGGAGGCCCCATCATGGTGCCCCAAAGCAAAACCATTTCGATTACCCCAGTAGCCCCACACAGCTTAAATGTGCGCCCCATCGTAATAAACGACGAGTGGAAAATTACCCTAGATGTAGAGAGCCGTAGCCACAACTTCTTAATCGCCATAGACGGACGTAGCGAAACCTGCCGCCAAGGGAGTAAGTTAACCATTCGCAAAGCAGGGTATACCGTAAAAGTGGTACAACGCTGCAACCACTCCTTCTTTCAAACCCTGCGCGATAAGATGATGTGGGGGGTAGATGGCCGCCGATAGGAGGGTTGTGGGCTATTTAGAGGATGTAAATAGGCTGTAGAGCAGATAAACAGTCCTAAAACAAATGGGTAGTTACTTTTTTAATCCAAACGAAATCAGTAACTTGCACGCACAAAGTTAGTGATTGACTCGGGTCAATTACTTGATTGACTAGAGTCAGTAAACTGATTGACTCCAGTCAGTTACTCGATTGACTAGAGTCAATCGCTAAAAACCTCCCTACAAAAGTAGAAAAAGAGGCATAAGCAGCGTGAATAATAACCTTTAAATAGTTCCAGCATTATGGCCATTAAATTCGATTTCTATGCAAACCCACAAGCTACTGAAACAGAGCTAAGCTATCATCCGCGCATTGTCAACAAAAGTCCACTCGAAACAGAAGAGATTATAGAGCTTATAAGCTATCGCTGCTCGTTAACTGGTGGCGATGTTATAGCCTGCCTTACAGAGCTAAAACATATCTTATCCGAAGGCTTAAACGATGGGCGAAGCGTGCAGTTAACCGGTATCGGCTCATTTAACTTGGCCCTAGGCTGCACGGCCCCCGAGGTTACCCCACGCACCCGTGCAGAGCATGTAAAGGTTAAGAGCATCACCTACCGGCCTGCCAAAGAGCTAAAGCAGGAACTAGCTACCGCTAAATTTGAACGGGTAGAAATCAAAAATCACTCGGCACTACTTACCAATCAAGCAGTAGACCAGCAGGTAGAGGCCTATTTGAAGGAGCATACTACCGTAACACGCAAAGAGCTAGAAGCGTTGTGCCACTTTACCCGCAGCAAGGCACTGCAACAAATTAATCGCTTGCTAAGCGAGGGTAAATTGGTAAACTTGGGGTCGAGGTATCAGGCTATTTATACAAAGGGGTGAATGACTTGAACCCAGCTAAAAGTGATAAAATCGTTTATAAATCACAAAAAAAGGACCTAAATCCAACAAAAAAAACCAAAGATGTGATTTTTTCACTATATTCGCACCAAACTAATAAGACCTATTATTTATGTTAGTCCGTTATTCCGTCGAAAACTTCCTCTCATTCTACGAGAGAGAGACATTTTCTATGCTACCTAGCAAAGGAACCCTCAAGAAAAATCATAAAACAACTCCTATCAAAGGGATATCTACGCTTAAAACAAGCATTGTACTTGGAGCAAATGCTTCAGGAAAATCAAATCTAATCAAAGCAATCGCTTTTGGAAGGTGGCTTCTATTGAAAGGGGTACCCACCGATCAGCCCATTGACTACCCCAAATTTAGGCTAAACAAAGAGGCCGCCGAGAAAAGTACTAGAATGGAATATGAGATTCAAGCAGGAGGTAAGAATTATGCATTTGGATTTATCCTTAACAACAGAAGAGTCGAAGAAGAGTGGTTATACGAAATCACAAGTAAATCTCAGAAACTTATCTATGACAGAGATTTAGCTCGAAAAGAGCTCTTTAACATCGATCCACTACTTCATAAAAATCCAAGTGAGGAAGAAAAGCTCTTTCTAAAGTTTATAGCGAAAGGAACACCAGACAATCAGCTATTCTTACGCGAAGTTATCTCTCGAAAGGTAAAGGAGAACGTAACAGACATTGCCGATTTAACTGCGGT
>JBOFRN010000055.1:0-2135 GCA_051651025.1 Phocaeicola sp.
TTATGCTTAATGCTGTAAACCAGTACTCTAATAAGACATTAACAAAAAATAAGGCAGCGTAATAATGTGCTGATTATAAAAAGAATAGAAAACAATCACCCTGTTTTTAATTAGAAAAAGAGGGGTGGGAAACTTGAGTTTCTACCTTGTTTAATAAATTCAAGGGTTTCTAGCACTGGTAAAATCTGTGCAGCCTCTATGGGTAGTTCATCCCTCTCTAATTCCTCTAAATATTTGAGCCCAAAGAAGTGTGCAGCCTTAACTCTCTGTTGTTTCCGGTTTTCATTTCTCCTATTTACTTCCCCTTCGAGTAGTTTGCGCACAAATTCAATTTGGCTCCACCCTTGCTTGCCACTCGTTTCTACCATCTCTTCAAGGCTCTCTTTAACTGATAGGAGCTTTAGTTCTGTAGCCAAGCTACATAGTTGTTCTTTCTCTGTAATAATCATATTCCAAGGGTCTTTAGGTGAGTATTGGTACCCATTATTGCTGTGATTCCCTCAAGTGAGTCACCTGCTCTCTGCTGGATAAGTATTTCCTGTTCCTTGAAAGATTCCAGTGGAGTGTTCTCTAGAATAACATCTTGCTCTTTATTGAGCAACATAGCTGTAAGTTGGTCTTTGGTGGCTTTGCGCACATTTCTACCATACAACTCCTTGCTTTTCTCCTCCAAGTCTGCTATTGTATAACCATTCTCACTTATAAATGCCATGAGCTGCACAAACTCTTTATCTGTACCGCAGAACCGATTCTTGTATATCTTATGGAGTTTATCACTAGCATTGTGCCATGCTTGTGTATGAGTGAGTGCATTAGGTTTGTTTAATAGCGTTGGTAGGTAGTGGGTAATGTCTACCACCCAATCATCGTTTGTATAACTTCGCTGGTGAGTAGTAATTTTCTCTTGCTTGTAGAATACAGCAATCTTTTCGCTGTACAGACGTACAGAAACACTTTTCCCGACCAGATGATCTGGAACCGAGTAGTGAGAGTTCTTAACGTATACCGTAGACCATTTGTCAACTTTATACTCTTGAAGTACAAAGCATCCAAAGTCTCCTTCCTTTATTTTGAGAGCTTGGCAATCCTCCAACACGCTAATCTCTTTTGATTTACCTTCTTTATTAAGTAAGGAGCATATTTGAGAAGCATGTTTTTGTGCTAACTCTATCGTTTTGAAGTAAATATCTTCGCCACTAAAACCTCTACTGCGTACCACCTTAACGCTATTCTCTACATGGCCCTTCTCGTTACCTGAACGTATATTACAGAATCTATAACTGAAGCCATAAAAGCTTGACATACCTGCAAGTGTGTCGGTCACCTTACGCTCAGTTCCCACAAACTCCTTCACTGCCACACGCATGTTGTCATAGACCATGCAACAGGGTACCCCGTTTACTTCTCTAAAGAAATTACGGTGAGATTCCATAAAAGCCAACTGGTCTTGATGACGAAATAAGTAGGTATAGCGTGCATTACTATAGGCAAAGGTAAATACAGCCATATAGAAACGCATCTTTCTTCCTGAAATGTAGAGAGTAACCTCTCCCCAGTCAAACTCTACAATCTGCCCAGGTTCGTAGTGGATACGAAGAAAGCACTCCTTGCTCATTGGTACCTTGCTATCTTCTACTCTTTTATGTAGGAGGTAATTGCACACAGTTGAATAGCTAATCTCTAAACCCTCTTCTACAAGTTTGCGATGTATCTGCTTACCTGTCATACATTGCTTGCGTAACCCTTGTCGACGCAACTTACGGTTAACCTCAAAATAATGGTCAACACGCTCCTGGATGGATTTAGAGAACCTTCGGCATCTACGGTTGGCTACTTGATACGTTGGCTTGGTATGAATTAGATCCAATACAGCTGCACTCGAATCCTCACTGGCCAAAGCTTTTTCATACTCGTTGAGATACCGGCGAACTGTTTTTCTGTCGCAACTCATCTCACGAGAGATGGAGCGAATACTACGCCCATCTCGTAACATCTTAATGATTTCTTGTCTCTGAGTCATACTCTTCATTTTATCCCATGCCTTTAAGATTGATAGGCAAAGGTAGTGAACAATGAAGATTGGGTGGTCCCTTTTTCAATTGGAAAAGAGGTAGACTTTTGAATTAGAATTTACA
>JBOFRN010000056.1:0-2666 GCA_051651025.1 Phocaeicola sp.
AAATCATTCCGTATGATTTGTGGTGAGATTTATGATGCTAAGGGGTTTGATGTAAAGGTTATTCCTGCTTTGCAAGCGAAGGATTACCCACTTAAGGATCGTAATTTTGATCTATATGCTGAGGCGTATGAGAAGATCAGAGAGGAGTTTGAGGAGTGTGTGCTTTAATTAGGGTTTACTGAAAATGTCATCCACAATATCTTTGTCTAGCCTGTTGTGGATGGCATATCTTGTTCATTGTTGTTATTGTTTTTTCTATAGCTAGTTTTATCCTTTCAATTAATCTGTTTCTGCCAATTACTTTTAAGACACAAAGAATCCCTCTGAGGAATCTTTGTAAATTTAGCACGAAGAACCCTACCGCAATCCAAGATTCGGCAGTGTTGGCTAACCGTGCTCTAATATCGTTCATGTCATAGCGGCGTTTTGCAACTCCAAAACTCCCCTCAACTTCATTCCTCTCTCCCGCTGCTTTGCGCATTTTTGCTTTATACTCTGGTCTCTTTGATTCTTTAGAGGGTCTACCTAATGGTGCTCCTACAGCTTCAATTCCAAGCTCCTTCATTAAAGTGCGATTTTGACGATTCAGGTAAATTTTATCACCCAAAACTCGATAAGGATAAAAGCCATGTTGTGCTTTGTAGTTTTCCAAATGAACAGATAAATCTTCCGACTCATTATAGGCATCCCAACTTAAATGATCTATTCGAGAGTAACCATTATCAACACAAACCCCTATCTTGGCACCAAACTCTACTTTACCTTTACTCTTTCCTCTTACAATAGGGCGTACATGAGGCTGATGAATACTAACAATTCTATCCGAACAGCTGCTCTTACGCTCATCATACATCTGTTTTTGTTGATCGTAGAGTAGTTGTATAATCCAAAAATATTTTAGCTCAGCTTTTGACAATCTGGTAATTAGACATGGATCACTGTCAAGTATAGAGTGAATATAGCCTATGTTTCTAAACAAATACGCAAGTTGCTTTCTTAAACCTTTACGAAGCAACTTCTTGCCTTTTACCTTCTTCTTAATTAAAGAAAGATAATCCCTACGAGCATTACGACGATACATCCTAGGCTTAGGAAAAGAAGAAATAGAGCATAATTTATCAATCAATTCTTCTGACTTTTCCCGAGCAGAATTAAGCAGATCTAAATCTGTTGGATATTTAATCTCAGCATCCGTAACAGTAGCATCAATCTTAATGCTTCCCTTGTGTGTTATGTTACCAGCTTCATCTTTTTTACTAAAATCATCCTCATCATTATCCTCTTTTGCCTTGCTATTTTCTTCTTCTTTCATAAGAAAAGTAGTCATATCTTCAAACTCTTTTAAGCCAAGTCTTTTGCGAATGTGGACAAATAAACTAGGATCAAAAACCGGTTTATAGGTGTAGACATGCAAACCCAAAAAGTATTGAACATACATGTTTTCACGGATATATTCTATGGTATCAATATCAGATAATTTCATGCGATGCTTTACTATTAACGCACCAATAACAACACGAGCATCAATGGCTCGAGCACCCATCTTTTGACTCATCTTCTCATTATAAACTGAGCAAAGTTCATCCCAAGGAAGAGTGTTGGCTAAAAGAACCCATCGGTTGCTAGAATCAAGAGTTGTCTCAAAGGGAGTCTCAAATTCAGTAATACGTAGCTGCTGGCTATCTTTATGTCGAATCATAATGCAAGGGTTTAAGACCAAATATACTAATAATCGTGTACTTATACAAATAATATAGAGATTGCTAAGTTGACACTCAGGGGATTAAGCTATTTTCAGCAAACCCTAATTATGGCGAATAAACTAAAGTACCTGGTTATTCACTGCACAGCAACACCAGAAGGTAGAGAAGTAACCGAAAAGGATATCCGTCACTGGCATACATCGCCAAAGGATAAAGGCGGAAATGGATGGAAACAGGTGGGTTATACTGATCTGTTTGAACTAAGTGGCAAAGTTGTCCGCTTGGTGAAAAACAACGAAGACGATACGGTGGACTCTTGGGAGATCACAAACGGTGCATCGGGTCACAACTCTTACTCAAGACACATTGTCTATGCAGGCGGTTGCGATAAGTCAGGTAACCCAAAGGATACCCGTACTGATGGTCAAAAGGCTGCTCTTGAGTTATACGTGAGGTCATTTCATAAACAATATCCGAAAGTGAAGATCGTCGGTCACTGTGATCTGGCAGCAAAAGCCTGTCCATCATTTGATGTTAAATCGTGGCTTATCTCAATAGGTATTAAACAATAAGGATCATGGATAAAGTGGTAGAGCTATTAATGTATTGCCTGCCTTCGGGGGTGTTCGCTTCGATAGCCACATGGCTTGTCAATAGAAAGCTCTACCATACCCGATCTCGCAAAGAAGTACATGACACATACAAAAGTATGTACGAGGATTTAAGTAACACTATTATCAATCAACAACAACAGACCAATGACCTTCGCAGAACTCTCGCTAAGCTGCAACAAATTATTGTTAGTGCTACTACCTGTAAGTATTATTCTCGCTGTCCTATGCGCTTGCAACACAACAAAGCAGACAGTACTGCAATCATCGATGGATACACTGGGTCAAACCAAAGTGATCGTCAAAGAGAAGCTCCTGCTGCCCGTTACTCAATCGACAGCGAGGATTCAGA
>JBOFRN010000057.1:0-70279 GCA_051651025.1 Phocaeicola sp.
GAAAAGCCACTCTAAGTCAGAGAAACATTCAGAGAAAACAATGAATCAAAGTGGTAGAAGAAACTTTATTGCTACCTCTTTACTTCTTGCAGGTGCCGGAATCAAAGCACAAGTTGTTTCTTCAGAAATAGCCAATAAAGTAGATGGAGGATTTGCAGAGATACTCAACAAAAAGATACCCCAACGCAATACACCCATCACCCCTCCTGGGTCACGTGGTGCACGAAACATGAAAGTACATTGTACCGCATGCCAACTGTGTGTTAGTGCTTGTCCCAATCAAGTCCTTAGGCCCTCTAGCAAACTTGAAACATTTATGCAGCCCGAAATGTCGTACGAACGAGGCTACTGCAGACCAGAATGTACAAAGTGTTCCGAAGTTTGTCCAGCAGGAGCTATTAAACGAATTAGCAGAGAAGATAAATCGGCCACACAAATTGGCCATGCTGTTTGGAATAGAGAACTTTGTATACCTATAGCCAATGGAGACTCGTGTGGAAACTGTGCACGCCACTGTCCTACTGGAGCAATTAGTATGGTTGCATCGGGTGAGCGAACTCCTAAAGTTCCAGCAGTAGATGTAGAGCGTTGTATCGGGTGTGGAGCCTGCGAACAGGTGTGCCCTTCTCGCCCTTACAGTGCAATTTATGTGGAAGGACATCCACTACACAAACTCATTTAACAAACAACCTAAAGCAAAATCAGCATGAAAGATAAAAAGATAGATCGCCGTGATTTTCTCAAAATCATGGGAATTGGTGCAGCGACCTCGACAGCTGCACTGGCAGGATGTTCTTCTTCGAAAAATTCAAAAGAGAACGGTCAAGGGGGAGGCAAAACGATCCCCACCGATAAAATGGAATATCGTACTTTTCCCCAATTAGAAGACCATGTTTCGCTTTTGGGCTATGGTTGCATGCGCTGGCCCCTTCTAAGTAATCCTGCAGAGGGAGAAAGCGTAATAGATCAAGAAGAGGTGAATGATTTAGTGGACTATGCAATTGCACATGGAGTGAACTACTTTGATACATCGCCTCTTTACATACAAGGGTGGTCCGAAAGAGCAACAGGTAACGCACTTTCACGCCATCCACGTGACAAATACTACATTGCAACCAAAATGTCTAACTTTAATAGTTGCGATTATGACTTCGGAGTAGCTATGTATGAAAAATCATTTAAAGAGCTACAAGTCGATTATATAGACTATTATTTGCTTCACATGCTTGGAGGAGAAGGAGCACGAGGCTTACAAGGACGTTTTATTGAGAATGGATTGCTCGATTTCTTACTCCAAGAACGAGAGGCAGGACGAATACGTCATCTAGGCTGGTCATTTCATGGTACTAAGGAAGGATTTGATGAAGCACTAGCTCTCCATGAAAAAGTACATTGGGACTTTGTACAAATCCAACTCAACTACTCGGATTGGGAGAATGCTACAGGTAGAAACGTGAATGCTGACTATTTGTATGAGGAATTGGCAAAAAGAGAGATACCGGTAGTGGTCATGGAACCCCTCTTAGGTGGACGTTTAGCCAAGATACCCACACACGTTCATGATCGTTTAAAAGAACGAAATCCTGATGGAAGTGTAGCCTCTTGGGCCTTTAGATTTGCAGGCACTCCACCCATGGTACTCACCGTACTGAGTGGTATGACCTATATGGATCATTTACAAGACAATATTCATAGCTACTCCCCCTTAACACCTATCAGCAAAGAGGAAGATGAGTTTTTAAAAGAGACTGCTAAACTAATGATGCAGTATCCTACTATACCCTGTAATGATTGTCAATACTGTATGCCATGTCCCTACGGAATAGATATTCCAGGAGTACTATTACACTATAATAAATGTGTGAATGAGGGGAATACACCTCAAAGTCAACAAGATCCCAACTACGCAGCTGCCCGTCGTGCATTCTTAGTTGGTTATGACCGAAGTGTACCTAAATTACGTCAAGCAGCTTACTGTATTGGCTGCAGTAAATGCGTAAAACATTGTCCACAACGGATTAATATTCCTAGGGAATTACACCGAATTGACGATTTTGTAGAGAACCTAAAACAAGGAACTCTCTAAATAAAATGATTCTGCCTGGAATTGCAATTTAGCAATTCCAGGCAGAATTTTATAACGATGCCATTAAAAGGCAATCTTCATCTAGGGCTATTCAGCAGTGCTCGAAGCATCTTCCAAGTAGCGCATTCCCACTGCTTTGCGGTAATCAGCCAATGAAAGCTTCTCTTGATATTGGGTTTGAATTAAACTGCTATAAGCCTGAATCCAAGTAAGCTGTGCCGAAAGAACATCCAGAACTGTTAGTTTACCCTCTGTATAGCTGAAGGTATTCAAATCAAGATTCTCTTCTGCCAAAGCACAATTTTCTTTTGCCAACTCTAACTGACGTTTGTACTCCGTCATGTCTGTCCAAGCCTTTGCCACCTCTTTGCTTATTTGATCTTGTTTATCTTGCAAAGCATACTGTTTAGTTAACAATACGGCCTTTTGGGCAGCGACTGACTTAAATCGAGCCCCCCAACGAAGAATGGGTACACTAAGCGATGCATATAGATTGGAATTCCAAACGGTTTCGCCCGAAAGATTAATCATCTGCGTACCCCAGCTTTGCTTAAATCCAACCGCTAAAGTTGGGTTATACTTACCTGCAGCTAGTTTAATCTGGCGTTTTTGGTAATCAATATCCAACTGAGAGATTTGCAAATCAGGACGTACTCCCCATGCAACCTCTGCTCCAATATGTTCAATCGTAGGGCTTACTTCAGATACTGAATTACTTAAAGTTAACTCCTCCATAGGAGCTACCCCCATTAATACATTCATATTTTGCAAAGCTACTTGATAAGACTGGTAGCTGCTTGACTGCTGCAACTGAGCCTCTTTCAAGCGTGCCTGCATCTGAATCAAGTCGGTTTTACTAATCAAACCATCGTCATACTTGTACTGTAGGATCTTCACTAATTCTTGAATCGTTTCTACATACTGAGTCATGGTTTGATACATCTCTCTTTGAGCAGCAGCACCCCAATAGCTAGCTTGAGCGGCATAAATCAGATTGTCAGTCGTTAACTCAATCGACTTGTCGGCCATATCAGCTTGAATTTGTGAAGCCTTGTAGTTGTTATGAATCGTTCCACCTGCATATATAGGCTGGCTAACACCCAACTCCAAGCTGTAGGTGTTTTTATCCATAGGCATTTTAGCTTCGCCAAAGTTTAAGTCTAAATCATTTATGCGATATTGGTAACTACCACCTCCATCTACAGAAGGTAAGAAAGCTGTTTTAGCCACCTGCATGGCTTTTTGCATAGCAGTTCGTTGAGCAACACTCTGCTTCAACGTTTGGCTATACTCCAACATACGTTGTTCAAATTCGGTGTAAGTCACCGTATTTTGGGCTGACAGCATAGCTGCTGTCATTAAAAAGCCCATTAATATCGTTTGTTTTCTTTTCATTATCGATCTGCTCTAATTTTAAAGAATATACAGTAAGTTACTGGAAGTACAAAGATGGTAAGTACAGTCGAGATTAAAAGACCACCCATGATTGTTGCTGCCATACCGGCAAACATGGCATCGCCCAAGAGTGGTAACATACCTAGAATAGTTGTTCCTGAAGCCATTGTTACGGGTACAATACGTGTTTTAGTAGCTTCAATTACCGCATATTTTCCTACTTTGCCCTCTTCTAACTGTATACCAATCTCATCTACAAGTACAATGGCATTCTTAATATTCATACCAATCAAGCCTAATAAACCTAGAATGGCAAAGAAGTCCAATGACTTACCAAACAAAATTAATCCCCAAGCAACCCCAATAAACATTAAAGGAAGCATTAGCATAATTAATACGGGCTTACGATAGTTACTTGGGAACAATAGTAATAGCGTAATGTAAATAAGTAAGAAGGTAAGCGGCATGTTTGCAGCCAAAGCTTCATTACTTATATCTTGGCTCTCTTGTTCACCAAAATACTTCATTTTATACCCCTCAGGTAGTACCATCTTATCCTTCACTGCATCATGAACTTGCTTGAAGGCCGCCATAGCATTTGCATCTCGAAGTGGTTCACATTGCATCATCATGCAAGGCTCACGATTAAAACGACGTACTACATTGTAATCATAAGATAGGTTGAAGTTATCAATAACTTGTTCAACCTTCACCAATTTTGCTTTGGTACTGAATACGGGTACACTCTTAATATCATTCAAGTTAAAATCATTTTTATCCATATCTTGTAACATGATAGGCAATGATTGGTCTCCTTCACGATACTCACCCAATGGCAAACCATTGGTCGAAGTACGGAATGAATTGGCCACTTGTTGACGTGTAATACCCAGGCGTAAACCTTTTTGCTGCGAGAACATAGGTTTCCAAACAGGAACCTTATTTCCCCAACTAGAACGTACATCCATTACCATATCACATTCACGAGCAATTTGTTTTGCTTGTTCTACCAAAGCTGTAAGTGTATCGACATTTTGACCAATAAATCCAATTTCGATTGCAGCCTCAGGTACTGGAGAAAGTGCAAAAAGTGCCGAACGAGTAATGATATTAGGGAAATTCTGAACCATATGGTTGTAGAACTCACTTTCTACTTGTGATGCATCCTCTGGATCATTGGTTTCGATTACCACATTTGCGTAGTTCGATTTAGGACCAAATGAAGAACTCGCTAAGTAGTAGCGAATAGGAGTACTTCCCAACGTTACTGAATAAGTTCTTACTTTTTCGTGATTCGCAAGAAACTCCTCAACCTGCATTACGTCTTTATCTACCTCGTGAATGCTAAAGCCCTCAGGGAAGATTAAGTCAGCACGGAAGTAGGGTTTACTCATTTTTGGGAAAAAGCTTTGAGGCATCAGTCCCATCACAAACAAGGAGAAAGCAAGCGTAGCAATTACCACAGTAAGTGTTACAAAACGGCGCTTGATAAGCAAATCCATAAAGCCAGCAAAACGGTGATAAAGCTTTTTGTCATAAGGATCCTTAAGTTCTACGCCTGGTTCTGCCTCTTTCAGAATAAAGCTACCAAAAGTAGTCGTTTGGCTCAAAGCCAAAACCCAACTTAAAAACAAGGATACTGCTAGTACGATAAATAGAGGCTTTACAATCTCTGCTACAGCTGCAGGTGCCAAATAAAGTGGCAAAAATGAACAGATTGCAATCAAGGTAGCACCCAATAAAGCCATTTGTGGTTTACGAGCCCCATCTATTAAGGCCTGTATACGACTTTTACCACGCTGAATACCAATTTGGGCATTATCCGTTACCACAATTGCATTGTCCACCAACATACCCATCGCAATGATAAAAGCAGCAAGCGAAGTACGGTTCAAACCAACTCCCCACAAATACATAATAAGTAGCGTACCACCTACTGAGAACAATAAAGAGCTACCTATCAACATACCTGCACGAGAGCCCATTACCATAAAGATTATGACAATTACAATAAGTAGCGAAGCAAGAAGATTTATAATAAAACCATTGTTTGCCTCGTGAGCAATCTTATCCTCAGGATAAATAGGCACAATATCAAGTCCAATCGGTAGAAGTTGTTCAATCTCTTTGAGACCAGCTTCGACTGATCGACCTACTGCAACTACGTCATCTTTAGGACCAGTAGCTACCCCAAAACCAATTGCAGGTTTGCTATCTACTCGCATCAAGGTGCTAGGAGGATCTATGTAGTCACGTTCAATCGTAGCAATATCACCTAAACGAACATCTCGCCCTCCGCTAGTCATAATCAACTGGTTCTCAATATCCTCTAGGCTAGTATAAGTACCTTCAGCACGTAAGCGAAGTTGATAGCTACCCGCCTTTACATCACCCGTATTCACTTGGATGTTTTGCTGTTGAAGCACATTCATCACCGACGAGGGATCTACACCTAAGCTTGCTAGTTTAGAGGTTGAAATCTTAACCGATACAATCTCGGTTTGCTCTCCAAAGAGTGTAACCTTTTGGACTCCGTTAATGGGTGTGAGTAGTGTTCGAATACGTTGCGACCAGTATCTAAGATCACTGTAAGTAAAACCTTTATCGGCTGTTAGTGCATAATAGATACCGAAAACATCACCAAAGTCATCGTTGACTGTGATTGTAGAAGCACCGCTAGGCAATCGAGACTGAATATTACCAACCTTACGTCTCAACTCATCCCATTTTATAGGCATATAATCCGCATCGATAGTAGGCTGCAGTTCGATCGAAATTTTTGACATACCGAAGTAAGACTCCGATTTAATTTGATACACCTCAGACATCGATTGAATTTCTCTTTCAATGGGTTCAGTGATTAGTTTCTCCACCTCTTGTGGATTTGCTCCTGGGTACTGTGTTACCAATACTGCCGACTTAATAATAAAGGGCGAGTCCTCTTTTTTAGGAAGTTCAAAAAAAGAAAACACCCCACCTATTAATAAGATGGCTAGAAAGAAATAGATAACTTTACGGTTATCTATGGAATATTTTGGAATATTCATAGTTGCTCTCCTTGACTAATTATTCGGTTAGTAATTTTACTTGCTGTCCATCTACTAAGTAGGAAGCACCAGCTACCACCACTTTTTCACCAGCTTTAATCTGACCTGCAACCACTACATCTTCATTGTTTAGTATTACGCCGCTGTCATTCACTTTGCGTTGTTCAACCGTATTAGAGTTTGTATTGAATACAAAAACAGTCTTGCTGTTTAAACGATTATCGAATACGATAGAGGATAGTGGCACACTTACCTCATTGTTGTGGAAAATAGACTCGCTACTTGGATTCACAGTCACCCTACACGAAAACCCTACCGCAATGTTTAAGGTTTTAGGATCAAACTGAGGATCGTCCATATAGAGATAAGCAGGAATACCTGCACCATCGGGAGATGCCTCCACATATTTTTTCAATTTTGCTTTGAATCTTTTTCCTTTGTAAGCATCGAACTCCACATAGATATCGGAACCGGATAGTATATAAGGAAGGTTATTCTCAGGAACATTGAACGCAATCTCCAACTTATCGGGATTAATCAAACAGACAATTTTCTCACCTGGTTGTACACGTTGGTAGTTTTCGACTGCTTTGTTCTGAATAAAACCATCAAAAGGAGCACGTAGTTTGGTCTCCTCCAATGTATTTTGAGCATTCTCATAGGCACTCTTCGCATTGGTAAAAGCAGCCAAATTCGTTTCATACTCTTGTGTAGAGATGGCATTTTTAGCTAGTAGCTTTTCTGAGCGTTCTACTTGTGACTTTGCATTCTGGTAAGATGCCTTTTTAGCTTCTAAGTCGATTCTAAAATCAGTAGGGTCTAACTCAGCAACGACTTGACCTTTCTTTACGCGCTGTCCAACCTCTACATTCATAGCAACCAAAGGTCCTGACATTTTAAAGGCCAAATTACTAAACTGATCGGGTGAAACGATACCTGAATAAGATTTCTCTATATTACCCAATTCAATTACCTCTTTCACCTTTACAGGGCGAATCGTTTGCTCTTCATTTTTCGTTTGTCCGCAAGCGCACAGTAGCCCCAATAGAGCCACTACACTTAACAATTGATTACATTTCATTTTACGATTACTCTATTTAATTATAAGGATGCAAAAATCTCTCAATTTCAATTCTATTACAAGAGCTACATATCATATATAGTGGTCTATTTTTAAGCATAACACTTGATTCGTTGCCATATTCCAACTATCTTCGCCCTCTGTTAAAACAAAAAGGAAGTTGTTTGTATGATTAGAGAAGAGATATTTAACTTTATTAAACCAAATAAGCTAATAGAAGTACTGGTCGATAGCAAAGGGGTACTTGCTGATTTGTTTAGTTTCCCTAGACAAACCCCCACCTATCTTTTTATACTCTGTACAGAGGGAGCATGTGAGCTATCGACATACCTTTCTACCTACACACTCAAAGCCAATGATTTTATAACTATCTTTCCCAATAGTTACATACATGTGCTTAAACAGTCAGAGAATTGTTGTTTAAACATCATTAGTTTTGACAAACAGTTAGTACACAACACTCCTTCACCTTCATTTACGGCCATTATGGATTGTGTCGATTCTATTCTTCAGACACCTATTCTGACTCTTCAACCCGAGGTTGCTCAACTGATTAAAGAGTATATGCTTCTCTTGCAAAAAGCCACTCAAATAGAGGGTTTTAACTTAAGCCCAGATTTGGCAGCCACTCAACTGCTATCCTTTTTTCATGGTGTACGTAACTGCTACCAAATTAATAAGAAGCAAATTAGTACAGTTAGTCGTGGAGAAGAGATTGTGAAAGAGCTAGCTCGGCATATTATCCGCCACTATAAACAGGAGCGAAACGTCGCTTTTTATGCCAATTTATTACATATCTCACCGCAACATTTAAGCAGCACAGTGAGCAAAATTACGGGACAAACAGTCACAGATATTATTGCAAAGTTGGTCATAACCGATGCAAGTTCGAAACTCAAATCGAGTGACATGTCTATTCAGGAAATAGCCTATGCACTTAACTTCTCTGATATTTCCTTTTTTGGGAAGTATTTTAAACGATATACTGGCATGTCGCCAAGGCAGTATAGAGAGGTGTAAATAAACAATACATTCAACAAAACAGGGCATACAAATAGCGAAGTGCTTCTAGGTGTAATGTAAACACCTAGAAGCACTTTGCTATTTGTATAATCCTTGGTTATTAAAGCAGAATCGCTGGTTAGTAACTGCTATTCTTTGTAATCTACTCCCATATTATACAGAATAAAGCTATAGATATCTGCCTGCTCCTCCAAAACTTTACGCATAGGCTTTCCGGCTCCATGGCCTGCTTTGCTCTCGATACGAATAAGTGTAGGATTTGTACCTTCATTACAAGCCTGAAGAGTTGCTGCAAATTTAAAAGAATGTGCAGGCACCACACGGTCATCATGATCGGCCGTAGTTACAAGCGTAGCAGGATATTTCACCCCTTTCTTCAAAGCATGAACCGGCGAATAAGCCATTAGGTATTCAAACATCTCCTTGCTATCTTCACTTGTACCATAATCACTCGCCCAATTCCAACCAATGGTGAACTTGTGATAGCGTAGCATATCCATTACCCCTACTTGTGGAATAGCCACCGCAAACAACTCGGGGCGTTGGGCCATACATGCACCCACTAACAATCCCCCATTCGATCCACCTACAATAGCAATCTTGCTAGGATTGGTATAATTCTCGCTTATAAGGTATTCGGCTGCCGAAATAAAATCATCAAATACATTCTGCTTTTGCATTTTGGTGCCTGCCACATGCCATGCCTCACCATACTCTCCCCCACCACGTAAATTTACTTGAGCATAGATTCCTCCATTTTCGAGGAAAGGGATGCGCGAGGGCGAAAAGCTAGGATTCAGGCTGATATTAAATCCGCCATAGCCATAAAGAAATACCGGATTTGAGCCATCCAGCTTCAAGCCTTTTTTATGAGTAATAAACATCGGGATACGGGTTCCATCTTTACTAGCAAAGAAGAGTTGGTGCGTTTCAAAGCTCTCTGAATCGAAGGTAAGCTGGGGCACACGGAAAGAGGTATAGCGATTTGCTTCCAGATCATAACTGTATGTTGTTCCCGGTGTTGTGAACGAAGTAAAACCGAAGAAACACTCTTTATCCTCTTTCTCACCACTAAATCCTACAGAACCTAATGAAGGCAGTGCAATTTCGTGAATTTGTTTTCCATCAAGCGAATAGACATATGCGTGATTGGACGCATCTTTATCATAGATTAGAAAGAGCTTACCACCAATAACCTTGGCCGATGATAGCACTGCTTCTGATTCAGGAACGAGCTCTTTCCAATCCTTTTGTGTAGGGCTCTTCACATCGGCTACCATCAATCGATATTTAGGTGCATCGTAATTGGTATAGATGTATAGTTTACCATCCATCGATTCGATGGGATAGTATTCGTAATCCATATTGGCTGCTAGTGATACAAAGGGTCTATTCTCTTTGGTCAGATCTTTCATATAGAGTGCATTACCACGCCCCTCACCGCTCTCATAAAGGAAGAGTAGCGCATCATCGTCTGTGACCGAAGCGGTATAGAATCTCTTCGGATAGGTTGGATTTTGGTAAATAAGCCGATCTTCACTCTGAGGAGTGCCCACTTTATGGTAGTATATTTTATGAAGTTCATTTACATTCGAGAACTCCTTACCTGCTACAGGAGCATCATAAGCACTGTAATAAAAACCCTCTCCTTGCCAAGAAGCTCCCGAAAATTTGGCCCACTCTATGTGGTCTTCCATACGTTCTCCGGTGGTTAAATCAATCAGATAAATCTCGGTCCAATCCGATCCACTTCGCGAAATGGTATAGGCAGCATACTTGCCATTGTGTGAAAAGCTTACTCCTGTAAGAGCTACTGTACCATCTTCCGAAAGTTTATTGGGATCAAGAAATACACGGGGTTCTCCTTCCAGAGAATCTTGTACGTAGAGAACGCTTTGATTTTGCAACCCGTCGTTCTTGTAGAAGTAGTACTTACCGTGTTTCTTAAAGGGAGTTCCTACGCGTTCATAGTTTGCTACCTGGGTTAGACGAGCCAGTAATTGCTCCCGGTAGGGAATACGTGCTAGAAAGCTGTTTGTCACCAGGTTTTGTGCCTCTACCCAGGCAGCCGTAGCCGCAGAGGTGTCGTTCTCCAACCAACGATAAGGGTCGGCTACTTCAGTACCGAAGTAAACATCAACAACATCTTCCCTATGGGTTTCGGGATAGACTAATTTAGAGGGTTTTTGTACACATGATGCCATTAGAAGTGCAGTTGCTAAGTAAGTTACATTTTTCATCTATACGCCTATTTAAAGTAGTTAAGTATTTGTACCACTTGCTGGCCACTAACGCTTAATCGGCAAGCGGAAGCAAGAGTCTGAATGAGTAAATAAACAGCTTATTAGAGGTAAGATAGGGTACTAAATAGATTACTTAATAGCAACTAAGCTCACTGCCTTTAGCCGTCTCGTTCCATGCAACGATTCTCCGGTTAAGAGTGCTCGATTGGAATTAGACAAATTTACAGTTTTTATTTTTACTTAGCAAACTCATGGCTAAATAGGAAGAAATAATAAACACTTCTAATTGCCTTCTATCTCTTGTCAGTCTCGGTAGTAGCATTCAGATACTCCTCATCCGTTACAGGTTCTAGCCATGCCAGCCAAACCTGCCCTGAAAAATTGGGATTGGGTGATAACTCTACTCCCAACGGATAGGGCTGTTTAAAAGAGTCAGCCTGTTGTGCACTGACGCTTACTAATGAAGACAAAATCATTGTTACTAAAATTAAGAGAATACTTTAGCAAAGCATTTAAAAAGAACAACGGGCTATTCACCCAACCAATATAGGCAGCTAACTAATTAGCTGCCTATACTCTATAAAGGCCAATTCTGGTTCAACTATAGATTTCCAGCTGCCTTTACTTGCTTCGATTTTACAAAACGATTAGGTGCTCTTAACAAGCCTCATCCAATCAAGAAGTAGAAAGATTACTCAAAAACAAGAATACGCTCCTCGAGTGGCTTGTACGTTTTTTCTTGCGGATTGCTGATGGGCTTACCAAACGGCATCTGAGCAACCAACTTCCAACTAGGATGAATGCCCCATTCTTGACAAATATCGGCATCGACCAGAGGGTTATAGTGCTGTAATGAGGCGCCAAATCCCTCATCTTCAAGCATCGTCCAAATCGCTAATTGATGCATGGCCGAGGTATGTTGTGACCAAATTGGGAAGTTATCCTTGTACAAAGGAAATGAATTCTGTAGGTGTTCTACAACCGTTGTATCCTCAAGAAACAGAATCGTTCCATACCCTGCAGCAAAGCAATTATCAATCTTAGCTTCGGTTTCGGGAAAAGCAGCAGCAGGTACAATTGCTTTTAATCGGTTCTTTACCAGTGTCCAGAATCTTTTATGATTATGGGCCAATAACAATACAATCCGAGTCGATTGTGAATTAAATGCCGAGGGAACGTGGGTTACTGCAGTACGAAGAATAGACTTAATCTGTTCATTCGAAATAGGAGATTCGTTGCTTATACTGTAATAGCTTCTGCGCTTCTCCAGTGCTTCTTTAAAACTTCTTGCCATAGATTTTTGGAATTATATGATTATACAAGGATGCTACCATCCACACGCGTGGAAATTCTCTAATATAACCTACTAACTCCTGATATGGTTCACACGCATCGAGAGAATTAGAAGCGAATGGCAGGGGTGAGCTCGCCCCCCTGCATACAGCCTAGTTTCGGATAAGTGATAAGCAAATTAATAACCAATCGTGAAACGCTCGTAATGATGAGCAGGGCTTTCCAATTCATCAATCATAGCCTTGGCGTAATCTTGAACCGAGATGTTACTAGCACCTTGTGCATCGAGAATTAAATGGTCTTTACCCAAACGATAGATGCCCGTGCGTTCGCCTGGAGCCAAATTACCTGCGGGCGAGAAGAAGGCCCAATCAATCTCTCTTTCGTTCATCAAGGTGTTTAAGTAAAACTCACCCAGCGATTTTACGCCACCCATAATTTCGGCAGGAATAACCCCCGAATCCATCACGCGAAGATTAGGGGCAACAAACAAGGTACCTGCACCACCCACAATCAAGAGGCGTTTTACACCCGCACGCTTAGCAGCATTCAGAATGGTAGGATAGCCTTTTAGCGTATCATCGTATATATTGGGATTGGTCCAACCCGGATTGTAGGCACTAATTAACTCATCTACCCCACAAAGCAAGTTTACGAGATTATCTTCGTCCATAACATCGGCTTTAATCACCTCCAGTTTAGGAGCATTAGCCGTTACTTTTTCAGGATTTCGAACAATTGCACGTACTTCATACCCTCTTGTTAAGGCTTCGTTTAAAAGGGTTGAACCTACAAAACCGCTTGCTCCGATAATAGTTACTTTTTTCATTGTGATCTTTTTTAAAGTGAATATGCTATTTTTACAATGCAAAAGTACCACGGGTTGTTCACCAAGAGCGGATAGATTTGGGGAGAAAAAAGATCAATTTAGGCAAGGTTCTCTTTTTTAAATTCGGCAGGGGTTAAATCGGTCTGTTCACGGAAGAATTTGCTAAAGTTGGTAGGTTCCTCAAAACCCAATTTATAACTTATCTCCTTCACACTCCCGGTAGTGTAGACCAACAATCGTTTGGCTTCCAGTATAATTCGTTCGTCAATGTATTGCTTGGGTGTCTTTCCAATAATCGCCTGTAAAGCTTTGGAAAGTGGTTTGGCTGTAATCGACATTTCATCCAGGTAATCATTCACCTTTCGCCAGGAAGCGTAATGACTCTCTACCAATTTAGAAAACTGCAATGCAGTGGCATAGTCCTGATTCTTTGTAGTAGGTATTCCGTGCATACTTTGGCGAGCCGATTCAATTAAGAGCGCATGCAAAAGGCTATAAACTAAATCGGACTGAAAGGGGTCATGCTTGGCACTACACTCTTCAATAAGTAGCTCAAAGAAGGTTTTTAATTGATTATTAACCACAATGGGTGTATTACAGGTAAAGGGATTAAAGAGATTCCATAGCTTCATTAGCTGAATCTCACACCCCGTACGGCTAAAGAATAGATCGGTAAATAGAATAATCT
Source organism: Phocaeicola sp. (assembly GCA_051651025.1). GTDB lineage: Bacteria > Bacteroidota > Bacteroidia > Bacteroidales > Bacteroidaceae > Phocaeicola. The sequence continues at coordinate 13,686 of JBOFRN010000057.1, forward strand.
TTCCCTCATACGATTGAGAAGTATCGAACTTCACCACTTGGTTCCTACCAATTAAGAGAATCTGCCCTGCTACTAACTTTATGGGTACAAAATCGACCATCTGAATCGATTCACCCGACTGCACCCAAACCACTTCATAGAAGTCCGTACGATGAGGAACACCCGATAATTGTTGAAAACGTTGCGTTACCTCCGAAAGTTCTTTTATTTCAAGTTCAAAGGGCAAGGGGGCATTAAATGTATAGTGTTTCATTGGGGTTACTGGTTTGTATGGGCTCATTTACGTGCTGTTACAAATGCAGATCTACAAAGCAGAAGTAACTAAGCAATTGTTTGGCGTAACTTTTTCTGTAAATACCAAATAACAATTCCACAATACTCTTTATATTTATGATTAGCATCTCTACCCTCCCAGATCAATAACTGTCTCTTTATATTAGAGAGAGAGTCCAACCCTCATTTTGTAGCCAACGTTTAACGCCATTCAATGCTGCAGCACGATTTGCTTTTAATAACTTATGATTAAGGTTAATCACCCTATTTATTTCATCATTATAGCAACACATCGATGACTTAATTTCTCCACTCTTCTCTCCATAACTTAACGTTGTAATAAAGGTATCTGTAAAGAGATTAAAATTTATATCATCGGCCCCTTTCAGCACATCACAATGAAATTGAGAATTTATTTTCCCATCACAACATAATACCATATTGGAGTAGTCGAGCTTTCTCTCTGGATGTTTCTCTCTACTTAATAGATGCTCTATGCGTGTTTTTTCGACTCTACCAACTTGTGCAATCTCAATACGCCGCATACAGTAGGCACAGATATAGCCTTGTTCTTCAATTAAGATTCCCTTAATTCAGGAATTGCTTCGTAATCTGCCCCGGAGGTCAATCGGTAGGCAGTCCACTCTTTAGGCTCCGCCTGCTTAAAAATCGTTTTCATTGGTAGAATCAATTACACAATCCAACATGGCTTCTGCTTCTGATAACTCGGGAAGATTGTCACGATGCATTGCACGCAATTCCGAAAGCAGGGATCTAGCTTCTTTAATCTCATCATTATCAATCAAATCAAATAGTTTATGCAAACTCTCCCCTACTTCCTTAGCTCTCGGCATCTGATCTAGAACAACATCAGTCAAGGTAGAGAGATCCATACCATAAGTGTTTATCTCAGTAACAGAATAGCTCTGTTCCGAAGTATATACCAATTTGTAGACCACATTTTCTTCATTCGTCTCTACTCCAGACATAACCATAGGAGCATGTGTACTTACAATAAACTGTAAAGAAGAAAAAGCATGTTTCAAGCCTTTTAATACCAAAGATTGCAAAGTAGGGTGTAGATGCAAATCAACTTCATCAATTAAGACCGTTCCCTTAGTCAGAGAACAAGTCTCTTCACCATAGATGCCTCTATTAAGCAATGCACACCGAAAGGCTACATCGATTACAATATTTACCAATCTTCTGTACCCATCCGATAGATAATCCGCCTCAATCTCTCTCCCATCCAGAAAGATAAAATAGACCTTTTTTTGGATGGGACGTACCTGCATATCTTTTATAATCGCACATCCATCAATACCTAAGGCTTTTTGTAGAGCATGGCGCACGATTGATATTTCAGGATGCCCCTCGCGTCCCTCTTGAAGTACAAGTAGCCGTTTTATCCAATACGAAAAGAATCCGTCACCCTCTAAACATTCATAATAACCCAAAGAGGGCTTGGCATAGTATGACTTAAATCGGGCTGCATCTATCTTTCGCTTTGAGTGAATATCTTCTGTCGAAAAAGAGGCAAATAGCGGTAAAGTTCTAGTTTGTTCAGAATCAGCAAAATAACTCTGTTGCAATAGAGAGGCATATCTCTTATACTCACTTATACCCGTAATTAGTGAACGACTGTTCTTTTTGCTATTCTTAGCGAGTACAAAAGGAAAGTCTAACCCACCTAACTCCATATGCTTTTGCCTGCTACCCAATAACGAGAGATCCATTGTATCCTCCGTATTAAAAAACAGACGGATAGGTTGTTCAGGAAGTACAATACCATCCGAGGTAACCACCTCTCTAAAGTCATCCACATCAGGATTCTTCCAACTTGTATTTTCATCGCTAAATCCAGAGAAAAAAGAACTTAGCACATATCTACAAGCCTTTAAAATAGAAGTCTTTCCGCTAGCATTATCACCCACCAAGAGGTTTATACCACCACGGAAAGAGATGCGTTGTGTTTCGAAACATCTAAAATTATGTAGCTCGATTTCTTTCATTTTTAAAGTCTGATTGATAGTGAGAATCTAAATGTAATGCCACGAATGTGTCCAGTGACTACTTATAATCACAAAATTAATAATATTTTCTTCTCTGCAGGGCTAAAAGCTACTTTAATTAATTATACACCCATTTCAAACATCTACTTGGTTGGGCTTGGAAGAAGCAGAAAACATCCTCTCATAATCTCCACACAAACGGCATCTATTCTCTTGCAAAACCTGATCTATTCTTTAATTTCTGACGAAAATTGTCTAATTTTTGACGAAGATTAGATAATTTCTGACAGAAATAGTCTAAACTCTGTCAGAAATTAAGGAATAAAAAAGGACAAATTAGAGAATAGAAACGGGTAACGTACTCTTTACAAGCAAATGTACCGAAGAATGATTTTAAAAAGTGCCCAAGAATAATACCCTCTATTTTTTCACCTTAGCCTATAAATCCTTATTTTTGTTCTCATTATCTATACAACTACATAAAATGAAGAACACAAATCTCTCACGCCTACATGTGGTAGATGCCCTCCGTGGATTTGCCGTATTTGCCATTCTATTGGTACACACCCAAGAACACTTTATGTTTTTTCAGTTTCCGGATGCTGCTACGCAACCCAACTGGCTTGTTTTCTTGGACAAGCTGTGTCACAATGTCATTTTTGAACTATTTGCAGGGAAATCGTACGCCATATTTGCCTTGCTCTTTGGATTGACCTTTTACATACAACAAGAGAGTCAGAAACGTAAAGGGGGCGATTTTGGCTACCGCTTTTTGCTACGAATCTTTTGGCTCGCGGGATTTGCCTCTCTCAATGCACTCATTTTCCCTGGGGGCGATGTACTTATGCTCTATGCTTTTGTGGGACTTATCCTCTTTGTGGTACGAAATTGGAGTACAAAGGCTATTCTTTTTCTAGCAACGCTGTTGCTACTACAGCCCCTAGAGTGGATAAACTATGCCCTGGGTAATTCCATAGAGAATCAAGTGAATGGGCCACTATGGGGAGAGATATACAACTATACGGCCAATGGCACCTTTGGCGAGTTTCTACTAGGCAATCTAACTACCGGACAAAAAGCATCGTTCGTATGGGCCATCGAAACGGGACGATTTGCTCAAACGGGAGGCCTGTTTTTACTCGGATTCTTGTTTGGACGCACTACACGATTTACAGAGAGTGAACGAAACCTACTCTTCTGGCGAAACATTCTTATCACTTCCGCCATCTGTTATGTACCACTTCACACCATTGCCGTGGCTACCAAAGGAGGCTATCCGGGCTATGCCTTTGATATGTGGCAAAAACTAGCTTTGATGTTTGTACTTGTACCTGCCTTTGTGTTGAGCTATTGGTCTAAAAAGCGATTTAGAAACTGGTGTGCACCTCTACATACCTATGGACGCATGAGTTTAAGCAACTATTTGGGACAGTCTGTGCTAGGTGCCCTACTCTTCTTCCCTTTCTTCTTAAATCTAGCCCCTGTAGCGGGTATGACAGTTAGTCTCTTTATAGGCATTGGCATGTTTATCGTGCAAGTTTGCTTTTGCAAATTCTGGTTTAACTACTTCTCAAAAGGACCACTTGAGTATTTGTGGGGAAAGCTAACATGGTTAGGTGGAAATAAGTAAGCGCATAAAAAAAGCAAAGAAAGCTAGGCTCTTTATGCATGGACAAATGCCCTCTGCTAGCAAACTTGTAGTAGAGGGCATTCTGTGTAAATAGTAATTCTCAAGTAACACCCTTCCTCTTTACCTCTGTAAAAGTAGGTACAACTGCACCGTTTTTGATATTAATTTGTATTTTTGCAAAATAATCAAAATACAAATGCTTATGAAACAAATTGCACAATTCAAATTAGTCCTTCTAACGATCCTAATGATAGGCTTCACAGCTTGCCAAGATAAATCAGAGGTCGAATTCTACTTGCCGGGTACTTGGTATACCGAACAGGCGATTGATTACGGGGACAGCTCGGTTTGGGGAAGTGGTACACAATTGATATTTAGCGCAAGTGGTAATCAAGGAATCATAGGCACGGAAATCTCTAGTGAGTTCTTAATCTTTACTTGGCGCTGGCACAACGAAGGTTACAACACCTTAGAGCTCAAGTTTATGGATGGAACCTACGCCTACATCAATGGCATTGAAGCCTCATCGAACCGCTTAACTGGAACGTGGTACAATAGCTACTGGGAGTTCGAGGATCGAATCGATGGACAAACCTTTCGCATGAGACGCATTGACTAAAAGAGGCCTACTAAACAAGAAAGCGTGCTGTATTTTTTATACAGCACGCTTTCTTGTTTATACCTGAATAGAGTATCCTTTTTCTATTACCCTTCCTGTTGTTAACCAGAAGAGAGTATCTTCCACACCTTTTTTCATACAGATAGCAATGCTCCCAAATACGAGGGTGCCAAGCGTATGCGCTACACGCCTACCCTCTATTTACTAGCAAAGGAGAGTGTAGCAGCGGCTACCCCACTCGATGTCGCTTTTAGACTAACTGTACCGGCCCGACCACTGTTTTGAATAACCACTAAACATTTCCCATTAAAGGCTTTGCGGTAAGAGGCTTTAAAGGGCTCTAATGAGGTTTGATTCCCATTATCGACTCCTGCAATAAAACCTGCACCATCCACATCGAACTCTACCAAGTTATCGGCATGTGGACAAAGATTACCCGCCTCATCCAGTAGCTCTACCGTTACAAACATGAGATCTTTACCATCGGCTGTAATCTCATTCCGATCGGGGGTCAGACGTATTTGGGATATCTGACCCGCAGTATGGATCTCTTTTTCGGCTACAACCCTCCCCGCTTTTCGCGATACTGCCTTGATGGTACCTGGTTGATAAGTTACCCTCCACATCACGTGAAACGTATCGCTCGTTTTCTGTTTGCTACCCATTGAGACTCCATTTACAAAAAGCTCTACCTCATCAGCTTGATTGTAGTAAGCCCAAAGATCAATTGTTTGACCGGGTGTCCAATTCCAGTGAGGGAAGAGATGAAGCACGGTTTCGTCACTCCACTCCGATTGGTAGAGGTAATAGATATCCTTAGGGAAACCCGCTAAATCGACAATACCGAAGTAGGAGCTGCGTGCAGGCCAACCGTAAGGAGTAGGCTCGCCTAAGTAGTCAAATCCAGTCCAAATATATTGCCCACTAATAAAATCATTCTCCTTTACCAATTTAAGGGTTCCTTCGTGGCTGTTACCCCACGGTACGTGGCAATTGTCATACGATGAACAAGCGAAAGAGCTATCATAGTAGGGTTTGTCCCAACGTTCGGGGCAAAGAATGGTTTCGTCACTAGGCATGCGGTAGTAACCACGCGTCATTAAACCCGATACACTCTCCGATACAATAAAGGGCTTTCCTGGAAAGTTTTCGGGTACACCAGCAAACCAATCATCGTGGTAGTTAAACCCAATAATATCGAGTGCTCCCGAACGGAAGAGGTGATTGTTTGGATTGGGCTCGTTGCAACCTGCCGTTACGGGGCGAGTTGTGTCATACGACTTAATGATACCTACCAAGTGTTGGCAAAGCAAGGAGTTTACACTTAACTCTTCACTATTGGCCAACATACTCTCATCGCGTTTGAAGTTAAGCAATAAATTGGCCTCTTCTAACGAAAGCGTATCGGCACTCGCATCGGTCCATTGTTCTAAAACTTCGTTACCTACACACCACATAAAGATGGAGGGATGGTTGCGATCACGCAACATCATATCGCGCAGGTCACGTTCGTACCACTCATCGAAGAAGCGAGCGTAATCGTTTTGAGTTTTTCGTTTGCGCCACATATCGAACGTTTCGTCCATTACGATAAAACCCATCTTATTGCATAGGTCAAGTAACTCGGGCGCCGGTTGGTTATGTGCGGTACGAATACCGTTACAGCCCATGGCCTTCAAAATCTCGAGTTGACGTTCTATGGCGCGATAGTTTACGGCTGCACCCAAACAACCCAAGTCGTGATGCATGCAAGCTCCATTAATCTTGACAGACTTACCATTCAAGAAGAATCCCTTCTCGGCATCAAAATGGAAATAGCGAGCAGCTGTTACCGTTTCGTAACTATCGACTAACCTTCCATTGCTATAAACCTCGGTGTGTAAGGTGTAGAGGTTAGGATGCTCTACCGACCACAAAGAGGGATTTACTACACGCAAAGATTGCTTGCACAGTGTAGTTCCAGTAGGAATTAGCTCTGCAGCATCGGCCGAACGTGCTACCTCTCTCCCCTTTCCATCCTTCAAAATAGAACGGAGCTCAACACTTTTTGGCACATTCTCTTGGTTGCGTAAGGTCGTTTCAATGGCAAAAACCGCTTCGGCCTCTGTCACTAAAGGCGTAGTAACGTAGGTTCCCCACAAATCGACATGCACCTTATTTACTCGTGTAAGCCATACATGGCGGTAAATACCACAGCCCGAATACCATCGAGAGTTGGGCTGATCGCTATTATCGACCCGTACCGACAAAAGGTTCTCTCCCTCCGTTAAGTGGGGAGTCAACTCGTAACGAAACGAAAGGTAACCATTGGGACGCTTTCCCAAGAGGATACCATTTAGATAAACTTCAGAATTCATGTATACTCCATCAAAATCGATGTAAGTAGTACGTGCAGCCTCTGCCTCTGTCAACTGGAAATGTTTACGATACCACCCTACTCCTCCAGGGAGTGCACCTCCACCTGTACCCGAGGGGTGATGTTCGGAGAACTCCCCTTCGATGGCCCAATCGTGTGGCAGGTTAAGTAATCGCCAGGCACTATCATCGTAAGTAGGCAAGGATGCCTCGACCACATCGCCTAAATGAAAATGCCATTGATCGTTAAATGAAAGAGTTTGCCGTCCTCCCTCCTGCTCTCCCATAGGGGTACAAGAAGCGAATAAGAGCAATAATCCTCCCATTATATTATGTATAATCTTCTTCATACGCTATTTTTATGCTAATTTAAAAGGGCATCCGCAAGGAATGCCCTTACCAAAGAATGTACGCACATTCCACTTCACTTTTTTACACTATAAAATAACTCTTGCTATGAAACACTTATTAAATCATTCACAAAGTGTTGATATTTAAATTTTTCAATTTTTAAGTGGAACGATTCATACAGGGTGAAGATGCTATAAGAAGTTCATTGCTTATGTACTTCCTATAGATCTTTCTATCTAATTATTGTAGTTTCAAGGTTTGTGCAGTGCCCTTGTAGCTAACCACTTCTCCCTTTGCTTTAAGATCAAAAGCTTGTGCTTTGTTTTTACCTACAAATACTACATTAAATGTGCGCTCTTTCAACATGCCTGCAAATGCTCCTTTTCGCTCGCCAAAAGTGATTGTCTTGGCTGCATCATCATAGCTCATTGGAATCGTTGCATAATTACCCTTCTCGTAGTTGTAGTTAACATTCTCATCTTCATAAATGGTAAAAGAACCGTTCGCACCCTCGTATACATAGAGCGTAATCTCACTGGCGGGTTTCTCATCACTGTATTGCATATCGGGTCCGTAAGGAAGAATTGCACCACCACATACATACATTGGTATGCGTTCGTAAGGAGCATCTACCTTTTGGCCACCTGTTGGCATAACCTTACCAGTGTAGAAATCGTACCAAGTCGATGTATTAGGTAGATATACTTCGCGGCTGCGTGCACCATATTCATAGACTGGACATACTAACAATGAGGGGCCAAACATAAATTGATCGCCCACTTCGCGCGTGGCTTTATCGGCATCAAAGTCCATCACCAACGGACGCATAATGGTGTAATCATTAAAGTGAGTCATACCTGCCAATGAATAGATGTAAGGCATTAGGTTGTAACGCAACTTGGTGTAGTATACCATCGTTTTGTAAGCAGGATGATTCTCGGGAGCAATGTTCCAGAACTCACGGAAAGGATATTGACCGTGTGCACGGTACAACGGAGTAAAGGCACCAAATTGGAACCAACGTGCATTTAGCTCACGCCACTCTTTGTAGTCGGCATTCTCTTTGCCGGTAGCATCCCAAACCTGTTGGCCACCTACAAAGCGGTTCTCCACACAGAAGCCACCAATATCCATGGTCCAATAAGGAATACCACTTACCGCAAAGTTCAAACCGGCCGAGATTTGCGCTTTCATATCTTCCCAACGGGTAGCAATATCGCCACTCCAAGTAGCTGTAGAGTAACGTTGCAAGCCTGTAAAGCCTGAACGTGTCAAAAGAAATACACGTTTGTCATTATCTAGTTCACGTTGTCCATCGTAAATAGCCTCTGCATTGACCAAGGCATACGCATTAAAGAACTCGGTAGAAGGGCCCAAAGCTGTAGGGCCACAAAGTGCTTTGCGGTAATCCATATCAGTACAGTCGCGTACATTCGGTTCACTTGCATCCATCCACCATGCATCAAAGCCAAGTGGATAAAGGTGTTCGGCCATCTGCTTCCAAAACAATTTACGTGCTTCGGGATCATATGCATCGTAGAAAGAGCCGATGTAACCAGGGCCTACCCAGTCACGAATGCTATCTTTAACCGCTTGTTGGTACATCCAACCCTTTTCATCAAACTCTTTATAGTGCTCTGTGGTATGATAGAACTTCGGCCATACCGAGATCATTATCTTGGCATTCATCTTATGAATATCATCCACCATTCCTTTTGGATCAGGGAAGCGTTCTAAATCGAACTCATGACTCCCCCAAGCATCTTCGGGCCAATAGTTCCAGTCTACCACAATGTTATCAATCGGGATTTGACGTTGACGGAAACCTTTCAAAGCATCTAAAATCTCCTCTTGGGTTTTGTAACGCTCGCGGCTTTGCCAGTAACCCATGGCCCATTTAGGCATAATTTGTGCCTTACCCGTCAAAGAACGATAACCCGAGATAATCTCATCCATCGTATTACCTTGTACAAAGTAGTAGCTAATTTCGGGATTCATCTCACTCCACCAAGACTGTTTCGTTTGAATCTCCTCGTTGACAGGAGTCAAGGCACGAAGCCCACAATAAGATTCACCACCATCTGGAATCCATTCTATTTTTAAAGGAAGCTTCTTACCTGCCTCTAAATTCAAGGCAAATTTGTAACTATTCGGGTTCCAAGCTGTACGCCAGCGTTCAGGTACAACCTCTTCGCCACCTACAAATACTTTCACATAACCCGCATAGTAAAGGATAAAGCGATACTCACCCGTTTCATTCGGCTCAATCACCCCTTCGTACGTTACATTCGAGCCCATCAAAGGGAAGCCAGTTGGCAAATCTTTAATGGTCTTTTGATCTTCAAAATAGATACGACTTTCGTTGCGAACAACCTTTTCTCCCTTAGCAGGTGTATAGGAACCTACCAAGCTTCCCTTCTCGCCTTGGGGGGTGTAAAGCGTAAAGACATCGCCCAATTGCATATAGTCACGAGGATCGCCAAAGCGAGAGAGCGAATAGCTATCCCACAGCAGACCGTAGTTGCGTGTAGATACAATAAAGGGAACAGATACTTTGGTATTGTATTGGAAAAGCTCTTCGTTTTTTCCTTTGTAGTTAAATTCATCGGCTTGATGTTGTCCCAATCCGTAAAAAGCCTCATCGGCAGGCGATTCGAATACTTGCTGAACAGTATACGCTGATTTACCTTCGACAGTTATGGGTGTAAACGTTTTCCCTCCACCTTGGTTCTCAGCTAACAAAAGCTTACCATCAGCATCAAAGAACTTCACTTCACCTGTACATTTATACACCCACGTACGCAATTGCGAAGTAAGAAGTACCACGGTACTATCAGTTGTTTCTACAGAGAAATCAGGAACTGCTTGAACAGGAACAGTTATTAAATCAGTACGGTCTGAAAATGTTTTTTCGGGAGTAGCTGTTACATGAATTAGTTTCTCCCCCATTACTTGTAAGCGCACCTTACGTACATCATTCTCGCCTTTTTGTTGAACGTGGACTACTATACCATTGGCCAACTTTTCATACTCTTTCTCGCCACACGAAGCAAGTGAAAGAAGTGCCAATAAGCCCATCGAAGTGTTTCTTAATCTCATATTACTTCAAGGTTATTTATGAATAATTTATCGTACTGTAAAAGTAGATATTATAAAAGAAACAAGCCACTTGCAATGTTGTTTGCAAGTGGCTTGTTTGAATTGTAAGGGGGTCGAAATGTTTCACGATGGGGTATGATTTGTTATCATACCCCGTATGTGGACCTTCTAGAGCGGAATTTGAATTTTTCTTATTTGTATTCTTCCCAGCTCTTGATAGCGATATCATCTATGCTCATGGTGCAGAATGAGTGAATAAATGCACTCGCTAAACGCGCATTTGTAACCAAAGGCACATTCAAATCGATGGCAGCACGACGGATTTTGTATCCGTTATCCAATTCGCCTGCAGTAAGATTCTTAGGTATGTTTACCACCATATCAATCTCTTTGTTGTGCAACATATCGAGTGCTTGTGGTTGCTCTCCTTGGCTAGGCCAGTACACGCGCGTATTTGTGATACCATTTGCAGTTAAATAATCCGAAGTACCATCGGTAGCATACAAGCTATAACCCTTATCATGCAACATACGTGCTGCTGAAAGCATCTCCGCTTTTTGTTTGGCATTACCGGTAGAAAGCAAGATGGTTTTCTTAGGAATACGGTAACCAACCGAAAGCATTGATTTCAATACAGCGCATGAAGTATCGTCACCAATACAACCTACTTCACCGGTACTTGCCATATCCACACCCAATACAGGGTCGGCTTTTTGCAAGCGGCTGAATGAGAACTGACTCGCTTTGATACCTACATAATCCAATTCGAACAAGCTCTTCTCCAACTTCTCAACAGGCATTCCAAGCATTACTTTGGTAGCAAGTTCAATAAAGTTGATCTTCAAAACCTTGCTCACAAATGGGAACGAACGGCTGGCACGAAGGTTACACTCAATTACCTTGATGTCATTATCTTTAGCCAAGAACTGGATGTTAAATGGTCCAGAGATGTTCAACTCTTTCGCAATTTGCTTGCTGATACGTTTTACACGACGAACCGTTTCAACATATAATTTTTGTGGAGGGAACTGAATCGTAGCATCACCTGAGTGTACACCTGCATACTCAATGTGCTCACTGATAGCATATGCTACCACTTCACCATTTTGCGCTACAGCATCCATCTCAACCTCTTGTGCATGCTCAATAAATTGGCTTACTACAACTGGGTGTTTCTTCGATACATTGGCAGCTAGTTTCAAGAAACGCTCAAGCTCTTCTTGATTTGAACATACGTTCATAGCAGCACCCGAAAGTACATACGATGGACGAACCAATACAGGGAATCCTACGCGATCAATAAACTCATTGATATCTTCCATAGAAGTCAACGCGCTCCACTCGGGTTGGTCTACACCGATACGGTCAAGCATAGCCGAGAATTTGTCACGATCTTCGGCATTGTCAATGCTCTTCGCAGAAGTACCCAAGATATTTACGTTTTGACCATCTAGACGAAGTGCCAAGTTATTAGGAATCTGTCCACCTGTTGATACGATAACACCGTGTGGGTTCTCTAGTTCAAGAATATCCATTACACGTTCAAATGTTAACTCGTCAAAGTAAAGGCGGTCACACATATCGTAGTCGGTCGATACCGTTTCGGGGTTGTAGTTAATCATGACACTACGATATCCCTCTTTGCGGATAGTCTCCAATGCTTGTACTCCACACCAGTCAAACTCTACCGATGAACCAATACGGTAAGCACCCGATCCCAATACAACGATTGATTTATGGTCGCCCAAGTATTTCACATCGTTTGCTACCCCGCTATAAGTAAGGTATAGGTAGTTGGTTTGTGCAGGATATTCGGCAGCAAGTGTATCGATTTGTTTAACTACAGGAACAATACCTACGCTCTTACGGTGGTTACGCATCCACAAGATACCATCTTCCATATCGCCTTCATAACCTACGGCACGTGCTACTTGGAAGTCAGAGAAACCTTGTACTTTTGCTTTGCGAAGCAAGTCGTTAGGAAGATCGGCCAATTGTTTGTGGTTGTTGCTCCAATCATGCAACTCTTTCGAAGTTTGCATAATGTTTTGAAGTTTTTGCAAGAACCATTTATCAATCTTAGTCAATTCGTGAATGCGATCGATAGTGTAACCTGCACGCATCGCTTTGCTAATTACAAAGACACGCTTGTCTGTAGGTTCAGTAAGTGCTTTATCGATATCATCGATAACCAACTCTTTGTTCTCAACAAAACCGTGCATACCTTGGCCAATCATACGAAGACCTTTTTGGATAGCCTCTTCGAAGGTGCGTCCAATAGCCATAACCTCTCCTACCGATTTCATAGAAGAGCCCAACTCGCGGTCTACACCTTGGAATTTACCCAAGTCCCAACGAGGGATCTTACATACTACATAGTCCAATGCAGGTTCAAAGAAGGCACTGGTTGTTTTCGTTACTGAGTTTTTCAGATCGAACAAACCGTAACCCAAACCAAGTTTCGCAGCTACGAAAGCCAAAGGATAACCTGTAGCTTTAGAAGCCAAAGCCGAAGAGCGGCTCAAACGTGCATTTACCTCGATTACACGGTAATCTTCTGATTCTGGGTCGAACGCATACTGTACGTTACACTCACCCACGATACCGATGTGACGGATAATGCGGATAGCTAATTCACGAAGTTTATGATACTCGCTGTTGGTCAATGTTTGTGAAGGTGCCACTACGATAGACTCGCCCGTATGGATTCCCAATGGGTCGAAGTTTTCCATGTTACACACGGTGATACAGTTGTCGAAACGGTCACGTACTACCTCGTACTCTACCTCTTTCCAACCTTTCAAGCTCTTTTCAACCAAAACTTGTGGAGAGAAAGCAAACGCTTTGGTAGCTAGCACATTGAGTTCCTCTTCGTTATCGCAGAAACCAGAACCCAATCCACCCAATGCATACGCTGCACGGATAATAACTGGATATCCCAATTCGGCTGCTGCACGACGCGCATCAACGATTGTTTCAACCGCTTCACTCTTGATGGTTTTTACATCAATTTGATCCAATTTTTGTACGAAAAGTTCACGGTCTTCTGTATCCATGATGGCTTGTACGGGCGTACCCAGTACTTCCACATTGTATTTTTCGAAAATGCCAGCCTTGTAAAGCTCCACACCGCAGTTCAAAGCAGTTTGTCCACCAAATGAAAGCAACACACCATCGGGAGCCTCTTTTTGGATTACTTTCTCTACGAAGTAGGGAGTAACAGGTAAGAAGTAAATTTGATCGGCTACCCCTTCGCTCGTTTGAACGGTCGCAATGTTGGGGTTAATCAAAATTGTTTCAATACCTTCTTCTTTCAACGCTTTGAGTGCTTGCGAACCCGAGTAGTCAAACTCACCCGCTTCACCAATTTTTAGTGCACCCGAACCTAGTAATAATACCTTCTTTATATTTTCTTTCATAACATCTTTTTCTTTAGGCGGTTAATTAGAGTAACTTCACAAAATCATCAAACAAGAACTCTGTATCCGTAGGTCCAGAAGCTGCTTCAGGGTGGAATTGTGCAGAGAACCAAGGATTCGTTTTGTGCTTAATACCTTCGTTCGATCCATCATTCATATTGATAAATAGCGGTTCCCATTCGTTAGTAAGCGTGTTGTTATCGACCGCATAACCGTGGTTTTGGCTGGTAATGAAACAACGCTCTGTACCCACCATACGTACAGGTTGGTTGTGGCTACGGTGTCCGTATTTTAATTTGTAGATGGTTGCACCACCTGCTTTTGAAAGCAATTGGTTACCCATACAGATACCGAAAATTGGTTTAGCACTAAGACTCATTGCTTTGCGAATGTTTTGTACAGCTGCATCACAAGTGTCGGGATCGCCAGGACCGTTCGAGATGAATAGACCATCATACTCTAAACCTGTAAAATCGTAGTTCCAAGGCACACGGATTACCTCTACATCACGCTTCAATAGGCAACGGATAATGTTAGTTTTCACACCGCAGTCTACCAATACTACTTTCTTCTTATCGGCTCCTTCATTGTAACGAATGACCTCTTTGCACGATACTTTATCTACATAGTTAATCCCTGCATAAGTAGCCTCAGGTATGTTATTGGGCTCATCATCGAACACAATTTTACCCATCATTACCCCATGCTCACGTAAAACTTTGGTTAACTCACGTGTATCGATACCTGTAATACCCGGAATCTCTTCACGTTTCAACCACTCGCCTAAGCTCTCTACTGCATTCCAGTGGCTATACTCTTCGCTATAGTCACTTACAATGATAGCCTCTGCGTGAATACGCTCACTCTCCATGAAGGTAGCCAATCCATTCTCTTCGATTGAAAATGCAGGTACCCCATAGTTACCCACCAATGGGTAAGTAAGCGTCATAAGCTGACCCGCATACGAAGGGTCAGTTAAGCTTTCTGGATAACCCGTCATGGCTGTATTAAATACTACTTCGCCCGCTACCGGTTTTTCAAAACCGAACGACTTGCCTGAGAAGCGGCTCCCGTCGTCAAGGATTAATGTTACTTTTCTCATCACTCTGATATCGTTGAATTGTTTTTTACTTCTACTTTAAAATTGGTATATTTTCTCAATATAATCAATGAATGCTTGGTTTAAAAGCTTTACTCCACCGGGAGTTGGATAGTCGCCACTGAAGTACCAATCGCCGGGGTGATTGGGACAAGCCTCGTGCAATCCCTCGAGTGTTTGATAAACAATCTCGACCTTTGCTTTGGTACCCTTTGGAGTAAGCAACTCTACCATTTTTCTCGATATTTCTTGATCAGTAAAGGGTGCATAAATCTCCTTTACATAGTTCTCCATCTTTTCTTTGGGTAAACCTTGTTGCTCTTTCGCTTTGTTGTAGGCACGCTGTATCACATCTTTCATGCCACGATCTCTAAGCAGTTCAATGGCAGCACGGAAAGCGATAAATTGCTCCATACTCGCCATATCAATACCATAATAGTCGGGGTATCGTACTTGTGGAGAAGAAGATACGATAACAATCTTTTTCGGATTTAGACGATCTAAAATGCTAATGATACTCTGTCTAAGTGTAGTACCGCGCACAATACTATCGTCAATTACCACCAAATTATCGACATGCGGTTGGATGCTCCCATAGGTAACATCGTAAACGTGTGCGGCTAAATCATTGCGGCTATTTCCTTCGGCAATAAAGGTACGCAATTTAATATCCTTAATGGCCACCTTTTCACTACGTATACGCATAGATAAGATTTTCTCGAGCTCTTCGTGGCTAGGGGCATGGCCCAAAGCCTCAATCTGTTTGACTTTTAGCTCATTTAAGTAGTTATCAAATCCCTCTAGCATACCATAGAAAGCAACCTCGGCTGTATTAGGAATAAAAGAGAATACCGTGTGCTCTACATCATTTTCGACCGCATCAAGAATAGCTGGAATAAGTTTCTCACCCAGTTTTTTACGCTCTTTGTAAATATCGGTATCACTACCACGGCTAAAGTAAATACGCTCGAATGAACAAGGTTTTACCTCTTTGGGCTGATTTACCTGTGTAAGACGCAACTTTCCCTTTTTGCTCATTAATAAAGCTTGACCAGGTAGTAACTCATTGATCGATTCCACCGGTACATTGAGTGCTGTTTGTATAACAGGTCTTTCAGAAGCCAATACCATGATTTCATCATCCTTATACCAAAAGGCTGGACGGATACCCCATGCATCGCGAAGCGCATAAGCCTCACCACTACCTGTAATACCACACATTACATACCCCCCATCCCACTCTTTACTAGCAGTACGTAGCACATTCGAAAGATCAATTTTCTCTTCGATGGTATGCGTTATATCCATACCCTCTAGATTTTTCTCTTTACACTCTGCAAACAGACGCTCTACCTCTTGATCCAATCGGTGTCCCAATTGCTCTAAAATGATATAAGTATCTGAGTATTTACGCGGGTGTTGTCCTTTCGAGGTAATGCTTTCAAAAATCTCATCCACATTGGTCATATTGAAATTACCACACATGGCCAGGTTCTTAGCCCGCCAGTTGTTTCGGCGCAAAAATGGATGCACATAAGAAAGACCACTTTTACCTGTCGTAGAGTAACGTAAGTGGCCCATATAAACCTCACCAGCAAAGGGAAGGCAACGTTTTGCATAGCTTGCATCGTGCAACTGTTCGGTCGAAAAATCTTTAAAATGATTATGTACTGTACCAAATATTTCAGTAATTGCACCCGAACCTAAGGCTCTTTCGCGGAACATATATTCCTCACCAGGATTGGCCTCAAGCTTTACACAAGCCAATCCAGCGCCCTCTTGGCCGCGATTGTGTTGCTTCTCCATCAATAGGTACAGTTTGTTCAAGCCATACATCCAAGTACCATATTTCTCCTGATAATATTCCAATGGTTTTAATAATCTTACCATTGCAACGCCGCATTCATGCTTAAGTAATTCCATTTGTATTTGTCCTCTATATAATATATATGTATATTCTTTTAATTTACCATCTACTCCACCGTCACTGACTTAGCCAAGTTACGCGGTTGGTCCACATTTTTCCCTTTCCAAGTAGCAATGTGATAGGCGACCAATTGCAAAGGAATCGTTGCTATAAGTGGTTCCAAACAGTCGAGTGTTTCGGGTAGTTCTATTACATCATCTGCCAGTTCACGAATGGTTTCATCACCTTGGCTTACCAAAGCAATCACCTTGCCTTTTCGAGCTTTTATTTGCTGTATATTACTAATAATCTTCTCATACATGGCATTGTGAGTAGCCACAACAATAACAGGCATCTCTTCGTCAATCAATGCAATGGGCCCATGCTTCATTTCTGCAGCTGGATAACCCTCGGCATGTATATAGGAAATTTCTTTCAGCTTCAATGCCCCTTCAAGTGCAACTGGGTAGCTATACCCTCTTCCTAAATACAAGAAATTATGCGCATACGTAAAGATGCGTGAAAGATGGGCTATATCTTGGTTCAGTTTCAGCACCTCTTCCATTTTGGTAGGAATAGTGCTTAGTTCGCTCAACACTTCTAAATATTTCTCGTCGGCTATGGTTCCCTTCTCTTTGGCCAAAGTAAGTGCCAACATAGTTAGTACAGTAACCTGCCCCGTAAAGGCTTTGGTCGATGCCACTCCAATCTCGGGGCCAACATGAATATATGAACCTGTATGGGTCATGCGAGGAATAGAGGAGCCTACCGCATTGCAAATTCCATAAATGAAAGCACCTTTGTTTTTAGCAAGTTCGATAGCTGCTAGCGTATCGGCTGTTTCGCCCGACTGTGAAATGGCTATAACAACATCGTGCTCATCGATTACTGGATCGCGGTAACGAAACTCGGAAGCATACTCCACCTCGACCGGAATCCGACAAAAGCTCTCAATAAGTTGCTTACCAATCAATCCGGCATGCCACGAAGTTCCACATGCCACAATAACAAAACGTTTGGCCGATAATAGCCGCTCCTTATGATCGATAACCGCCGAGAGCACCACTTGAGTTGCATCGACATTGATACGCCCACGCATACAATCGTTTATACAGCGAGGCTGTTCAAAAATCTCTTTCAACATAAAGTGAGGATACCCACCCTTCTCGAGCTTTCCCAAATCCATCTCGACTGTTTTTACAATCGGCTCATGAAGTACATTATCAAGTGTAACAACTTCCAACTCTTTATTGCAATTGATTACCGCAATCTCTCCATCTTCTAAGTAGACTACCTTATCGGTATATTCAACAATGGGAGTGGCATCTGAAGCTAAGAAATATTCATCAGTACCTACACCGATAACAAGCGGACTGCTTTTACGAGCCGCAATAATTTCGAAGGGATTGTCTTTATCAATTACAGCAATGGCATAAGCGCCGATAACTTCATTCAAAGCGAATTGAACCGCTGTAAGTAAATTTAAATGATTGGTTTGTTGAAAATACTCAATTAACTGAACAAGAACTTCAGTATCGGTATCACTAACGAAGGTAAAACCACGTTGTATGAGATTTTCTTTTAAAGAGGCATAGTTTTCGATGATTCCATTATGAATCAAAGCCAAACGATGCGATGAGGAATAGTGTGGATGTGCATTGGCCGGACAAGGCTCTCCGTGGGTAGCCCAACGTGTATGAGCAATTCCAATAGTACCAGAAATATCTTTTTCATTGACAAAAGACTCAAGTTCGGAAACTTTACCTTTTGCCTTATATACATTCAATTGATTTTCCTTGCTTATTAAAGCAACACCTGAGCTATCATAACCTCTGTACTCTAAACGTTTTAAACCTTTTATAAGAACAGGATAAGCCTCGCGTTTGCCAATATAGCCAACTATTCCACACATAATAATGTATCGTTTTATTATATTTGGACACAAAGGTACAAATATCTACCCACATACACACAACAAAGTTGACAAATATTGGAGGCATTTTTAAGGATAAGCGGATAAGGGCGGATTTAGGCCTCAAGAAGAGACATTTGACAAAAAATGGACGCACACGATATGGATAAATATACAAATACACTTATTTAAATGCAAAATCAAATTAGATAAATAAAAGATAAAAAACGATGCAAGATAAGAGATTCAAACCCACACAACGTATAGTTTAAAAACCATTTAACTTCACCTTATCTCCACAAAAAGCAACGAATAAAACCTACTACATTTTACCTTCACCTCCTTCACAGACTCTTTTTAACCTGATAAAATAGTCTGCCGACAGCTGTGGGCAGACCTGTTGAGAACTGTCAGTTTATCTGCTGACAGCTGTCAGTTGTCAATTATTTGGGGCTTCTAGAGATTTTCAACTCTTGTATTTATAGACTTGATTGGGTTGAAAGCTTGATGTGAAGGATGTGAAGGCAAAAACAAGTAGGTTTTCTCTCTTTATAGAGTGAATACAACACAAAAAAAATCCCCTGTAATCAGAACGATTACAGGGGACTTAAATATACTAAAGTAACTTATTACTTAGTCAAAGCAGTTTGGATATCAACCGCACAAGCTACTGTACAACCTACCATTGGGTTGTTACCAATACCTAAGAATCCCATCATTTCTACGTGAGCAGGAACAGATGAAGAACCAGCGAATTGAGCATCACCGTGCATACGGCCCATAGTGTCAGTCATACCGTAAGAAGCAGGACCAGCAGCCATGTTGTCTGGGTGAAGTGTACGACCTGTACCACCACCTGAAGCTACTGAGAAGTAAGGCATACCAGCTTCGATACGCTCTTTCTTGTAAGTACCAGCAACTGGGTGTTGGAAACGAGTTGGGTTAGTAGAGTTACCAGTGATAGATACATCTACACCTTCTTTCCACATGATTTTCACACCTTCACGTACATCATCAGCACCGTAGCATTTTACTTTCGCACGAGGACCGTCTGAGTAAGCGATCTCTTTAACTACAGCTACTTCGCCAGTTGCATAGTCAAATTGAGTTTGTACGTATGTAAAACCGTTGATACGTGAGATGATTTGTGCAGCATCTTTACCTAAACCGTTCAAGATACAACGCAAAGGCTCTTTACGTACTTTGTCAGCTTTCGCAGCAATTTTGATAGCACCTTCAGCAGCAGCAAAAGATTCGTGTCCTGCAAGGAAAGCAAAACATTTAGTCTCTTCGCGAAGCAACATCGCAGCTAGGTTACCGTGACCGATACCAACTTTACGATCTGCAGCTACAGAACCTGGGATACAGAATGCTTGCAAACCAATACCGATAGCTTCAGCAGCTTCAGCAGCAGTTTTACAACCTTTTTTGATAGCGATAGCAGTACCTACTACGTAAGCCCATTTCGCATTTTCAAAACAGATAGGTTGAGTCTCTTCACACGCCATGTAAGGATCCAATCCATGAGCATCGCAGATAGCGTTTGCTTCTTCGATATCTTTAATACCATATTCGTTCAATGTAGCGATAATTAACGCAATACGACGATCTTGGCTTTCGAATTTTACTTCTCTAATCATAATCTTTTTCCTCCTTAATATTATTCGTGACGTGGATCTAATTTTCTAACTGCACCATCTTCTTCTTTTACGCGTCCGTAAGTGCCTGTAACTTTAGCCAACGCTTCGTTAGCATCTGTACCTTTTTTGATTTCGTCCATGAATTTACCCATGTGTACAAATTCGTAACCACAGATTTCATCGTTCTTATCTAGGTAGATGTGTTTGATGTAACCTTCGGCCATTTCAAGATAACGAGGACCTTTAGCAAGTGTACCATAAAGAGTACCTACTTGGCTACGAAGACCTTTACCTAAATCTTCCAAACCTGCACCGATAATCAAACCACCTTCAGAGAAAGCAGACTGAGTACGTCCGTAAACAATTTGAAGGAATAATTCGCGCATAGCTGTGTTGATAGCGTCACAAACTAAGTCAGTGTTCAATGCCTCTAGGATTGTTTTACCAGGAAGAATTTCTGAAGCCATCGCTGCAGAGTGAGTCATACCTGAACAACCAATTGTTTCAATCAATGCTTCGTGGATGATACCTTCTTTAACATTCAAAGTCAATTTACAAGCACCTTGTTGAGGAGCACACCAACCCACACCGTGTGTTAAACCAGAGATGTCTGAAATCTCTTTTGATCTTACCCATTTTCCTTCTTCTGGAATGGGTGCTGGTCCGTGATTAGGACCTTTTTTCACAACACACATGTGTTCTACTTCGTGTGAATAAGTCATATTCTTACGTTTTTTAATAATAAAATAATATTCGTAAACCACATGAAACGATTCAAAAATCATTTCGCCCACAAAGTTACTCCTTTTCTTGATTCCTTGCAATCTCACAGCACTCTCTTTTTTATAATAAATTAGAAAAGTGATTTTTGTAATTCATATTTTGCTAAGTCAACCTTACAAAAATCAAGTTGTTTGTTACAATTCTGTTTCGGAAAGGCCATTTCATTAGAAAGTATAGTGATTATTTCGCATAAAAGGTTATCTTTGTGATTAAATGGAACCTAAATAAAAGATTTAAATGACAAAGATAGTAATAGCAGACAAAGCTCTTAAAGAAGGAGCTGAAGCAGGCATGGATGAATTCATTAAAGTATTCACAGATAGATATCTAGAAGTCACAGGAGGCACGATTAACGCCGAAACCATGCCCCTATTAAATGGGTATCAACATGCCTTATTGGGGTATCATTTCTTTCGTGAAGAAATTAATGAAGGTGGTTTTATACAACTCATACAAAATGGATATGGCCCGTATATGTTTGACAATCCATTTGCAAAAGCTATGCGCCTATTCGGTCTTAAAGAGTTTTCAAAACTCATTTACGACGCCAAGGAAATTTACGATAAACACAGAGCTGATCTTGAAAAAGAGTGTAGCGACGAAGAGTTTATGGCCATGTATGAACAATACGAAGCATTTGATGACTTGGAAGAAAAATTCATGGAAATGGAAGAACTAGTAACAGCTAAAATTGCTGAATATGTAGACAACCACATTGAACAGTTTGGAACAATCAACTAAAACCTATATTATGACTTTATTCAGGCACTCTTTTTGGCTAATAATCGCAACCCTCCTTATTGGTGGAGTTGGATGCAAGAAAGAACAGAAGAGTGCCGTTCTTTCTCGAGTCATCGATCTTACTTTCAGCGACCCTCAAGAGAGACAACTTCTAGAATACGATGCTGAAGGGCGTATCGTAAAGTATGGAAAGATGGAGTTTGTATATGGGAACAATCAAATCAGTTTTAAGTTTTCAGAGTCAGAGCAAGCAGAAAATTTCAAGGATTTCTCTGCTTCATGCATTGTTTTAAAAGGCAAGATTGTGGAGATTCTTGCAACTTTCCAAACCATACTTGACGAAACTCCCTGCACCATAAACAAACATACCTACTACGACTATAAGGCCGATACCATCTTAGTTTCGTCAGATTATAGGATGATTGCCACAGGAAAGCTAGTAAAAGCAGTACGACGCAAATGCATACTTGATGATCAAAAAAGAGTGGTAAAGATGGATGCCTCGAGAGAGGGTATGAACGACTCAATCTGGTCATGCACTAGGCTTTTTCACTATGAAAACAACCTACAACACAACGCCAATCTTAATCTCACAGCCTACTCTTTGGCCTTAAGCGAGCCAGACGATTTTATGTTCTTCCTACTTAATCTTGGGAAGGTAATAAACTCAACCCAAATACCCAATACGGTTGATTACGAGATTAATGAAGGAAGCGACAACTTCGCTATATCTGGGAGATATGGATTTCAAGAGGAGAATCCAACCCGCATAGAACTATTTAAAAACGACCAAAGACTTCTACGCAGGCTGGTGTTGGAGTATACGAATTAAATCAGCTCATCCAAGAGAAGAAAAACATCCTCCTCGGAAAAATTATGCGCTAAAAGAGTTTTAGCATCCGCATAAAACAGATTCACAAAAAGCTCTCTGTCAGCGCATTTCTCTTGAGCTTTACCGTAGCATGATACAGCACGATCCACATTTCCTTGCGCATAATAGGCATGTCCGGCATTCAGCCAATCGTGATAATTTGACTTATCCTCAAACTGTAAAACCTTCTCGAATTGCCTAACAGCTTCATCATATCGAGCCAATACAAAAGAACACCAACCTATAGCCCGCTGCGCATTGATAGAATTCTTTCCGTAATACTCTACTTTATAAAAATAAGGAAGAGCCTCCTCATACGAGTGTAACTCAACCAAACAATGTCCTATCTGTTGCGTAATAGAGAGATTATCCTGTTCGAACACCTCAACCTTTCGATAATAGTCCAATGCATTTTCCCAGTCACCCAATTTACGAAAACACTGTGCCAATTTACGATTTAACCAAAGACTGTCTGACTGAATCAAATCGGCTTGTAGATAGTACTGAACTGCTCGCTTGTACTCTCCCATCTTTTGGCATGCAAATCCTGCCTTTTGCCAATACTCAACATCGGTATGATCATTTTGCGTTAATTGGTCATAAATTGCAACGGCCTCGGCAGGGTAATCATTTTTCAAGAAATAATCTGCGATTTCTTTTAAATAATTCGCTTCAGAGTAATTCATTCGAAGGCATTCACACTCCCAAAGATGAAAAGGACTCTGAAAGATGTCTAATTCCTCGGAACGATTTCTCCACAATTTAAAAAAGCGATACAGATCATGTATATACTGGCGACTAAGCTCTTCAGGCTTTAGCTCTCTATTCAATAATCCACTTAACAGACCAGGCTGGCCTTCAGTAAGTTGTTCTTGCTGCATATTGAGCTCCTGCGTAATCAATTCCTGCTGCCCCACATCAAATCCTGTTAGGGTGAAATAAAAGGAGAATTTATCAGAGTTACAAAACACAGGGGAGTGAAGAAGTAGATCAAAGAAGCTGACACGCTGTCCACTACCCATAGAAATTTTACTTAAATCGACCAGTGAAGGGTCAAACTCAAAAAACCAGTGAGCCATAACATAGAAAAAAGGATAGTGTTTGAGCTGAGCGAAGCTACTCATAAAAACATCAGCACCCGACATCTGCAACTCTCCTATCTCACGCATCTGTTTCTCGATTCTAGAGTCACTTAAAAACTGTCCCCATTCGGGATTATTCTCATCAAACTCTTCCACGTCATCGAACTTCAAGTGCTCCTTACGCTGTTCTGCAACTTTCTTCATTGTAGGGATTATCTCCTCACGCATCTTCTTATCAATCTTCTGCGTCTCACGAGTGAGCAGAAACTGGATTTGGACAGCTTGGAGCTCGTTCATAAATTCTGGATGGGAGCTTAAATGATGCATAAGCGATAGAGTCTCTGGATCTTGACAAATTCGCTGATCATGATATACTGCAGTAATTGCAATACCAACTAAAGCGCGCTGACTGACAATAATACTAGCATGGTTATACGCTTTATGTAAAAAGGCCAGCTTTCTAGCATCAAAATCTCTCAATATGCTCATTGTAACAGCACTAACTAAAAGAGGCAAATCAGTCTCCAGCAAATGAATAGAAACCAAGAAGCGGTTTAACTCTTCAGCGTCAGTTTCACTCCAACTCGACAAGATCCAAGTCTTCTCAAAGAGCTCCACCAACGCACTATCATGCTGCTTTAGCAACTCCTTAGGGTCGGTGTAAGCAGGAGCACTCTGTAGCTCCAAAAGCTGTAATATTTCAGAAAAAGAGCGCCCAGGGCTCTTCAATTTACTACGAACAGTCTCAAAATAATAACTTTTATCAACTCGAATTGAGCTTGCACGCTGCAATCTATCTCTAAGTTTGTATGCCTTTTGAAGAAGTTTACGATACAACTCCTTTCTATTTGGATCCGCCACACCCTGCTTCATATAAAGAAGCATATAGTTGTAAGAGGTTTGCAGCTCCTCCAAATCATCTCGAAGACTCCAGTCTTGAGTGGTACTAGAAAGGAAGTCAAGCTCAGTCAACGCCTCTTTTAATCGGTTGGAATCCAAAAGTCGAGTAATATTACTTAGATCAATCATATTATCTATCTTATTATTCATTATTACTCACAAACTTACATCTTTTTATTTAACTGAAGAAGCTAAAAAACCTTTTTTTGCAGCAAGGCTATTGGATCGATATAAATAAAAAAATGGTGCAACTGGATAACCAGTGCACCATTTTATATTTATAAATCGATTGGATTAGAATGTATATTTCAAACCAATTTGACCTCTCCAACGAGAGTAGTAATCGCTATATGTACGCATGTTGTAATCTGCCTCACGCAAGAATTGGAATTCACCATTTCCGCTATAAGTCACAGGGCTATACCATGTAGCAGATCCACCTGCTGCTGCAGAACGTCCCCACTTCTTATTGAACATGTTACCTACGTTCATAATGTCGAAAGTAAGTTCAAGCGATTGAATTGAGTTACCTGCACGGAAGCTGAATTTTTGACCAAAGTGGAAATCAAAGTGATGCTCAAAGTCTTCGTTATCAGCATAACGCTCGTAGTATTCACCACGGTGCTTGCTCATGTAAGAGTCAGCAGCAATCCACGCCTTCATGTTCTCGCGTTGAGTTTCAGCTGGATAAGCAGTTGTAGCTTTAAAGTTCATCTTGTCAATTTGAGCATCTGTTGGGATAAAGAACAAGTCATTACCTGTAGAGCTATCACCATTCAAGTCACCATTGTAGTAGATTGAGTAAGGAGCACCAGACGAACCTGTGTAAATCAAACCAACAGTACTTCTCCATCCTTTACCATAATCCTTGTGGTAGTATGCCGAAGCACGCAATTGGTGAGGACGGTTAAAGGCTGAGTTACCTAGCTCAGGAGCATTAGGGTTACCAGTTGTGTAGTTAAAGTTCCAGTTAGATTGCGCTACTGAAGATGTACCACTATTCAATGACTTAGATTGAGTATAGCTATATGAAGCTGTCAAATCAAGACCAAAAGCGAAGCTTTTCTTACCTGACAATGAAAGGCTGTATGAGTAACCTTCACTGGTGTTAGAAAGAGCATAAACGTGTGCAAAGTTTGTACCAGTTGTTGTTCTTTCAAGCATAGGACGATTGTCGAAAGCTAAGCTTTCATACGTTTGACCCAAAGTTGAACCATCTGCTTTCGTAGCATAAGCTAAGTTTTGGTACAAAATATCGTTCAACGTTTTAGAGTAGATAGCCTCAGCTGTCCAGTCGATACCTGCAAAATCGAAATCAAAACCTAAGTTGAAACGCAAGTTTTGAGCAAACTTAAAGTTTTCGTCAAATACGTTGATAATTTGAGAACCTGAAGCAGTCAACTTTTCTGCATTAGCACCTTGACCGTAAGGGTTCAAAATCAATGAAAGATCATCAGTAGAACGAGTATCGTAAGCCGACATCTGAACACCTGTGTTAGAGAAGTTATTGCTCAACCACACAAATGGAATACGACCAGTGAAGACACCACCACCCCCACGAAGGGTATATCTACCATCACCATTGATATCCCAACGGAATCCAACACGTGGAGAGAACATAGGAGTGCTCTTCATTTTGTGATTTGTACGGTAGTTCCAGTTTTTAGATTCAGCATATTGGTTAAACTCTTTGTTTTCAGAAGGAGTATCGAAGAACAAAGGCATGTCCATACGAATACCTACTGTCAAGTTAAAGTTGTCGGTTACGTTCCATTTATCTTGCATATAGAAACCTAATTGACCTGCACCAAAAGCGGGAGCCCAACGTGGATCACCTGTAACACTAACATTTGCTTCAGCAAAACGGTAACGGTTAATTTTACCTGCAAAGAAGTCATCTACGTTATTGTAGTAGTAAGTACCATAAGCATCTTGAATAAACAAGTTCTTGAATTGGTAGAACTCATTGTGTGTTCCAAAAGTAAACGTGTGGTTACCTTGGTACCAAGTCAAGTTGTCTGTGAATGACAACACATCTTGATCCAATGCATTAGCCATAGAAGAACGCTCATTACCTAAGTTTAAGGTACCTGCACCTACGTTTGAGATGCTGATCATTGGGAATGGGCTATCTGGCTGACGCTCATCACGCACACGCACATAAGAAGCACGGAACTCGTTGCTCAGGTTGTCGTTAAAACGACTTTGCAACTCAGCTACGAATGTATTTGTTTTTGACACAAAATCATAGCTATAATCAGTAGCGTTCAAGTTGTTTGCAGAACTGTTTGAGTTACGTTGTTTAGCCGAAACCATACTCCAACGTACAGAAGCCTTGTGCTTGTTATTGATATTCCAGTCTAGTTTCAAACCAGCTTTATCAGACTCAGTGTAAACATCAGAGCTATTGAATCCACCGTTGTAAGTTACACCTTGCTCAGCAGCCATCTCTTTTAGTCTATCCAAGATTCTTTGCGCATCTTCTTTATTGATTTGAGAAGCATCGCTACCTAGTTGGTAAGCATCTGGATAAGTTTTGTTAGCCTTTTCGTAGTTAGCAAAGAAGAACAATTTGTTCTTAATGATAGGACCACCAAAAGTTACACCTGCTTGGTATTCAGTTTGATCTTCGTATTTTTGGCTAGTAGCACCGTTCATCAATTGATATTTACGACCAATTAATGATTGGTTATTACCAAATCCATATACAGAGCCTTTAAAGTTGTTTGTACCCGACTTAGTTACTGCATTGATAGCACCCCCTGTAAAACCAGACTGACGCACATCGAAAGGAGCTACACTAATTTGAATTTGCTCAACAGTTTCCATTGAGATAGGTTGAGTACCTGCTTGACCACCGTTTGATCCATTACCAGTTAGACCGAATGCATCGTTGTTCATTGCACCATCCACTTGGAAGCTGTTGTAACGGTTGTTAGCACCAGCAAAAGACATTGATCCGTTATTAGCCACACTAATTTGTGGATTCATACGAGCCATATCAGCTACACCACGGTTAATTGAAGGCATACGGCTAATGTCGTCTGCGCTCATACTCATTGCTGCACCTGTTTTAGTAGCATCCAAACCAGCTTTACCTACAACCACTACTTCATCCAACAATTCAGATGAGTCTTTCATCTTTGCTGAGATGTTAACTGTTTCACCCAATTGCAAATTAACGCCAGTATGAATTACTGATTCGTAGCCAATGTAAGATATTTCAACCTTATAAGGACCACCGGCACGCATACCTTGAATGGTATAACGTCCATCTACATTTGTAATGGCACCATAGTAAGTACCTGAAGGCTCATGAATAGCCTGAATTGTTGCGCCAATAATCGTTTCATTGGTCGCATCGGTTATCTTACCGCTAATTGAAGCTGTAGTAACCTGCGCATTAATACCGACAGCAATCATCAACATGATCGCAGCGAAAAAAGATCGCATTCCTTTTACCATAGGATTTTAATTAATTAATATTTAATTTAAAAATTGAAATACAATTGCAAAGATAGACAATTATTGCCACCCCGACATTACAAAGACGTTTCAAATAGTAGCTTGAATCTCAAAAAACATGTTTTTTAACAGATTTATACCTGCGAATATAAATAAACCTTTCCTTAAGAAGCTAGGCTCACTAAGGCATACACTATCTTAACACATTTGAAACTCGATCAAACACTCCATCTGTAAGCTCAGGAGTTATACCTAACAAATAAGCTAATAATGGATAGACATCTACATTCTTAAAACTATCTGACATATAACCTACCTTAAAATCCGGCCCTACCGCACGAAAGACAACCTGCATATCAGGTTCTTCCGGATCAAATCCATGAGCACCTTCTACCCCTTTAGGTTTAACATCAAAATGCCAACCACAATCGGGCATAACTACAACATCGCCTAATCGAGGATTCTTCCCATAATTTAAATAAGCAGGAATCTCCTCTGTTCGATAAGCTTTCACATGAGGGTAGTGATTAATTGCAGTCAGCACAGAATCTCTAAAACCCTCCTCCGTAAATATTGAAGTAGGGCTCGTTCCAACCAAGCGTTTGTACCAAGAGGGATCAAGAACTTGGGTAGCATCGACAAAGCGATGCTCATTATCAATCTGTGCCATACCGTGATCAGAGGTTACTATCAAGTTTATGCTATCAGCTATTGTCAGTTTGGCCATAGCTGATCTTAAAGTACCCACTATGCTATCCACAGATTCTACAGCTTTACCCGTCCCAGCTCCCCTAGGACCAAAACGATGTCCTGCACCGTCAGGTTCTTCAAGATAAAGCATAAGCAACTTGGGGCGCTGCTCTTTAGGTTTATTTAGCCAACTAATCAGCGTATCTACTCGCTCCTCAAATGTTAATCGAGGTTTATGAGCATAGACCTTATAATAAGTAGGATAAGTATCTTTGATTGCTATATCAGAACCAACCCAATAAAGATTACCGGTTTTAACACCCTGTTTTTGAGCAGTTATCCAAATAGGCTCTCCTCCATAATAAGAAGGATCATTACGCATATCAGGAACACTCATTGAGTATTCACGATTCTTCTCTTCGACCCAAAAAATATTATTTACGATTCCATGATTATCAGGAACTAATCCTGTAGCAAGCGTATAGTGATTCGGAAATGTAGAGGCCGGATAAGAAGGAAGCATCGTAGCACTCACACCTTGAGCTGCCATTTGGTCTAGATGGGGGGTATGATACAGATTAGGATAATCCCAACGAAATCCATCCAAAGAAACAATAACGGTATAATTATCTTGTGCTAGTAATCCCTGATGGGCTACCAACAATAGAAAAACAAAAAAGAGATTTCTTTTCATCCTTATAAGGTCTTAAATAAGAAAAGCTTGCTCTACATCAATAGCAGAACAAGCTTTTATCGTAAATGGTTTATTAATCCTCCATTAATTTTCTGTAACGAACACGCTTGGGTTCTACGTTGCCCAGTCGCTTCATCTTATTCTCTTCGTACTCCGTATATGAACCTTCAAAGAAGAACACCTCACTATTTCCTTCAAAAGCAAGGATGTGTGTACAAATACGATCTAAGAACCAACGGTCGTGACTAATCACTACAGCACATCCCGCAAAATCATCCAGACCTTCTTCCAATGCACGGAGTGTATTTACGTCAATATCATTCGTAGGCTCATCGAGCAGTAGCACATTACCCTCCTCTTTCAAAGCCATAGCCAGATGCAAACGGTTACGTTCACCACCAGAGAGTACGCTACAAAGCTTTTCTTGGTCAGCTCCCGAGAAGTTAAAACGGCTCAAATAAGCTCTTGCATTTACATCTTTTCCACCCAAGCGAATCAAATCGTTTCCTGCACTGATAACTTGGTATACACTCTTTTCAGGATCAATGTCTTTGTGCTGTTGATCTACATAAGCCAGTTTTACAGTCTCACCCACCTCGAATGTACCATTATCAACCCCTTCTAAGCCCATAATCATACGGAATAAAGTCGTTTTACCAGCACCATTAGGACCGATAACCCCTACAATTCCGTTGGGAGGCAACATAAAGTTCAAGTTGTCAAATAGTAATTTATCGCCATAAGCTTTGCGCACACCAATCGATTCGATAACCTTGTTACCCAAACGAGGACCGTTAGGAATAAAGATTTCAAGCTTCTCTTCCTTCTCTTTCACATCCTCATTCAAGAGTTTATCGTACGAGTTCAAACGCGCCTTTCCCTTAGCTTGACGAGCCTTAGGAGCCATGCGCACCCAATCCAACTCACGCTCCAACGCCTTACGACGCTTGCTTGCAGTTTTCTCCTCGCTCTCCATACGCTTGGTCTTTTGCTCCAACCAACTGGTATAGTTACCTTGCCAAGGAATACCTTCGCCACGATCAAGCTCAAGAATCCAACCAGCAACATGGTCCAAGAAGTAACGGTCGTGGGTTACTGCGATAACTGTCCCTTCATATTGCTGAAGATGTTGCTCTAACCAGTCGATACTTTCTGCATCCAAGTGGTTGGTAGGCTCATCGAGCAACAACACATCGGGTTTTTGCAACAACAAGCGGCAAAGCGCAACACGACGACGCTCACCACCCGATAGATTCTGCACCAACTGCTCCTCAGGTGGGCAACGTAGCGCATCCATTGCACGCTCTAGTTTGCTATCTAAGTTCCACGCATCCGTTGCATCAATAATATCTTGCAACTCCCCTTGACGAGCAAAAAGAACGTCCATTTTATCAGAGTCCTCGTAATATTCAGGCAAACCAAATTTAAGGTTTATCTCTTCGTACTCAGCCAATGCATCAACAATGCTTTGTACACCCTCCATTACAATCTCTTTTACCGTTTTGCTTTCGTCCAGGTGAGGTTCCTGAGCCAAATAACCGACCGAATAACCGGGCGAGAAAACTACTTCACCTTGGTAACTTTTTTCCAAGCCTGCAATAATTTTCATCAAGGTAGATTTACCCGATCCATTTAAACCGACTATACCTATTTTAGCTCCATAAAAAAAGGATAGGTAGATATTCTTCAATACCTGTTTATTCGACTGGAAGGTTTTACTTACACCCACCATCGAGAAGATAATCTTCTTATCGTCTGCCATACTTTTGAGATTATATTAGTTAATATTTTTCTTCCATCTGTTTGTGATACCAACGATGAACCACCAGTTCATAGATCAACAAACCCACAACACAACAAGCCAGTGCAAAATAGTTCACACAGCCCATATTATAATTCAACCACAAATAGTTAGTACAAAATCCGGCCAATACGCCCACTTCCCAAAATAGCTGGTAGGTATTATTTCCCGATCCTCTCCCACAGTGTAAAGGAAGACTCACCATCATAATTAAAAAACGATTGCTCACCATTCCAATTCCACTGCCTATAAAGAAAGCTCCGACATAAGTTGCAACTAAAGAATCGATAAAATAGAGCAAACACAACCCAATGCCTAAGAGGAGATAACCCAATTCTATCTCTTGTCTCAACGATATTCTATCACCAAAAAATTTATGCAACAAATAGGAGACAAAAAAAGAGAGAAACAAAGAGAGAAAAAAGTATTCATCATTCTGAGATGCGATTAGTATTCCCAGCACAAATGGTGCAAATAGCATATTAATGCCGGGTAAGATGGCAGCAGGAAGAATAAATCGATCCAAAGAGAACTTAGAGGGCTGCAAAGGTGCACGAAATTGAATCGTTAAAAGGAGAATCAGAAACATAGCACCCCCAGCTAATAGTACGCTAACTAAGGTTGCCTCCTGAATGGTCCAATAAGGGAATATATAAATACCCAAAGCAACTCCAATTGCTATACCAAAACGGCCAAATCTCACAAACGTTCGATTGGAGAGTGTTCGCATCTTCGAAACAGCTAAATCAATAACCAAGGTACTACCTGTAGTCATAGTAATCACCCCGAACAGCACTCCTTGAGCAAAACGCATCAGCGCAAACCCACAAAGAGTTTCCACATAAGGATAGAACAGTGTAAGACTCACCATCAGAAGAAGAGAGATTAAACAAACCTTCTTGCGTTTGAATCGATCAATTAAATAACTATTAAGCGGACCAAAAGGAAATAGACCTGCTATAAATGGCAACGTAGTAATTACTCCCGCCTCGGCATAGTTGCAATTCCAATGGATAAGCAACCAATAGGATAAAACAGGAAGTAGTAAATAAGAGGAAGCATAAAGCAAAAAATTGGAGCAAGCAATAAAAAACATATTGCTCGTCCAAAATTTAGTGGGCTCCTGAGAGTGGAAATAATCCATATCAATCATCAAAATGTGCTACCAAGTTAATATTGTTCAGCCTGGTTGGGGAAATCGCTACTTTTAACATCAGCCACATACTGACCAATAGCATCAGTCATAACAGTATGTAATTCAGCATAACGACGCAAAAAGCGTGGGCTAAATCCATGAGACATGCCTAACATATCATGAACAACAAGTACCTGACCATCCACCTGACCCCCAGCTCCTATACCAATAACAGGAATAGACAATTCACGAGCTACACGTTCTGCCAAAGTGGCTGGTATTTTTTCCAACACAATTGCAAAACACCCTGCTTCTTCCAACAAACGGGCATCACGAATTAATTTATCAGCCTCTTCTTGCCCCTTAGCACGTACCGTATAGGTGCCATATTTATTGATCGATTGAGGCATGAGTCCCAAGTGTCCCATCACAGGAATACCTGCTGCAATAATTTTTCGCACAGACTCGATAATTTCTTCGCCTCCCTCAAGTTTGAGCGACTCTGCATTGGTCTCCTTCATAATGCGGATAGCATTACAAACGGCATCATTAGTAGATGCTTGGTAAGTCCCAAAAGGCATATCAACTACAACCAAAGCACGCTTAACACCACGAACTACAGAGTGTGCATGGTAAATCATCTGATCCAAAGTCATGGAAAGTGTCGTAACATTTCCTGCCATTACATTCGAAGCCGAATCGCCTACTAATATAACATCTACCCCAGCACCATCAACAATCTGTGCCATCGTATAGTCATAAGAAGTGAGCATAGAGATTTTTTCTCCTCTTTGCTTCATTTCAATCAAACGGTGAGTCGTAACCTTACGGGTATCCCCCGATAAATATCCTGTCATAATATTCTTGTTGTAAAACGGCTGCAAATGTAGCTGTTTTCATTGAATTTTCCACACCCCTATACCATTTTTTCGCTGCTATAGTTTACAAAGTGTGGAATTACTCGATTACACTTATCTAGAATGTCAGACTCACTATTTGTAGTCGACAAACCTACCACATACATACCAGCTCTTCTACCTGCTTCCAAACCGTGAAATGAGTCTTCAAAAACCACACACTCTGCTGGCTCTACACCAAACTGTTTAGCAGCTAATAAAAAACACTCAGGATTGGGTTTTGATTGGGTAAAGTTATCGGCAGTAAAAATGGCATCAACCAACCCCTTCAATTCTGGATGAGCAGCATAAGCCTTCTCCATTTTCATATTATTAGAGCTAGTAACAATCGCAATTTTGACCCCCTTCACACGCAACTCCTTCATAAAATCGACTACACCTGGAATATATTCAAAAGTCATATTTTCCTCAAAAAGATTGAGGGCTTTTGTTATCTCCTGCTGCTCTTTCTGCATGCCCTTAAAGTAGCCATCATAAATTTGATTGAGTGTCTGCCCTTTTATTATACGGCCAAAGTCTACCATATTCGGAATAAAACGCATTCCTTGTTTATCCCAAAAATTGGTATATTGACCCTCAGTATCGACTACTACACCATCAAAATCGAACAGTGCAGCAACTCTCTTTATCTCTTTCATTGTTGGTTTATAAAATTTAAATTAACAATTTATTATTAGCGATCTTACATTCCTAGAAGCAGCATTATATTTAAAACAGAAACGATTGCTGCGATGGAGTAAAGCACAAAACTACTCCACCTACTATTTACATACTTACCCATAACTCGTTTAGATGAGGTCAAGCTAACTTGAAGAAAGACAGTGAAAGGTAATTGTACACTCAGAATCATCTGCGAGATAATCAAACCCGTAAATGGATTCGATACAAAAAATATAATCACAAGGGCTACTACTAACGATATTAAAATGCCCAACCTAGAGTGGATATCTTTAATATGATAAGACTCACCAAACATACCTGCAAAGATAGAACCCGCAGCCATTCCACTTGTAATGGTCGAAGAGATTCCAGCCATCAACAAGGCTATGGCAAAAATTGTACCGGCATTATTCCCCAAAAGAGGTTCCAAGAGCGATTTCGCTTGTTGCAACTCATCCACTGGTATACCATTTTTAAAGAATGTAGCAGCAGCCAATAAAATCATTGCACTATTAATGGCCCAACCAACAATCATAGAAAACAGCGTATCATAAAATTCATACTTCAACACCTTTTTTACCGATGCTTCGTCTTGCTTATTGTATTGGTGACTCTGAATAACTTCGGAGTGTAGAAACAGATTATGAGGCATCACTACTGCACCCAAAACACTCATCACTATCAGCATGCTTCCTTCAGGAATCGATGGAACCACCCACGAATAGACCGCTTGTGGCCAATCAATTTCAACTAGAAAGAGCTCATACAAAAAAGAGAGCCCTATCACGGAGACGAATGCAATAATGGCTCGCTCTATTTTTTTATAACTATTCGAAAAAAGCATAACCAAGACAAAGAGCGTGGTTAGAACAGACCCTATCATAATAGGGATCCCAAATAGCATTTGCAAGGCAATCGCACCCCCCAGTATTTCTGCTAACGAAGTCGAGATGGATGCCATAACGGCCGTAGCAAGCAGAGGTCTCGAAACCCACTTGGGAGAGTAACGCGTAGCTGCTTCACTTAAACACAAACCCGTTACAATGCCCAAGTGGGCCACATTATGTTGAAGAATAATAAGCATAATGGTCGATAACGTAATAACCCACAACAATGTATAACCAAACTCAGAACCGGCAGCAAAGTTCGAAGCCCAATTCCCGGGATCTATAAAACCCACAGTAACTAAAAGCCCAGGCCCTATATATTTAAAAAAATCCAATCCCCCCAAATAGCGCTTATGATCTTTGCGCTTCAATTCATTCAATATATTTTTCATTCTATTTTTTCATCTTAATAAATTAGTTTTGTACAAGAGAGAGACTACATTTAGCCGAGCATTTAAAGCACTTCACATTCAAATAGGACCCTTTTCAAATTTCACGGATGCAAACCTAGTAAATATAAACTAAACAAGCATTGGAATGTTGATAAATAGATGCTACATTTGTTTTAAAATACCTAGAAATAATGAAACCATTCCCCTTCATACTCCTTACCACGCTCCTACTCTGCAGCTGCACAAACGCACCAACCTCAAAAAAGCTAGAGCAAGCAGCTGATAAAGAGAATAAACGATGCCCCCTAGCGATTGCTTCAAATATTCAAATGGATAGCGTAAAGTACAATACCCAGGAGAACAAACTCACCTATTACTACTCCCTGAGTAACGATTTAGACAATCAGGAATTACTTGAAGCGAATCATTCACTCCTACAACTACAATTAGAAGAGGCAGTAGAAAGCGAAACTGCCCTACTGCCCTATCGTGATTTTGGAGCTACCATCTCCTATTGCTATTATTCAGAAAGCACCCAAAAGAAACTGGCCGAATTTACTATGGAAGGGGCCAAGTAACGGCACTCCAACCTGCATCCTTGTACCAATCAAGCGTTTGGAAATATTCATTCCAATAAAGTTTGGTCAGCATAGGGAGATACATTCCCATGCCACAGTAGTTACTACCATCAATCGCATACATAGAGTTACCTGGATTCTTTACGTAATCAGCATAAAGAACCGTTCTATCAAATTGGTCCTGAAACTGTTCCGGTACAATTCCATCGTTTAGCAAACGAATAAATTGTAGCAAATCAGCGGATATCAGCTTAAATCCTGATCTCCCGTAAAACTGCAAATTTGAATGATCATATGTGCTAATCTTATCCAAATTCGCCTCTATCTGCTCTTCCACTAGAATAGATAAGTTCTCCATTTCACTGCAATCAATGAGAGACATAGTTCCATATCGGATAGACCTCTCAGTTGCAGCCGTATAAAAATCAATATAGACCTGACAGGCTTTTTCATAA
This sequence comes from Phocaeicola sp., assembly GCA_051651025.1. Classification (GTDB taxonomy): domain Bacteria; phylum Bacteroidota; class Bacteroidia; order Bacteroidales; family Bacteroidaceae; genus Phocaeicola. Next base: position 50,052 of record JBOFRN010000057.1, read on the forward strand.
CCACTCGAACTAAATTCCATCAATTCTTTCAGCATTTTATCATATGGAAAACCGGGACCAGGAACATCCAAGACCGAAGCTATTCCATAATTTGCAACCTTTCGTATATCATATAGCACCTCCGCAGATGCCATCATACAAGCATCGAGAAGGATAAAATCGAATTTCGTACCTGCACTTTGCAGCGCATCAGCTAAATCAGGAATTGTTATTGAGTTGGCATATACACCATCGGGGCCCAACGCCCTACTATTTGCACCATTAATATGTTTCAACCAACCACTACCATGCGAACCAAAAACAAGACCATAATAAGAAGAAGAGGGCGAAATATGGATCATATCTTGAACAACACGCATCACCACCTCTTTGTCACTTGCTAGTTGAGAAGGATACTCTTTTACAATCTGAGCAGCCGCTAGAATCGAATTTTCATCGGTCAGAATCTGTCCATTAATTGTACCGTCTCCATCGGTTCTATAACGCAATAATGAAGTAGTAGGCCAATAGGTTTTACCCTCTACTCCATCCCAATAGATTAGCAATTCGCAGGGAGTATCCATCGTGGCCAGCCCCTGACACATTGCTACTACATTGGTGCGCAAAGCACTTTCCAAATCATTATTAGCCACAAAGTAGGCCAATAAGGTACGATCTGCCCCTGCTTCGACTGGAGGCGAAGGAATCTCTTTGCGATCAGAGCAAGAGACTAAAAGCAGTAGTCCTAGGAATAGCACCGGGAAACGACTCATAATTTATTCTGTTTCAGGTTTTCTAAATGTAAACGCGTCGGGACTCAACTCACGGATAACCGCCGAAGTACCCCCTTTGGTATATTTACTCTCCAACTTATCAATCGTCTTTTCTAACTTTCTACGATTGGTCGAAAAGTAGACAAAGCAAGTACGGTTGGCCAATCCTTCCGAAGACTCTAAATAGCTCTTTAACTGGTAACTATATTGAGCACGCTCGGGCAACATCTTATGCTCTAAGTGAACCTCATCTAACTTCTGAATAGAGGTAAAGAAAACAAGTGAATCGGAAAAAGAGGCCGAAACACCCAATACATAGACCGGTTTGTTTTTATTACCCTTCATAGAGAAAGCAGTACATACAAAGAAAACAAGAAGTAACGAACCTAAGAGTTTAATAGTTTTCATAAAATAAGTTTGATTTTTATCTTTAGTAAAAGCGCCAGGAAAGCAACCATTATTGGCCCAACCTAACTAGACAAAAGTAGTTATTTAAGATTAAACAGCGAACTTAACTAGATAAATTAACACACCATTTCATACTAGAAGTAAAAAAATCTTACATCTTAAGGTAATTTGGCTTATTTGAACTCAAAATTGTAATACAAGTCGTACCTTTGTTTGTTTTTTTAAAACAGAAAAAAATGCAAACGATAGAGAATATGAAAAAGAGCTTACAAAGAGCCATTTACCTGCTAGCACTGCTCACCTGCACGATGCAGGCCCAAGCCAACCCTATCGAGAAGGAGAGCGAGAGCTCGAACGAAAAGTTAATAGACAACATCGCCTTTCGATTTATGTTACGTAGTCAAGCCAAAGGAAGCTTCCACGACGAGGAGAGCAGCGCTGGCTTCTCACTTACACCTGCCATGATTCAAGCCTCGTTTGATATGGGAAAGAAGTTTTCTTTTACCACACGTTATCGATTCGATTTTCCCGCGACCATACAAGTAGACAAGACACCCATCTCGCTACTCATTTGCAACTTGGCTTACAAACCAACTGACGAATGGTCTATCGTAGCCGGTAAACAACTGATGCTGCAAGGCTCTAGAGAGTTTGAGTACTGCCCCATTGAGGTATTTTACTACTCCTCGTTAGGCGGCGACCACATGCAGGCCTTCAACACTGGTATTTCGGCCTATTATACCAAAAACCAACAAACCTATGCAGCACAGATAACTCAAGTAGTCGATGAAAACTTCATCTGGCAAGATCGCACCGCATGGAATGGTACATTGTATTATGCAGGAAGCATAGGGAAAGGCTTTTACGAACCTATTTTCTCATACACATACACCTTAGCAGGCGCTGGAAAAGGACTCAACTCGGTTATGCTAGGGAACCGCTTTAACATGCACCCCTTTATGCTAGAGCTGGACCTTATGTTTCATGAATCATTTCGCTACTATGCCAACCAAAGCAGAGACGCCTCTACCCAAAAAGAGACACACGAACATGCATTGATCTGCTTTGGCGAATACACATTTCCCGACAACCGCTTTCAGCTAGGAGCTAAGTATGCATATGATACTCGCTACTTGGTAAAGGAGAAGACACAGTTGGTAGATCAACAAACCTTCTCGTTGCAATTTCGCTATGCACTCTCTCAGCGATATGGCATTAAACTTCACGCAACAGCCGCCTATCAACACACCAACTCACACACCGATTACGCCTACTTATTTCCGGTAAAAAACCAAGGGATGTACAGCGCAGGCTTTACCTGGGACTTCACCTATCGACCAGGCAAGAAGCACTAACCAGAAAAAGTTATCCCCTAGAATTAAAAAATATAGAATGTCGCATACTGAATCACCGATAGATTCAATATGCGACATTCTATATTTACCTCACCTACACCACCCATTCAGAAAAAAATGAGATCCAAAAACTCGCAGATAGATGCAAATCACCACAAGCAGCCTGTTTTTTTTAAAAGCCTCAGCCCTCAAAAACTAAAAACCGGATCAAGTAAAAATAACAGATTGGTCATTTCTTTACGAATGAGGTTGTTTCTCATACTATCAACGAATAAAACCTACTACATTTTACCTTCACCTCCTTCACAGGCTCTTTTTTGTGGAGTTTTCAGCAGTAACTAAAGAGCACATTCAGCAATCAAAGAAGTAACTAGTTCGCTCACCAAGCGGGGAGAATAAAACGAAAACAAAGAATCAAGAATTGCAAAACAGCTAGAATTTTACTTAAGTTCGAAAAACACCCCATACCATAAAAAAAGAAAGAGAGCTACCTGTCATGCATAGACAAGTAGCTCTCTTATTCTTTCTATTCACCCCACAAGGGTAGATAGGTTTGTATTTCTCTTTTATCCTAGGTAAGACTTCAACAGCTTGCTACGAGAGTTTGCTCTCAAGCGTCTAATTGCCTTCTCCTTAATTTGTCGAACACGTTCACGAGTTAATCCAAACTTATCGCCAATCTCCTCAAGAGTCATCTCCTGCATATTGATTCCGAAAAACATTTGAATAATCTCTTTTTCACGTTCAGTTAGCGTAGACAAAGCTCTATCAATTTCGCGGGCCAAAGACTCATTCACCAAGGCACGATCGGCCATAGGAGAATCATCATTCACCAACACATCCAACAAGCTATTATCTTCACCCTCTACAAAAGGCGCATCCACCGAGATGTGACGACCAGACACCTTCATGGTATCCGAAATCTTATCGATCGGAATATCTAGTTCATCTGCCAACTCTTCATGAGATGGGCGACGCTCATTCTCTTGTTCAAATTTAGAAAAAGCCTTGCTTATCTTGTTTAGCGATCCTACCTGATTCAATGGCAAACGAACAATACGCGACTGTTCAGCCAAAGCTTGTAGTATAGATTGGCGAATCCACCACACCGCATAACTGATAAACTTAAAACCGCGCGTTTCATCAAACTTTTCGGCTGCTTTAATCAAACCTAAATTTCCTTCATTAATTAAGTCAGGAAGACTTAGACCTTGATTTTGGTACTGTTTTGCCACAGACACCACGAAGCGCAAATTAGCACGAGTAAGCTTCTCCAAGGCGATGCGATCACCTTTACGAATTCGCTGAGCTAGTTCTACCTCCTCTTCTACAGTAATTAAGTCTTCACGACCAATTTCTTGAAGATATTTGTCAAGAGACGCACTCTCTCGATTAGTGATACTTTTGGTAATCTTTAATTGTCTCATTCTCTATCAAACACTTTTGGTCTGCAAATTTACAATAATAAAACAACAAACAGCTGTTTTATCCCCAGAAAAAGAGCACAACAAAGCTGTTTTTTATTTAAAAAAGATAGAACAGGCCTTTTAAACAACCTATTCTATCCAAAAACCATACCATTTTTGAAATCTTTTATTCTTGCGTTAGATCGACCGCATAGTTGGCACGCTTACCCGAAGCAAACATACCGCTTATAAAGAGCACTTGATCGGGCGATTGACTAGCCGCTTTCATCACATTTTCCAGATCAGAAACAGTGCGTAAGTTTTGACCGTTCGCTTTCATCATAATAAAGCCCTTACGGATACCTGCATCTTTAAACTTACCCTCGCTTACACCAGTCACCTCTACACCATAGTTTACATTCAACTGGCGTTTCACGTCATCAGGAAGTTCGCGGAAAGCAGCACCAAGTAGATCCATATCGGCATTCTTCACCACTTTCGTCGTACCTTGCTCATTCTTTAGAACCAGTTCAATTTCTCGTTCCTTCTTTTCACGAAGCACTTTTACTTTTACCTTATCACCCGGTCTATGTTTCGCCAAACCCTCTTGCAATTCAGCAAAGCTTCGCACGGTTTTACCATCGATTCCTACAATCACATCATCCACCTTCAATTGACCAGCAGCCGATCCACCTTCAATCACTTCGGCAATCAACACGCCATACATAGCACCTAGCTCTTTCACTTTGGCCTTTGTCGTTTCATCCATCATTTGCTGATCATCATTGATAGGCATTCCTTTTATACCCAGAATGGCGCGTTGTACCACACCAAACTCTTTCAAGTCGGCAATAACCTTCGTCATAATCGTGGTTGGTATCGCAAATCCATAGCCCGAGTAAGAGCCTGTAGGTGAATAAAGAACCGAATTAATACCAATAAGTTCCCCACGTGCATTTACCAATGCCCCGCCACTATTTCCTTGATTGATAGCAGCATCGGTTTGAATAAAGGATTCAACTCCTTTATTATATACACCAAGCGAACGCGCTTTGGCACTCACAATACCCGCAGTGACTGTAGAGGTCATATTAAAAGGGTTGCCCACTGCCAGTACCCACTCACCCACTTTAAGTGCATCCGAGTTCCCTACCGGGATGATAGGCAGATTCTTCTCTTCGACTTTCACTAAAGCCAAATCAGTGCTGGGGTCAGTACCAATTACTCGCCCCTTAAATTCGCGGCCATCATTTAGTTTTACACTAATTACATCGGCTCCCTCTATTACGTGATTGTTGGTCACAATGTATCCGTCTGTCGAGATAATTACCCCCGAACCAAATCCCACCTTCTCGGGTGTTTGTACGCGTCGTTGTTGGCCACCACCCCCTCTACGATCACCAAACATATCGCCAAAGAATTCAGAGAAAGGATCGCGCACGGTGACAGTTTGTGTTTTTGATTCCTGTGTCGATTTAATATGAACGACTGCATTGAGCGAACTCTCGGCCGCTTGAGTCAAATCAATAGGTTGCATAGCAGTGGCATTGAGTGCCGCCAACTGCACATTAGAGTCTTGTGGAAAAACTTGATCGAAAGCCAATGATACCGTTTTCTCCGGTTTCATCATTTGGTAGGTAGTAAACCCAGCTACTCCAGCACTGACAGCTACCATAGCAGTAGCGCCCAAAACTAAACTAATTGTCTTTTTCATAACCTTATTCCTGTTTGTTTGTTAATTCCGATGTTTGTTTAACATTTACAGTTGCGAATATAAGAACAAAATTGAGTTGATAAACAGAGCACTGACTCTTTTTTCTCTCTTTTAACACTAGAAAGCCATGGCATTAACAGCGATTAACGTATAACAAACGTGGAGGTAAATTATATTGCGCTTTCATACCTCTATTCTGAAAAAAAGCGTACCTTTGCAAGAACAAAGAAAAACAGTCAACCGGTTTGTCGCTGATACCTCACGGTAGAAGAGGAAAGTCCGGGCAACGAAGAGCGTCCTACTTTTTAACGGAAAGCTATCTGCAAAGGTAGAGTCATGTAGAAGAAAATAACCGCCTAAACCTCGGTTTAGGTAAGGGTGAGAAGGTAGAGTAAGAGCCTACCAGCCGTATGGTGACATGCGGGCTGTGCATCTTAGGAGTTGTAAGGTCATGTATACTGGCATTAAGAGGGTTGCTCGCCCCACGTCAGAGGGTAGACCGCTAGAGCTTCATTGGCAACAAGGAGCGTAGATAAATGACAAACAATCTGATTAGCAACAATCAGAGAACAGAACCCGGCTTATAGGTAGGCTGTTTTTCTTTTTTACTCTTTTACGTTGGGTCCTGATAGTTTGGTACTGATATGAAGAATAAAAGACTTAAAGAGCTAACCCGTTTTTTAAAGAGAGAAGCGTGGGTAGAATCGACTCCCGGGCGCTCCCCGATTAAACAAGCGATGCGGAATGCCATCCAAATTGGCCTCCTCTCTATCCGCGATTTTACCAATGGCCCCACCTTAACCAAGGTATCTGCACTCACTTACAACACCCTTTTATCCATCATCCCCCTACTCGCACTGCTCTTTGCCATTGCTCGAGGGTTCGACTTATCAAATTTACTTGAACAGCAACTACGCAACGGACTCGAGGGGCAAAGTGTAGCAACCGAAACCCTACTTAAACTGGTTAACTCCTACCTAGACCATACCAAAGGAGGTATATTTATTGGAGTGGGATTAATCATGCTTTTTTGGACCATTCTAAGCTTAACCAACAACATTGAAGAGACCTTTAACTACATTTGGCAAGTTAAAAAAGGGCGCCGCTTGAAACGGAAGTTAACCGATTATTTCGCCATCCTCTTCCTACTACCGATTCTCATTGTTCTTTCTGGAGGTATCTCTCTATTTATGACCACATTGGCCGAGAGAATGAGTAATTTCATACTACTCACTCCCATTCTAAAGATGGTTATTAAGTCGAGTCCCTTTGTGCTCACATGGAGCATGTTTACCGGACTCTATATTTTTATACCCAACACCCATGTCAAGTTTCGCTATGCCATTATTCCAGGTATTTTAGCCGGCTCCGCCTTTCAACTCCTTCAATATTTCTACATAGACAGTCAAATTTGGCTCTCTAGTTACAACGCCATCTACGGAAGCTTTGCAGCCATCCCCATGTTCTTGTTGTGGACTCAAATATCGTGGAGTATTTGCCTTTTCGGGGGAGTATTGACCTACATATCCCAAAACTTAAGGCATTACAGCTTTCGAGAAGAGACCGATAACATCAGTCGCCGATACAACGATTTTCTCTGCATACTGATTATGTCCCTCATCTGCAAACGGTTTCAACAAGAGAGCACTCCCTACACAGCCGAGTCGTTGAGTGATGAACAACAACTCCCCATTTGCTTAACCAAGAAAATACTCTACGAGTTGCAAGACATTCAGCTCATTATAGAGACTCAAATGGGAGAAAACAACGAACTACAAGCCTATCTCCCCGCTATTGATATTCACACCATGAGCGTAGCCATGCTCCTACGCAAAATAAACAACCAGGGCTCCGAGGAGTTCGATATTGATCGAGAGAAATACAGCAGCGCCTGGGAGATGATCAAAAAATTAGAAGAAGAGAACTACACCCATAGCCAAACCCTTTTAAAAGATTTATAATTCTCCAATAAAAATAGCGCCTCTTTGCATAGAGCAAAGAGGCGCTATTCGTATCATTACGATCCCCAATTAAGCATTGAACTGCATCATTCTACTTAGGTATTTACCAATAATATCGAACTCTAAGTTTATCACACTTCCCACCTGGAAAGTATGGAAATTAGTATATTCGTAGGTATAAGGAATAATCGCTACTTGGAAAGAGTTATCGGTAGGATTACATACCGTAAGGCTCACCCCATTCACTGTAACCGATCCCTTATCGACCGTTAGGTATCCACGTTTCGCCATCTCTTTGTCAAATTCATACTCAAACGTAAAATACCAACTACCGTTAGCATCTTCAATTGCTGTACAGATAGCCGTTTGGTCTACGTGACCTTGCACAATATGACCATCCAAACGGCCATTCATTATCATGCTTCGCTCTACGTTCACTTTATCACCCTCTTTCAACAGCCCGATGTTAGAACACTCAATGGTCTCTTTCATAGCGGTCACGGTATAGGTTCCATTTTCGAGCGTTACCACAGTTAGACAAACCCCATTGTGCGAAATACTTTGATCGATTTTCAATTCATCTACAAACGAACAAGTCAGGGTAAGATGAAGGTTTTCCTTCTCCTTAACCACCTTTACCACCTTTGCATACTCTTCTATAATTCCTGAGAACATAACAGTTTATTTTTAGTATTATGAGTGCGAATGTACATAAAAACTTTCATATTTACCGCCCACTCCCACAATCATTTTCGCCCATCAGGTAGCAAGCATCCTAAAATTAAAAGCCCTAGTTAAAGCAACCCGAAAGCTTCAATTCCTCCAGGTCTCCATCTTAGTGAGCTTTTTAATAGGGAAAATTAATGGATCGGATGCAGCAGAAACGGTTCCTCCATATTATCTTTGCATTTTAAGAGTCAAACAAATTAAAAAACAACCTATATATGGAAGCAACAAGAAACTGGGAAACCATTAAAGAGTACCAAGATATTCTTTTCCAATTCTACAATGGAATTGCCAAAATCACCATTAACCGCCCGCGTTACCGCAATGCCTTTACTCCCACTACCACTACGGAGATAAGCAATGCACTTCACTTCTGCCGCGAGTGTCAAGATATTAATGTAGTGATCCTTACGGGTGCAGGCGATATGGCATTCTGTAGCGGAGGCGATATGAATGTAAAGGGACACGGTGGCTACATTGGCACCGATGGCGTACCGCGATTGAATGTGCTTGATGTACAAAAGCAAATCCGTTCGCTACCGAAACCCGTTATTGCCATGGTGAATGGTTTTGCCATTGGAGGGGGACACGTATTGCACGTAGTATGCGATCTTTCTATTGCTTCAGAAAATGCCATCTTTGGACAAACAGGTCCTAAAGTAGGTAGCTTTGATGCAGGTTTTGGATCGTCGTACCTAGCGCGCATCGTAGGACAAAAGAAGGCACGCGAAATCTGGTTCCTTTGCAAACAATACTCTGCACAAGAAGCGCTCGATATGGGCTTGGTAAACAAGGTGGTTCCTTTGGATCAATTGGAAGAGGAAACCATTGCTTGGGCCGAGCAGATGATGGAGCATAGCCCCCTTGCCCTACGCATGATTAAAGCGGGTTTAAATGCCGAATTAGATGGACAAGCCGGTATACAAGAGTTGGCTGGCGATGCAACCATGCTTTACTACATGACCGAAGAGGCACAAGAAGGCGGAAAAGCGTTCCTCGAAAAACGCAAACCTCGCTTTCAAGACTACCCTAAGTTTCCTTAAAAAGATACGTAGTTACTAGCTCCTTATAAAGTGTAACAATCGCTTTAAAACATCTCTTTTTACCATGCACTACCAAGTAACCATTCATCCCAAAGAGTTACAGTTCAAGCAACCTGCTGGGACTTCGAGAGGGGTCTATACCACGCGTAAAGTGTGGTACCTACAGCTAACCGATACCCAGACGGGTAGAGTCGGTATAGGCGAGTGCGCCCCACTCCCTGTACTAAGTTGCGACGACCTGCCTAACTACGAAGAGCTGCTGCACACCATCTGTAGCCAAGTAGCAGCCACCGGAGTGATTGATTACGCAGCATGGGCAGCCTACCCCTCCATCATTTTTGGTTTGGAGAGTGCTTTGTTGCATCTGCAAGCTGGTAGCTGGCAACTTTACAATACCCCTTTTAGCCGAGGCGAGGCAGGTATTCCCATCAACGGACTTATCTGGATGGGTAGTTTCGAAGAGATGAAGGCACGCATCGAAGAGAAGTTGGCAGCGGGGTATCGCTGTTTAAAGTTAAAGATTGGAGCCATTGATTTTCAGAAGGAGCTGGAGTTACTCCAAGCCATTCGCAGCCACTTTAGCCCCGAACAACTAGAGGTGCGAGTCGATGCCAATGGAGCCTTTCACCCCGGCGAATCCATGGAGCGGTTACAGCAGTTGGCTGCTTGCCATCTGCACTCTATTGAACAACCCCTTGCAGCAGGCCAATGGGGCGAAATGGCGCGACTTTGCCAAGAGACTCCCCTACCCATTGCACTTGATGAAGAGCTGATAGGCATACACACGACCCAGGAAAAGATGGAATTACTCGATACCATTCGCCCCCAATACATCATTCTAAAGCCCTCCCTGCATGGCGGTATTCGGGGGTCGGAAGAGTGGATTCAATTGGCTGCAAAACGGGGTATCCAATCGTGGGTAACCTCGGCCTTGGAGTCCAACGTGGGACTCAATGCAATTGCCCACTGGTGTGCCAGTTTACATCCCACCCTGCCCCAAGGGCTAGGTACCGGACTCCTCTTTACCAACAATCTACCCCTGCCCCTGCATATTCAGGGAGATGCCCTTTGGTTCTGCCCGCAAGAAACGGTCCAACAGGCAGCGGTTCAAAAGTGGATAGAAGCGCGTAACGAAACCTAACATCGCTCTACCAAGAGAAGGAAGCGAAAACAAGCCTGTATAAAGCAGGCAACTAAAACAAACAATGATGAATAACTTTACCACCCTCCTTAGCGAGATAACCGTAGATTGCAAAGACAACGGTGTACGTTTTAAAAAGAAAAAACGTCTAAAAGCAATTGAAACTTGGTTGGCCGATACGGACTACACGCTTCTTTACGAAGGCGATCTAGCCCTTATCTATGGCAAGAAACCCCTAAGTGAGGAGACCCGTGTGGTTATCTCTTCACACATAGACTGTGTATACAGCGGGCTTTTTTGCGAAGAGCTTTCGGAAGCCCTCTGGAAAGGAACCTTCGACAACAGCCTAACCAATGCGGCAGTGATTGAAAACATGCGCAACAACCAGTTTGCCGACGATGTAATTATCGCCTTTACCGGCGATGAAGAAGAGGGACAACAAGGTGCCATCGAAGTAGCTGAAGAGCTGAAAGAGGCTGGATGCTCACCCCAACTGGTACTTGTAACCGAGGTAACCGAAGAGGGATGGGAAGAGGATGCTAACTTTACCATCGAGAACGATTTAAACATCGATATGCAGAAAGCGCATCGACTCATTAATCTATTGGCCCCCTACAACTACCAATTCATTCACCAAGCTGAGCCCGACGAATCGTGGACCTATGGCAAAATGGAGCATCCCTGCCTTACACTCAGCATACCCGTACTGGGTGAAATGCATGGCAAAGAGGGCGTTGTAGCACGCAAAAAAGATCTACCCATCTACTGCGAAGCACTTGCTTTATTGGCCAACAAAGCCTAATTTACCTGCCTGTACAACTGTTGAAAAACAGTTGTACAGGCACTCTTTATTTAGCTATACCATGTCACTCCTCTCCACCCCCTTCACCACCGATATCTCTGCACAAAGCCTCACCCTAAATGGCGTGCACTACCCTCCGCCTTGCCAAACCCCTCCGCAAGAGTGGATAAGCAAGTTGGCAATCCGTCAACCCGAGTTAGCCGATCTAACCGCCTTTCTAAGCGAATGGTTCTCCGATGATCCGTACCTAACGGTGCACACCTCAGGATCGACCGGTCGGCCCAAACCGTTGATAGTCGAGAAAAAACGCATGATAGCGAGTGCCGTAGCTACCTGCAGCTTCCTAAAGTTGCAGCCCATGGATAGTGCCCTCCTTTGCATGTCTGTGCGCTACATAGCAGGAAAGATGATGGTGGTTCGTGCCTTGGTAGCCTCGCTTAATCTAGTTGCCGTAGCTCCCTCCTCTCATCCATTGGCAGGATTGACCACACCACCCACTTTTGCCGCTATGATTCCTATGCAGGTACACCATTCGCTGCAACAGCCCGAAGAGCGAAAAATGCTGAGCCAAATAAAGCAACTCATCATCGGAGGTGGTGCCATTCATCCGGATTTGGAAGCAGAACTACGTGATTTTCCTTATGCCGTATGGTCTACCTACGGCATGACCGAAACCCTTTCGCACATTGCTCTGCGCCAACTCAATGGCCCTGAGGCATCTAAAGGGTATAAAGCACTACCCGGCATCGAGGTAAAAAAGAACGAATTCGAACAGCTAGTTATTGATGCACCTACCCTCTGTAGCGAAACCTTGGTAACGAACGATGTCGTATCCTTTAACGATGCGGGCGATTTTATGGTACGAGGACGTATAGACAACACACTCAACAGTGGCGGTGTAAAGATTCAAATTGAAGAGGTAGAGGCCTTACTACAACCCACCTTGAGCGGCGATTTTGCCATCACCTCTGTACCTCATAAAGTATGGGGTGATAAGGTGGTACTCCTTACAACCGACCCAAACTGCCAGAAAATAGAAAGCCTTTGCCAAAAGGCACTCCCCTCCTACTGGCAACCCAAGGAGATTTTATTTGTAAAGATTATTCCCAAAACAGAAACCGGAAAGTTAAGCAGAAAGGAGATTCGGAACATGGCTCAGGAGCTTTCTAGAGGCGATTTGTAGGAGATGCAAACATGCAGAGTTGCACAACCGGTTGTGCAACCAGAAACGTGCGGTTACGCAAAGCAACGAATGTGGTTGTGCAGGCTTGCATAACCGCACGTTTTTTCAGCCCATTTCTTGTAAAGAAAAATAACCTATTGACCCACGGGGCTGCACCTTTTAAAAGGTGCAGCCCCGTGGGTCAATAGGTTTGCTGTGCAATTAAGCACTCCTATGGTTCCACATAAAAGCCTCTATGGCTAAAGTGCTATTTTAGGAGCCGAACGTTTCAGCTCAACCGACTTAGCCTTCTCATGCAACACCTCTTTAATTCGGCTACGCACCGATACACTGGCACTATCAACCGGGCTGGTACGTGCAGAGTTCTTCATATCCTTGTACTTAGCTCGTGTTATCTTAAACTTAAAATCGTCCATATTTCCACTAATATCGACCCCTGCACTGAAAGGAATGGGCGATTTAAGGAGCGAAACATGGTAATCGAAAGTCATATCGATGTTGTGCTTACCCCCTACGGCTACTAGATAACGATCCACCCCAATCAAGAAGGGATAGATATTAATCTGTCCATCCTTCACAATTAAATCGACCGATACACTATCAATCACATTGCGATCCTTGTTCTTAAAACGAAGCATTTTCGAGATTTCCGAGAAGGTCTCGCCATCCATCAACACCAAGCTATCTCCTCGCAACTTGGTAGCTGCTTGAATAGAAGCTACATCGAGTGTCATGGTCGAGTCGAGTTTGGCTTCGGCTGCTATTTGAAAATGAACCCGTCCATCGAGTGAACGAAGCATGGGCATTAACGAGTCAAGAGCCGGAATAAACTCCACCAACTTACCCACCTGAATATCCTTCATACGGAAATCAAAACCGGTATAGGCCGAAAGTGTATCCTTCGTGCTATAAACTAACGAGGTATTCATATCGGCTGCCAATGTATGGAGATTCAAGTTAGAGAGTTCGATGGCACGATTTCGTACAACCACCTCACCCGCTATTCTCTCAATCTCTAAGGCTGCAAAAAGCACCTTCTTAATATCCACATCGAGCGAGAAATCGATCTTATCGGGCACTACGAAAAGTTTAGATGGGCTATCCATCGATTCAGCTTCGGCAATCAACTGCTCAGTTTTCGCTTCGGCCTCATCAATGGTCTTAACTCCACCCGCCTCTTCGGCCATCTCCATAGCTCGCATTAACTCGTTGCAATTGATAAAGTCGGCAGAAATTTTCATCTTCCCTAAGAGCGTTTCCTGATTCAAACAAACCTCTTTTAGGTTAGAGAGGCGACCAGTTACCCGTAAATCGGACAATCCCACCTTAATCTGCGCATTGTTAAGAGTAATGGCATCATCGCCAAATGAGAGCTTTGAAGCAGGCATACTAATCAACAAAGGGAAAGTGGGTGTAAAGAGTTTTAGATTACCAAAGCCTACCGATCCATCACTCACCCAGTGTTTAGAGGTAAGTGACTCTTTTTCACTCTTCACGGTAAATCCAGCCACCTGCAATGCCACGATGTTGTTACCAGCTGCTGCATAAATAGAATCAAAACGCAAGGTAGAGGAAAGGTGTGCAATCTTCTTGTTTCGTTTAGAAGGTTCTACGCCAATGACTGTTTGAGCAGCACCCGTATAAAGTTTAACCGAATCGTTTAGTTCCAAGCTCATGCGCGAATAACCCAGCGTAGCCTGCATAGAAGCAATAGCGGTTGTATCTTTTAAAGGAGAGGTCTTGACCTGCAACGAAGCTTTATCCATCGATGCTACCAGCCCTTGGCGACTTTTCAAAGCAAGTCCATCAAAACCTACAATGGCATTCAGCAAAGTCTTGCCTTGCAAAATGGTTGCATCCTCTTCATTCGCCCCAAACGCAAGTCCCGCAGTGGCTACCTTGAAGTCGAAAGAGTCCTTGGGACTCACGATTTGCACATCGCTCAACTTCAACATACCACTTAAGCCGATACGCCCCCAGTTCTCCTGCTTCACATCGGACAGTAAGATATCGCTACGCAGTTTTGAATCAAGCAAACCGCCCAATACCACTCCCTCTTCCAAAGGGAACGTTTTGGCTAAGTTGGTAAAGTCAATATGCGCAGTGATGCTACTCTCCAAGCGAGGATTGATTAACGGATTCTTTACCTCGGCGCTGCACTGCAAGCTAGAGGATGCTCCTGCAAAATAGAAGTTGTGTAGTTTGACGTATGAGCTTTTTTTGTCTTGCAGATCAATACGAGCTTCCAAATTCAAATCGAGTTGATCGATTCCATAAGGCATGCCTTTGTATTGTGCCGAAGCACGATCTATGATAGCCAAGGCTTCCAATACCGGTATTTGTCCAGCACCGTACACTCCCTTTAGCGTTCCCTTTACATCGACTGCACCACTGGCTGTCACATCGACTGCCTCATTAACGATTGAGGTAGGAATCAGGTCAAGCACCGTTTTGAGCGTAGGTACTTGTAAGCCAAAGTTGAAATCGACATTCAAATCATTCGTTAGGGTATCTTTCTGTAGCACCCCATGCGCCAAGAGGCGAATGCCATTCACATCGAGTTTTGTATCATCGAGCTTATAGAGTTTCTCATTACGGTCCACAAAGAGGCTCGTATCAAAACCAAAGCCTAGTTTGTTCGCTAAAAGCTTGCCTTGCTGCCACAACAAGATATTTTTAGCATCTAAATGTAGGTCTACTTGGTTTTGGACATCCGATAAGGAACCTGAGAGACGGAAATTAAAGTTACGCAAATCGGCAAAAAGTTGGGTGGAACGGTCATCGAAGGTAACATTCGCTTTACGTATTTCGATGTTTCCAATCTCGATGGCTCCACCAAATGCCACGCTATCGGTGGTCACACTATCGGCTACCTCGGTGGTATCACTAGCCGCTACAATCTCCCAATTGGCACGTCCCTCACTATTCTTGTAGGCATAGATAGTAGCCTCATCAATCAACACTTCATGTATCTTCACTTGGTTCGATGCAAGTAACGCCAGTGGGCGAGCCGTAACCAAACAGGTTTTAAACTGCAAAAGCGAGTCCTGAGCAGTTGCAGGAAGAGAATCGTGCGCTGCATGCGAAACTACCTCTCCATTGGTTAAGCGAATACCCACTTGTGGGAAAGTGCTAAAAACCGTTATATCTACCGCTTCGCAGGTTACTTCGGCATTTAGATACTGGTTGGCCTGGGCGAGTACAAGAGGAGTTAGTTTGGCTGGTGTCAGCACAAAATTGACCAGTACAGCAGCTGCTACCACAAAAAGGGCTACGATGGAGCCAAGGGTAATAGCCGTGTATTTCAACGTTTTTTTGAGTTTACTGTGCATCATAAGTTTGGTTTAGTTAAATAGTGCGCCATGTTTAAGGCGATAAAGCGAATCCTACAGCTCTCTTGCCGTGTAGTGCGGGTGCAAAACTACATTTAATAGCAGATGTAATTGGTAAAAAGCGCACTAAAAAAAGATAAAAGAGTGAGGGAAAATAGGTATAAAGAGCGTATCTTTGTCTTGATTGAATGACAAAAGGATTTAATTAGCGCAAAGAAATGGAACACCCCTTACTTTACCTAACAGAGCTATACATAGAACAATTCATGTAACGCTCCCTCTAATTAGTAAAGCTATAGTGCTCCAAGAACAACTCGCTATTTGACTCAAAAAAAGTATCAATGCATTTCTGACATTAATCCATAGATTAAAAAAGAGGTATGAAATCAAACAGACTAACCATCAGCAATATCGGTCCAATCAATACCATTGAGATTGATTTAAATAAAATAAATGTGTTTATTGGTGCGCAAGGCAGTGGTAAAAGTACGATTGTCAAAATTATAAGCTTCTGCTCGTGGGTTGAGAAAAGAGTGGGGCTAAATAGAAACGTAGACTATTTTTTAAAAGAGCATCTTTTTTTCGATCGCCTGGTATCATTTCACAAACTATATGGTTATTTTAAAGAGGAATCAATGTTTGAGTATGAGTCAGAGGTGCTAAAGATAAGCTATAAGCATCGTGAGAAGATACCTCATATCGAAATTAAAGAGCTCAAGAACTATAAGCGCACAAAGGTCTCTTATATACCCGCTGAGCGCAATATTGTAGCAGCCATACCCAATTGGTTTGAAGTAAAATTGCCAGATAACAATATATTAAGTTTTATGGCAGACTGGGAGTCGGCTAGAAAGAGTCGCTCGGATGCAAATAAACTCTCCTTACTAAAAGATGCGATTAAGTATCACTACGATGAGCAAAAAGGCGATGTGGTGACTATCGAAGAGAATGTGCAATTGTCCATGACAAATACAGCAAGTGGTTTTCAATCAGTCATTCCACTATTTGTGGTAGCAGAGTATGCCACAAAATACATCTACGAAGAGGAGGCAAATGGTAGCATTGAGAGTTTAAGTAAGAAATCGGAACTACAACTTGGCATTTTCAAAGAGTTACTTGACGGGATTAGTTTAGATCGGGCGATAGAGTTAATAAATGAGGATCTAAAAAACAACCATTTAGAGAGTGATAATATCAAAAAACTAAACCGTGCACACGAGATAGCAGATAAGTTAATTCAAACAAAAGCAACTAAGATCATCGTAGAGGAGATAGAGCAAAACCTCTTCCCTGAAACTCAAATAGATGCTTTATACCAAATATTCACCTTAGCAAAAGAGGATAAGGTTTCCTTAGCATTAACGACACACAGCCCATATGTATTGTTTGCTATCAATAACTGTTTGCTAGGTGGTAAAGTGGGGAAATTGGTAGAAGAGGAGAATCGCAAGCAATTCCCTTCTGCACCTGCTTGGATTGACCCAGAATTAGTCTCTATTTGGCAAATAAATAGAGAGGGAAAGCTTGACGAACTTAAAAATAAAACACTAGGTACGATTAAGAAGCACTATTTCAGCGATATTACACACCGTGTAATGAATGAATATTATGAATTAACGGACTATATCAGCGATGAAAGATAAGATTTTATCGACTGTAGCAAAAAGTGCAAAGAATCATCACTTTGACGAACTAACTGGAGCCAATCACAAGGAGATTTATATTATTGATTGGAAAAGTAGTAACGATGGTCCTGTGCAATGGAGTCCCACTTTACCCGTGCAATGGAACGAAGACGCAATTGACAGAGGAGCCCTCATTACCAACCCCAATGGGATTGATTTTACAATCGACTTATTTGATGAAAATGCATTACCACTCCATAAAGGACGGCAAGCCAAACAATGCGAATGTTTGTTATTCCCAACCAACTATGAACTCAATAGCTGGGTACTACTTGTTGAGCTCAAATATGCGAAGAACCAACGGACATTAGCTTCATACAAAGAGAATTTAAAAGAAAAAGCGATAGAGAATGTCAATTACTTTAGAGAGAAAGAGATTATTCCTCATTCAAAGAGGGTGAATATATTGGTTTCTTTCCCGAACTTTGATGTAGAGGTGTATGGGCCCTATATTTTTGACCCGTCAGAGGTAGACAATCTCTTAACTGAGCATAATATCAAATTAAGAGTATCGGACCGAGCTAAGATTGTGAGTGAAACAAAAATAATGCTAGGTGTGTAATACGATTTGATATTTTAAGACACTATCCATATAATTGTGTCATGGACGAAGAAATGGTTCTCTCTACTCGATAGGTTTGCGCTATGTAGCAGTGATTATTGTTCGTCTATGTTATCTCTAACTTGCTTTAAATCCTTTAGTTTGACCAGCATAAATGCCATTTTTCGATTACCCCACTCGGCTTTAGGTAACTCTTTCATTTCGAATACCAAATTTCTGAGTGATTCGTTTGTCTGTTGAGGTTTTTTAATGCGTATCATAAAGTAAGCAGAGTTTTTTGGATTTCCAGGGTAAGGATTCCCTTTCTCACCTTGCTTCAGTTTATCAGCACTCCATACGTCATGTTTGGATTTTACTATCTGACATAGGTCTCCAGCCGTATGCTCTCCACTTGTGTGCAACAATAGGTACTTTGCCTTCATCCAGGGTGAATCTGCAATCTTATCAAGTGGGATATTATACCAGCAGTTTTCAAATGACCATTGGCGCTTTTCGTTATTGCCTGCTACTGCCACCATCACAAGGTCATCGGATTGCATAGCCATTTTCTCTTCTTCACTTACATAAGCTAAGGTGCGTTGAGGCTTAGCTTTTGCTACATGCTTCTCCGAGGTTGTTTTAGACATTAAAATATCCTTGAGGTGCTCTTTGAGTAGGGCTCCCTCTTTGGTTGAATCTTTGGATGGTAATAAAGGAAAAGCACCTATATTTACTGACTCCACGCTTTTGCTGTAGTAACGGTTGTTTATGCTTTCATCTTCGCCACGTCCAGGAAAAAGAATATACCCACCAATAACCTCTTTTGAATCGTATGAATTATCTTGTTTGCTATAATATATGGCATCTCGGTACCGGTGCATCTGATTTATAGCATCTGTTGGCGGATAATCTCCTCCTTTAAAGAGCTCTCCCTCTTCTGCATCCTGTTTCTCAAAATCTCTATCTAATCTCTTGTCATTTATTACCCGGTATTTTGCATCGTAGAGGTAAGTCAATACTACCTCGCCCGACTCCTTGCGTATATTCAATACAATATCTGGGCGTTGCTCTGTAGTCGCTGTATGTATTCCCATCCCATACGCTTTATCACCACTCTTGCGATTAAAGGTATGTTGGTAGTGCAAAGATACAATAGCGCCTGTATGTGCTACCAATTGTGCTTTGTGCGCCTCACTATCTTCTTGTTTAGGGGCTGGGTAGCGGTATTCCACCACATGTTCTAACGAAGAGTTAGTAAAAGGGTTTAGCAGTGTACCTTTGGGTTCAGTCACTAATTGTTCATAATCAGGTGTATCTTTAGTGATACCCATCACCTCGGCCACCATTCTCTTCATTTTAATAAAGCACCACAATTCATAGATTTCCCATATCTGTAGCGTACCTATAGCCGCTGCGCCATTGTATAGATCAATACCCCTCTTTAATTTGAGCCAATTCTTGTATATTTGTTGGTATCCATTTCGATTTTGTAATACAAGGCTCTCTTGCTTTAACCCCTCAAATCGGCCTATATTTTTAAAGAATGGGTGCTTCACTAGCTTTTGTAGGGTATCTTTGTACCCCACCCACACCTTGCGGTGACGTTCCGATAACTCTTCATTTTTGCTATCAAGTACAGTACTAATTATAGTAGTCAATCGTTTACCAATCGTTAGTAGCGTATGTTTTACAAAACGATTCTCCGTAGTATCGTGCGTACTAGTCGTTTCATTGTAACCAAAATAGTACTCCTCTAGTTTACCTTCTCTTTTAACTTCTGCATAGCGCTCTTCCATGGCAGCAGTCCAATGTTTTATCTGCTCTGCTTTGCGCGATGTACGGTAGTTCTGTACTTCTGAATGTGGATTTTGCATGACCCTACCTACATTTTTCACATACTCCTCTACCATGCCCTGGAAAGCTTGCATCCAAGTAGCATCGTTGTTTACTCGCCCTCTACTAAACTGTTGTATGGTGATACTAAGGTAACGGTATATTA
Source organism: Phocaeicola sp. (assembly GCA_051651025.1). GTDB lineage: Bacteria > Bacteroidota > Bacteroidia > Bacteroidales > Bacteroidaceae > Phocaeicola. Next base: position 70,100 of record JBOFRN010000057.1, read on the forward strand.
CATCTTGATACTCCTCATTCACCTCACGTAGCAGTGATTTATAGTCATTCTTTGTATCAAGTTTAGGCGATACCACCTCGAATGTTACAAACGACTCTTTTCGTTTTCCCTCTTTTTGGTAGCTAAACTCTAAACGAAACAGACCAGGTTCATTTAGAAAGTCCACTTCTCCTGTCAGTG
>JBOFRN010000058.1:0-27617 GCA_051651025.1 Phocaeicola sp.
TCCACCTCTTCCCATTCCGAACAGAGAAGTTAAGCCTTGTCACGCCGATGGTACTGCAGATTGTGGGAGAGTAGGTAGCCGCCGTTTTTAAGAGAAGTCCTCTGGTTCTAACGAACTGGAGGACTTTTTTTTGGGTACAACTGAAGCTTTTTCTCTATATATACTTTGAAGTGCTTGATACGTTTAGCTCTTATTTCACTATTTTTGTATCATGAACTCAATTAAATCGACTTTACTGAAACAACTTCCCATGTTGTTTTTGCTTGCTTTTGTGGTGGCTTGCCGCTATTTACCCCATTGGGCAGAAGCCTATATGACCCATCTCTATCCAATCACTTCGTACGGATTATCGGCCTTTGCTTCGCTTATACCCTACTCTTTAGAGGAGCTTCTAGCCATTGCTTTACTAGTCGTTGCTATTATTTACCCCTTGGTAGTTAGGAATAGCTCCATTTGGAAACATACGTGGCGACAGATTCTAACAAATTATACTCTTGCTTTTGTGTGGATCTATATTTGGTTCTATTTGGCTTGGGGAATGAGTTACTACCGTTTACCCATTTATGAGCGGGTAGGATTCCACCGATCGGCCTATGAAGAGCAATCCTTTAAGAACTTTCTATCGACTTATGCCGAGGGGCTGAATAAAAACTATATGAGTGATTGGGAGTTTGATACAGACGAGCTTGAAGTGGAGGTAAAAGAGCTCTACCGAAAAGTTGAGAAGCGCTATGGTTTGGCATCACCCCAGCGTTTTCAGCATCCTAAGCAACTTTTATTTAATAGACTCTATTCGAGTGTAGGCGTGTTGGGATATATGGGACCTTTCTTTATAGAGACTCAGTTGAACAGTGAACTACTCGCTATACAGTACCCTTTTTCGTATGCACATGAATATGCACACCTGCTGGGAGTAAGCAATGAGGCAGAGGCCAATTACTGGGCCTTCCAAATATGTAGTCGAAGTGCAGTTCAGGAGGTACGTTACAGTGCCTATTTTGGAATTCTTCCCTATGTGTTAAACAATGCAGCTGTTTCGCTACCCGAGGCTGCATGCAAGGAGTGGATTGGTACCATACGGCCTGAAATATTGGATGAGCTGCGTGCTAAAAATCGCTATTGGGTAGATCAATATAGTCCCACGATAGGGGAGATGCAGTCGTGGGTATATAACCTCTTTCTCCGAAGTAACAAGATTGCATCAGGCAGAAAGAATTATGCGGAGGTAGTAGGCCTTTTAATCGATTTGGAGAAGCAGAGTCCCTTTTTGTTCGAGCAATACTAAGAGAGAGTCCACTCTCCATGTATAATAACATGGGGAGTGGACTCTTTCGTAATGGAACACCGAAGTCTCCAACTTGATCTTTACGCTTGCTTAGGCTGCGCTTGGTGAACAGTAAGTTGTGGGAATGGGAATCCGATACCTACTTCGTTAAAACGAGTATAGATGGCTTGATTCATGCGGAAAGATACATCCCAGTAATCTTCGCTCTTTACCCATACACGAATCTTTACATCGACACTGCTGTCTGAAAGTGCACCCAATTCTACAAAGGGAATAGGTTCTGGAAGAATACGAGCATCTTCGGCAATCAATTCACGAAGTACTTTTTCCACTTTTTTGTAATCGGCACCATACTCTACCCCTACATTCCACTCCAAACGACGTGTATCCATTCGGCTAAAGTTGATGATGGTACCGCTACTCATGGAACCATTGGGTACATAAATCAGTTTGTTATCGACTGTTACGAGAATGGTATGGAAGATCTGGATCTCTTTAACAGTACCCAGAATTCCACCTACGCCTTCAATAAAGTCGCCTACACGGTAGGGATGGAAAAGGAGAATCATAATACCCCCTGCAAAGTTTTGTAAGTTTCCAGAAAGGGCCATACCGACAGCCACACCGGCAGAAGCTAGAAGTGCAGCAAAACCAGTTAACTCAATGCCTAATTTGCCAATAACTGCTAGAATAAGCATGAGCAACAAGAGAATGTTTACCAAGCTTTTTACGAACGACTGAATGCTAGGCTCTACATTTCGTTTTTCAAGAATCATGCGTATAAAACGATTGATCCAGTTGATAATGATTTTACCAACTACAAAGATGATAAATGCGCCAAGAAGCTTCTCTCCCATAGTGAAGCTAGAAGTTATTAGTTTGTCTAAAATTTCGGAAAGCTGTATGCTTCCTTCTTTACCTACTAATGATGATAACATAGTTTTAAAAAATTAATTTATTGATTTATTATTAATTGTGTTTATTTGAAAAAATGGGGTTTTCTCCTCTTCTTTTATGAAGAATGAAACCCGAAGAACTCCACTTTGGTAGAGATGTTTCTCGTTGTCTCCAGATTAAAAGAGATCGAGTACTCCCTTGCCTTGGCGAATAATCTCTGCCTCGCCTGTGGTACAGTCAACTACGGTAGAGGGTTTTATTCCGCCAACTCCTCCATCAATAACGAGATCGACCTCACACCCAAACTTCTCTTCGATAAGTTCGGGTACGGTTTGGTACTCTAGCTCGTCCTCTTCATCGATAGCAAGGGTGGTGGTTAGGATAGGAGCATCCAGCCGTCTACAAATTTCTAAGATAATTCCATTATCGGGAACCCGAATTCCTACCTCTTTGCGGTTTTTGAATATCTTGGGTAGTTTGCTACCGGTATTTAGGATGAAGGTAAATGCACCAGGTAGATTTCGCTTCATGAGCTTAAACGTAGCATTATCTACTTTGGCATATTCACTGATATTACTTAAATCGCAGCAAATGATGGATAGATTCTTTTTTCGAGGATCAATTCCTTTTAGTTTGCAGATGCGTTCAATAGGTCGCTCTTTTAGTGCGTGGCAGCCAATGGCATACATGGTGTCGGTGGGGTAGATAATTACTCCCCCATCTTCCAAGAGTTGAACAATCTGATCGATATCTTTCGGATTGTTATTTTTTTCGTAAAGTTTAAGTAGCATACGACTCTATTTTTGGTTTCTTTTTTTGCGTAATCGTTCGGCTATGGCCCACTGTAGAGTGGCCCCTTCCTCGTTGCCTAATTTCATAAGTACATCGCCCATGAGTTCGTGGCTTTGAGGATGTTCTGGTTTTAGAGAGGTAGCTCGATCTAAATCGCTAAGCGCTCCCTCTAAATTGTTCAGGGCTAGCCGTACTTTTCCCCTGTTATAAACACTCTTAAAAAGGTTTGGGTTTATATCGACGGCTTTATTTAAACAAACTTCAGCTTCGTAGTGCTCTCCTTCGTTATAGAGCGTTATTCCTTTGCGAACCCAGGCATCAGTATAGGCGGGGTAGAGATCGATAGCTTTGTTGTAGTTGGCTATAGCCGCTCGAGAATCGTGTGCTTGGGTAATGCAATGGTTTCCCATTTGGTAATACTCCTGTGCATAGGTTTGTAAATTCTCTCTTTGTTCGCGTAGCTTCTCTTTTAACTCCTTGTTCTCACTCTTTAGCTGATTAATAACACCCAATTTTTTACGTATAAACCGTTGGTTAATGGGCTTCTCTATGTCGTATCGACTGTGTATAGCTAGAAAGAATTGATTGAGGCATTCTTCAAAATTGCCTTGGTCAAATGCTTTGATGGTGGCTAGGTATTGCAAATCGGCTTGTGCTTGCTTGAGTGCTTTTTCGATGGCTTGCTGGTTGTTGAACTGATTGGCAAACTGAACAATTTCGGGGCGGACAAATACGTCACTCCGAGTCACTTCTCGTTTCAGCTGAATTCCATCTAACGAGGTGCATCGGCTCAAGGCCACATAGGCTTGTCCACCGGCAAAAACACCTCCTGTGAAATCGATAATCACACGGCTAAAGGTAAGCCCTTGACTTTTATGAACCGTTATGGCCCAAGCCAGCCGTATGGGGTATTGAATAAATACTCCGAGCTCCTCTTCTTCAATTCGCTTCTCCTCTTCGTTGTAGCTGTACCGTATGTTTCGCCACGTTTCGCGCTCTACATAGACCTCTTTTCCCTGTTCGGTAACGATATAGAGCTCTCCCTCTTCACTTATGCCCGATAGGGTTCCAATGGTTCCATTTACCCAACGCTTGTTTTGATCATTCTTGATAAAGATGATTTGTGCACCAGGTTTTAGCTCCAATTCCATCTGTGTAGGGAGGCTACTGGCAGGAAACTCGCCTTTGATCTCACCTTTCAATAGGATGGGATCGCCTGGAAGTTCGGCCAGTTTCTTCTCATTGATAAAATCGACCGTATCTCGGCGAGTAGCTAGCGTAATGTAGAGATCGTTCTCGTCCTTGGGTGCCTCTGTTTGATACCGAGTGTTGAGCAGTTGGAGATGTGTAGCATTGGCTGTATTGGTCCGAATGTGATTGAGTACACTCACAAAAGCAGGGTCGGTCTGTCTGTACACTTTGGTAAGTTCGATAGATACGAGATCAATCTCCTTAAAAACACGCGCCGAGAAGAAGTAGTAGGTGGGATAGAAGCGGGTGAGTATATCGCGCTCATCGCTCTTCACTACCGGTTCTAGTTGGAACATATCGCCTACAAAAAGGAGCTGTTTCCCTCCAAAGGGTTCACGCATATTGTGTGAATAGACCCGCAAGACTTTGTCAATAAAGTCGATAATATCGGCACGTACCATCGATATTTCATCGATAATAACCAGCTCTACCTCTTTAATGAGTTTACGATGTGAGGAGGTGTACCTTAAAAAACCGTGTAGTCTATTGCCACGTATACTGAAACGTGGATCATCGGGCAATAGGGGGTGGAAGGGGAGTTTAAAGAAACTGTGTAACGTGCTTCCTCCTGCATTGATTGCAGCAATGCCCGTAGGTGCCAGTACAATGTGCTTCTTCTTGGTTACTTGGCAGAGGTGCTTTAAAAAAGTAGATTTACCCGTACCCGCTTTCCCTGTCAAAAAAACAGATTGGCGTGTATATTGAATGAGGTTCAAGGCATCTTGAAACTCTTTGTTTTGGGTATCTATCTGAATCATGTAGTGCGACTCTTATTGAACGACAAAGGTAGATAAAAGGGATGAAAGTGCGAAAAAATGAGTGTGAAAAGAAATTCGTCTGTAAAAGGGTAAAAACAAAAGAGGGATAGTAAAATTACTATCCCTCTCTGTTAATCTTTAGCGGGAGTAACCCGCAGTTTTTTTTACTTACTTTCGTTTAGCATAACGTATCCCCAAATCATTGGGTCTGCATTTGCAATCTTGTGGAAAATGTTCATTACTTTTTTCATAATTGTTATCCTTTTAAATTAATACCTTGAAAACGTTTTGGCTACTTACTAACCCTCTCGGTCCGCTTTTACCTTAAAAATAATACCTTAATAAAACAACCTATTAACTAATACCTTTATATATTCAATCTCTTTCCTTATGTTTTACAGCACAAATGTACGGCTTTTATTTATACTATATATGTTTTGCAGCATGTTTTTTGCCTTAAAAGTGATTTTTATTGATTTATATCAAGTAGAAGGAGCTGGAATCGAATTTAAAAGGGTAATAACGTGTCGGGAGTGAATGTATAGATAGGTTAGAGTATGCAGCGTTGATGGTATTTTCTCTTTTTATACTATCTTTGTTTGAAACAAAATAGAAACCGAGTTGTAAATGTTAGTAATAAACCTCATTAAAGTCAATAGTAGTTTATGAAAAAGTTAAGTTTGTCTTTGTTGTTTTTATGTGCCACCTGCTTGTGTGCCGTGGCACAATCGTTAGCACCGCTTTCGTGGACAGCTTATGGAATCACTTTTAAGGCCCCCAGAGGTATTCAAATAGAAGAGGATACCGAAGAGTCTTTTGTGGTAAATGATAGTAAGTTTTACATAACCATACAGCACCTGGATTCGGATGGATTTACCAAAGATAACATCGAACAAGAGTTAAAGGCGCTGGCTGTAGAAGATGCCGTGAAGCAACAAACTCAAACCGAATCGTTTGAGCTGCCTGAGTTTTATGGTGCCTCTATTTGGGGAATTTGTGAAGAGGAGCAGTGTGCTTATAGTTTTCTAATGACGAAAGGGGCTGGCAACCTATTTTTTGTCTCTATTCTCTATTCAAAGGGAGAGGAAAAGAGTGCTCAAGCCTTATTGAAGAGCTTTAAGTTGGAGGAGTAGTCTTCTTACTTGGAAATTTTCTCTTCTTTGAGACTCCATATTTTGAATCCATCTGTCAAAGAGATTCTAAGTGGACGCTCTCTTTGAGTCAAAGACTCTAAAAAGTGTAATATAAAAAGCGTGTGCATCGGTTCCTTTTACCGATGCACACGCTTTTTATATATGAGAGCAACTCAACTAATCAATGAGTCCGAACTTTTTAAGTGCGGTTGCTATTCCATCTTCATCCACAGCGGTGGTAACGTGTTTGGCAGCGGCTTTCACTTCGTCGCTTGCATTGCCCATAGCTACACTGTTGGGAACATGTTTTAGCATGGGAATATCATTGCCTCCATCACCAAAGGCCATACACTCTTCTAAATTTAGTTGAAAATGGTGAAGAACCTTGTCAATTCCGTTGCTCTTGCTATTTCCTCTGGCTACAATATCTGTAAATAGAGGGTGCCAGCGCATCGGTTCGCAGTTGGGAAGTACCTCTTTAAAAATATCGTTCTCTTCGTCGCTTGTAAAGTAACCCATTAATTGGAGTACCTCTTTGCCACGTGCTTCTTCTAGAGGGGCCATGTGGGGGGTAGGAATTTTAATAAGATTGGAAATTTGCTCTACCCGTTCATTCACTCGGTTTACTACTAATTGATTGTCGTAAACGGCTACAAATGCGGTAGGATTCTCTTTTTCGTAACGAATAAGGTTTTCCATATCTTCCGTAGGAACGGGGCATTTGTAAATATCTTCCTGCGCTGCTGTAAAGCAGTGTCCGCCGTTTACGGTGATGTAGGCATCGAACTCCAAATCGCCTAAATTATTGATTAGACTCCAAGGGCGACCGGTGGCTATAAATAGTTTGATACCGCGTTGTCGCAACTCTTTGAGTGCAGTAAGTGTGGAGGTGGGAATTTGATGGGTTTTGAATGAAACAAGGGTTCCATCGATGTCAAAGAAAATCGCTTTTACCATATTGATTTTAGATGTATATTCTAGTTATAAAGTTTCATTTGGCAAAGTTGGCAATTTAAATAATAGCCTCCTACCTTTATGAAACTTTAATTTTGAATCTATTTTTTCCTAGGGATGCATTTTAATGTCTATATTTGCCTAGATAAATGACAATGAAAAAATGAAAACTCGCTTTAAAAGAATAGCTATAAAAATAGGAAGTAATGTACTCACGCGCCGCGATGGAACGCTCGATGTGACCCGTATGTCGGCCTTGGTAGACCAAGTGGCTGCGTTGCAGAAAGCTGGAGTAGAGGTAATCTTAATCTCATCGGGTGCAGTGGCATCGGGACGCAGTGAGATGAAACCCTCTAAACGATTGGGAACGGTAGAGCAACGTCAACTATTTTCGGCTATTGGACAAGCTAAACTAATTAATAGATATTACGAACTATTTCGGGATCATGGCATCACGGTGGGGCAAGTATTGACCACCAAAGAGAGCTTTTCGACCCGCCGTCACTACCTAAACCAACGCAATTGCATGATGGTGATGCTCGAGAATGGAGTGATTCCGATTGTCAATGAAAATGATACCATTTCGGTAACTGAATTGATGTTTACGGACAATGATGAGCTCTCGGGGCTGATAGCCTCGATGATGGATATGGAGGCACTCCTTATCTTGAGTAACATTGATGGAATCTATACGGGTAAACCGGGTAGTGTAGGAGCCGAGGTGATTAGAGAGGTGGAGGTAGGAAAGGATCTTTCGGACTACATCCAAACCGAGAAGTCGGGATTTGGCCGAGGGGGGATGTTGACGAAAACAACCATTGCTCGCAAAGTAGCCGATGAGGGTATTACCGTGATTATTGCCAATGGGAAGCGAGAAAATATCTTGACCGACCTTCTTTTTCACCCCGACGAAACCCTTTGTACTCGCTTTGTGCCTAGTAGCGAAGAGGTGTCGAGTGTAAAGAAATGGATTGCTCATAGTGATGGATTTGCCAAAGGTGAACTGCATGTGAATGAGAATGCCGAAGCCATCCTAAAAGGGAAACGGGCCGTGAGCCTTTTGCCTGTAGGGGTGACTCACATTGTCGGAGAGTTTGAGAAGGATGATATCGTTCGTTTGATGAATGGTGCAGGCAGCCCGATTGGCGTGGGACGTATCGCTTTCGATTCGACCGAAGCGCGTGAGTTGTTAGGTAAGCAGGGGCAGAAGCCTTTGGTGCACTACGATTATCTTTATTTGAATTAAGAAGTAGCTTTGCCTCTATGGAGTTGTGATGCTTTGCCGCAGAGCGGAGAGAGTATGACTCTATTGGGGCTGAAAGTGAGGTGTACTCTTGATGATTAATTTAAACTAAAAACTCCTTGTAGTGAGGAGATTCGATATGTAAGCTTATGAATGAATTGACAACTACCTTTCGGGCGGTAAGAGAAGCGAGTCGCTTGCTTGCCTTCTATACGGAGCAGCAAGTGAACGAACTGTTGATTGCTGTGGCCGATGAAACCGAAAAACAGGTAGAAACTATCCTCGAGGCCAATCAGAAAGATTTGGCTCGAATGGAATCGACAAATCCTAAATATGATCGCCTAAAACTGACTCAGGAGCGTATTTCAGATATAGCCCAGGGCATTCGAACGGTAGCTACTTTGCCCTCGCCATTGGGACGGGTATTGAATACAACAACGCGTCCCAATGGTATGCGTTTAAAGAAGGTGGCTGTATCATTTGGTGTAATTGGCGTGATTTATGAGGCACGTCCGAACGTAACGCTGGATGTATTCTCGCTCTGTTTTAAATCGGGTAATGCGTGTGTACTAAAAGGAGGAACCGATGCCTATCACTCAAACTGTGCTTTGGTAGAGGTTATTCATGCAGTATTGAGCCGATTGGGGTTAAGTACCGATTTGGTAGCACTTTTACCTCCCGATGGGACTGCAACTACGCAGCTGCTAGAGGCCAGAGGGTATGTAGATTTATTGATTCCACGTGGGGGAAGAGGATTAATCGATTTTGTGCGTCAACATGCTACCATTCCAGTGATTGAAACGGGTGCGGGAGTTTGCCATACCTATTTTGATGCTGCTGGCGATTTAGCCAAAGGGGCACCTATTATTCTGAATGCAAAGACACGTAGAGTGAGTGTGTGCAATACGCTAGACTGCCTTTTGATTCATCGAGGTCGTTTGTCGGAGTTGCCTCAACTCTGCGAAAAATTGGCTGCCCAACAGGTCATTATCTACGCCGATGCAGAGGCTTTCGATGCGTTGAAAGGGAGTTATCCCGATGCCTTGCTTCAGCCTGCTACAGAGACTCATTTTGGTACCGAATTTTTAGACTATAAGATGGCTATTAAAACGGTGCAGCATGTAGAGGAGGCAACTGCTCACATTGCTGTGTATGGACTGGGACACAGTGAGTGCATTGTAACGGAGAGTGAAGCGGCTGCCAACTATTTTGTAAAAGCGGTCGATGCGGCTTGTGTCTATGTAAATGTAGCGACCTCTTTTACCGATGGTGGAGAGTTTGGCTTAGGTGCAGAGATTGGCATCAGTACCCAGAAGCTTCATGCAAGAGGACCCATGGGCTTGGAAGAGCTTACTACCTATAAATGGGTGGTAGAGGGAACAGGACAGATACGATAACTAACCTATCCCACAAATCGTTTTTTATGCACACGTAAGAGATAGCTTAGAGTGACAAAAAAGTGTGAGAATGAATTTACTATATAACCCTATAAAAAAGAGAGACGTATGAGAAACTATACCCATGTATTCGACCTAGGCAACTTAAAAGAGGCTTTGGACGAGGCGTTCGAAATTAAGAAAGATCGATTTAAATATGAGTCACTAGGTAAACACAAAACCTGTTTGCTTATATTCTTTAATAACAGTCTTCGTACCCGCTTGAGTAGCCAAAAAGCTGCCCGCAATTTGGGAATGGATGTAGTAGTCCTGGATGTAAACCAAGGTGCGTGGAAATTGGAAAGTGAGCGTGGCGTAATTATGGATGGTGACAAGAGTGAACACCTACTTGAAGCGATTCCGGTAATGGCCTCTTATTGCGACATTATTGGAGTACGTTCCTTTGCACAGTTTGAGAGCCGTGAGGATGACTATACTGAAAAAATATTGAACCAGTTTATTAAGTACTCTGGAAAACCGGTCTTTTCTATGGAGGCTGCAACGGGGCACCCCTTGCAAGCTTTTGCCGACTTAATTACCATCGAAGAGTACAAGCGTACGGCACGCCCGAAAGTGGTATTGACTTGGGCACCTCATCCGAAAGCGTTGCCACAAGCAGTGCCTAACTCCTTTGCCGACTTTATGAACGAGGCCGATGTCGATTTCGTTATCACCCATCCCGAAGGGTATGAGTTGGATCCTACTTTTGCAAGAGGTGCAAAAGTGGAGTATGACCAAATGAAAGCTTTCGAAGGAGCTGACTTTATTTATGCAAAGAACTGGGCTTGTCCGGGGGTTACGAAACCCGAAGCCTATGGTGAGATACTAAGTAAAGATATGAGTTGGACGGTGGATGCAGCCCACATGGCTGTTACCAACAATGCCTTCTTTATGCACTGCCTTCCGGTACGTAGAAACATGATTGTGACCGATGAGGTGATTGAATCACCAACTTCACTGGTTATTCCTGAAGCTGCCAATCGCGAAATTTCTGCTACGGTAGTTATGAAGCGTATGCTAGAAGCACTCGAGAAGTAAGTATACGATATTGTTTAAAGAAGAAGCTCCTTCTGTTGTATCCTATTCGGTACAGCAGAAGGAGTTTCTTTTTAGATTTTATTTGACTTTTTCTCTATTAGCTGATTCGTGGAGTGCAATTACTCGATAACCCAGGCTTTATCGTGTGGAACCGTTTGATTGGGATCGTAATGCATTCCCTCTTGGGTTGGTATCTTAATCAGAAATGATGAGCCTGCAGCTACCGTTAGCGATGTACTTCGTAACCACGGATTCAGATTTCTGAGCAAAGCATAAGTAATTCCTTGACCGGCAGCCCAACTTGCTAAATTGGGTATATTCGTTGTGACACGAATCTCTTTATAAGCAATCGGAGGATATAAATCTTTAGCACGTAGGCGGAATCCCATTTGAGCCGGATTACTGAATAAGATTTTTGCTGCCAATATGCGATAGGCATAGCGCGTGGTCTCTTCGACTAAATGGAGATCCAATGCCTCTTCTACTCCTTGTTTGGTGAGTTGTCCCGAAATTCGGCCTTGTCCGGCATTGTATGATTTGGCAACGGTTATCCAATCGCCATATTTAGCATAGGCTGTTTTTAAGTATTTACAAGCGGCACGGGTAGACTTTTCAATGTGGTAGCGTTCATCCACTAGTTCATTGACTAGTAATTTATGCTCCTTTCCTGTAGCTGGCATAAATTGCCAGAATCCTGCTGCCCCTGCTCTCGATAATGCAGTTGGGTTGAGGTTACTCTCGATAACCATTAGATATTTAAAATCATCGGGTATCCCTTGCTCTTTTAGAATAGGCTCTACAATGGGGAAGTAGCGATTGGCTCTTTTAATCATCTGGAGAGAGGTGCTGTGCATGTAGGTAAATGCCAGTAACTCTCTATCCATCCGCTCGCGGCGATCAAATCGAGTTAAGTCTATGGATTGACCACAGAATTCGACACGGCTTGGAATATCGAAACTGCTGAAGGGTAAAGAGGTGCTCTCTATGAGTTGTGCAGAGTCAGACTCTATGGCAATTTTACTCTCACTCTTTACGCTCTCTTCTTGTTCTTTCTGTGTACTGACGCAACTACTATGCAGCACGCCTGGTAAAATGGTGAGAGCTGCTAATAGATAAGGGAATGGGGAATGGCTTCTTTTCATAATGGATAAAGATTATTTCGGTGCAAAGATAAGAAAATAAATAGAGACTCTTCATGTAGGAAGAGGCAGACTCCTTTTCGAAAATTGACGTAATTCTCTTTGAAGAGGATGGAGGTTCTTCCTTTTTTGTGGATAACTTTTCTATCTTTGATCTTTAAACCAAGATTAAGTAATGATGAACAAGGAGGGAAACTGGGCAGTATACCCGCTTCTAGTGGGAGATATGGCCATACGTCAGGAGGGTGAGTTTATAACTGCTATTCAATGGGCTAATTCATTGGAGCTAGATTTGCATGCTCGCACACCACTTACTGACCAAGTAGCTGAGCAATTGGAGGAGTATCTGTTAGGAAAACGAACCCATTTTAGCTTTCCCTTTTTAGGAAAGGGTACTGTTTTTCAGAAATTGGTTTGGAATGAATTGTGTAAAATTCCTTATGGAGAAACGCGTAGTTACAAAGAGATAGCAGCTGCTATTGGAATGCCTAAGGCTTGTAGAGCAGTAGGAGCAGCCAATCACAGGAACCCGTTACTAATTGTGATACCTTGTCATCGCGTTATAGGAGCAAGTGGGAAACTAACCGGTTATGCAGCAGGCATGGGGTTAAAGCAGTTACTCTTGGAAATTGAACAAGGAGTCAAATAGAGTGGATAGGTAGGTAAGGATAGCTTTGGTTTTTAAAAAAAAAAAGCGATTAAACCTCTTCTGATTTACCCTTGTGGCACGCTACAAACTTTTAAACCAGAAGCCGCTTAATTAGTGGTAAAATATGCAGGAAAAGAGACTTTTTTAATGAATATTCCTGGATATTCTGCATATATGTATAAAAAAGAGCCTATTATTGCATATTAATTGAGATAAAATGGTTACTTTTGCATCGAAAATTAGAATAATTATACGCCTATGAAGAGTAAGAATAGCAGGCTTGATGCCATTAAGATTATTATTTCTAGTAAAGAAGTGGGTAGCCAAGAAGAGTTGTTGCAAGAATTAGCCAAGGATGGTTATACGTTAACACAAGCTACACTTTCTCGTGACTTGAAACAATTGAAAGTGGCAAAAGCAGCCAGCATGAACGGGAATTATGTATATGTACTGCCTAATAATACCATGTACAAACGAATGACCGAATCTCACTCTTCGCGCGAACTATTGATGCACAATGGATTTGTCTCTATTGAATTTTCTGCCAACTTGGCGGTTATCAAGACACGTCCAGGGTATGCGAGTAGTTTAGCTTACGACATAGACAGCAAAGATTTTGATGAAATATTAGGAACGATTGCAGGCGATGATACCATTATGCTTGTTGTCCGTGAGGGATGTTCCAAAGGAGAGGTTAAACTGGCACTTTCGTTGGTTATACCTAATATATACTAAAGAAAAAACTAACCAAGCGTTAAGAGAATGGAGCTTAAAGAGATTGATGTGATGGTAGCCGATGCCTCGCATGAAATTTATGTTGATACAATATTAGATACCATAAGAGAGGCCGCAAAAGTGCGCGGTACAGGTATAGCCGAGCGTACTCACGAGTATGTGGCTACCAAAATGAGAGAGGGGAAAGCCATTATAGCCCTTTGCGGAGATGAATTTGCAGGCTTTACCTATATTGAATCTTGGGGAAACAAGCAGTATGTTGCTACATCGGGACTCATCGTGCATCCTAAATTCCAAGGAACCGGATTAGCCAAACGAATTAAGCAAGCTTCGTTTACCCTTTCACGCTTACGTTGGCCCAAAGCCAAACTCTTTAGTTTGACAAGTGGAGCGGCAGTAATGAAAATGAACTCCGAATTGGGATATGTTCCCGTCACTTTCAATGAGCTGACAGACGATGATGCCTTTTGGAAAGGGTGTGAAGGATGTACCAATCATGATATTCTAGTGGCTAAGAATCGCAAATTCTGTATCTGTACAGCCATGTTGTACGATCCAGCTTTGCACAAAGAAAAAGATAAATAAAATCATATAGATATGGAAAAGAAGAAAAAGGTAGTTGTCGCATTTAGCGGAGGGTTAGATACTTCGTACACAGTTATGTATCTTGCCAAAGAAAAAGGATATGAAGTACATGCTGCATGTGCTGATACCGGTGGATTTAGCAAAGAACAACTAAAAGCAAACGAAGAGAACGCTTTTAGACTCGGTGCGGTAAGCTATGTAACGCTCGATGTAACGCAAGATTACTATGAGAAGAGTTTGAAGTATATGATTTATGGTAACGTACTTCGTAACGGAACCTATCCTATCTCAGTAAGTTCGGAGCGTATTTTCCAAGGGATGGCCATTGCTCGTTATGCCAACGAGATTGGTGCAGACGCTATTGCTCACGGATCGACAGGTGCGGGTAACGACCAAATTCGTTTCGATATGACTTTCTTGGTGCTTGCTCCTGGAGTAGAGATTATTACCTTGACTCGTGACATGACTTTGACTCGCCAAGAAGAGATTGACTATTTGAACAGCAACGGTTTCGAAGCGGACTTTACCAAACTAAAATATTCATACAACGTAGGGTTGTGGGGAACTTCAATCTGTGGAGGTGAAATCTTAGACTCTGCACAAGGATTACCCGATTCGGCCTACTTGAAACAAGTAACCAAAGAGGGAAGCGAGCAGTTAAGACTTACTTTCGAGAAAGGTGAATTGAAAGCGGTAAACGATGAGGTATTCGAAGATCCGATTCAAGCTATTTTAAAAGTAGAAGAGATTGGTGCTCCTTACGGTATTGGTCGCGATATGCACGTAGGTGATACGATTATCGGTATCAAAGGTCGGGTAGGTTTCGAAGCGGCTGCACCTATGCTTATCATCGGCGCACACCGTTTCTTAGAAAAATACACCTTAAGTAAATGGCAACAATACTGGAAAGACCAAGTGGCTAACTGGTACGGTATGTTCCTTCACGAAAGTCAATACCTAGAGCCTGTAATGCGCGATATCGAAGCAATGTTGGTTGAATCACAACGCAACGTAAACGGTACAGCTATTCTAGAACTTCGTCCACTTTCATTCTCTACCATCGGTGTAGAATCGGAAGATGACTTGGTGAAAAACAAACTAGGTGAGTACGGTGAGACACAAAAAGGATGGACAGCAGAAGAGGCTAAAGGATTTATCAAGGTAACTTCTACGCCACTACGCGCTTACTATGCAAACCACAAAGACGAAAAGATTTAAGCCATGATTAAAGTAGGAATTATAGGAGGGGCAGGATATACAGCAGGTGAATTAATCCGTCTACTAATTAATCACCCCGATGTTATTATTGAATTTATCAATAGTACCAGTAACGCGGGTAATAAAATAACCGATGTACATAGTGGATTGTATGGTGAAACAGACCTTGTTTTTACCAACGAACTTCCACTTGATACCATCGATCTTCTTTTCTTCTGTACAGCTCACGGCGATACGAAGAAATTTATAGATAGTCACACATTGCCTACTGATTTGAAGGTGATTGACCTATCGACCGATTATCGTATCAAGAGTGCAGATAATCCCTTCATCTACGGTTTGCCTGAGTTGAACCGTCGTGCTATTTGCAAAAGTCAATATGTGGCGAATCCGGGTTGTTTTGCCACTTGTATTGAATTGGGTTTGTTGCCTTTGGCTAAAAACAACCTTCTTACGACCGATATTACGGTCAATGCGATTACAGGTAGTACAGGAGCGGGTGTGAAGCCAAGTACAACTACTCACTTTAGCTGGAGAAACAACAATATGAGTGTTTACAAACCTTTCTCGCACCAACACCTTGCCGAAATTAAGCAATCGTTGGATCAACTGCAAGGAGGTTTCTCTGCCGATATCGATTTCTTGCCTTATCGTGGTGATTTCCCTCGTGGTATTTTCGCTACCTTGGTGGTAAAAACGAAATTGGACTTGGATGTACTTACTGAAATGTACAAATCATACTATGCAGAAGATTCATTTGTACACCTAGTTGATAAGAACCTCGATTTGAAACAAGTAGTAAATACCAACAAGTGTTTGATTCACCTTGAGAAGCATGGCGACAAATTGTTAATCATCTCTTGTATTGACAACTTGTTGAAAGGTGCCAGTGGACAAGCTGTACACAACATGAACCTGATGTTTAACTTGGAAGAGACTGTAGGCTTGAACTTAAAGCCTTTGGCTTTCTAAGCACTCGTTCTGAAAAGTGATTCTTGTTTGTGCTATTTAATAGGTTTAAACCTAGAAGATAGCACAAACTCTTTTTAGGCCAACCGCTGGTTATTAGATAACTTACCCATTTGAATGTGTAATACTCATTTATTCTCATATTGCATAGAGGTGAGCTGCGAAAGGAGTCCAGGATTGGCACGTATTACTTACCATTTAAAATAAAAAGAAACAATGAAACTATATGATGTTTATCCCTTGTTCGATATCGAGATCGCTCGTGGTAAAGGATGCAAGGTGTGGGACGATAAAGGTACAGAATATTTAGATTTATACGGTGGTCATGCCGTAATCTCCATAGGACATGCACACCCTCGCTACGTGGAGCGTATCAGCACACAAGTAGCTGCTTTAGGTTTCTACTCGAACTCGGTACAAAACTCCTTACAAGTAGAGTTGGCTGCACGCTTAGGTGAGCAGTCGGGCTACGAAGATTACCAACTATTTTTAGTAAACAGTGGGGCAGAGGCGAACGAAAATGCCTTGAAACTTGCTTCTTTTCACACAGGACGTACTCGTGTACTCGCATTTAATAAAGCCTTTCACGGCCGTACTTCGCTAGCAGTTGAGGCTACAGCAAACCCTTCGATTATTGCACCAATCAATGCGAATGGTCACGTTACTTTCTTACCTCTTAATGACATTGAGGCGGTGAAAGAGGAAATCGAAAAAGGGGATGTTTGTGCCGTTATTATTGAAGGTATTCTTGGAGTAGGAGGGATTCAAGTTCCTTCGAACACATTTTTGCAAGAGTTGAGCGCTCTATGTACAGCAACCCATACAGCTCTTATTCTTGATGAGATTCAATCGGGATATGGACGTAGTGGGAAGTTCTTTGCACACCAATATGCAGGGATTCGCCCCGATATGATTACCGTAGCCAAAGGGATAGCCAATGGTTTCCCCGTGGGTGGTGTACTTATTGCCCCTCACTTTAAGCCGGTATATGGACAGCTGGGAACCACATTTGGTGGTAATCACTTGGCTTGTGCAGCAGCTTTGGCTGTGCTTGAGGTGATGAAAGAGGAGAATCTTGTAGAGAATGCAGCGAAAGTAGGTGCTTATTTGATCAGTGAATTGAAGAAGTTTCCTCAAATAAAAGAGGTACGTGGCGAGGGGTTAATGATTGGTTTGGAGTTTGATGAGCCTATCAAAGAGATTCGTCGCAAACTACTTTTCGAGCAAAAAATATTTACAGGAGTAACGGGTACACACGTGGTTCGTTTGCTTCCTCCTCTCTGTTTGACTATGGAAGAGGCCAATCATTTCTTAACTCGTTTGAAAGAGGTGATTTAAATTTGCTCTGAGCGAATTTAAAATTAGCCGAATAGACTGACTCTGTAGCTCGAATGAAGCGATGCAGTTGTTTGTCTCTCCGGTCAAAAAAAGGTGGAAGTCATAACTTCTGCCTTTTTTTGATTGTTTTTAAATAGAATTTAATATCTATTTGCGCTATACAGTCCCTTTTTACTCGATTGTTTTGGTTCTGATACCCACTGTTTTTATCTGTTATTCACGTTAGCACGGAGCTTGATGAACAAATAAAACAAGCTTGTGTTGTTCTTATGCAAATGGTATTCTACCCTTTGTAAGAGTCTCTATTTGCCTGTTTTTGGCGATGTAGAGAAGAACCTATTTAGGTGAATTTCTTCTTCTTAAAGAAGTTCTACATTGTATTTGTATAATTAACAAACTTAAAAAAAGATTTGAATGATGACGTATGTAAGATGCCTAGTAACCACTTTATGTTGCTGTATTGCTCTATTCGTTGGTGCACAGAAACCCAATGTACACATTCTTGCTACAGGGGGTACTATTGCGGGTAGTGGTCAGTCTGCAGTGCAAGCCAATTATACAGCAGGCGAAGTTTCCATAGGAACTTTGTTAGATGCTGTACCCCAAATTAAAGAGATAGCAAACGTTACGGGTGAGCAGATTGTAAAGATTGGATCGCAGGATATGGATGAAGCAACTTGGCTGATACTATCGAAGCGGATTAATGAGCTATTGGTCGATGATAAAGTCGATGCAATTGTTGTGACCCATGGAACCGACACCATGGAAGAGACCGCCTATTTTATGGACCTCACCACTCGTAGAGGCAAATCGGTTGTTCTAGTAGGTGCTATGCGCCCCTCGACTGCCATGAGTGCCGATGGCCCTCTAAATTTGTACAATGCAGTGGTAGCTGCTATCGATCCAGATAGCCAAGACAAAGGGGTACTAATAACAATGAATGGCCAAATCCTTTCGGCTCGCGACGCTACGAAAGCAAATACAATAGGCGTTCAGGCCTTTCAGTCTCCCAACTTGGGCCCATTGGGCTACATTCACGATGGGAAGGTATACTATCTAGCTCGCTCTTTGAAAACAGATACTACGCGTGCTGCTTACGATGTGAGTGAAATTACCACACTTCCCAAGGTAGGGATTGCTTATGGCTATGCAGGTAGTAACCCCGATGCATTGTCTCCCTTTCTTACCAATGAGTATGAGGGAATTGTCTATGCTGGAGTAGGGAATGGTAACATTTCAAAAATCATCTTCCCCCAGTTGGAGGAGGCCCGAAAAAAGGGGATTGTAGTGGTGCGCTCTTCGCGGGTTCCAACGGGTTCGGTTACGCTAGGAGGAGAGGTAAATGATGATGCTTATGAATTTGTTGCCTCCAATGAATTGAATCCGCAGAAGGCAAGAGTTCTGTTAATGTTGGCTTTGACCGTTACTAAGGATTGGAAAGCGATTCAATCTCAATTTGAACGCTATTAAAATAATTGATTGAAGTAGATTTGATTCTCCCTTTTGGGGGGAAGGAACTAAAGATAAATAGGTGGCGAAGGAGTGATTTTGTGCTCACTCAATAAATGTTTTTCTTCGAAGTGAAAAGAGTGGGGTAAAAATCTCCTCTTTTCACTTTTTCATTTTAAATTTGTTGCATACTTACTATTAAAATAGAATCCAAATGAAAATAACAGTTATTGGCGGAGGAAATATGGGTGGTGCTATTGCACGTGGACTTGCCAAAGGGAAGAGCATATCGACCGAAAATATAACAGTGACCGATCTTTCTGTCGAGGTGTTGGAGAAGCTAAAATTAGAGCATCCCGAAATGCAGATTACTACCGACAATCATACAGCTGTTGAGAAAGCTGATATCATTGTTTTAGCTGTGAAGCCTTGGTTGGTTAAGCAGGTGCTTAGTGCTTTCCGACTTACGAATCGCCAAGTATTGGTATCGGTTGCCGCAGGAATTACTTTCGAGGAGTTGATAGCTTGTACAAATCCCGAAATCACCATTTTCCGTTTAATACCCAATACGGCAATCACCTATTTAGAGAGTATGAATCTTATAGCTAGTCACAATGCGAGTAAAGAGCAAGAGGAGTTAATGGTATCGATGTTTAATGAAATGGGGCTTGCTATGCTTGTACCTGAGTCGTGGATGGCAGCTACCACTGCACTAACCTCCTGCGGTATTGCTTTTGTACTGAAATACATACAAGCAGCTATGCAAGCAGGGGTCGAAATGGGAGTACCTCCTCAAGCAGCCATGAAGATGGTGGCTCAATCGGTAAAAGGGGCAGCCGAGTTGATTCTAAATGCCGATACACACCCCTCTGTGGAGATAGATAAAGTAACGACACCAGGTGGAGTGACCATTAAAGGTATTAATGAATTAGATCATAACGGATTCACCTCGGCCATTATCAAGGCGATGAAAATCAGTCGATAACGGAGATTTACTCCAACTTATTAATGCGCAATCCTATATCGGTTATCCCTTGTAGGGTTGCGTTTCTCATTATGTGGGTAATGCAGATCTGTTTTATGGTGTCTCCCGCGGTTACTTCAATCTGCAATTGATCGGGATGTGCCAATTGGTAGAGGCTTGAAACCCCCGATCCATTCCATTTTCCTTCCTCGTTAGTCAGAACAAATGCGACCGAATCTTTGCGTAGTTGGATAGAATCGGTTTGCAGGTAAACAATTTCCAGCCAAAGGTTTTGGTAGGGATACTCTTCGTGGTGGCGTAGAGCTACCTCTATTTCGTATTGGCCTGCAGTAAGCATAGGTGTATAAAATAAGGTATCATGCTGTTTCCATCCCGTTCGATGAACGGGTTGGTAAGCATGATAGATTGTAGGAGTTTGGCAACTTGTAGTAAGTGCCAGAACTCCTATATAGATAAGTTTACTCGCTTTGAGTAGATTCATTGGGCTTCGCATTTTTAATCGGTGCACCTCCCTCTTGTCTTGCTCTATTGGGGCGTTGCGGGTGGTTGTTACGATCTCCTTCTCTTTTTTCACGCGGTGGTCTTCCGCCCTCTCTTTGCTCACCTTCTCGGCGTGGCCCTTTTCTATCGCCACCTCCCTCTTTACGTGGAGGGCGTTCGCCACGAGGTTCGTTCGATCGGTTTCGGTTTTCACGGTTTCTTTCACCTTGTTCTCGTCCCCGTTTCTCCTGTCCCTCTCCCGATTTTTCTGAGCGGTCGTTATTTCCTTTGGGAGACTCCTCTCTTTTGCGTATGGGTTGATTAGGCTGCTCACCTTCTACTCTAGCTGGGCGTTGGGCTCTTCCTCCCTCTTTAGCTTCACCTTCACGGCGTGGAGCTCTTCTTTCGTTTCTTCCCTCTTGTGGTGCACGATCCCCCTCTCTTCTTTCGCGAGGTGGGCGACCCTCTTCTCTTTCGTTGGGTCTATTTTCTCCCTGTGCGTTTGGACGTTTTTTCTTTTTCTTGCTATTGCTCTTCGCCTTATCAAAGCGCGTTAAGCTCTCTTGTTCCACCAAGTCCACAGGCTTCTGAGGTTCACTTTGTTTCCCTTTTTCAGCCAGCGACTCTGGTTTCTCCCCACGTTTGTTCATATTGATAATATCGAACGCACGTTTGGTGGTAATGGTTACCACATTGGCCATAAAGTGTTTGTCGGTAGAGTAGAGGATGGTTCCTTTTAGAATATCTGCTTTGAAGAAGTAGTAAGTGCCATCGAGTGTTTCGAGTGTCATCTCCTTGCTAGGGAAGCGTTTTTGCGCCTCTACATAGACATCCACTTCGTAGTTCATACAGCATTTTAGCTTGGCACATTGACCCGCTAGTTTCTGTGGGTTTAGCGAGATATCTTGGTAGCGTGCTGCACTGGTCGATACCGAGTTAAAGCTAGTCATCCAAGTGGAGCAGCAAAGTTCACGTCCACAAGGGCCAATACCCCCGATGCGTCCTGCCTCTTGGCGTGCTCCAATCTGTTTCATTTCAATGCGTACGCGGAAGTTCTCTGCCAGTACTTTAATAAGTTGGCGGAAATCCACCCGTTCATCGGCTATGTAGTAGAAAATAGCTTTGTTACCATCGCCTTGGTACTCCACATCGCCTATCTTCATGTTTAAGCGAAGGTCTAGTGCTATTTGGCGTGAACGAATCATGGTGCTATGCTCTCTGCCTTTAGCCTCTTCGTACTTCTCTAAATCGACCGGTTTAGCCTTTCGGTAGACTCGTCTAATCTCTGCATCGGGCTTTAAATTGGCCTTTTTCATTTGCAGGGGTACCAATCTTCCCGTAAGTGTAACGGTACCAATATCGTGTCCGGGGCTAGATTCTACGGCAACTACATCGCCCTTCTCTAGCTTAAGTTTGTTGCTGTTCTTGTAATATCCCTTGCGGGTATTTTTAAACTGCACCTCTACCATCTCTTGTTCGTCGGCATTACCCGGAACATCAGCCATCCAATCGTAGGTATTCAGCTGCCTATCTTGTCGTCCGCAGCCTTTGCAACAGATGCGGCCACTTCCGTTCTTTATTTTAAAATTGTTGTTCATTTCTCCGTAGTATTATATTTATTTCTGCACCAGTAGCACAATCATTTTAAGCGAGAAATCGAAGAAAACCATCTTCGGGTTTACATTCTGCTCGATGTGTAGCTGGGCTTCGCTTAGTTCGTCCATTATACCCATAATGTTTCGTTCGTTTACAAACGGTGCAAAACGGGATGAAAATTGCTGTTCTTCCGCATTCAGATAGACTAAGTCGGGCTGATGGAAGTTGTAGATAAAGTTTTCGCGTATCATACGCTGGCAATAGATTAAGAATTCCTTTTGCCGTTCGCGCCCCATGGCAGCCACCGTTTCGCTCCACGCTTTCATTTCGCGTAGCTTGCGTTGGTAGGAGTGACGCATTAAGTTTATAAAGAGATTTAAGAAGAGTTCATGCTCTTCGCTTAGGTGGATGGTTTCGAGTGCATTCAAGAAACTTCCTTCCGATCGATGGGCTATGCGTGTTGCATCGTCGTATGCCACTCCATAGCTATTGCGTAAAGCATTTGCTATATCCTCCTCTTCGATGCCTCGTACCTGGAACCGTTGGGTACGACTCAAGATGGTGGGTAGTATAAATTCGGGCTCTTCGGCTATGAGTAAGAAGAGGGTTTGTGCGGGTGGCTCTTCGAGTAGCTTTAGCAATTTATTGCTGCAAGCGATGTTCATCTTTTCGGGCAACCAGATAATCATGGTCTTGTAGCCCCCTTGGCTAGACTTTAAGCTGAGTTTGCGATTAATTTCATCGCTCTCTTTTCCAAAAATAAGAGCCTGTTGATTCTCGGCACCCATCTCTTTGAGCCAGTGTTGGAAAGAGAAATAGGGCGATTTTAGTACCAGCTTGCGCCATTCGGCCAAGTAATCATCGCAAACCGTTTCGGTTTTATTCTTCTTTTTTACAACCGGAAATACAAAATGGAGGTCGGGGTGTATCAGCTTGTTGTATTTTACACAGCTGGGGCAAGTGCCGCATGAATCGGTTTCACTGCGATTATCGCAAGCTATGTAGCGCGCCAATGCCACTGCCAACGGAAGCTTTCCCGATCCCGTGGGTCCACACAACAAAAGTGCATGAGGAATTCGTCCCTCGCGCACTTCACTGATTAGGTGCTTTTTGGCACCCTCTTGCCCTATAACCTCTTTGAAAAGCATGACCGGTGGATTAGTAGATAGCTTGCGCTACCTCTTTGACACTCTCTACAGCTCCTACGGTGTAGAAATGGATGCTGGGTACTCCGTGTGCAATCAGCTCTTTGCATTGAGCCGTACACCATTCGATACCCAATGCGGTACTCTCTTCATCGTTCTTACACTTCATGGCTTCGGTAGCCAACTCTTGCGGCAAATCGATCTTGAAGGTTTTAGGAATCATGCTGAGTTGCGAAAGCTTGCGGAAGGGTTTGATTCCCGGTATAATGGGTATCTCGATTCCCTCTTTGCGTACACGATCTACAAACTCAAAGTATTTTTGGTTGTCAAAAAACATTTGCGTTACGGCATATTCTGCACCTGCCTCTACTTTTTTCTTTAGCCAATAAATATCTTGATCTAAGTTGGGCGACTCCTCGTGCTTCTCCGGATAGCAAGCTACCCCGTAGCTAAAAGGCTGACCCGCTACTTTGATGGGCGAACCATCCACAAAAATCCCTTTATTGAAGTCGTTTATTTGGTTTTGTAGCTCCAATGCATGCGAATAACCATCGGCTTCGGCTACGAAGTTCGATTCGTGTTTCGCCTTGTCGCCACGAAGAACCAATAGGTCAGTAATGCCTAAAAACTGTAGGTCGAGCAATACATACTCAATATCTTCGCGCGAGAAGCCGCTGCACAAAAGATGGGGCACCATCGTAATGCCATACTTGTTTTGTAGGGCGGCAGCTACAGCCACGGTCCCTGGGCGGCGGCGCATTCGTTCGCGTTGGTAAAGACCATTGCCCAAATCTTTATAGACATACTCGCTACGGTGCGTAGTAATATTAATGTATTTGGGATCGAACTCACGAAGGGTATCGACCGCGTGGTTTAATTTCTCTATGCCAGTCCCTTTCAAAGGGGGTAATATCTCGAACGAAAAAGCGGTTTTTTCTGTACTTTTAATTAAATCGACTACTCTCATTATACTATTGCTCTCTTTGCCTACTTCGGCTAAATTAGTGATTCGACAAAAATAAGAAAAATATTACAGTTAGGCGGTTATTAGGTCGATTATTTGCCGGATTGTTCGCTTTACTCGCCTCTTTAAAACTTCTTTTCTCTTTAAATGGATAAGAAGTTGCCACTCGCTTTGTTATTCGTAACCGAGGATCAAATAACCTCCTCACCTCGGGTTGAAGGTGGCAAAATGCGGGGCATTCTAGTTTCTACTTATTAAAGAACTTTTCCTGATACAATAAAATGTTTATCTTTGTACTTTAAACTAATTCCTGTTAAAGAGATATCTAATTATTCAATAAATAAATACCCATGAAAAAAATCTTTTTGTCATTAATCGTTCTTGTATTGGTGGGATGCACAGCCAACCAAACCACTCAGGAACTTCCTTTCTTCTCTATTTGGTCGCACGGAAACATTGTACGCAATAAAACCGATTTTCAGGTAGACAGTGTGTTGCAAATTATGGAGAATGCTGGGATTGATGGACTCTTTCTTGAAACAGGTAACTTAGACGATTACCGCCGTATTATACCGATGGCTGCTAAACGTGGCATACAAGTACACGCTTGGAGATGGACTATGAACAACGGTCGCTTCTTGCAAGATCACCCCGAATATTACCAAGTGAACCGCAAAGGTGAACGATGCGATACACTGCCTCCTTACGTAAACTACTACCGCTGGATGTGTCCAAACGAGCCTGCAGTACAAGACTATTTGGTAGAGAGCTATTTGGAATTGGCCAAAGTAGAAGGCTTGCGTAGTGTACACTTTGACTACGTTCGTTACTGCGATGTGTTCTTGCCCGATGGCTTGCAACCTAGCTACAACTTGGTTCAAGACCACATTATGCCCGAGTACGATTATTGTTACTGCTCACGTTGTACAGAAGGTTTCAACAAAGCAACGGGTAAAGATGCTTTCAACTTAGTCACTCCTGCCGATTCGGCACAATGGTTGGATTATCGTCTAGATGTTTTGACCAATGTAGTTAACCGTGTTTGCGATGTGGTACACCAAGAGACTAACACATTGGTTACAGCAGCCGTATTCCCCACACCCAACATGTCGGCCGAAATGGTTCGTCAAGACTGGAGCAAATTTAAGATTGATGCAGCATTCCCCATGTTGTACTGGGGCTTTTACTACGAAACACCCGAGTGGTTGGGCCTTGGCGTAAAAGAGGGATTAGAGACCATGGAGGTGAAGAAACCCATTGTTCCAGGTATCTACCTACCCGATTGTAAAACAGCCGATGACTTGGAGCGTGGTATCCGTTCGGGCTTAGAGAATGGTGCAGCAGGTATCGCTCTATTCGATCTACACGGAATTAACCGTCCCGATTACATCGAGGTATTGCAACGAATTCGTAAAGAGTACAACAAATAATAAGCACCTAGAAAGATGAAAAAACATGTACTGAGCTTATTGGCTCTTTCTGCACCTCTCTGGTTGGGCGCACAAGTACCCGAGCACCCTACCACTTACAACTGTTTCAAAACTGCTCAACCCGTAGTAATCGATGGAGACATTACCGATGGGGAGTGGGGTAAAGTAGAGTGGATGGATAACTTTGGCGATATTGAAGGGGTTCGAATGCCGAAACCTTACTACGCTACTCGTGCCAAAATGATGTGGGATGATACCTACTTCTACTTTGCAGCCGAGTTGGAAGATAAACACCTTTGGGCAGACATTACGGAGCGCGATGCTGTGATTTTCCACAACAACGATTTCGAAATCTTTATTGACCCACAAGGCGATACGCACCACTACATGGAGTTAGAGATCAATGCCCTCAATACCGTATGGGATTTAATGCTTCCGAAAGCCTACCGCAACGGGGGAATGGCAGTCGATAGCTGGGACATTATCGGTATGAAGAGCGCCGTTAAACTATACGGAACGCTAAACGATCCTTCGGATATTGACGAAAAATGGTGCGTAGAGATTGCACTTCCTTGGAGTGCTTTAGGCGAATTGGCCTTCCACGAAGGAGCACCTCACGACCAAGAGGTATGGAGACTCTCCTTTTCACGCGTACATTGGGATTTTGAGTTGCACGAAGGAAAATACCGCCGCAAGGTAAACCCTGAAACCGGAAAGCCTTTCCCCGAATACAACTGGACCTCTTCGGCACAAGGTGCTATTGCCATGCACCAACCCGAATCGTGGGGCTACGTACAGTTTCATACAGCTCCTGTGGGAACCCAAGGTGTACCTAACTACAAAGATGTGGACTTTGGTACCAAAATGAAATTGGTAGCGTGGAACAGTACTTTGTGTAGCGTAGGTGCTAAGAACCAAGAGAAGTTGAAACAAGCCATTGCCAAACTTCCCAAAGAGGTAACAGTAGAGACTACGCAAATAGGTTGGCTCATTTCGGTTGAGGCTCCTTCGGGCACTCGATGGACGATTGACCATGAAAGTAGAATACTACCTGTAAAGTAATTGATTATAGCGAGTGATAACTCGCAAGCTAGTGGCTAGAGCCGTCAATAGAGAAACATAATCTCTTTTGACGGCTCTACTTTTTGAATACGTAGGCAACTATTCGTATAAACGAGCCTAACTATTCTCTGATTTCTGACAGAGTTTAGACAATTTCTGACAGAAATTATCTAAACTCTGACGTAAATTACTAAATTTCTGTCAGAAATTAAAGAATATAAAAGGTGGAGCAAGAGAATAGATCCATACCTTTGAAAGAATAGAAGAGGAGAGAATGCAGAAACCCTCGAGCACAACTTATAGTTTACCCACGGAAAGGGGCTTCTCTGTTTCCGCAAAAGATGCCCCAATAAAGCCTCCCTTTTCCCTTGCGAACAGCACCTGGCTCGAAGCCACCCCCTTTTTCTTTTAGGTAAAGAAGGGATTGCGCAGTGTATTCTAACTTGTGCAGTTTTTTTGCTCCTTTCTTTTGTCAACTGAATTGTTTCATTAATTTTGCGGCTGTAAGATTACTAATACCAAATATTTGAAGAAAAATGAGTTTGAAAATTGTAGTATTGGCTAAGCAAGTTCCGGATACACGACAAGTAGGAAAAGATGCCATGAACCCCGACGGTACCATTAATCGTGCCGTTCTTCCGGCTATTTTTAACCCGGAGGATTTGAATGCCTTAGAGCAGGCACTTCAACTAAAAGAGAAACACCCAGGTTCTACCGTAACCATCCTAACCATGGGTCCTGGCCGTGCTGCCGAGATTATTCGTGAAGGATTGTACCGTGGAGCAGACAATGGATATTTATTGACCGACCGTGCTTTTGCCGGTGCCGACACACTAGCTACTTCGTATGCTATCTCGATGGCTATTCGTAAAATTGGCGAATACGATCTGATTCTTGGAGGTCGCCAAGCCATTGATGGCGATACGGCTCAAGTAGGCCCTCAGGTGGCCGAGAAACTAGGCTTAACTCAAATTACGTATGCAGAAGAGATTCTTCATTTGGACGAAAAAAAGAGAACTATCCGCGTAAAACGCCACATTGATGGAGGTGTTGAAACGGTAGAAACAACCTATCCGGTAGTACTTA
>JBOFRN010000059.1:0-18341 GCA_051651025.1 Phocaeicola sp.
ACCCTATGCCTACTTATGCTGGAGTGCAGTACGTAAATGTACCTGTAGAGATTGATGAAAAGACACTTACTGAGATAGCACATACTACCAATGCCAACTATTACCGTGCCACAAGCAACGATAAATTGAAGGAGGTTTATGCTGAGATTGATAAGTTAGAGAGAACGAAACTCAATGTAAAAGAGTTTAGTAAGAAAGAGGAGACCTACCAAATTTGGGCTCTTCTAGCACTGCTTTGTATTTTACTTGATATTGTGATTCGTAACTCTGTATTAAAGAAAATACCTTAAAACCCGAAAGAGTCATGTTTCGATTTGCAGACCCACACTATTTATATCTCTTTTTGTTGCTGCCTGCTTTGGTAGCACTCTATTTCTACGCTCGATTTAGCTACCGCAAGAACGTTGGCAAATATGGTGACCCGAGTTTAATGAAAAAACTTATGCCAACTGTTTCTGTGCATAGGGCCAATGCCAAGTTCTGGTTGCTTTTTTCAGCATTCACGTTGGCTGTCTTCGTTTTGGCTCGTCCACAGTTTGGTTCTAAAATGGAGACGATAAAACGAAAAGGAGTAGAGGCGGTAATCGCACTCGATATTTCGAACTCCATGATTGCCGAAGATGTAACACCCAGTCGTCTAGATAAGTCTAAAAAGCTAGTTTCTAGATTGGTAGACACCTTTGACAATGACAAGGTAGGATTGATTGTTTTTGCAGGTGATGCTTTTACCCAGCTCCCTATAACTAGCGATTATATATCGGCTAAAATGTTCTTAGATGCCATTAATCCCGGTCTAATTGCTACACAAGGTACCGATATTGGTGCGGCTATTCGCTTAGCTATGAAGAGTTTTACACCCCAAGAGGGAGTAGGGCGTGCCATTGTAGTGATTACAGATGGTGAAAACCACGAAGGAGGAACCATCGAAGCAGCCAAAGAAGCAGCCGATATGGGCATGCAAATTTTCGTGTTAGGTGTAGGCTCTCCTGAGGGTGCACCCCTTCCTATGGGAGATGGTACACGTAATTTTCGTCGAGATAGTGAGGGTAATGTAGTCGTAACTCGTCTGAATGAAGAGATGTGCCAAGAAATAGCAAAGGCTGGTAATGGCCTTTACATTCGAGTGGATAATACCAATGGTGCCGAAAGACGCTTAAACAGTGAGATTGCAAAGCTATCGAAGGCCGATGTGGAGAGCCAAGTGTACACCGAATTTGATGAGCAGTTTCAAGTTATTGCTTGGATGGTATTACTTCTATTGGTGATTGAGATGATGCTATTAGAGCGTAAAAACCCGCTCTTTAAGAATGTAAGACTCTTTAAATAAAGATGATATGTTTCAGAAAATCTATATAACAGGTCTGTTACTGGTGGTGGCTGGAGCTGCTACTGCACAGAAAACAGAGCGTGACTACTTACGAAGTGGAAATAAATTATACAACGACAGCCTCTTTATAAAGGCAGAGGTGGATTACCGAAAAGCTCTTGATGTGGAGCCTCAATCGGCAGATGCTATGTTTAACTTGGCCAACTCGCTCTTAATGCAGGAGAAAGCTAAAGAAGCTATGGAGATGTTTGAGACTGCTGCAAAGGTGGAAAAAGATAAAGATAAACTGGCAGAAGCTTACCACAATATGGGGGTTATTTTACAAGCTTCAAAACAGTATGCTCCTGCAGTAGAGGCTTATAAGAAGGCCCTACGCAACAATCCCAAAGATGACGAGACTCGCTATAACTTAGCTTTGGCACAAAAGATGCTGAAGGATCAAGAGCAAGAGCAAGAAAACCAAGATCAGAATCAAGACCAGGAACAAGATCAGCAACAGCAGGAAAAAGAGCAGGATCAAAACCAGGATCAAGAGAAGGATAAGCAAGACCAAAACAAGGAGGAGCAGAAAGAACAAGAGCAAAAAGATCAGCAGAACCAACAGCAGCAACAACAGAACCCCAGTCAAATGTCGAAGGAAAATGCTGAACAGTTGCTGAATGCGGTCATGCAAGATGAGAAAGAGGTGCAGGAGAAGGTACAGAAACAGCTTCAAATGCAAGGAAAGAAATTGGAAAAAGATTGGTAAACACTTAATTGTATCGATTAAAAGATGAAAGAAGTAAGAAAATTAGTTCTACTATTAATAGCAACCTTACTGGTAACCCAGATTTGGGCTGACGATAAAGTTACCTTTACAGCTGCTGCACCCGATGCAGTAGTGGCAGGTGATCAGTTTCGGCTGACCTATACGGTTAATACACAGAAGATAAAAGATTTTAGAGCGCCTACTATAAAAGGCTTTGACGTATTGATGGGGCCTAGTCGCTCACAACAAAGTAGTACACAGATTATTAACGGTACACGTACTTCGACTAGTTCCATCACTTTTACCTACATATTAATGGCAACCGAACCAGGCGATTATACAATACCTGGTGCTTCTATTCAAGCCAATGGTGAATCGGCTTTATCGAATTCAGTAAAAGTAAAAGTACTTCCTCCAGATCAGAGTGCTGGTGGGGGATCCTCACAGTCGGGAGGAAGCAATTCTTCAGCTAGAAGCCAAGCAGCAGGAAGCAAAATCGGTAATCAGGATTTGTTTGTTACAGCCACTGCTTCTAAAACAACTGTTTTTGAACAAGAAGCTATTTTACTTACTTATAAAGTATATACACTAGTCGATCTAAGATCAATCTATCCCAAAATGCCTGATTGGAAAGGATTCCATACACAGGAGGTCGACTTACCTCAACAAAAAACATTTTCGCTAGAGCATTACAACGGAAAGAACTACAACACAACAGTTTGGAGCCAACATGTTCTTTTTCCTCAACACTCAGGTAAGTTAGAGATACCGGCTGCCTCATTCGAGGCAACTGTGGCTCAGCGGGCTACAAACCGAGACCCTTTCGATGCTTTCTTCAATGGAGGAAGTAACTATGTGGAGGTCAAGAAAACTCTGGTAACTCCAAAGTTGGAGATCAATGTAAAACAACTTCCAGCTGGTAAACCAGCTACTTACTCGGGAGCTGTAGGAAACTTTACTCTTACCTCTTCAATCAATAAAGAGGAGCTGATGACCAATGATGCAGTAACAATCAAGTTAGTCATCTCGGGTACAGGGAATATGAAACTTATAGGTACTCCAGAAGTTAAGTTCCCACAAGATTTTGAGATATACGATCCAAAGATTGAAGATAAGTTTAACTTAACTCGTGATGGTTTATCGGGCAACAAAGTCATTGAGTATTTAGCAATACCTAGACATGCCGGTAACTTCACAATTCCACCTATTGAATTTACTTTTTTCGATTTAAAATCGGGTAGCTACAAGACTTTAAAGAGTGACTCTTACACACTGAAAGTTGCTAAAGGTACAGGTAGTTCCGATCAAGTAGTAGCAGATTTTACAGGTGCAACAAAAGAAGATTTACGTGTATTAGGCAAAGATATTCGCTACATTAAGACGGGTGATACCTCTTTAACTCCAAAAGGTTATTTCTTCTTTGGAAGCATGACTTACCTCGTGTGGTATATCATTCCTGCTTTACTGTTCCTTGCTTTTGTTCTGATTAATCGCAAGCAGGCTGCAGAAAATGCAAACGTTACCAAAACGCGAACCAAACGTGCAAACAAAGTAGCAATTAAACGCATGAAGAGTGCTCAGAATCTATTGAAGATTAATGCAAAAGACTCGTTTTATGACGAAGTTCTAAAAGCACTGTGGGGCTATATTAGCGATAAACTTAATATGCCAGTATCTCAATTATCCAAAGAGAACATCGAGGAAAAACTGACAAGCTATGGTGCGGATTCTGAAGTAATTAAAGACTTTATTTCAGCATTGAACGAGTGTGAATTTGCGAGATACGCTCCTGGTGATCAACACGAAGCCATGGATAAAGTCTATGCCGCGGCTATTGAGGTGATTAGTAAAATGGAGAATTCAATTAAAAAGTAAAAAGAGTTACATTTAAAAGAGAAATAATGAAGAAATTATCTATCATTTTATCTATATGGTTTTCCTGTACAACCTTGGTTGCACAGACCCAAGCAATAACGAAGGCAGACTCTATAGAACGAGTTAGCATGGAAGTCGTTCAGAAAAGTGGAGCGATTCATACTACAAAAGTTGAAGGAGACCATGCCTATGCCCAAAATGACTTTAGAGGTGCCATAGCCATTTACGAACAAATTATCCATGAACAAGGTATTTCTGCCGATATCTATTACAATCTAGGAAATAGTTATTATAAGGTTGATGAAGTAGCTAAAGCTGTACTTAATTACGAACGTGCTCTTTTATTAGATCCCAGCGATAGAGATATTCTATTCAATTTAGAGCTTGCAAGAGCAAAGACAATTGATAAAGTAGCTCCACAACCTGAGATATTCTTAGCCACTTGGTACAGTGCTATAACCAATTTATTAAGTGAAACAGCTTGGGCTAAGCTTGGTATTCTATTTTTTATCTGTGCCATCTGCTCATTGGCCTTTTACCTATTTGCCAAATCGATGTTTATTCGTAAAATAGCTTTTATAAAAGCATGCGCCTTTACTCTATTTTGCTTGTGCGTAAATCTTTTTGCAAGCCAGCAGAAAAATGAACTGATCACTAAGAATCAGGCTATTATCATGCAGCCTACCGTAACTGTAAAGAGTACGCCAAATAGCGGAGGCACCGATCTATTTATACTGCATGAGGGGCGTAAAGTAACTATAAAAGATGCTTCTATGAATGCTTGGAAGGAAATTGAGTTGGAGGATGGCCATGTAGGATGGGTTCCAACGGAGGTACTTGAAATTATATAAATGAATTAAAACTATGGACATACAACCTTATATAGAGTTAGATAAGGAAATATTATTGCACCTGAATGGGAGTGACTCTCTCTTTTGGGATGGATTCATGTGGGTTGTTACCCAACCCATTACGTGGATTCCAGCCTGCTTAGCTCTCCTTTATGTTTTTGCCAAGAATAATACGTTGCAAAAACTAGCTCTATTGGTTGTCATGTTGACTCTACTTATAACAATCTCTGATCAAATATCTTCGGGTTTCTGTAAGCCATTCTTTCAGCGATTTCGCCCTACACAAGATCCCGAGTTTATGTACCTTGTCGATGTGGTAAATAACTATCGCGGAGGCCAATTTGGATTTACATCTAGCCATGCTGCTAACTCCTCGGCTATCGCACTTTTCTTTTCACTTTTAATGAGAAGATCTGGACTTACGCTCTCACTTTTTGGCTGGTCAGGTCTATTTGCCTATTCGCGTATCTATTTAGGTGTGCATTACCTAGGCGATATTCTAGCAGGCCTTTTAATAGGCTGTTTTTCAGGGATAGTTATCTATCTGCTTTATGGATGGTTAGAGAAACGCTATTTCTACAAAAAAGAGTTCACTACTGCCCAATACACCCCATCTGGCTACCTTGTAAAAGATTTTGGTATGCTATACGCCACCCTTTCAGTTACTTATTTGGGTATTATTATAGCAGCAATGACCATGGCCAAGACTCTTCACATTTAATTTCTCTTTTTTACTTATTTCACTGTATAATTAGAGGCAGAAGTGGATAATTCATTTCTCGTCTCTCTAATTTATTTCAATTGTTAATGGGAAAGAGTAGGAGAGAACGCTTTATCTAAATGGCTGATATCATTTCACTAACAGCATCTTATCAATTTAAAAGAGCAGTTAGAATACTTTAAAATGCTCTTCCTATTATTTTGTTTCAAAAATGGCAATAAATATCGTTAATCAATTTGCAAATGAAAATTGTTTTTGTATATTTAAGCGAAATAATTGAATGTTGCATAATTAAACGTTTAATGCCATGAACCGAACAATCACTTTCAATGCGCTTCGCAAGATTAAAGACACTTTGCCAAGCGGTAGCATGCATCGTATTGCAAATGAACTAAACATGAGTGTGGAAACTGTCCGAAACTTTTTTGGAGGAAGGAATTTTATTGTAGGAAAATGTGTAGGTATTCACTTGGAACCGGGTCCAGACGGCGGTTTGGTTATGCTCGACGACACTACAGTCTTAGACAAAGCACTTTCGATTTTACGAGAAGAGAGAAAAATTGCGTATTAAATTAACGGAGGATTCCCAATTGTTTTTCAGTTGGGAATTCTTTGTTTCAATAAACCTTAAATTTGTAAATAATGGAAGATAAGCTAGTTACATTGGCCATACTAACCTATGCAAAAGCGCAGATACTAAAAAATATTCTCGAAAATGAGGGTATTGAATCTTATATACATAATGTAAATTTGATTCAGCCAATTGTCTCTGCAGGAGTACGTGTGCGCATAAAAGAGAGTGATTTAGCAAGAGCACTTTTGCTAATCGATGACTCTAGTTGGTTGACTGAAATGATTGATACGGAGCAAAACGACTCAAAAGATGCTTCCAAAATGGCTAAGGTATTGATACCTGTGGACTTTTCAGACTATTCGCTAATGGCCTGCAAATTTGGATTCTCATTTGCACATGCAATCGATGCTGAAGTTATACTTTTGCACGCCTATTTTAGCCCCATCTATTCACCAACGATCCCTTATGGTTCAGATGGTTTTAGCTTTGAATTAGAGCAGGAGAGGAGTGTGAAAACGATGCTGGAAAGCGTTCATGTAGAGCTTAATAAATTAGCAGATACAGTGAAGCAGAAGATAGAAGTGGGAGAGTACCCACCTGTAAAATTCAGGTGTGTACTGCGCGATGGTGTTCCTGAAGAGGAGATTTTGCGTTATGCGAAGAAACACCAACCTGTAATTACAGTTATGGGATCGCGAGGAAGTAGTAAAAAAGAGGTCGATTTAATAGGAAGTGTCACGGCAGAAGTCATTGATCGCTGCAAGGGAATGGTATATGTAGTACCTGAAGGCTCTCAAAATAAAGTGTTTAAAGAGATTAAAAGGGTGGCATTCCTTACCAATTTTGATCAGCGTGATTTATTAGCATTCGATAAATTATTTTTCCCCTTTAAGGACACCCATAGGTTTGTTGTATCATTTGTGCATATAGGCGATAAAAAGAATGAATGGAGCGAAGTAAAACTTGCAGGCATTAAAGACTATTTTCAGAAACAATATCCAACCATTCAGTTTTCCTATAATCTGATTACAGAGAATTCCATACTGAACAGCCTAGATAGTTATGTAAAAAGTGAACAGATTGATGTAATTTGTGTAACTAATTACCGACGAAATATTATGGCTAGACTTTTTAATCCAAGCATTGCGCACAGAATGATATTCCATTCTACAACACCTATATTGGTTTTAAAATAAGTTATCCTAAATATTATTCCTCACACTTATTGAGTGAGGCTAGTGAATGGACAGAATTTATCAAAACGATGATTCTGTCCATTTTTTGTGGAAGATCGCACACTTATATAAACTCCGAAAACTCTATTAAACATAATACTAATTACATGTTGAATATGCGTGCGTTATTTACAGTGCAAATGGATCATTGTTAAAGAATCTGACTCTCATTAAATATGGATTCTATTAACCGATTATCCAGATAATTAAATGAATATTGTTAATCGGTTAATAGAATAAATTAAATACTTAATATACTGATAATGTGATAGTAATGATTATAAATTACACATGCGTTTGTGCGACTCTGCACGTGCGCTTATGCAACCGTGTACATGCGCACGTGCAGACATGCACAAACGCATGTGTAAAATGAACTCCAAATAGCTATTTTGGTTAACCATCTAACTAACAAAAAAAACAGCTTAAAAATCTATCGACTTTACTTCTTTATCGATCTGATTCAACTCAATCTGCATTCCTACTCATTTTAGTCATGTGAATTTTTGTATAAAAAAATTGGCTATTTCATTTAGTACATCCTATAGGAATTCTAAATGAAACAGCCAATTGTCAGTTATCTTTTTCTCTGCTTAATTTAAAGATGCAAAAAGATCAAAAAAAAACAGATTTGTACACCTGGTTAACATCGTATTTTTAGCTCAGCTAATATTTCTCGCATTTTTTGGAATGTTGTAATACGTGTTGGAATAAGTGGAAGACGAAGTTTATTTTCAATGAATCCCATTACATTCAACATTGCTTTTACACCTGCAGGGTTTCCATCTACAAACAACAAGCTAAAAAGCTCAGTGAACTTGTGATGAATGTCGAGTGCACTTGCGTAATCACCACGCAAAGCAAGGCGTGTCATGCGGCTAAATTCACGAGGGAAGGCGTTTCCAATAACAGAAATAACACCCACAGCACCCAGGGTTATAAGGGGAAAGGTGATACCATCATCACCAGAAATTACATCAAAATTGGCAGGTTTGTTCTTTATTATATCATCCATCTGGGAGATATCACCCGATGCTTCTTTAATCGCAATGATATTTTTAAAATCACGTGCAAGGCGCAGAGTCGTTTCTGCGGTCATATTTACGCCTGTTCTTCCGGGCACATTGTATAGTACAATGGGGAGGTCTGTAGCCTCAGAAACGGCTTTATAATGCTGATATATCCCCTCTTGTGATGGTTTATTGTAATAAGGAACTACGACTAGCAAGGCATCAACACCCGTAAAGTCCTCATTTTTAAGTGATTCTACAACATTTCGCGTACAATTGCTTCCAACACCTAAGAGAATTGGAATTTTACCATTTACACGCTCTATAATTACCCGCTTTATCTTCTCTTTCTCTTCCTTGCTAAGTGTAGGAGTTTCTGCAGTTGTTCCCAGCACACATAAAAAGTCAGTTCCATTTTGAAGCTGATAGTCAACTAGTCTAAGCAATACATCATAATCTACACTATCATCTTCCTTGAAGGGAGTAATAAGTGCTACTCCCATCCCTTTTAATCTTGTCTGTATCATAAATTAATTATAAACTCGTGTTTAATGGTATACAAAAGTACGAATATTTTCTATTTTAACTCTATGAAGTGCTCCGTTTTTAAGCAAAAGCTGTAAAAAAGTTACGCATTAACTCCTACAAATAGCTTCTTTAAATAAGCTATTGAGTAGTATGGACTCTCTTTAAATTATTCAATTAGTTTAAGAAACTCTTCTTCATTGAGTAATTCAACACCTAACTTCTGTGCCTTCTCGAGCTTACTAGGACCCATGTTATCACCCGCTAAAATAAAAGTGGTCTTCTTGGAGATACTACCTACATTTTTACCACCATTTTTTTCAATAAGATCTTTATATTCATCTCGCGAATGCAGAGAGAATACGCCACTAATTACAATTGATTTTCCGGCTAGTTTGTCGGTGTGATCGGTTGTATCTTCCTCTTTCCTTGATAACTGTAATCCAGCTTCTTGAAGTTTCTGTAAGATTGCTAGATTATTCTCGTCCTTGAAGTAAGTTAGAATACTTTGCGCAATGCGCTCCCCAATCTCATTAACCTCTACCAGTTCTTCGATTGTAGCAGCAGCTAGCTTCTCGATAGATTGAAATGCTTTGGCTAATGTTTTCGCTGTGGTTTCGCCCACAAAACGAATACCTAGTGCAAAAAGGACTCTTTCAAAGGGTATTTGTTTGGAGTTATCGAGGCCTAGAATAATATTATCGGCAGACTTCTCTCCCATCCTATCGAGACCAATAAGCTGTTCGGTCTTTAATGTATAGAGATCAGCTACGTTCTGAATTAATCCCTCTTTGTAAAAAAGATCAATGGTTTCTGGGCCAAGGCCATCTATGTTCATTGCTCTGCGACTAATAAAGTGTTCAATCTTGCCTTTTATTTGTGGAGGACAGGTAGCATCGTTGGTACAGTAGTAGGCTGCTTCGCCTTCATAACGGGTAAGAGCGTGTCCACAATCGGGGCAATGTGTCACAAAGCGCACCTTATCGCCCAATAAGAAACGTGCATCAGTATTAACTCCTACAATTTTAGGAATAATCTCTCCACCTTTCTCTACGTACACTTCATCACCTATATGAAGATCAAGATTCTCTATCACATCGGCATTGTGCAAAGAGGCACGTTTCACTACAGTTCCTGCTAATTGCACGGGATCTAGATTAGCAACAGGAGTAACTGCCCCCGTTCTTCCCACCTGAAAGGTTACTTGATTCAGTCGGGTACAAGCACGTTCAGCTTGGAATTTATAGGCGATGGCCCAACGAGGTGATTTAGCCGTGAAGCCCAAATTACGTTGTTGGCGGAGTGAGGTCACCTTAAGAACCATACCATCTGTGGCAACCGGTAGATTTTTACGCTCTACATCCCAGTGTTTAATAAAGGCGAGCACTTGCTCCAGACTTTGACAGTTCTGGCTGATGGAAGAGACCTTGAAGCCCCAGCTTGCAGCTGCAAGCAAATTTTCGTAATGGCTATCGCTAGGTAGCTCATCGCCCAAGAGGCTATAGAGGTAGGCATCGAGTTGGCGCGAAGCGACAGTCGATGAGTTTTGAAGCTTTAGTGTGCCTGAAGCTGCATTACGTGGATTGGCAAAAAGTGGCTCTTCACGATCGGCACGCTCCTTATTTAAATCATCAAAGACTGACCAAGGCATTAAAATCTCACCACGTATCTCAAACTGTGCCGGATAATTGGTACCATGCAGCAGCAATGGAATCGTGCGGATGGTCTTTACGTTGTC
The DNA here is from genome assembly GCA_051651025.1 of Phocaeicola sp. Taxonomy (GTDB): domain Bacteria; phylum Bacteroidota; class Bacteroidia; order Bacteroidales; family Bacteroidaceae; genus Phocaeicola. The sequence continues at coordinate 10,605 of JBOFRN010000059.1, forward strand.
GGTTACATCATCACCCTGCACACCATCTCCACGAGTTACTGCTCTTATCAATTTACCCTCTTCATAGGTGAGTGATATAGAGGTACCATCGTACTTCATTTCGCAGCAAATCTCAATTGGCTCATTCAAGGCTTTACGTACACGTTCATAAAAATCGACGACCTCGCCTTCGGAGTAGGTGTTCGAAAGCGACAACATGGGATACTTATGAGCAACTTGTGTGAAGCTTTTGTTTAGGTCACTACCCACGCGCATAGTTGGTGAATGTGGGTCGGCCAACTCAGGGTGCTTCTCTTCGATTGCTTGCAGCTCGGACATCAATTTATCGAACTCTTGGTCACTTATGAGTGGTTGGTTTAGCACATAATAGTTGTGATTGTGCTTATGAAGTTCTTCTCGCAATTGGTAAATGCGTTCTATTTCGGTCATATAGTCTCTGTTTTTTGGCAAAAATAGCTTTTTTTGAAGAGAAAACTCTCCCTTACAAGGAGCTTTTTCGTAATTTTGCAGGAAATATACGAATCAAAAATTAGTAGAGTATTAATTGATAAATGATTGTTCTATCCACACATTAATTAGCAATTAGGTTAGTTAAGTATCGTTTTAATTGAGGAATCTAGTGGCTATTACAGGTTATTTTGGAGAGAATAAGTGGCAGCTAGCAGACTCATTATGGAAGTGCGGAGAGTTTTGAGTATGCAACAAAGAAACCGCATCTGGTGGCGTGGGCAAACGAATTAATAGAACAGCCTTTTAAATCCCTTCTTTTCTTCCTAAATTTAAGCAACGGGTAGAGATTTAAAGTAGAGATGGCCTTAGCTGGAAGCAGTCAGTCCATAGATAGAGGTAGGATAATCATACAATTAAAACTTAGAATTTAATAAATAGAAGATGAGAATAGACATTATCACTGTACTGCCCGAGATGATAGAGGGCTTTTTTAATTGCTCAATTATGAGTCGTGCGCAGAAGAAAGGGATAGCTGAAATCCATATACACAATCTGCGCGATTATACCAATGATCGCTATCGCCGCGTAGATGACTATCCTTATGGAGGGTGTGCGGGTATGGTGATGAAGATTGAACCCATTGAGCGTTGTATTAATGCCCTCAAGGCAGAGCGCGAATATGATGAAATTATCTTTACATCACCAGATGGAGAGCAGTTCAATCAGCCTATGGCAAATGAACTTTCACTGAAAGGAAATCTGATTATTTTATGCGGGCATTTTAAAGGAATTGACTTCCGCATTCGTGAACATTTCATTACAAAAGAGATCAGTATTGGTGATTATGTTTTGACAGGTGGTGAGTTGGCTGCAGCAGTAATTGCCGATGCAGTGGTACGAATTATACCGGGAGTAATATCAGATGAGCAGTCGGCATTATCCGATTCTTTTCAGGACAATCTTTTAGCTCCTCCTGTTTATACTCGACCAGCAGAGTATAACGGCTGGAAGGTCCCCGACATCTTACTATCGGGGCATGAAGCAAACATTCGGGATTGGGAACATCAACAGTCCATGGAGAGAACTCAACGTTTAAGACCCGATTTGCTAAAATAAATATTTTATACAAAAAACAGAGATTCGGCTGCAAAAACTACCACTAGTTTTTGCAGCCGAATCTCTGTTTTAGAAAAAAGGAAATAGCTTCCTCCTGGAGTAAATTGAGAGTGTGGTAAGAGCAGATAATAGAGTCAAAACTGATTGCTTTTCTACTGGTACGAAGTGGCTACTCCAAAAATATACCTTTTCATCGAATTTATTAAAAAATGTAATATATGTAGGGCGTTGTACATAGTTGCATTTGCAACCAAATAGAGAGTATTGAGAAGAATTATATCGATTAAAAGAGCCCCCATATTTCCTAGTGATTCTATAAAATCACCAAGAAATATGGGGGCTCTTTTAAGGTAAATTATTTAGACTTTTAATGCGCCTATTATTTCAGTGACAGACTTACACCCGTGACGTTCTAAATAGTCATTAATACCTTCCGAAACTTTGACAGTTACTGCAGGGTCAATAAAATTAGCTGTGCCTATTTGGATAGCAGTAGCACCTGCTAGAAGGAACTCGACTGCATCCTTCCAGTTCATAATTCCACCAAGTCCAATGACAGGAATTTTTACTGCATTAGCCACCTGCCAAACCATGCGCAAGGCGATAGGTTTTACAGCTGCACCACTCATTCCACCGGTAATAGTAGAGAGAATTGGAGTGCGTTTTTCTGCATCAATGGCCATTCCGAGAAGGGTATTTATCAACGAAACACTGTCAGCTCCGGCAGCTTCTACTGCTTTTGCTATCTCGGCAACATCGGTTACATTAGGAGAAAGTTTTACAATTAGGGTCTTTTTATAGACCTCACGAACTGCCTTTACTACCTCTTCTGCTCCACATGCTGAAACACCAAAAGCCATACCACCCTGCTTTACATTGGGACATGAAATATTTAGCTCAATGGCTGGAATCTGATCTAACTCGTTAATTCTTTCAGCCGTCTTTACATAATCCTCAATAGCCGATCCCGAAACATTTACAATCATGTTTGTTCGGATATCTTTGATAGTAGGATAAATTTGGTCGGCGAAATATTCAACGCCCTTATTTTGAAGTCCTACAGCATTGAGCATTCCCATGGGAGTTTCTGCCATGCGTGGATAAGGATTCCCTTCACGGTGGTGCAGTGTTGTTCCCTTTACAATGATACCACCAATCTTCTCTAAATCGACAAAATCGGCAAACTCAGTTCCATATCCAAACGTACCTGATGCCGTCATTACTGGATTACATAAACGTAAATCCCCAATATTTACTCTTAAATCTGCCATAATAGTTGTGTTGTATTAAATACTGGTCCCTCTGTACATACACACAGGTGCCCTTTTTGAGTGTTTTCTACGCAGCACAAGCAAGCGCCTATACCACAAGCCATTGTATTCTCTAAAGAAACCTCACAAGAGATGTTTTTCTTCTTAGCATAGCTTGCAACAGCAACCATCATAGGCTTAGGACCACACGTGTAAATCGCATCGAATTTAATTGTGTTCAATACAGTGTGTTGAGTTACATATCCTTTTTCCCCCATGCTTCCATCCTCGGTAGTCACATACACATCGCCTAATGATTTAAACTCATCTAATTGAAGCAAATCGTTTGCAGACCGAGCACCTAATAAGAAGGTTGGCTTAATGCCTTGTTCCTTCATGGCCGCTCCCAACATAAGCATTGGTGCAGTACCAACACCACCACCTACAAGAAGTGGAGTTGCACCACTCTCGGGAAGGGTAAATCCGTTTCCAAGTGGCAAAACCACATTTACTAATTCGCCAGAAGAGAGCATAGCGAGCTTACGTGTACCATCACCAATAAGCTGCACAAGAAACCAGACCTCATTGGTTAGCTTATCTACAAAGTTAATTGAAATAGGACGGCGAAGAAAGGTAGAAGGTGATCCATCTACACGAATCTCTGCAAACTGACCAGGAACCATTTCGGGTAGAGGGTGTTCATGTGTCATTTTTAGCAAAACATAATTGTCATGCAATTTAATGTTTTGGGTGACCACAAGGTCTAACATTTGTTTTTTCATGAAATATAATTGGGTAAATTCGTTTACTTCTGCAAAGATAAGCGAATTTACCCAATTACTGGAGCCTATAGAGGCTTTTTAGAAATAGTAGAATAAGAGCAGCTATTTACTATCTGGTCGAAATGTTTCGTAAGTGCCATTATCGAAAAAAATTCGTATTTCAGTAATTTTCTTAGAAGGCATTTCAATATACTTAATCTGCTCTCTTACAAGCTCTTTAGATGAATTTAAAGGTGCTCCTGAGCCCATTTCCTTGTCCTCCTCAGAAATTCCTGCCCTATTGGGGGTGAATATTGAATTCTCGACGCCTCCAAGAGGTGAACAGGTACCTTGATTTAGATCCAAACCATTCTCCATCTCACCATCACCGTAGAGAAGCCAATTCAGATTCATATAACTACAGGCTTTATGAATCTTCATAACCACTTCAAGACTGGGATTATTTCTTCCACTCAAGATGTGAGAAAGAGAAGAGGCTGATATTCCGATTTTCTCGGCAAACTGGGCTGCTGTCATTCCTTCTTTAGTGACTACTGTAGCTATTCGTTCTTTCATCAATAAACATATTTGAGGTTTATTATATACACAAAGGTAAATATTATTATTGTAAACTCCAAGAATTAAATTCACAATATTAATATTTATATTTGTAAATGCATATTGCCATAAATAAACGAAAGATTGGAAAATAAGCAGTTTACAAAATCAAATAAACTGCAGCAAATAAGCATTAGATATTGGTTATCAGTATATTACCACACACCAAAGTTCAACATTACAAAGAAGTATATCGAAATTACATATAAAAACAACCACAAATCAAAGTATAGCCACACAGATACATCATTAAATGCTGGTTTTCAACTGCTTTAATCTGTTTAATAGAACCCTATATATATACATTTACATTTATAGGTGTACATGTTTTCATTTGTAACTGTATTCGGATATGTGTACATATCAAGATTTTACATGATATTTAAATTACAACCAAATAGCTGGATTTACATTTACAATTATGTATATACAATTGTATTTACTAATTAAACCCAATTGTAAATAGCCAGCATATGAATTTACAATACAACTACTCCCCTCCCCTTTTTCCTCAAAAAAATATTGGCATGGAAAATATAATCACTACTGACCTACATAAATCAAAGATGGATTTTGCATCTCTATAAAATGGTAAGAATAGATTCACAATGAAATCATAAATTGAAGAGTTCAATCCTAGAGGAGCCTAAATTAATATTCTAACTTAAATAGAAAGGTTGAATAAATATCTCAGTATTTTTTTCGACTGAGTAGGATTAAATGGAACAGAGCTTAAAACGAATCTCCTTTGAATATTTGCGTGCAACTATCCGTTTAAAGTAAAATATGCAATTCTCAGGAGATGAATAGCGTAGTAAATAATAGTAACAGAGAGCTTTAATGTTTTTTTGGGATATTGGAGAAAATGAATTTCTGGAGGGAATTTGCAAAATAGATAAGATACTTCCACAGCAACTGGCAATACACATAAAAATGCCCGATAAGAATTGAGAAATAGGTTGCCCATAACTTCTCAGCCCTTTCTCAGAAGAAATCGAAATGTAAATATATTTCATAAAAATCAATTCAATGGTCAATAAAATAGTTGAGGGTTTATGTTATCATTAACTGATAACATAAACCCTCAACTATTCGATATTCTCTCCTTACTCTTCGAGTAGTTAGTGAAGAATTTTATATACAAGTTCTTTAAGCAATTCGCCATGTGAAAGTGAACTATTACCCACTCCTTTTGACTTTGCATCGCAGTAACGAATCTCACCAATTATCTGCATCACTTTCACGCCACTATAACTGCGCATGGCACTCAAATATTCGCGTGCTTGCCATGTGGATTTCAATCCTAACTGAGCTGCAATTCCCTGCTCCGACTTCTCGGGTGCATAGTATGCCAGCATTAAATTGGAATAGAAATTATAGAGAATAGCAAGTGTCATCTGCAACGGATTTGTCCTTGGATTCTCTTCAAAATATTTTATGATTTGATTCGCTCTTAATACATTTTTTTGCACCAAAGCACTTCGTAATTCGAAGTTGTTATAGTCCTTGCTTATTCCAATATTCTCCTCAATTTGCAGAGGAGTTATCCGTCTCACATTGGGGGGAAGCGTGATAATTAATTTTTCCAATTCTCCTGCCATGCGGCTCAGATCACTTCCTACAAAATCAGTGAGCATTTCGGTTGCTTTGGGTTCTATATCTACATTTTTACGCCGTAAAAAGTTAGTAATAAATGCTGGAACTTGGGTATCTTTTAAACGCTTTGACTCAAAAAGAACACCTGTTTTTTGAATCTCTGTAGCTAGCTTCTTGCGTTTATCTAGAGTACCATTCTTATAGCAAAGTACCAATATAGTTGAATGAAGAGGCTTCTGTACATAGTGCACCAAATCTTCTAAATTCTTTACAGACTGAGCTTCTTTAATTATGACAACCTGGCGCTCTGCCATCATTGGATATCGCTTAGCTGCATGAACAATCGTTGCAACATCAACATCAGAGCCATAGAGTACAGTGAAGTTAAATTCCTTTTCAATTTCATTCAACACAGAGTCGCCTATATACTCCGAAATCTTGTCAATATAATAAGATTCTTCGCCCATCAAACAATAGACAGGTTTATAAAGCTTGTCTATTAAATCCTTAACAATCTCTTCGTAACTAATTTCTTTTGCCATGTAGTGCTTTCAATTACCATTCAAACTTTAGGTGCTTCACTGTCTTCTTCTCATCCATAATCATACGGAGAGAGTCTACACCTATTGCCAAATGGTCGAGTACATAATTTTGGGTGATAACCGAGTCGCTCTTATCGGTCTTAACCCCTTCAGGAATCATAGGCTGATCGGAGACAAGAAGCAGTGCTCCGGTTGGAATGTGATTATAGAATCCAGTGATAAAAAGAGTCGCAGTTTCCATATCAACCCCCATTGCACGCGTTCTAACCAGATGTTTCTTAAACTCTTCATCATGTTCCCAAATACGGCGGTTGGTTGTATATACTGTACCAGTCCAATAGTCACGAGCATGGTCACGAATAGCCGATGAAACTGCCCGTTGCATCATAAAAGCAGGTAGAGCTGGCACTTCTGCTGGATAGTAATCGTTTGAAGTTCCTTCTCCACGGATGGCTGCAATAGGAAGTATAAAGTCACCTAGTTTATTTTTCTTATCCAGACCACCGCATTTACCCAGGAACAGGCATGCCTTGGGCTTAATTGCTCCAAGTAAATCCATGATGATCGCTGCATTGGGGCTACCCATTCCAAAATTAATAATGGTAATTCCATTGGCATGCGCAGAAATCATATTCGCATCTTTACCTAATACAGGAACACCAAACTTCTCGGCAAACAGCTCTACATAATTATTAAAATTGGTAAGTAGTATGTATTGTCCGAACTCTTCTAATGATCTTTTTGTGTAGCGTGGCAACCAATTTGCCACAATTTCTTCTTTTGTTTTCATATTCTTTCTATTTTTGTGAAGGTTTTACCCATCAAGTCTTCATGCAAATTTATAAAATGTTACCATTAAACTTACCATCTTTTCAACCAAAAATTACGATTCAAGACGGAAAGCGATTGATATTTGACCCGCTTCGCAGAAAATATCTCGTTTTAACACCCGAAGAGTGGGTACGTCAACATTTTACTGCATTCCTTACTCAACATAAAGGCTACCCCAAAGGTTTATTAGCGAATGAAATTGAACTCATGCTGAATGGAATGAAGCGTCGATGTGATACAGTTCTCTATAATAGAGATTTATCTCCTCGAATGATTGTGGAGTATAAAGCACCACATATTGAAATAACTCAGGCTGTTTTTGACCAGATAAGCAGATACAATATGGTACTCAGGGTAGAGTACCTTGTGGTCAGCAATGGGTTAAAGCACTACTGCTGCAAAATAGATTATGATACCAAGAGTTATCAATTCTTGCCCGATATACCCGATTACTCTAATTTATAGATAGAGTAAATCCCTGTTTAATTGAGTACTCAATTAAACAGGGATTTTAATTTGTAATAGTTTTGCAAACTATCTTTTGATGCTTCCTAGGAATTCTTCACCTACTAC
>JBOFRN010000060.1:0-2524 GCA_051651025.1 Phocaeicola sp.
AGCGTTGAAGTTGCCACTCCACATATCGTTATAAGCAGATGAATAACCTGCACCGCCTTCGCCTTCGGAAATACCGCGACCTTTAACGGACAAGCATGAGTATCTTGCAGCATCCATGGTATCATCGAACGTTTTAACAATCTTACCATCCTTACGATGATAACGACGCATTTCTTCGAAGAACCTACCACAAGTCTTGAATACTTTCAGTCGGCCAGTCTTCATACGAGTTAGCATTTCAACTATCCCTGGCTCAACCAAATTGTGTTTCTTTCCATCCCAGTCAATTGGGTTAAAGAAAGTCTCCATCATCACATTCACACCTGCTTCCTGATAGTACTGCCTTACACTCCGTCCAGAGCCCCTTTCAGTGTTATCGGCGTCATGTGGAAGTATGACTGGAATCCAGTTACCACGTGTATTTATAGCGGTTGCGTGTAGCGACGGAACCCCTGCCTTTGCGTGATAAGCATCGTATATATAAATAGTGTCGGAGGTTGCATCGTATGCACTCCACACAGCTGCCGTATCGTGGGCAATACCAATATCGATACCACAGATTCGTCTCCAGTGAGACGGAATTTCAAACGGATCAACCGCGATGTCAGATTCACCAACATCATAAATCAAACCTTCACCCATCATTGGTATACCTCGTGAACGCATCTCATGTTGCCATTCAGGAATAGATGCCAAGAGTTCCTTCTTTACCTCATCCGTGAGGTGGGGAGCATCATCCCATGTGGCGTTTTGGAAATACAACTTCCCCTTCTCATTTTTCATGAACAAGTCAACTAACTTGGTCAAACCATTTTCGGGAGTTGCTGTGATTGTTACGATACCACCAGTAGTAGCAGTACGTGTTACACATTGCGAAAAGATTTCTGTGCTCTTGAAAGGATCTTCCTCATCAAGCCAGATATAGTCTACAGTCGCACCCATGAGTACGTGTTCGCCCTGTTGTGTAGATCGGAATTCAACAATGCTCCATCCATCTGGAACACCGTTCGGTGCATGGTGTCGAATCTTAGCAGTCAACACTCGGTCGCCATCTCGCTCCAACATTTCGAGGTCGATATACTTACGAGGTATAGCTCCAGTGCCTAGAGCTGCTTTATCCTTAGCGGTAATGGTGCCGAACAATTCTTTTTGCAGAACCTTTCTTGTTGAGTCACCTGTAATACCTACACACCATAACAGTAGTGGTTTGTTGAATTTGTGTCCTTCCCACCAATCTGGGTAAAGTCCAGTTAAGTGCCAAGCTACCTCAGCTGCTTCGCTAAATGATTTTCCAACTCGGTTGGCCGCACATAGGAAGCGTCGTTTATACTCAGAACTCGAAGCATAGAACTTCTTCTGAAAGTCGTAGGGGCGGAAGAACTCCAGTTTGTTATAACGTTTATATTCCTCCCGCTTTTCCAGTAGATCTAACAGTTCAGCTTTATACTCATCTGGAATTCGGGAGAAATCAATATTCTCTAGGTCCATTAATTTCTCCTCAAAAAATTTTTTAGAAGTGGGGTGCTACCATAAAACACCCCCGTCGTGTCCCCACCTATAGCGAGTACTTGGGTTTTTGTCCTACCTTCTTATACCGAAAAAAGGAAGGCTTGCAGGCTCGATTACACCCTCAACCGTACATGGTTTTTAATCATTGGGATTAGTAGTCCTCTTTTTCAACAGGCTTTGCTAATCCAAGAAGTTGCTCGATTCGGGCTTCCATTTCAGCAGGGCTAATACCTGTCTCGTCGTCCAGTGTCACTTCCACAGAAGCGGATTTCGGATGTACGATATCTAAGATTTTAGCAGCAGCTTTCAAACGAAGCTCAGCTGGTTGATTTGGGTCGTACGCGATATCCATGACGACATCCTCTAGTGAGAGGTTATCTTCTTGCCTAGCGGCTACCCGATCGAGCAAAGCTTGAGTCAATTTGTTACGGGAACCTTTTACCCGACCTTTGCCAAGCGTGTTGCCCGGAAGAAATTGACCATTAATAACGTTGCGTTCCATTTCATTATTCCCATACACACATGTGGGAGGGAAACATGAATCTATTGGATACCCACCACCATCCCTTTTCTACGTGCCTTAGCACCTATAGTCCAATAGAAACGCTACATCTAATACTATGCGCAGAACTGGAAATACATTACACGGAAGGATAAAAGAGATACACGGAAGAAGAAGGGATTAGATAGAAGATTGCTTAGAAAGGAGAATTGAAGGACACTGTAGAAGGGTAGAAGATAATTAATCATTATCCTCTTAATCATCTCATTCACAGTGTAGGAAGAAGATGAAGAAGCAGAGTTTGGATAAGTCTCGTATTCACGAGTGTATACTATACATTATGGCAAAAAAATCCATTTCCTTACACTTTTCACTGAAGATAAATAAAATAACTTCATGCCAGGTCATACACTGTAGAAAGGCTTCATGCGAGGTCATAATACGCTGTACCAGTGAGCTTGATGCGGGGTCATAATTACCCGTGAGCATTAGATGTGAGGCTTATTAAGTGAG
>JBOFRN010000061.1:0-1036 GCA_051651025.1 Phocaeicola sp.
ACACTGTTTTTGTTCCCGCACACGAACGATGTTTTGGTTACTACTTCCTCTAAATGCAAGATAAGGGGAATATAAGTCGGCTTTAAACTGGCCATCAACAATCACATCGACATACTCAATCGCTTTGGTTAACATTTCGTCCGATTTTATTTGCTCAAATGTATATCCTGTATAGCACCAGATGCTTTTTTGGGTTGCCTCTTTAATTTGTTTAGAGAGCAAACGGAAGGCTGTGGGGTTAAAGAGTGGATCGCCTCCCGAGAAGGTAACACCATCTAATAGGGGATTGGCATTAATCTCTTGAATGATTAATTCAATTTTTTCGGGTGTTAATCGTTTTCCAGCTAATGGATTCCACGAAAGTGGGTTGTGACATCCTTTGCAGCAATGGCTGCACCCAGCGAGGTAGATGGCATACCGTATGCCATCTCCATCGACTATGGTTTCTGGATAGATTGCTAAATAATTCAACATTGTTCTATCCGTGTTTAATACGATCGCGTTCTTCGGCTCGTTTGGCTGAGTTCCATGAGTTCAAGTCGCCCGTTAAATAGCCTGTAATGCGGCGCATACGAAGTATAGCCTCGCTTTTACATACCGGACATTTGTCGTATATTACTCCTTTAAAGCCACATGCTTGACAGGTATCCACAGGGTGATTAATCGAACCATACCCAATGCCTTCGTCATACATTACTTTGACAATTTTAGTAACTGCTTTGACATTCTTTTGTGCCTCGCCATCAAGTTCAACGTAGGTAATGTGCCCCCCCTTGGTTACCGCGTGAAAGGGCGCCTCTTTTCTTATCTTTTCGGTTATGGTAATGGCCTCTTTTACATCGACGTGGAATGAGTTGATGTAGTAATCATTGTCATTTACGCCCTCTATTACGCCGTACTTGCGTCTATCCATCTTGGTAAACCGACCAGATAGCCCTTCGGCTGGAGTAGCCAGAACGGAATAGTTTAGTTGGTAACGCTCTTTGTACTCATTGGCTACTTGATTCATCACCTCTATTGCTTCGTATAGCGTGCT
>JBOFRN010000062.1:0-6464 GCA_051651025.1 Phocaeicola sp.
CGCCTCTCTTATTTTGAGGCAAATCTACACCAACTATTCTTATAGCCATATACTAAATTATTTTTTTTGCAAAAATAATAAATTATCCTTGACGTTGTTTATACTTAGGATTTTTCTTATTAATAACATACAAACGGCCGTTGCGTCTAACGATCTTGCACTCCGCTGTACGTTTTTTTAATGATGCTCTTACTTTCATATCTTTTTTTTTTATTTATATCTAAAAACGATTCTTCCTTTAGATAAGTCATAAGGAGACATCTCAACTCTAACCTTATCCCCAGGTAATATTTTAATGTAATGCATTCTCATTTTACCTGAGATATGAGCCGTTATCTCGTGACCATTTTCTAGCTCAACTCGAAACATTGCATTTGATAATGCTTCGACGATAACTCCATCTTGTTCAATTGCGGATTGCTTTGCCATACTAATTTTCTTTATTCCTTAATACTTCTTCAATAAATTCGAAAGAAGATAAAACATCTGCTTTCCCAAGTCCAACAGCTACAGTATGCTCAAAATGAGCAGCAGCCTTACGATCTTTAGTTCTTACAGTCCAACCATCTCTTTCCATCACGATCTGTCTACCTCCTAATGTTATCATAGGTTCGATTGCTATGCATAAGCCCTTTTTGAGCATTGTTCCATAACCCCGTTTCCCATAGTTTGGTATTTGTGGATCTTCATGCATCTCTTTTCCAATCCCGTGACCGACAAATTCCCGAACTACACCAAAAGAGTTTGATTCGCAGTGCTGTTGAACAGCAAAACTTATATCTCCTACTCTTTTTCCGTGGATAGCATTTTCAATAGCTAGATAAAGTGACTCTTTAGTAACCTCCAATAGTTTCTTTACATCAGCATTGACTTCTCCTACACAAAACGTATAGGCGGAATCACCACAAAAACCATTTAAGTAAGTACCACAATCAATCGATACAATATCTCCATCTTTCAAAGGAGTGGAATTAGGTATTCCATGAACGACTTGATCATTTACTGAGGTACACAAAGTGTTTGGAAATGGTTCACCGAATTGGTTTGGAAACCCCTTAAAAGTAGGTATCGCCCCATGATCTCTAATGAACTCTTCAGCAACTCTATCAAGCTCGAGGGTGGTAACCCCCGGTTTTATTAGTTTAGCTACTTCGGCCAAAGTTTTACCTACAAGTAGGTTACTTTGCCGAAGTAACTCTATTTCATCCTCTGTCTTAAGAAATATCATTCGTCGCTAATTAATAAGCAGCAACGCCTGAGCGTCCCTTAATTCTACCAGAATTTAACAATCCATCGTAATGACGCATCAACAAATGACTTTCGACTTGTTGTAGGGTGTCTAAAACAACACCAACAAGAATAAGTAGAGATGTACCACCAAAGAATTGAGCGAACTCAGCTTGAACACCAAACAATCCTGCAAAAGCAGGGAATATGGCAATAAGAGCTAAGAACACAGAACCTGGCAATGTAATACGAGACATTATTGTATCAATGTAATCTGCTGTATTCTTACCCGGTTTTACTCCAGGAATAAAACCATTATTTCTCTTCATATCCTCGGCCATCTGATTTGGATTGATTGTAATGGCTGTATAGAAATAAGTGAATACAATAATTAATATTGCAAACACCGCGTTATATACAAAACTTGTATGGTCTACAAGTCCACGTACAAATCCATTAGCAGTTGCTGCATTAGAAAAGCCAACCAAGGTAATTGGTATGAACATAATTGCTTGCGCAAAAATGATAGGCATTACGTTAGCAGCATTAACCTTTAGAGGTATGTATTGTCTAGCACCACCATATTGCTTATTACCAACAATACGTTTTGCATATTGTACGGGCACCTTACGAACTCCTTGGACCAATAGAATTGCTGCTGCGATAACAAACAACAAAAATACGATTTCAAGTAAGAACATTACGATACCACCAGCACCAGGAGAAGATAAACGAGATACAACCTCTTGGAATAAAGATTGAGGTAAGCGTGCAATAATACCAATCAAGATAATGAAAGAGATACCATTGCCAATACCTTTATCAGTAATTCTCTCTCCTAGCCAAAGTACAAACATACTTCCGGCTGCAAGGATAATAGTAGAAGTAATAATAAAGAAAGTCCAATCTAATGAAGCATTAAGTGACGCACCTGCTTGCATTTTTAAGTTAATCAAGTATGAAGGAGCTTGAAAAATCAAAATAGCAATAGTCAATAACCGTGTATATTGGTTAATTTTGCGTCTGCCACTTTCGCCTTCACGTTGAATTTTCTGAAAGTAAGGGACGGCAATTGCTAACAATTGAATTACAATTGATGCCGAAATATAAGGCATAATTCCCAATGCAAATATTGATGCATTAGAAAAAGCTCCTCCAGAGAACATGTTTAACAAAGCTAACAAACCTTCACTTGTTTGTTGATGTAATTGTGTTAACATCGCTGGATTGATACCTGGTAGAACCACGTAAGAACCGAAGCGATAAATCGCAACAAACAATATAGTTATGAGGATCCTTTGTCTAAGATCCTCAATATTCCATATATTCTTTAATGTTTCAATAGATTTTCTCATTGAATCAGAGTTTTACAGCATTACCACCTACGGCTTCGATTGCAGCTACTGCACTTTTTGAAAAAGCATTTGCTTCTACTTCAAGTTTCATAGTCAAGCTACCATTACCTAGTACTTTTACTAATTGATTAGAAGAAATATAACCAGCTTCAATAAATTCAGCTACACCTACTTTAGCCAAGTTTTTAGCAGCTGCTAAATCTTGAATAGTGCTAAGGTTGATTGCTTTGTACTCGATGCGATTGATATTCTTGAAACCAAATTTAGGAACGCGTCTTTGAAGGGGCATTTGTCCACCTTCGAAACCGATTTTCTTAGAATAACCTGATCTAGACTTTGCTCCTTTATGACCTCTAGTAGAAGTACCACCTAAGCCAGAACCTGGTCCACGACCAATTCTTTTTCTGCTATGTGTAGAACCTTCTGCAGGCTTTAAATTACTTAAGTTCATATCGTAATTATTTTTTCTTAATTCGTTAATTACTTAATGATAGTCACTAAGTGTTTTACTTTATTCACCATACCTAGAATTGAAGGAGTTTCGTTGTGTTCAACCACACGATTCATCTTACGAAGTCCTAGTGCATCAAGTACTCTCTTTTGATCAGCTGGAGCACCAATTCTACTTTTTACTTGTTTGATTTTAATAGTTGACATATTTCCTCCTTATCCTCTAAATACTTTGTCCATACTAACTCCTCTGTTTTGAGCAATCATGCGAGCATCTCTCATTTCGCCCAATGCTACGATAGTAGCTTTAACTAGGTTGTGTGGGTTTGAAGAACCTTTAGACTTTGCTAAACAGTCTGTAATACCTACACTCTCTAATACAGCACGCATCGCACCACCTGCTACCACTCCGGTACCATGTGAAGCTGGCATGATTAGAACTTCAGCACCACCAAACTTAGCAACTTGCTCGTGAGGAACTGTACCTTTCAAAACAGGAACGCGAATCAGGTTTTTCTTAGCTGCTTCAACACCTTTAGCAATAGCAGCAGTAACTTCACCTGCTTTACCTAGGCCCCAACCAATAATACCATTTTCGTTTCCAACTACTACAATTGCAGAAAAGCTAAATGTTCTACCCCCTTTTGTTACTTTCGTAACACGGTTGATAGCAACCAATCTATCTTTTAATTCTGTATCGTTAGTGATTTTAACTCTATTATTAACTGCCATAATTGATTAAAAATTAAGTCCACCGTTACGAGCAGCATCAGCTACTTCTTTGATTCTCCCATGATACAAGTAACCATTACGGTCGAATACGACAGTCGTAATACCAGCTTCCTGAGCTTTTTTAGCGATCAGTTCACCAACTTTAGCAGCTTGTTCTTTCTTAGCAATTGTTTCCATCCCTAGAGATGAAGCTGCTGCAAGAGTTTTTCCTGTCAAGTCATCAATAACTTGTACATAAATCTGCTTGTTACTTCTAAACACACTCATACGTGGACGTTCAGAGTTACCTGAAATCTTGTTACGTACTCTATATTTAATTTTAATTCGTCTTTCTAATTTTGTTGTCATGATAATACGATTTTAAATAAATTATTTAGCACCAGCTGACTTACCAGACTTTCTACGAATTACTTCGCCAACAAATCTAATACCTTTACCTTTGTAAGGCTCAGGTTTACGGAAAGAGCGAATTTTTGAGCAAACCTGACCAAGCAATTGTTTGTCGCAAGATTCTAATATAATAAGAGGATTCTTATTTCTTTCAGACTTAGTTTCTACTTTGATTTCAGCAGGCAATTGCAAAAAGATATTGTGCGTATAACCCAAAGAGAAATCAATAATGTTACCATTATTTGTAGCACGGTAACCTACACCGACAAGTTCAAGTTCTTTTTTGTATCCTTCTGATACACCAACTACCATGTTGTTAATCAAAGCGCGATAAAGACCATGGAATGCATGTCTTTGCTTTGTATTATCAAGCATTTCGTTTTCATTTTCAGACAACACAATTGTTCCTTCTTCAATTACTACATTGATACCTGGGTTTACATATTGGGTTAGTTCACCTTTAGGACCTTTTACAGTCACTACATCATCCTTTTGTGTAACTGTTACACCTGCAGGAATACTGATTGGTAATTTACCTATTCTAGACATTGCTTATCCTCCTATTAATATACATAACAAAGAACCTCACCACCTATTTTCAAAGTAGCTGCTTCTTTATTAGTCATTACACCTTTTGAAGTAGATATTATTGCAATACCTAAACCATTAATCACTCTCGGCATGTCTTTGTAACCAGTATACTGACGTAAACCTGGAGAAGAAACTCTAATCAACTTTTTGATTGCGTTAACTTTGTTAACAGCATCATACTTCAAAGCTACTTTGATAGTTCCTTGAGGACCTTCTTCTACGAACTTGTAGTTCAAGATGTAACCTTGATCAAAAAGGATCTTAGTGATCTCCTTTTTCAAATTTGATGCAGGCACTTCAACAACTCTGTGCTTTGCACCGATTGCATTTCTCAATCTGGTGAGATAATCTGCGATTGGATCTGTCATATTATAAAAATTAAATTAATCAGGACTTCCCTGACAATATTTAAAACTAAAAATTACCAGCTTGCTTTTTTAACACCTGGGATCAAACCATTAGAGGCCATTTCACGGAATTGGATTCTTGAAAGTCCGAATTGACGCATATAACCTTTTGGACGACCAGTTAGCTTGCAACGGTTGTGCATACGAATAGGATTCGAGTTCTTTGGAAGAGCTTGCAATTGTTGCGCTGCTTCAAAAGCTTCAGCTGGGTCACCAGCGTTAACAATCTTTTTCAATGCCGTACGTTTCTCAGCAAATTTGGCTACAAGTTTGGCTCTTTTTACTTCACGAGCCTTCATTGATTCTTTTGCCATAGTGGATTAGTCTTTTTTTGAGTTTTTAAATGGTAAACCAAATTCTTTCAACAAAGCATAACCTTCTTCATCGGTTGCAGCAGAAGTTACAAAGGTAATATTCATTCCTAAGATTTTGCTAATGCTATCAATGTTTATTTCAGGGAAAATGATTTGCTCTTGAATACCCAAGGTATAGTTACCTCTACCATCAAATTTGCTTTCGATACCTTTGAAGTCACGGATACGTGGTAAAGCGACACGAACTAATTTTTCAAGAAATTCGTACATTCTTTCACGACGTAAAGTTACCATAACACCGATAGGCATTTTTTTACGCAACTTGAAGTTTGCGATATCTTTACGAGAAACTGTTGCAACAGCTTTTTGACCAGTGATTGCTGTTAACTCGTTAATAGCAACTTCAATAATCTTTTTGTCAGCAACTGCCATACCAAGACCTTGATTAATCACGATCTTTTTTAGTACAGGAACTTGCATTGACGAAGAATACTGGAACTGATTCTTCAATGCAGGCGCAATGCGCTCTGCATATTCTTTTTTTAGGCTAGCAGTATTACTCATTATTTAATTTCCTCTCCTGATTTTTTAGCATAACGAACGAATGTTCTTCCATCAGAACTTTCTCTTCTTCCCACACGTGTTGGTTCTCCTGTTTTAGGATCAACCACGTTCAAGTTAGAAATGTGGATCGCAGCTTCTTGCTTAACAATACCTCCTTGAGGATTTGCCGCATTTGGCTTAGTGCTTTTAGACACCATGTTGATACCTTCAACCACTGCACGTCCTTTTTCTACAAGAACTTTCAATACACGACCAGTTTTACCCTTATCTTCACCAGAGTTTACGTAAACTGTATCGCCTTTTTTAATATGTAATTTACTCATTACTTTATTCTTTACACAAAATTAAAGTACTTCAGGTGCTAGCGACACAACTTTCATGTTAGCTGCACGCAATTCTCTAGCTACTGGGCCAAAAATACGACTTCCTCTAAT
>JBOFRN010000063.1:0-1087 GCA_051651025.1 Phocaeicola sp.
TAACAATCGAGGTGACTGGAATTCAAATAGATTCACGTTTAGTAAAAGAGGGGAATCTTTTTGTAGCCATCAAAGGTACACAAGCCGATGGGCATAACTATATGGAGAAGGCCATTGAATTAGGAGCAAAGGCAATTGTTTGTGAAACTTTGCCACTAAGCTTGCATGCCGGCGTTACTTACCTCCAGGTAAAGAGTAGCGAAGCGGTAGTGGGCGAAATGGCTACTCAGTTTTACGGTAATCCAACTTCCAAATTAAAACTTGTGGGTGTAACGGGTACCAATGGTAAAACAACGATTGCAACGTTGCTTTATAAGACCTTTCGTAAACTAGGTTATAAAGCGGGGTTAATTTCAACCGTTTGTAATGTAATTGATGGTGAAATTCTTCCTACTGAACATACTACACCAGACCCCATTACGCTAAACCAACTTCTACATAAAATGGTAGAAAGTGGGTGTGAGTATGCTTTTATGGAAGTTAGCTCGCATGCAGTTGCTCAACAAAGAATAGGAGGACTCACGTTTGCAGGAGGTGTCTTTACCAACCTTACCCGTGACCATTTAGATTACCACAAAACAGTCGAGAACTACTTAAAAGCAAAGAAAAGATTCTTCGATGAATTGCCTAAAGGGGCTTTTGCACTTACGAATCTAGATGATAAGAATGGGTTGGTTATGACCCAAAATAGCCAAGCTAAGGTGGCAACTTACTCGCTTCGCTCTTTAAGTGATTACAAAGGCAAAGTATTAGAAGATACCTTTGAGGGCATGTTGCTTGAAATGAATAATACCGAGGTGCATGTTCAATTTATAGGTCGTTTTAATGCAGCCAACCTATTGGCCGTGTATGGAGCAGCCTGCCTTCTAGGCGAGAAACCCGAAGAGGTGTTGCTAGTGTTAAGCACCTTGCGCCCTGTAGCCGGACGGTTCGATTCGATTCGTTCAAAACGCGGTTATACGGTCATTGTCGATTATGCCCATACACCCGATGCGCTAGAGAATGTGCTTGATGCTATTCAAGAGGTATTACATGGAAAAGGTAATGTAATTACTGTAGTAGGTGCAGGTGGAAATCGCGATAAAGG
>JBOFRN010000064.1:0-8555 GCA_051651025.1 Phocaeicola sp.
GTGATTGACAAATATAGATCGTTTACTCCTAAGTTCGCTACCCTATAAGAAACCTCTCTTTACCTTACATCCAAATAAACATTTTAATGGTTCTAATTGTGTAACATAAACCTAGAATCATGTAATAACTAGTTAGCCATCTTTTAGCAACTTTGCATGCAGAAAAAAAAAGAATCCATGAAGATGAAGAGCCAAAAATACAATTTTCCTATAAAGGGATTACATTGTGCATCTTGTGCATCAAGAGCCCAAAAAACGTTACAGAACCATCCGGGTGTAGTCGATGCCACAGTCAATCTATCGGCTGCGCATGTAGCCGTAGAGTGTGAAGAGAGCGTCACTCCCCAACAGCTAGCCCAAGTCATTCAGAAAGCAGGTTACCAGCTAATTATTGAAACAAGTAGTGAACTAGATAGCGAACAGGAGCAAGAATCAGCCTATTCAAGTGCAAAGCGAGAAACCCTTTGGGCTGTTCTACTCTCCTTGCCTCTCTTTATCCTTGGCATGTTCTTTATTTCGATGCCTTGGGCAGGTGTAACTTCGGCACTACTAGCTGGGATTGTTCTATTCTATTTGGGGCGTGGCTTCTTTGTTCGCACCTTTATCCAACTCAGACAACGGAATGTAACCATGGACACATTGGTTACCCTTAGTACCTCTGTAGCTTATCTATTTTCCCTCGCCAACCTACTTTTCCCCGCTTTCTGGTGGGCAAAAGGCATTGAACCACACCTCTATTTTGAGGCTTCGGGCATGATTATTACCTTTATCCTTATAGGGCGTTTGCTGGAGCAACGCGCAAAAAAGAGTACAGCTACAGCCATAAAGAGTTTGATAGGGCTGCAGCCACAAATGGCTTTGGTAGAGAAAGAGGGCAAGCCCACACTCATTCCCATTGGCCAAGTACAACTTAACGATCTACTAATAGTACGCCCAGGCGAGAAAATAGCTGTAGATGGAACCGTTCTAGACGGAGAGTCTTATATAGATGAAAGTATGCTCAATGGTGAGCCTATGCCGCTTGCAAAGAGAGTTGGGAGCGCAGTTTATGCAGGTACGATCAATGGTGAGGGTAGTTTCCGGTTTATAGCCACCCAGGTAGGTAGCGCAACGCTCCTCTCACAGATTATAGCGTTGGTAGAGCAAGCACAAAACAGCAAGGCACCTGTTCAGAAGTTAGTCGATAAAATTGCCTCCTTTTTTGTCCCCGTTATTCTAGGAATAGCCTTATTAACCCTACTTACTTGGATGTTTTTAGATCCTATTCATGGGTTTTCGCACGGTATGCTGGGCTTTGTTACTGTATTAGTCATAGCCTGCCCTTGTGCATTGGGCTTAGCTACTCCTACAGCTATTATGGTTGGCGTAGGTGCAGGTGCCCAAAGAGGCATACTCATAAAAGATGCTCAAAGCTTGGAAATCGCAAACAAGGTCGATGTAGTAGTGCTCGATAAAACTGGTACAATAACAGAGGGTAAACCGGTGGTTACACAAACTCAGTGGGAGGATAAAAAACCACGTTACAAAGAGATACTCTACTCAATCGAGAAGCGCTCTACGCACCCTATTGCACAAGCTATTGTTCGTGAAATTAGCACAAGTAGCCTTGAAACTAAAACACTCTTGCTCGATCAAGTTGTGAATCGTGCCGGATTAGGTATCACAGCTATCTATAAGGGGATAACCTACTTTGCAGGAAGTCCTGCACTAGCCAAGGAATTTGGCATAGATGGAACCCATCGATATTTTGGCGTGGGTAGTGTGGTTCTATTTGGAACAACCCACCAATTGTTAGCTACCTTTACGGTTTCTGATCGGGTAAAAGAGAGCTCTATCCATGCCATACAGGCACTTCAGAAACGAGGCGTTCTTGTTCAAATGTTGACAGGTGACAACTCAAAAACAGCTGCCTATATTGCTTCACAAGTGGGTATAAAGAGCTTTAAATCAGAAGTTCTTCCTGCCGATAAATCACTCTTTATTCAATCGTTACAAGCCCAAGGGCATGTGGTAGCCATGGTAGGCGATGGCATTAATGATAGTGCGGCATTGGCTCAAGCCGATTTAAGCATAGCTATGGGTACAGGTAGTGATGTGTCCATGGATGTAGCGGGTATTATTCTTGTTGGGGGAGATCTGCGCAAAGTAGAAGAGGCTATTCTTCTTTCGCGTACAACCGTCCATACCCTACGCCAAAATCTGTTTTGGGCTTTTATCTACAATTTGATTGGAGTACCTGTGGCAGCCGGTCTACTCTATCCACTCTTCGGAATCATGCTTTCGCCCATGTTGGCAGGAGCGGCGATGGCCATGAGTAGCGTAAGTGTAGTGGCAAACAGTTTACGTATACGGAAGCGATTGATGAAAAAAGTTTAGAACCCTTCCATAGAACAAAAGAGATACAATTAGGCCACCTATAACTGACCACCGCTCTGTTTAAGGCTTCATAAAAGGAGTAGAAGGAATCGCTTAGCCTGCCTATAACCGCTTTATTTATATCGAATAGATTAATAAAGGAAATTCGTTCAGTAATTGTGTAAATCGTCTCCGGAATTGTGTAACTATTTCTGAGACTTTATCACTACTTTTGCCAAACCAAATACGAGAATAATGGAAACAATATATATCAAAAATATGGTATGTGACCGATGCACAATGGTGGTAAAAAACATCTTTTCACAGCAAGCTATTGCCATACAACAGATTGTACTGGGTGAGGTATCTCTAACCTCTCCACTCTCCCCTACCCAATTAGAGCGCCTGAAGGAGAGTCTCGAAGCGGTTGGTTTTGAGGTGATAGACAATCGTCGTTCTAAACTCATAGAGCAAGTGAAAAATAACATCCGTGAACTGGTACACCGGAAAGAGGGAGCTCTTAAAGTGAACCTCTCTGACTATCTATCGCTGCAGGTAAACCAAGAGTACGCCTCACTTTCCTCTCTCTTTTCGGAGGTAGAGGGAGTAACTATAGAGAAGTATTACATTGCACAAAAAATAGAGCGAGTGAAAGAGTTATTGATGTATGACGATCTGTCCCTAAGCGAAATAGCCTACCAGCTAAACTACTCAAGTACAGCTCACCTAAGCAACCAATTTAAGAAGGTAACCGGACTTACTCCAACCTTCTACAAACAGCTGTCAGACAAACGGCGACAGCCTTTAGATAAAGTTTAAGATGAGCGCAATAGAGCTCTATGAATTTAAAAACAAGAAAAAGATGATGAAGAGAATGGCCAATTTCGTTTTGGGAGTCGTTGTGCTGCTTGTAGCGGTACAGCCCAAACTACTGGTGCACTTCTGTGGAGAAAACTTCATCGCTTTTTATCTGAATCAAGACCCTGCTACCATCCAATCGGCTTGTAGAACCAGTAATACTTCTAACAACTCTAGCAGTTTAGAGAAGTATAGCTGTCCCATGCGCCAACTGATGGTGGTCGATGTCGATTCGGATGATTTTACTCCTTCGCAGCCTCCTGCATACAGCTTCTCGTCGGAGTGGCAGACACTCCCACTTTTTATACTCGAAGTTGTTCACCCTTTGCTGCCCCAACAAGATGTGGTACACCTGCTTTCTGCCAAATCTCCACCACAATCGCCCCTTCCTTTAACGGGTCGCGATCTATTGTTGCTTCACGCTACCTTCCTTATTTGAATTATCTAAACAGTAGGTTCGATAGGATCAATCAAGATTCTCCTCTATGCCTATTTTAGGCTCTCTATGCGCTTTTCTAGCGTGTTGAGCCAATTCTTGCATCCTTTACGAATCGTTCTCATGCACATTAAACACCTGCTAACCAATAGATAATGAATATCTAAAGCAGAGAAGGTAATGAAAACAAGCAATCGATTACTCGTTGAAACTAAAAGGAATGCAATAGCCCATTCAACAATATTTATTCAAACCAATAAGGAAACAACATGAAAAGATATAGAAGCCCCTTTCCCTGGCTTGCATCTGCCGTAGGGTTGATGCTAATAAGCCCGGTAAGGGCACAAATGCAGCCATCATTCGATGCTACGCTAGCCCCAAACACGCGCCTTGTAGCTTTCAAAATGAATCTTCAAGGCAATGAAGCTCTTTTACAAACCAGTTTATCGCTACACGAAGCGTTGCAACTAGGTATCGCCCATTACGAAAAAATCAAGGCCAAGAAGCTGATTGTTGGGGCTGCAAAAGCTGAATATAAAAGTAGCCAAACCCTTTACCTGCCCGAAGTAGCGTTTTCTGCTCAGCAGTTCTATGGAACAGCCAATGCACTTCACGGTCCACAGTATGGATTTGGCGAAGGCAATATTTCGATGGGGGCACCGCAAGCCGCACAGAATTGGGATGCCGCCTTTAGCTCACTCTATACTGCCCATCTCAACTGGAACATCTATTCGTTTGGAGCGCGTAGTAGCAAAGTTGGTATAGCTAAAAATCGCATTGAACGTTCACAAGCCGACTTGGAGCAAGAGCTCTTTGAGCACCAGATTAAGATAGCATCCGCCTACTTTGATCTAGTAGCTATTGAAGAGATACTCGAAGTACAGCAACAGAATATAAAGCGAGCCGAAGTACTTGTATCTACAGTTCAAGCAGTCGTGGGAAGTGGTATTCGTCCCGGTGTAGAGTTATCCACGGCCGAAGCAGAACTAGCTAGTGCTCAGATCGCTTTATTGAAAGCTGAAGATCGGCATGCAGCCGTTTTAAAAGAGCTCGTGATTCGTATGGGAGTCGATTATCAACCGTTTCGTACCGATGGTGTTCTAGCAACTAAGTTTCCAATGGGAACTAGGTTAGAGACTTTGGTTCAAACAGAGGAGCGTGATTTTGGTGGGCATACAGAGAGTGAGATCGTGAACCACCCCGCTCTACGCACTCAAGATGCCGCCATCGAAGAGAGTCGCATACAAACCCAATTTTACCAAGCCGATGGATTGCCCAAACTCCATGTAGTGGGGTCGGTAGCGGCACGCGGATCGGGCTTTAAGTACAACTATGCGCAAGATACCAAGAACCTCTCCTCTTCGTATTTGGATGGAGTAGGTATTGACAGAGGCAACTACTTGGTAGGTGTAAACCTTAGTTGGAGCATCACCTCCTTATTCAAGAACCGCTCTATGAGTCGGGCACAGAAGCAACGCACCGAGGCATTGATCCAACAGCGCACACTGACCAACCACCAACTCACAGAGTCTTACCGATACGCTACAGAGAAACGAATGCTTACCGAACAGCAGTATCAAGCGGTACTGAAACAGGTCGATGCTGCGACCCAATCGTATCAGCAGTACGAGAACCTCTACAGCAACGGGTTGGCGGTGGTAGATGAGTTAATATCCGCTATCTACAACCTAGCTCGTGCCGAATCGGAACAAGCAGTTATTCAAGTCAACTTGTGGCACACTTACCTCATGCAGGTAGCTAGCAGTGGAGAGATAGAACCTTTCTTGCAGCAAATTGAGAGAAACTAGCACCTTTCTAACTTCGTTACATACGGGTAAGTATAAATAAATCTACTTCCCCATAAACTCCAATTGAAATTACGATGAATATAATAAAAATGGCCCTGCACAAACCCATAGCCACCCTGGTGTTGGTGGTTGGCTTGGTGCTCTTCGGCCTTCAAACAACCAAGGATGTCCGCATTGATATCCTTCCCGAGATGAATCTGCCCGTGGTTTATGTAGCACACTCCTTCAACGGCTATACGCCCGAGCAGATGGAGGGGTACTTTACCAAGATGTACACCAACATGATGCTATTTACCAGTGGTATTAAGAACATCGAAACCAAGAACACCCAAGGGCTTACCCTGATGAAGGTGACCTTCTATCCCGATACCGACATGGGGCAGGCCATTGCCGAGCTAAGTGCGCTTTCTAACCGTTCGCAAATCTTCTTACCACCCGGTACCCCCGACCCCTTTATTATCCGTTTCGATGCCTCTTCGCAACCGGTGGGTCAGGTGGTGTTCCGCAGCGTTACGAAGACGAACGACCAGTTGCAAGACATCGCCAACTTTACGGCACGTCCCTTCTTGATCTCGGTGCCCGGCATAACCACAGCACCCCCCTTTGGCGGTAGCCCCCGTACCATCGAGGTCAATGTAGACCCCGAGGCACTGCGTGTACACCATCTTTCGCCCGAGCAGATTGTGGAGGCCATTAGTCGCAACAACCTGACTGTCCCTTCGGGAAACCTCTTTAGTGGAGATCAGAACTTAATTACCCCCACCAACAATAACCTGAAGAGCATTGCCGATTTCGAGAACATCCCCTTGGTAAAGGGAGGGGTGCAAACCCTCTTCTTGCGCGATGTAGCACAAATAAAAGATGGAGCCGATATTGCCACAGGCTATGCCCTGATAGGCGACAACCGCTCGGTCTACATCAACGTGGCCAAATCCGGCAACGCATCGACTTGGGATGTAGTTCGCGAACTGAAAAAGAAGCTCCCTTTGATTCAGAGTAACCTGCCCGACGATGTGACTATCTCCTTCGAGTTCGACCAATCGGTTTACGTAATGAGCGCCGTAAAGAATCTACTTCTTGAGGGATTGATTGGTGCTCTACTAACGGGATTAATGGTCTTGCTCTTCTTGGGCGACCGTCGTTCGGCCTTAATCGTCGTGCTCACCATCCCCATTTCGCTCCTCTCGAGCGTACTCTTCTTGCACCTCTTTGGCTATACGCTCAACATTATGTCACTCTCGGGCTTGGCCCTAGCCGTCGGCATCTTGGTCGATGAGAGTACCGTGACCATCGAAAACATACACCGTCACCTCGAGATGGGCAAGAAGCAGCGCGTAGCCATTTGGGAAGCGTGTCAGGAGATTGCCTTCCCCAAGTTACTCATCCTACTCTGTATCCTAGCCGCCTTTGCCCCTGCTCTAATGATGGAAGGTATCCCCGGAGCCATGTTTAAGCCTTTGGCCCTCTCCATCTGTTTTGCCATGATTACCTCGTTTCTCCTGTCACAAACCTTGGTTCCAGTGCTATCGGCTTGGTTCTTGAAGGGGAAAGGAGCGCACGGTGCAGGTAAGAATCACGAAGCAACTTCTAACGCTTCTCGTTTTGACCAAGCAATCGCTGCTATTAGCACGAAGCTAATGCCGAAAAAAGGGATCATCTCGCTGCTTTACATCGCTGGTTCCCTTGCAATAGTAGCCTTGCTAATGACTATTATCGGGACCGATGTATTGCCAAAAGGTAATCCGAGTCAGTTCCAAGTACGTTTGGTGGCACCCCAAGGAAGTCGCATAGAGTACACCGAAGCCCGAGTAAAGGCATTTATGGATCAAGTGGAATCGATCGTGGGCGAAGAGCAGATTCGCATCTCCTCTTCATTTGTCGGCCAACACTCCTCCACCTTTGCCGTAAGCCCCATCTACCTCTACAATGCCGGTCCGCACGAGGCCACCATTCAGGTAGCGTTGCAAAACTGGAAGGGCAACATGGAGGAGCTCCAAGAAGAACTACGTGCCAAGGTAGCCACCCAACTACCCGATGTGTCGATTACCTTCGAACCGATGGAGCTGTCGGAAAAGGTGTTGAGCCAAGGGGCCAATACCCCCATCGAGGTACGTTTCTCGGGCATGATGAAACCCCGCAACCAGATGTATGCCATACGCCTGATGAAGGAGCTGGAGAAGTTGCCCTACTTACGCGATTTAAAGATGCCGCAAGCTACCGCTTACCCCACCCTGAATATTGAGGTCGATCGGGTACGTGCCGGTCAGCTAGGGCTTGATATGGCCGATGTAACCCATTCGTTGGTACCTGCCACCTCGTCTTCGCGCTTTACCAACAAGAACCTCTGGATTGGGGGGATGATGAACATGGCCTACAATGTGCAGGTACAGGTGCCACAAGCCCAGATGAGTAGCCCGCAGGAGTTGGCTAGTCTACCGATTGCCACCACCCAAAAGAGTCATCACCAATTGGCTGCTGCCGCAGGAGGGGGAAGCTTGAGTCACTCCTTCAGTCAGCCCGAAACTAGCTTTGTATTGAGCGATGTAGCTACGCTTACTCCTGGGACTACCTACGGCGAAACCTTTAACCAAGGCTCGCTGGCCTACACCACCGTGGTAGCCAACTTACACGATATGGACTTAGGTACAGCTCTAAAGGATGTGCGTGCCGCTATCGAATCACTAGGCGAACTACCCAAAGGATTGAATGTAGAAGTGGCTGGATTGGCACAAGTATTGGACGATACCCAACGCAGCTTGCGCGAGGGAATCTTGGTCGCTATCGTGGTTATCTTTTTGCTACTAGCTGCCAACTTCCAATCGTTCCGCTTGTCGGCAGTGGTCTTGTCTAGCGTACCCGCCGTTATCATCGGTGCTCTGCTGCTCTTACTAGCTACCGGCTCTACCCTCAATATGCAATCCTACATGGGTATGATTATGTCTGTAGGCGTCTCCATCTCGAATGCATTACTCCTCGTAACCGCTGCCGAGAAGCTACGCAAGGAGCACGGCAATAGCAAACAAGCGGCTCTCGAAGCTGCCAAACTACGTTTGCGCCCCATCTTGATGACCAGCATTGCTACCATTGTAGGTATGCTA
>JBOFRN010000065.1:0-46006 GCA_051651025.1 Phocaeicola sp.
CGGAATACCAAGAGGTGATCTACCACCTTGTCCATAAAGTAACGGTCGTGGCTTACCACCATTACGCACCCTTTAAAGCTTTGTAGGTACTCCTCTAGCACTTGCAGGGTAACAATATCGAGGTCGTTCGTAGGCTCATCAAGCACCAAGAAGTTGGGGTTCTGCATCAAGATGGTACAGAGGTAAAGACGGCGCTTCTCTCCCCCACTCAATTTGTGCACGTAATTGTGCTGCGTTTCGGGCGTAAAGAGGAAGTGCTGTAAGAATTGCGATGCACTTAGCTGCTTGCCATTGCCCACCTCAATTACCTCGGCTATCTCTTGCACCACATCTATCACCTTCATCTTCTCGTCAAACTGCAAGCCATCTTGCGAGTAGTAGCCAAAGCGTACTGTCTCGCCTATATCGATGGTTCCCTTATCGGGAGCCACTTGCCCCATCAGAATTTTAATGAAGGTCGATTTACCTGTACCGTTGTTTCCTACGATACCCATCTTCTCAAAGCGCGAGAAGATGTACGAGAAGTCTTCTAAGATTTTCAAATCATCAAAGCTCTTGTAAAGATTCTCGGCCTCGAATATTTTAGAACCGATGTAAGCCGATCCCATCTCTAGCTTCACATTGTCGTTATTAAAGCGTTGTTTGGCCACCTTTTCCAGCTCATAGAATGCCTCTTGGCGATACTTAGCCTTGTGTGCACGAGCTTGTGGCATGCGGCGCATCCACTCCAACTCCGTTTTGTAGAGGTTGTTGGCACGGGCCAGTTCGGCATTGGTAGCCTCAATTCTATCTTGGCGTTTCTCTAAGTAATAGCTGTAATTACCCTTGTAGGAGTAGAGTTGCTTGTTGTCAATCTCTACAATCTCCGAACAAACACGGTCCAAGAAGTATCGGTCGTGCGTTACCATCAATAAACTCAAGCTACCACGGCTTAGGTACCCCTCCAGCCATTCGGTCATCTCCAAGTCCAAGTGGTTGGTAGGCTCATCCAGAATCAAGAAATCGGGTTCGGTAATGAGCACATTGGCCAGTGCCACGCGCTTGAGCTGTCCACCCGAGAGGTGTTTCACCTTCTGCTCAAAATTCTTAATCTTTAGTTGGGTAAGAATCTGTTTCGCCTTGCGTTCGTAGTCCCACGCCTTTTCGTGCTCCATGCGCGATAAGAGCTCCTCCAAGCCCGGGTGTCCCTCGGTCTCCATACAGAGTTCGTACTCCTTAATCAGTTGTACGGTGCTATTTCCGTGGTGGAAACAGGCCTCTATCACTGTTAGTTCTTCCGGATAGTGGGGGTCTTGCTCCAAGTACCCTACGCGTAAATCACGGCGAAAGGTGATGGTTCCTTCGTCGTACCCCTCCTTGCCTGCAATAATATTGAGCAAGGTGGTTTTACCACTACCATTTTTTGCGATAAGCCCGATGCGCTGTCCTTCCGACACACCGAATGCGAGTTGTTGGAACAACACCAAATCGCCAAACGATTTGGTAAGTCCCTCTATTTGTAGTTGTGCTACTGCCATTTCTTCTAGTTCGTTCTTTATTCTTGCCTCTATTTTCTATCCCCCCTTCCGGGTTGGTTCATCTAGCTAAAGCGCTTAATGCTACTTCTGTTTCTCGAGTACCAAGCTAGCCTCGTGCTTAATTCGGTCATACTCTTGGCGCAAGTTGCAAGGGGCACCACTCTTCATTTGGTTCCACACCCATTGCGAGGGAGCAACAATCAAATCCGATTCCATAAATCGCAAAGCCGGATACTCCAGTTTGCCATCAATAGCCGTTACCCACTGCATGCCCTCCATTTCGTTAATTAAAATGGTGCCAAACAGCACGCCAAATCGTTCCCAAGTTTCGCGTTGTTGCGCTTTAAAATTACCGCTCTCCATTACCTGCTGAATACGATCTAGGTCTTGCTCAGACGAGGTAAAATCTTTGGCCAATAATTTCTTAAGCGTAGTCGATGCCCAATCAAAGGCCAAGTTAATCTCTCCAATCTCAATAACACGGATGGGGATAATTTCACGAGGTGATTTAGCTGAAGGACGGCGCAATTGAATCGATTCAATCATCTTTTTAGCCACCTCAAACGGTTCATCTTTGGCCACCGTAAAAGAGCACTCCATCGATAAATCATCGCATCCTACCACCCAGAAGTGCGAGGTATAGGCTGTGCCCTCCTCCACAAAAACCTCCGAGGCGTAAGCGGCATCCCACTTGCCCACCTTTACAAGGCTTGCTTTCTTGTTTTGTTGCAACTCGTAAGCAATGCACTCTTTGCCATAGTTCTTCTGTTCACCACGGAAAGCCGAGATGCGGAAGTTACCTGCCCATTTATTGGGGTTGTAAAAAAGGAAGCTCTCTTCGGTATCTTCAAATTCGTGCCAGCCTTCGGGGTATTCCAACGAAAACCAGCCACCAGGAGCAATGTATTTCATATTTCTATCTTGTTTTTATAAATTATAATCGTTGCATATAAACTTCGGAATCATAGAGCTCGATTTTAAATAACGCTCATACTACATAGTTATCCTGTGCAGTAACTGAGCATGCTAGCAGAATCGATGAATTATCTGAAGCTTACTATGCAAAAATAGTATATTTTCAAACAGATACGATGCTTGCGCTCCATTATCTGTTTGAAAATATACTATATTAGGAATTAACGCCCATTATTGGTGGGCTTATTTGGCCGGAAGCAAAAGAGCTATTTTACCAACTCATGGGCAATACCTCAATCCAGTAATCGTCGGGGTCATTGATAAAGTAAAGACCCATCTCTTCGTTCTCGTAACATACACAGCCCATCTCTTTGTGGAAAGCGCGTACCTCGTTATAATCGCCCTCTAAGCGCATACAAAGGTGGCTTTCGTTCTCACCTAGCTCGTACGCTTCGGTGTGGTCGCGCAGCCAAGTTAGCTCCAACATAAAAGCGCCTACTTCATCGGCTAGGTATACCAATATAAAGGCACCATCGGCCGCTTCTTTGCGTTTTACCTCTTTCAAACCCAAAGCGGTTTGGTAAAACTCGATACTCTTCTCTAGGTTCGTTACATTGATATTAAAATGATCAAAACGTCCTTTAATTTTCATATTCGTTTTCGTTTTCGTTTTTTTGTTTATAGTTGAATGGTCTCTCCCGAATGGGTAATCGGTGCAAAACGACTGCCCACAGCTTGGGCTATCGGAGCAAAAGCATTTGCTTTCTCATAATCGGGGGTAAAGTGCATGGGGACAAAAACGCCCGTCTGAATGTGTGTTACAAACTGCTTGGCACCGCGCATGTAGTCACTTCCCTGACGAGGATCGACCGGAAAAATTACTACATCAATCTGTGGATGGGTTACGGCCAGTGCTTCCAGCTCTACCAAGAAAGCCTTCTCGGCTGCCTTCCACTCCTGCTCGGTACTCTCGTCCATCCAGTGCCAGTTGTTTAAATCGCCGGCATGAAAAATGGTTTTGCCAGCTACTTCCACCCAAAACGATACGCCTACATCGGTAGATCCAAAAGCCTCTACGCATAACAGTTCATCACGATAGGATTGGCCTTTGCGTAAAAAGGTGGCAGCCTCTGGGGTAGCCTTCTTCTTTTTCAAGATATCGTGCGAAAGGATGTAGGTGATATCGGGTCGTTGCTCCCGCCACTCCAACACCAAGGGGTTGAAGTGATCGGGGTGCACATGACTCGATAACACATAGAACTTACCGGGGCGATGCAACAACTCATCGTGCATGCGTCCGTGTACCTCTTGCACCACGGGATTTGCCTTTTGTCCCCCTACGAGACGGGCTAAATCGGCCAGTGCAGCCGCTTCTTGCGTATCGCGGTAGTAATCGAACACCACAGTGAATCCATCGCCTAAAAGGGCAAATCCGCTATGGAAAAGGTAGATTAGTTCCATCTGAATCTGTTTTAGTATGAGATTTTAGAAGCGATCTACTACCTAGGCAGCTTCCTAATCGAGGGGTCTCGATAAAAACGCTGCAGATAGGAAGAGAATAGCTGTTTGTTTTCTTTTTCTGAAAGAAAAGCTTGCTTAGCGTACCGCAATGCTTTCAATCTCTACCAAAGCGCCTTTCGGAAGCTCTTTGACAGCAAAAGCCGAACGAGCTGGAAAATCGCCTTCGAAGTTGGCTGCATAGACTGCATTCATCTCCGCAAAAAGTGACATATCGGCTAAGAAAACGGTTGTTTTTACAATGTTGGCTGTAGTAAGGCCAGCTTCTGCAAGGATGTGCTTAATATTGGCAAATACTTGAGTCGTTTGCTCAGTAATACCACCGGCTACAAACTCGCCTGTAGCAACATCTACGGGGATTTGGCCCGAAATAAACAACATGCCATTGGCTTCAATTGCTTGACTGTAAGGACCGATCGCTGCAGGCGCTTTTGCGCTAAAAATTACTTTTTTCATTTTTCTTTTAATTGGGTTTAAACGTTTGTTTTCGCTACACAAACCTACTACTTTTTTTTGGATTGCACAACAGAATAGGGGCTGGATAGTGGCCAACTCCGTTTAAAGAGAAGCTATCGAAGAGGGCTTGGAAGAGGCTATTACAATTCGATGATGCCAGTCCATAAGCATACAGGTAGAGTTACACGAAGAGAGTAGTTTAGCACATCACCACTAGATAATGCCAGCCTAAAAACGGAGTAGGTAGTATTACACGAAGAGGATTGCTTGGGAGAGCTTGAGATTGCTTGGGACAGATTGGGATTGCCCAATAGAGCCAAGAAATTTCAGAGAAAGGATACGCTGATTTTATCAGCTAAAACCAACACTGATTGACACAACCAGTTAGGTGAGTATGCACAAGCGGTTATACAAGCGTGTACAACCGCTTATGCAAGGATGTACGAGCGGTTATGCAAACCTGCGCAACCGCTTGTACAATTCTTGATACCGGTAAACCCTACTAAATAAAGATATACTTCAAAATAAAGAGCACCGCCAATATATACATGGTTAGGTTTATCTTTTTATACTTACCGCAAAGTAGGTTTATCAACACGTAGCTAATCATACCCAACAAGATACCGTCCGATATAGAGTAGGTAAGTGGCATGGCAATGACACAGATAAATGCAGGGATGGATTCCGAATAGCGATCGAAATCGATATACTTAATAGGCGACATCATAAAGAGCCCTACAATAATAAGAACTGGAGCGGTTGCAGCAGCTGGAATGGCCAAGAAAAGTGGAGAGAAGAGCAAGGAGATGGCAAAACAGATGGCAATAACAAAAGCGGTTAATCCTGTACGTCCACCCTGTGCTACACCCGATGCACTCTCTACATAGACCGTAGTGGTAGAGGTTCCAAAACAAGCACCGGCAACCGTAGCAATGGCATCGGCCATAAATGCTTGCTTGATACCTGGAATCTTGCCATCGGGCTTCATCATATTGGCCTTGGTGGCTACTCCTACCATGGTTCCTATGGTATCGAACATATCGACAAAAAGGAAGGTAAAGACAATGACCACCATGTTAAAGGATAAGATTTCGCTCCACTCAAATTGCATAAAAATCGGTTCGATGGATTGAGGAGCCGATACCAAACCACCATACTGGGTAATACCCATGGGGATACCAATAAGCGTGGTAAGCAGGATACCAATAAGCAGAGAACCGCGCACATTTTTGGTAACCAATACGGCCGTAAGAATAATCCCTATCACACCCAACAAGGCACTATCGGAGGTAATGGAACCTAAGGTAACGAGGGTGGCCTCATCATTGACTACCAATCCGGCATTTTGCAAACCAATAAAGGCGATAAAGAGGCCAATACCGGCCCCAATGGCGTGCTTTAAGGTAACGGGAATGGCATTTACAATGGCTTCACGTAAATTGGTCAGGGTAAGCAGTATGAAAATAAAACCCTCTACCAAGATGGCTGTTAGGGCAAACTGCCAACTGTAACCCATACCTAAACAGACCGAAAAGACAAAGAAGGCATTCAGCCCCATACCGGGTGCCAAGCCAAAAGGAAGCTTAGCTAAAAAGGCCAAAACAGTGGTACCCACAATCGCTGCAAGTGCAGTAGCAGTGAAAACAGCACCTGCAGGCATGCCACACAGGGCAAACATATTGGGGTTCACGGCAAGTATGTACGACATGGTAAGGAAAGTAGTAATACCGGCCAAAACCTCGGTCTTTACGGTGTGCTTGGTTGGATCGAATCCAAATAATTTCTGTAACATAGGATCTATTTTAAATAATGATTGCTTTAATTGCGCCCATTGAACAACTGTTTTTAGATGCTGATGCATGTAAAAAAAGAGTCAGAGAGTGATTCAGCAGGCAAATTTACGTAGTAACGGAGAGGTGAATACCGATTAGAAGCTCCATTTAGCTGCCAAGGTGGGGATGGCGTAAAACCCTTTATCGACAAAGTTATTCGAAAATTCCACCTCGGTACCCAAACTTAGGTTCACATCTTTCCAACCTTTTAGCTGATTTAAGTTCACCCACAGCTGCGGTTCGCATAAAAAGATATATTCGGTATTCAACCACGGACGATGCTCACGCCAGAAATCGGCAAAACCATTAAAGGTCATCCAGTTTTTGGCAAAGTGAATGTTCCATACCCCAGTTACCTGAAAGTTATGTACCTGCTTTTCACCCACACCATCTACCGTGCCGGGTATGTGCTTATACATCAAACTAAGCGACCAAGTTTTCGAGAAATCGGCATTGTGCCCCGAATAGGTAGGTCCTACCAGCCAACTGTTGTTATACGAGCTTACTACAGCATTCATACCTCCATTGTACTCCAAGTGGAGGGAGAGCCAGTTCAATTTCGTTTTTTTCCAGAAATTCAATTCGCGTGCTATCTCAAAGTAGGCTCCCGTTACTTTGCTGTTAAAGTCTAAATCAATAAAGAAGAAGGTACTCCCCCATCTATCGGGTTTAAACATCTCGATTGTAGCGGTAAGCGGTGCCCGATCGCCATTCTCTGGCTTTAGGTCATTGTACATCATTCGCCCAAAATCGTGGTGCAACTGAATATTTTGTGCACTCACGCTCACAGTAGCTAGCCATACTAGCAAAAATAATACTCCTTTTCTCATATCTATATATCTAATTCAATATTTTCTAATTCAATAATATCCAGTCCAATACTATTTCATTCAATTAATACCTCAATAACAAGGTTCACCTCACACAAAAGTGAGGGCTTCGTCCCAAAAAGTCTCTTCAAAAAAAAGAGAAAAGAGGGAGTAAATAAGAGATTATTAAGGAGAAACACTCTAAAACAAAACTCTTGCTACTATTAATACCATTTTTTTACGATTCTTTAAGAACAAATCGCCTGTTGGAGCGAGCTAAGATCCTGAATCGGTGGCATCGATCCGTATCAAGTAGGAAGAGCGTGATTTACAGGGATCAACCAAGCAGCCTAAAAATAGATACCAACCTAATTATAAAGCCATTACCTAATTCGAGAAAGAGGTAAAAACAGGTAGAAAAAGGTGATACACGAGCCCATACGGATTAATAATTGGGTACAAAATTAAATAAAATAAACAAAATGGCATGCTAAAAAGAGAAAAAAGAAAATGGGCTAGATTTGGAAAAATCAAAATAAAATGTACCTTTGCATCTGATAAATAGCGGAATTCGTTTATTCAAGTCAACCAAATAGGCTATTTATCATTCTAAATAAGATTCAATCAATCGTATATTATTTATTCCAAATTGAGTAAGCTATACTTACCCCCTCTTTGCTACCCCTGAGGCGGATTCATGTATCAGCGACTTCGCATCTAAAAAAATTATAACGCAATATTTTATTAATCTTTATACTCCATGTATAACATCATTCAACTAAACGACAAAGACTTGTCGGAATTGCAGTCTATAGCCAAAGAGTTGGGCCTATCCAAGACCGCTTCTAACACCAAAGAAGAGCTGGTTTACAAGATACTAGACGAACAGGCTATCCTGGGTGCCGCTCAAAGAGCAGCAGCTGGAAAAGATACAGAGAAAGAACCTCGCAAACAACGTTCGCGTATAAACGTAAAAAAAGAGGGAGATAAAGTCTACACAGCCAACAAAGAGAAGGCGCAAAAAGTAGAAAAGGGTGAGAGCACCCCAGAAGCTAAAGAGAAAACACCCCAGGCAGCAAGCCCCAAAGCAACAAACACCCCTTCGGTTGAAAAAGAGGTAAAAGTTACACCCGAAGAGAACAACGAACAGGCTGCTCCTAAAAAAAGAAAAAAACCTGCTGCAAAGAAGAAAATCGAAGGTGAAACAACTACAGCAGCAGCTACCGTAACCTCAGTAACAGAGGCAGAGGCAGAGAGCACACCTGCTCCAAAGAGAGTGGTGAAGAAACCCAGAAAGGAGACGAATGTAGAAACAGAAACAAAAGTAGAACTTCCGTTTATCGAAGAATCTTCTATCGAAAAAGTAGCTACAGAGCCTACTCAAGAGGTGGCGGAACAAAACGAATTCATTCCTATCGAAGATCTTCCTTCTGAAAAGATGGAGTTACCCTCTGAACTTCTTGGCAAATTCGAAGCTACTAAAGCCGAAGCACCTCAAAAACCTCAACCTCGCGAACCACGCCAACCACGCGAACCCCGTGAGCCCCGCGAAAACAATGGCGCTAACAACGCCAAGCCTGTTCATCCCAATAACAGCAACAACCCCAACAACAATCGCCCCAATAACAATCGTCCAAACAACAACGCTCCCAAAGGGAACAATGTGACACAAGCCAATAACGAGAATGGACAAGCTCCAGCTCCTGTTGTACAAGAGCGCAAACAGGTGGAGAAAGCATACGATTTTGATGGCATTCTAACAGGAATCGGAGTTTTGGAGATTATGCCCGATAATTACGGATTTCTTCGTTCATCAGACTACAACTACCTCTCTTCGCCCGATGATATCTATGTATCGCAATCGCAAATTAAACTGTTTGGTCTAAAAACAGGCGATGTGGTAGAGGGCCCAATCCGTCCACCCAAAGAGGGCGAAAAATATTTCCCACTGGTAAAGGTCGAAAAAATCAATGGTCAAGATCCTAGCTTGGTAAGAGACCGTATCCGTTTCGAACACCTTACTCCCCTATTCCCGAACGAGAAGTTCCAACTTTGCACACCCGGTGTACCTAACAGTCTATCGGCACGTGTAGTCGATCTTTTCTCGCCTATCGGTAAAGGACAACGCGCACTCATTGTGGCTCAACCTAAAACAGGTAAAACCATCTTGATGAAAGATATTGCCAATGCCATTGCAGCCAACCACCCCGAGGCTTACATGATCATGCTTTTGATTGACGAACGCCCCGAAGAGGTAACCGATATGGC
Source organism: Phocaeicola sp. (assembly GCA_051651025.1). Classification (GTDB taxonomy): domain Bacteria; phylum Bacteroidota; class Bacteroidia; order Bacteroidales; family Bacteroidaceae; genus Phocaeicola. The sequence goes on from JBOFRN010000065.1 coordinate 9,316, forward strand.
ACGTAGCGTAAAAGCGGAGGTGATTGCATCGACCTTCGATGAACCTGCTGAACGCCACGTAAAAATTGCCAACATTGTACTTGAGAAGGCCAAACGCATGGTAGAGTGCGGACACGATGTGGTAATCTTCCTAGACTCTATTACGCGCCTAGCTCGTGCTTACAACACCGTATCACCTGCATCGGGTAAGATTCTTTCGGGAGGGGTAGATGCCAATGCACTTCAAAAACCCAAACGATTCTTTGGTGCTGCACGTAACATTGAGAACGGTGGTTCACTAACCATCATCGCTACGGCACTCACGGATACCGGTTCGAAAATGGACGAAGTAATCTTCGAAGAGTTTAAAGGAACGGGGAACATGGAGTTGCAACTCGATCGCATCTTGAGCAACAAGCGCATCTTCCCAGCGGTAAACATTGTAGCATCGAGCACCCGTCGCGACGATTTGTTGCTTGATAAAACAACCATGGATCGTATGTGGATACTTCGCAAGTTCTTAGCAGACATGAACCCTGTAGAGGCCATGAATACCGTTAAGAGCCGCCTTGAAAACTCAAGAGACAACGATGAGTTCTTAATGAGCATGAACTCGTAAACTCCTTAAAGAAGTTTATTAGGCTACGCCAAAGAACAGAGATTAAATAAAGTGCTCCTTAAAACCTACGGATAGGTTTTAAGGAGCACTTCTGTAAAGGAGTTAATCCTACAATGATTAAGAAACTATCATCCTTGTGGGCCGCAGTTTTACAAATCTCGGCTATGACACTACGGCTTATAGCTAGGCGCATAAATAGAAAGTAGCACTCCATTCTATGAAGCTGTTCGGCATATTCTTTCACTAAAGAGAAATCCTAAAGATCACTTTTCCCCCTTTTAATCGCATTTTCTGCAAAAATTTCACCCAAACATTTGCAGATTTAAAAAAAAGCACTACCTTTGCACCCGTAATCACAACAGAGGTTGTAAACAAGGTTACAAAAAAAGAGCTGGTGCGTTAGTTCAGTTGGTTAGAATACCTGCCTGTCACGCAGGTGGTCATGGGTTCGAGTCCCATACGCACCGCAACCATCAAGAGTCAATTACTTCTAAAAGTAGTTGACTCTTTTTTTATCTCCTTTACCAGGGAACTATGGCCCAAGTAAAATTCAGAACAACTTCCATGAAGGAGTTTACGGGCTTACTGGCAAAAGTAGTCATGCTTTCTAGTTTAACGAAATTCAAATCCACTTGATTTACCTCTAATTCTACCCTTTAAATCCGCTCCAGTTACCTTCAGCACCACCCTTTGAATTCTAATCGCAGACCTCACACCAACACTTTAACGCTACACCTACCCCACCTAGCGCCCCCAGAGAACTACGCCCCTCCAAAACAAAGACGATCCTCAACAAAAATATTCGCACAAACACTCCCAAACAGTATAAAAAAAATGAATCCCTTCCGTCAATTAATATTCAAAAAAAGAGGACAACTAAAAAGCAATCTATATATTTGCCACTCGCAGAACGAGAACACACCCATGAATAAACCTAAGTACAAAATTGGATATGCACTGAGCGGAGGCTTTGTAAAAGGATTTGCCCATCTAGGCATTATGCAAGCACTCCATGAACACGGCATTCACCCCCACATCTTATCGGGAGTAAGTGCAGGTGCCATCGCCTCTGTATTCTACGCCGATGGCAAAGAACCCTACCAAATTATGGAGCTCTTTCAAGATACTTCATTTCATAAACTAACCAAAGTGAGCATCAGCAAGCAGAGCCTTCTTAAATTTGATGGATTCATCGATTTTATTAAGAGCAACCTGCAAGCCCAACGACTCGAAGAGCTCAAGATACCCACCTACATTACGGCCACCGACTTTGACCATGGCAGGCTTGTCACCTTCAAAGAGGGAGAGATAACCGAACGAGTAGCAGCCTCGTGCTGTTTACCCATCCTCTTCCCTCCCCAAAAAATAGAGGGTACCAACTATGTAGATGGTGGGGTGCTCATGAATCTGCCTGTCACCCCCATTCGCAACCTCTGCGAACAGGTTATTGCCTTCGATGTAATTCCTTTCAATGCCGATCCGCTGAAGCTAAACATGGCCAGCATTGCCATGCGCACCTTCTACTTTACCTTTCAAGCCAACTCACTTCCCGAAAGAGGACTGGCCGACCTACTCATTGAGCCCTACGAATTGAGCGGATATGGTTACACCGAACTTGAAAAAGGGAAAGAGATTTTTGAGCGAGGCTATTTGACTGCACAAAAAACATTGCAAGAGCTCGATCAAAACAGACTTAAAACACTTAAACAACCCACCCGGAAATCTTACAACAGAACGATAATCGAAGAACTCGCCCAGAGAGCTCGCGGTTTATGGAAACCATCCGAACGCAGTTTATCGCCCACTAAAGATCCCAAAAAATGAAAATAGCAATGGAAAATAGAACCCCGAAAATAGTAATTTATCAAGTATTGCCTCGACTCTTTGGCAACTTGAAAACAGCGTGCAAAGAGAATGGCTCTTTGACTGAAAATGGAAGTGGTAAAATGGATGATTTCTCACCCAAGGCACTGGCCGAAATCCGCAAACTTGGAGCAACACATGTATGGTACACGGGTTTATTAGAGCATGCCACTTGCACCAACTACAGCGAATATGGCATTCCCAAAGATCATCCCGCTACGGTAAAAGGCAAAGCAGGTTCTCCTTATGCCATCAAAGACTACTACAACATTGATCCCGATTTAGCCTACAACGTAAACCAACGCATGGAGGAGTTCGAGGCGCTGGTAGGGCGCACACACCAAGCAGGCATGAAAGTGCTTATCGATTTTGTACCCAACCACGTAGCCCGTCAGTACAACGGACAATCTAGACCCAATGGTGTTAAGAACCTGGGCGAAGAGGATGAACACAACCACGCCTTCAACCCGCAGAACAATTTTTATTACATCCCTCACACCCATCTCGGTGGCGAGGTGGACTGGCACTACGGGGCAGCAAAACCCTATGTAGAGCACCCAGCCAAAGCTACAGGGAATGATCGTTTTGATGCCTATCCTCAAAAGAATGATTGGTACGAAACCATTAAACTAAACTACGGGGTAGACTATGTAGGAGGTGGACACAAAGCATTCTACCCCATACCCAACACCTGGTTTAAGATGCGCGACATCCTTCTATTCTGGGGCTCGAAAGGGATTGATGGATTCCGATGCGACATGGCCGAGATGGTACCGGTAGAGTTCTGGGGATGGGCCATCCCTCAAGTCAAAGAGAAGTACCCTACCCTCTCTTTCATTGCCGAGGTATACAACCCCTACGAATACCGAAACTACCTATTCCAGGGACAGTTTGACTACCTATACGACAAAGTGGGACTCTACGACACACTACGCAACATCGTTTGCGGCCATGGAAGCGCCAGCACTATTTCACAAAACTGGCAGAACCTATCGGGCATTGAGAAGCGCATGCTGAACTTCTTAGAGAATCACGACGAACAGCGCATAGCCTCCGACTTCTTTGCTGGCAATGCCCAAAAAGCACTTCCTGCACTGATCATTACCGCCTGCATGAACACCAATCCGATACTCATTTACAGCGGACAAGAGCTAGGTGAGCGTGGCATGGACAAAGAGGGATTCAGCGGGTGCGATGGGAGAACCACCATTTTTGACTATTGGAGTGTAGATACTACTCGCCGGTGGATAAATAAAGGGAGCTACAACGAAGAGCAACTTACGCAGGAAGAGAAAGAGTTGCGACACTTTTACAGCCACCTGCTTAATCTTTGCAACAGCGAAGTAGCTCTATCGAAAGGAAGTTTTTTCGATTTAACCTACGCCAACATAGAGGGAGTCTCTTTCAATGAACACAAACAGTTCGCCTTCTTACGCAAACACGAAGATGAGTTGCTACTGATTGTGGTTAACTTTGACGGTAAGGATACTAAAACTGCGGTAAAAGTCCCATTGCATGCATTCGAGTTTCTTCAAATTCCACAAAAGGAGAGTTACGAAGCGATGGAACTACTCACGCAAATGCCTCAACAGGTGGAAATGAAACCGGATGAAACAGTCTCTTTAAAACTAAAAGGGTATAGCGGACAGATTCTAAAGATTAAACTATAGAGCTTCACCGAACACCCGTAGAAAGTTGGTGGATATTTCAGAGAGACTTTACAAAATCATTAACGAAGAGCGGCTACACACCAACTGCTCCTTGCGAAAGAAACCTCCTACAAAAGAAAAAGAGCGCTCAAAGAGGATCTGTAACAACCTAATTAGGAGCGTTTTACAGAAGGAAAACCATACCGACTTAACCACTCTGGGGCTAGAGAGTGCTACTTGGCAACGTTTGATAGAGCCAGAACCTTGATACACCAATTGCTACTTACTTAAAAAAGAGATTCCCCGAAAGTTGAAACAAGGTCAACTTTCGGGGATTCTCTTTTTTAAATGCTTACTTCTTGGTAAAGCCTATTTTTAGATTGAGTTTGAAATAATATACCCCATTCTCACGCTCTAGGTAACCGTATTTATCTTTTTCGGTTGAGCTCTTCTCGAAACGTGTATTGTAAAACAAGAACTCTTCGAAGTTCTGCTTATCCAATTTTGAGTAACACAACACCTTTCCTTGATTGTCCACCATCAAGAAACCTGCCACCGCCGAATCGGTTCCATTAAATAGCTTAGCCGAACGCATACCTAGCGCCAACGCCATCAAGAACTGCTTCATTTTATATTCGTAGTAGTGGTGCTTATTAATCAGTTCATCCTTTATCTTGAGCGGGTTTTGCTGCTTAATAGCCTCCGTCAAATCACTCACCTTGGTTATATCGTCTAAATGCATGAAGCGCAACATCTCGGCCAACATACGTGGAAAGTGTAGATCAATCATAGAGAGGTTGCTACGAAACACCTTATCGGCCACATCGTTGTACTTAAGCACACCGCTCAAGCTCTCAATAAGCAACATTCTACCCGCTACATCATCCGCCTCACCGTGTGCATTCACATTATTCACCTCAGGATTGGAAAACTTTACCCCGGTTTGCTCAAACTTCAAGTTGGCTGTACGCCCTCCATCCAACAACGGAGTCATTCGCGCCATCTTCGAGCGAATAGAGAAACCTACCAAAGGAGCATCTACCTGGTAAAATGCCAAGTGCAAGTCGGTTCTATCCTCCGTCTTTGCTTCTAGATCGAAAATAGAGAGTTCATCTAAGAACTCCTCCACACCCTCGGGCGAAGTCACCTCCTCCTCTTTCGATTCATTGATTGCTTTAAGAATCACCTCGGCCACCTTTCCAATCAAACTACGCTCCATGCGCAGATCCACCTTCTCGCCTACTACATGTATCGCCTCAGACTCTACGATGTATTGACGCGTACCGTCGTGCTCCTCTCGCTGTATCAAAGCAATGGGATAACGCTTGGTTTCATCCGCCTTGCGGTCTACTGTTCCTCCTACCACACAACCATCGGCTAGTAGTTTAAGAAAGGTATAGAGTTCACTCCACTCTCTTTTCGATGCTTCAAATGCCATATTCTTATCTATTTATGCCGCAAAGATAGGTAAAAGTCCCTTTAAAAGGGAGTCATTTACGCTGATAAATGTTAAATAACATAATCCTTACTCTTTTTTTATCCGAATTATTTGCTATTCACAAAATAGTCCGTATATTTGTACTGTGTTTTTCATAGTATTAGATTTAAGGTTAACAAAGGTTGGAGCAAGGCGTTGCTCCTTTTTTTTTGCCCTAAATTCTCGTAATCGGTTTAAACTACCCCATGTTACATTCATTTACCACCTCCATAGACTCCACTACCGCGCCAAAAGCATTCATTCATCCCTTTAATGAAGTGCCCCACCCTCTTTGCCTAACAGCAGCAAAACAGGTAGGCGAGTACCTGTCCACCCAAACGCAGTGGCATACCGAAATTCAACGCGGTAAGATGTTTGGTGTACTGGTGGTTCGCACACCACAGAACGAGATTCAATTCCTAGCCGCCTTTTCAGGCATTTTGGCTGGACAAAATAAGCACCCCTACTTTGTACCTCCTGTATACGATTTTTTACAACCCACTCATTACTTTAAGCAAGAAGAGGCAGCCATTACCGCTATCAATAAAGAGATAGCAGCGCGCGAGAAAGAACCTATACTGCAACAACTCAGAGAACAAATAACCCGCACCGAAGAGGCGCATCAAATGGAACGTGCCGCTGCCAAAGCGCAACTCAAGCAGCAAAAAGAGGCACGAAACAAACTACGCAACAAAGGCGAATTATCCCCACAAGAAGAGCAACGACTGATCACCGAGAGTCAGCACCAGAAGGCCAACTACAAGCGATTAGAGCGTAGCTGGGCCGAAACCATGCAACCACTCAAAGAGCAGCTATCCAATCATACAGAGGCGATAAATGATCGAAAGAAAGAGCGTAAAGAGCGATCGGCAGCACTACAAAACTACCTCTTCCAACAGTTCCAATTCCTAAATGGCCAGGGCGAATCAAAACCGTTGAATGAACTCTTTCGCAACACACCCGCCCAAACCCCACCTGCAGGAGCAGGCGAGTGTGCAGGACCCAAACTGTTGCAATACGCCTACCTACACCAATTAACCCCCTTAGCACTGGCCGAATTCTGGTGGGGCGACTCCCCCAAACAGGAAATTCGTCACCACAATCACTTCTACGCTCCCTGCAAAGGAAAGTGCCACCCCATCTTTGCACACATGCTACAAGGAGTAACTACCACCAAACCGCTACTCCCCCCTTCTCTGGCAACCCCATTGCTTTCTCCAACGGCCCTCGAGGTTCTCTTCGAGGATGAGTACCTAATCGCTGTTAATAAGCCAGCAGGTATGCTCTCGGTACCGGGCAAAGAGGCTGGTTATTCGCTCTATCAATGGATGCAAGAACACTATCCAGAAGCTACTGGCCCATTGGTAGTACACCGACTCGACATGGCCACATCGGGCATTCTACTCCTTACCAAAAGCAAAGAGGCACACAAGCGCCTGCAACAACTCTTTGAAAGCCGAATCATTAAAAAGCAGTACGTAGCCCTACTCGAAGGCGATCTAATCGAAAAAGGATTTCCTCTAAGCGGCGAGATCAACCTCCCACTATCGGCCGATTTACTGGACCGTCCCCGACAAAAGGTAGACCTATTAAATGGAAAAACCGCCCTCACCCACTATCAGCTGATAGCGTGTGAAGAGCGGACTATTTCGCTACAAAAGGAAAATACCTCACTAAAAGTTACTCGGGTTCAACTCTTCCCACTCACGGGACGAACCCATCAGCTACGCCTTCATGCAGCTCATCCAGAGGGAATGAACAGCCCCATTCTAGGCGATACCCTCTATGGAACTTCGGCCGAAAGACTCTACCTTCATGCCGAACGAGTCGATTTTATCCACCCTTTCACCCAAGAGCCGCTAACCCTTCTGGCCAAGGCACCCTTTTAGTATTTCATTAAGCTCGTTTACTTCTTGCGGAACTGGTATAAACGAATCAAATCCGAGAGACCATACACCAAACTACTTGCTCCTAAGATGATAAAAGGAAGTGTGGCTGCCTCGAATGGATTCACCAACACCAGGATACCAGCGAGTAAGATCAGAATGGGAACTACATAAAAAAAGATAGGAACAATGCTCTTCTTGCTTGCCGAAATCAGCTGCATAATCTGTCCAATACCAGCCAATGCCATGGCAACGCCTAAGATAGTCATTAACATACCCACAAAGAACTCAGGCATCATCAAGAGCCACCCACCAAAAAGTGCGCTTCCCAAACCAACTACTGGAAACTGCTCACCCTCACTTCTACCTTTACTTAGATAGCCAAAGATGGCAAAAATACCAGGTATGGTAAAGAGCGCTCCTGCAAAAAGCACCAAATAGATGACCGCTACACCTGGCCAACCGACCAATATAATACCTAAAATAATAGCACACAAAGAGCGTACTACCGGATAATTTAAACCTTTCATTTTTATCTATTCTTTAATTTGTTGGCACAAACATACATAAAAAAGCCGATTTAAAAGTAGGTTAAAACTTTTTTAAAGGTCAATCACTCCTCAAATCAGCCCCCAAGCGCGAATCAACCCCTACTGGTAAGCAAAACGTCTTACCAGTAAGCAAAAAAACCTAGCACTAAACAAAAGTAGAAGCCTCTACCAAGTCACTCTTCAGCAACTCCAACTCCGCCTCACACGGTATCCAAGCAAAGAATGTAGACCCTTTCCCCTCTTCACTCTCGGCCCACACCCTTCCCTGCATGGTCTCTGCAATCGCTTTACAAATAGAGAGTCCCAGACCGGTACCCTGTGCAAAATCATCCAACTTCTGAAAACGCTGAAACAGACGTCTTCTCTTATCATCCGACACACCAATACCTGTATCTTTCACAAAAAGAAGAAGTCCACCCGCCTGGTAATCACACCCCATCTCCACAAAACCTTGAGTCGTAAACTTCAACGCATTGTTTAAGTAGTTGGTAATAATCTGCAGACATCGATTCTTATCGAGCGTTACCACACACTTCGCAAAGGGGCTAACAAATCTTAGATCGACCCCAGCGTGGCAACCTCTTGATTTTTGAGAGAGATAAATCTCCTCCATACAAGCAACCAAATCAAAGGTTTCAGGCTTTAGTTGCACCGAACCCGCCTCCAATTTCGAAAGATCAAGAATATCACTTATCAATCGAAGCAACAACTCATTGTTGGTCTCAATAATCTTCGAATACTCCATGCGCTCCTCTACACGTTCACTCTCCTGAAGCAGCTGCGAGAAGCCCACAATGGCATTCAGTGGCGTTCGTATCTCATGACTCATATTGGCCAAGAAAGCCGATTTAAGTTTATCTGCCTCCTCAGCACGCTCTTTAGCCACAACCAACTGATTATTGATTCGCTTCATTTCAGTCATATCTATCGATTGACCAATGAGGTACTTTTCGCCATTGGGCAACTCCAAGAAGAGCTTCTTAGTATCCAAAACACTCCTTACTTCATCTATCACCACGCGCTCCTCACCAATCGTCACCACCTCACCACTTTGGCAGTTATCTATCAAGAAGAGATCGTCTTGTCTAAACTTATCCGCAATCTCTCTATTTTCAAAAACCTCATAATCGGTAAAACCAACAATCTCCTCACGAGGCTTGCGAGCCACCGTTTCACAAAAGGCCGAACTGGCAAAAACATACCTAAAATCACGCTGTATATCCTTCATGAAGAAGATAGCTGGCACCTCGTCCAGCAGCGTAGCCATAAGCTTATTGGCAGCTCCTAGCTCCGAGATAAGCCGCTTACGATCGGTTATATTATCCAATTTTATGACCGCCCCTTCAATACCCGAATCGCCCTTTAGCGGACTGGCTGTAGCTTCATACACCTCGCCATTGGTCGATAGACAATGTTCCATACAAGCCTCCATACCCGTTTTCATCGCCTGCTTGGCGGGACAATGGTCGCAAGGAGTCGAGTTACCGAGTGATTCGTAACACTTTTGTCCCGGCTGATAGATCAATGCCAATTTCTTATCCATTGAATGAATTGAGTTAGACCAAATCACATCGTAATCGCTATTAATATGAATCAAGATGGAGGAGATATTGTTCAGCACCAACTCATGCTGACCGTGCAGATATTGCAACTCCAACTCTGCCCGTTTGCGTTCATCAATATTGACCGTGATACCTGTTAGTTTTCGGAGCTCTTTCCCATTTTCGGTTGCAATTTCGATAGAAGCAAACACCTCCCACCACTCATACACACCAATTTTACCAATATCGGCTCGAAATTGGAACTCCCTATTCAATCGTCGATCACCCGTTTTAAGCCAAGTTACATTCTCCAAGAATTGGGTCAAATCCTCTGGGTGTACAATCTCGCAAAATTGACTCAAGTGTGTTATCTGGCTCAGATCCCGCTCACTCTTCATACGATGTTCCAACTTAAGCGAGTCGGTTTGAGCATCCAACTGCCAATAATAGCCCTTTAAAACCGGCATAAACTCCGAAAGAAGTCGGGCATCACTCTTCGCCTTGTTAATCTCCGTCAAATCGACTCGACAAATCAATGAATGCGGCTGGTTATTATACTCTATAATCACCCCCTTCACCATGGTAACAAGCACCCTACCGTCGGCTGCCTCAATCAGCTCCGAGGCCTCATACTCGCCCTTAGCCTTAATAGCCTCGGCATTCTCACCCAACGTAGTATTTAACACTTTAAAAGCTGTTTTCTTACCCACAATCTCTCCCAGGAGCTCCACCGATGTTTTATTGGCATAAACATATCGATTCTCCTCGATACTCTTTAAGGCAATAGGTGTGGGAATGTTATCGAGTATCTTCAGCAATCCATCTCCATGTGCCGATATCTCCTTGATTGTATTCTGCATCACCTCTTGATTTTCCACTTCCCAAGTAATATCACGCCTCACTCCCATCAACGAAACGACTGTTTCATTCTCTATAATCGGTATATACGAAGTCAAGAACCAACGCCATTCATTCGGGGTTTTGAAGCAAAATTTAATCATGGCATCCTCCAGCTCTTGCGATTCAAGCTGTTGTAATATCTTGATCACATCACCCTTCGAGTCGGGATGCAAGTGGTCTACAAAGTAAGAGAAGGACATGCGCTGCACCCCATCCTCCCACATGGAATCGCCATGCAACACTCTAAAATATTTGGATTTGCAATTATACTCCCAAGCGGTAAGTCCTCCCACCTCGAGCGCTATTTTGGTATGCCTTTGCTCTTCGTCTAGCTGCTTCACGGCCTTCCGAACCTTACGCTTCATAAAAAGAGCAAACAACACCCCCAATACAGAAAGAGCGATAATAATCACAAACAGCATTAAGAAAACCTGACTGTAATCTCCCCCTTCATCAGAAACTACCCATTGGTTGTAAATCGCATCAAAACGCCCATTCATCTTTAGCTGACGTAGACCGTTATTGATCCGGTCATACAATACCGGATTCTCATTATTGACGGCAATGCAGTAAGCAAAGGGCTCAATAATATTAAAGGTAGTTGCGGCCAAGTTGCTTTTCTTATGACTCTTTAGGTAGTAAGAGCTAATCACATGGTTGGTCACCATAATGTCATACGTTCCATCCTCTACAAGCTGGAAACCATCATAAAAGCCATCTACGCGAGTGGTTTTTATCGGTATATTATGTTCGGCTATATACTCTTCCGTTTTACATCCAGCCAGTACCAACACGCGCTTACTAAAAACCTCAGAGGGACTCTTATAGACCTCGTTCTTTTTATGCATCACACTGGCATACACATAACTGGTAGGTATGCTAAAGTTGGCATACTGCAACCGCTCGGTAGATTGCAAATGGCCAATCAACCCATCTATTTGTTTGGCACGAAGAGCCTCAACTGCCTCGTCCCACTCCTTCAATTGCAGTTCATAATCAATACCCAGTAGCGTCATCAACTCCTTGAAAAGCTCCACATGAAACCCATCGGGCTCTCCCTTCTCATTAATAAACTCAAAAGGAGGATTGTTCGATCCTCCATAAAAAACCACTTTTCGGTTTATTGTTGTATTATTTGCAAAAAGAGTCCCTACGAATAAAGAGATCCCCCACAGTATAAAACCTATTTTTGTTTTCATAAATGGATTTGTAAAGGGTACCAAACGGCTACCATTCCTACTCTAATTGAATTCGTCCAAAACAGGAATAGTACAAAGCAATGCCTATAGTATAGATAATGTATCCTAAATATAACAAAAAACTACAACTCCAGCAAATCGTGAATCCAATAAATAAAAAAAGAGAAGGAAAAAGAGGAAAAAAGAGAAAACTGAGTCGATAAGAAAGCGAACTTACCCAATTGAGAACTCAATAAATCTCATTTTTTTATTGAAGTACCATCCAAAATCATCTGCTGCAACGCAGCCAACAGTCAGTAGCAGACTACTCATTTCGAATAGTTACTGCACACTACCAACCACCACATACAAACAAAAAAGAGAGAGCTACAATACTGTAACTCTCTCTTTCGTGATCCGCCTGGGGCTCGAACCCAGGACCCCAACATTAAAAGTGTTGTGCTCTACCAGCTGAGCTAGCGAATCGATCCATATTTTTCTGCTTCGTTTGATTAGCGATTGCAAATTTAATGATTCTTTTTTTTATTGCCAAATAGTTTGTCAACTTTTTTCCAAAAAAAACACCATTTGCAAACATTTCAACTAAAATGTGCCCTTCCCTCTCGAAGCGGATGCAAAAGTAGTATTTTCCCACATATGCTCCAAATATATAGCACTATTATTTATCGATATTTTCAAATTAAATCAGCAACGAATTAGTTTACAAGCCCTTACAATCCACCCCTCCAATCCAATAGAAGAGATAAAATCACTCCTATTGGGCCTCTCAATCAGCCTCTTCGAACGAGTTGCTTAATATTGGTAAATAGTAAAAGAGTTATTTGTCATTCTCTTTCAAATATTGTAGATTTGTAATTAAACCTATAACAAAGAGAAGGAACTAACGCATCAATCCGGTTACCACATGAATCCACTTTACAAAATAATTACGGCCACACTCCTCACCATCGCCATAAGCCTCCCGCTCGAGGCTCAAAACCGCAACAAACAGTACGATGATTACATTGATCAATACAAAGAGATTGCCATCAATGATATGAAACGGTACCACATTCCAGCCAGCATCAAGTTGGCTCAAGCGCTGTTGGAATCGGGTGCAGGCAAGAGCTATTTGGCCAGCAAATCGAACAACCACTTCGGTATTAAGTGCGGATCGGACTGGCGAGGACGCACCGTTCGTCATACCGACGATGCACCCAACGAATGCTTCCGCGCCTACAGCCATCCGCGTGAATCGTTCGAGGATCACTCCAAATTCTTGGTGGGTCGTTCGCGATACGCCTCACTGTTCAATCTACCCATTACCGACTACAAAGGATGGGCCCATGGATTAAAGAAGGCAGGCTATGCCACCGATCCTCAGTATGCCTACCGATTAATCGATATCATTGAGCGCTACCAGTTGCACCAGTACGATACCAAGGGAGGGGCGAAGTGGATGAAAGAGTTCCCCAATCCTCACCAAGCCTACCTCGGAAATGGATTGCTCTACATTGTCGTACGCCCCGGCGATCGCCTCAAGCAGATAGCCAAGGAGTTCGATCTAAGTGAGCGTAAGCTACGTAAGTTCAATGATCTTCCTCAAAAGCCTACCCTAGCTGCAGGCGATATTCTCTACCTCGAATACAAGAACAAGAAGGCACAGAGGGAGTTTCTGGTACACACGGTGCGTGCCAACGAATCGATGCACTCCATTTCGCAAAAGTACGGTATCCGCCTGAAGAACCTCTACAAGCTCAACAAACGACTGACCGAGGATGGCCACCCCAAAGTGGGCGACATCTTACGTCTTCGATAGCCACCCCTTTAGGTAGGCCGTCCCCAAAATAACAAGGGCGGCCACCAAGCAAATAAGCGAGAAGTGAAGGCCATAGCCATTCACAAAGGCCACCGGTGCCAGGGTAATGATACCAATCTCTACAGGGGCTATAAAGAGGTAGGCCAGTGCATAACTATCTAGGCAGCGGCTCTTCATCTTGGGATCCACTACACGCAGCAGTGCTATGCCCATGGCCATGGTACCCATGTACCACCCCCAGGTAAAGATGGCCTTCTCAAACCAGTAGCTGCTCATCATTTTACGGGCCCATACAAACACGTACAGAAAGGTGCCTACAAAGCCACAAACCAGCAAAATAGAGAGGGGCACTAGAAAGTCGAGTACCACCGAGAGTTTGATGGAGGCGATACCAAAAGCCACCAAGTAATCGGTCAGCGTACCGCTGATGTGTCCCACTGTGTCTCTACACACGTACTGATCGGATCCGGTACGGTCTAGCAGCTTCTTGACCAAAATACCCACCACAAAGGCGCAGCTAAAGACAGGCAACTCCAACAGGGGTACCCAGTAGTTTACCAGTTTGCTGATGCCATAACCACCCAGTGCTACCATAGAGACCACAGCCAGGTAAAAGGTGAGTGAATCCATCGAGATGGGCGAACAAGTAACCCGCCCCAGCGACTCTTGCTTCTCTAGGGGAAGTAGACCGGTCCGATACTCCGTAGGCAGATCCTCAAAATTGGTCAGAAAGGAGGTATACCCCTTTCTAGCACCCCACTTTATCACTACCAGCCCCAGTACTACAGCCGATAGAATACCAAACGTAGCTGCTGTCATGGCCAGCGTTAGAATCTCTTCCTGCCCATACTGCATAAAAGCTTGTCCTACGGCGGCAGCTGTGCCGTGTCCACCCGAGAAACCGGCAGGCATGGTAATTCCAAAAGCTGCACTCAGGGGCCAGAATTGACTCAACAGCAACAAACCAAGCAAACCGCCCAGGGCCCATTGAAAGAGCATGCCCGCCTGCGAATAGGCCCACATCACACCGATACCTACCTCCTTCTTTGCTCTGCGTTGTGCCGTAAAGGGAAGAGTTCCAAAGACAAAGGCAATCAAAATACCGGCATAGGTACCGGTATGATTCGAAATAGGAAGCAAGTCGAAACCGTGGGGTCCCAAGGCAAGCCCCATAAAACCGGCCAACAAACTGGGCGGAATAAAGAGTTTCTGAATCAGCTTTACCTTTACGCGAAGCAGCTTGCCCAACAGCAACAAAACAGAGATTAGACCGATATCTACAAAAAGAGTCCAAGGAGTAAAATCATTCATTCTTTTTTATTTATTAGTAAGGTTTATACCACGCTATGAATCGCTACAACGACTCAACATCCCAACCTACCGAATCGATAGAAACAAATCGTGCAATTCATTCTACAAAAATAAAAAAAAGAGCAGGAAGAGAACTCTCCCCACTCTTTTCATCCGTAAAAAATAAAAAACAGCTCTTTCCGTTTACAAACAGCTTACGGAGAGCGAGCAATCACTTACTCTTCGGCCGTCTTCTTTCGAGTTGGTGTCGTCTTTTTAGGAGCAGCCGGTTTCTTCACCTTTTGAGTCGCCTCTTGGCACTTCTTCAAATCGGCTTTGGTGGCTTTAAGGGTCTTTTCAGCCTTCTCTTGTGCATGCTTTAACTGCGCCTCTAGGCTCTCTACCTGACTGTTCAGCACCACAATCTCCTCATCCTGGTTGCGAATGGTAGTAAGCAGTGCATTCAGCTCTTCGTTCTCTATTCCCTCGGGATAGAGCGAATTAACGCGTCCTATAAAGTCGGCCAAAATATTCATATAGTTGGTAAAAGCATCGTAAGCCGATTCATAAATACCAATGCTTCGCGCCACACTTCCACTTTTGGTGGTCATAAAGCGGAAGTTGCTATTGGCTTGCAGGTAATCCCAGTCTTGTTTAATCAAGCGATTGTCGCACATCAACACCCGTTCCGATACACTGTAGAGTTTATCAAATGCTTCGCGCTGCAACACATTCCCTAGCCACAAGCTGATGTCGCGTGCCTCGTCTTTCCACGACATGGGGTAAGGCACATCCAGTTGGTCTATCGAATCGCAACGATCAAAGAGCTCCGATGGGGTAGCAAACCCGATGCCTCTTTGGGCTGCACACGCAGGGAGAGCTTTCAAGAACTCCAAGATGTTCGATGAGAGGGGCTGTGCCACACCCAGTGCCGAAAGCTCCATAAAGAGATTAATTACCTTCTCCTCTTCAGGAAGGGCGGCGATGCCATCCATGTAGCTATCGGCAAAGAGTGGATAGCCACTCCAGCTCTGATCCGAGAAGCGTAGGCAGATATCGTCCGAGAGTTTAAAGTCGCGTAGCAAGAGTTTCAACTCCGGGTTCAGGCTACAGTGGTACACATAGTGCGGACTCTTCCATCCCAGAATGTGTTTGGCTCCCTCAGTTAGCATCCCTTTAAAGCCCATATCGGCTGCCATACTACCTATCTCGTTCGAGTAAATCAAACTCGAGTTGCGCAGCACCGTAGGTTTCTTGCCAAAGGTTTGCTCTATTTTACTGCTCATGCGCAACACCTCTTCGCGGAAAGCCTCTTCACTCTTCAACGAAGATAGACCGTGCGAGTAAGGCTCGCAAAGGAACTCACAACAGCCCGTAGCATTTAATTTGTGCAACAACTCCACCACAGCAGGAGCATAAATTTCGAGTTGCTCCAGTGCTACTCCCGAAATGGATAGAGCCACTTTAAAGGCCCCATTTCCCTGTTCGGCCATCTCTATCAGGCTAGTAAGTGCCGGAATGTAGGAGTTCTCTACCACCTCATTGATGCCCAGTTCGTTGGCGTAATCATCGTAGTAGTAGTGATCGGTACCGATGTCAAAAAAGCGATATCTTTTCAGATGTATAATCTGGTGTATTTCAAAGTAAAGACAAATAGTTCTCATATCTTCGTATCGTATATTATATTAATAATGGTAGTATTTTAGTACGCGGTCGTAGTGTTCTCTCACCAGGAGTCCCACATCTTCCCACACAATTCCATCCACCTCTTTCTTCCCCTCTACGCACAAGTAGTCGTACAGGGCGGGGTTGGTACAGATGGAGTAGATGGCGTCGGCCATGGCGTGTATATCCCAGTAATCGGTCTTGATACACTTGTCCAGAATTTCGGCACAGCCCGACTGTTTCGAGATGATGGTAGGCACACTGCACTGCATCGCTTCGAGGGGCGATATACCGAAGGGTTCCGATACCGAAGGCATAATGTACACATCGCTCGCTTTGAGCACCTCGTACACCTGTTTGCCCTTCATAAATCCGGGAAAGTGGAAACGATCCGAGATGCCTCGTTCGGCAGCTAGGCGAATCATGGCATTCATCATATCGCCACTACCGGCCATCACAAAGCGCACATTGCGCGTACGTTGCAGCACCATATTGGCTGCCTCTACAAAGTACTCCGGCCCCTTCTGCATGGTAATGCGTCCTAAGAAGGTTACCGTCTTCTCTTTGGGGTTCTTTTTGGGTACGATGTCTAGAATCTCCTGCTCCATGGGGCTCACGGCATTGTGCACCGTAAAGCACTTGTTGGGGTCTTGGTGGTATTTGTGAATCACCGTCTGGCGGGTCAGTTCACTTACACACATAATGCAGTCGGCATGATCCATCCCATTCTTCTCAATACTATATACCGTAGGGTTCACATTGCCTCGGCTTCGGTCAAAGTCGGTCGCATGTACGTGTATCACCAGCGGTTTACCACTCACCTGCTTGGCGTGCAAGCCTGCGGGGTAGGTCAACCAGTCGTGCGAGTGAATCACCTCAAACTCCTGCTGTCTAGCCACCACTCCGGCCACAATGGAGTAGTTATTGATCTCCTCGTGTAGGTTATCGGGGTAGCGTCCTGAGAACTCCATGCAGCCCAAATCATTCACCCGCATGTAGTTAAAATCGGCATAAATATGATCACGCATATCGTAGTAGAGTTGCGGATCCATGTAACTACCCACGCGGCTCTCTACATAGTTCCAATCGGCATCTCTCCACGCAATGGGCACACTGTTCATCCCAATAATTTTCAAAAAACTCTGATCTTCGTCTCCCCAGGGTTTGGGAATACAGAAGGTAATATCCATATCGGGTTGCATCGACATCCCCTTGGTCAGTCCATAACTAGCGGTTCCTAATCCGCCCAAAATATGAGGAGGAAACTCCCATCCAAACATTAAAACTTTCATACGCTTCTTCCTCCTAATTAAATGTACTCACTATGTTCAACGTTCTCAACAGCTCGGCCACATTCATGGCAAATGATACGGCTCCTCTCGCTTTAAAGGGGGGATTTCCATCAAATACCTCGGCTACCGACCCAATGCAGTGTGAGTTCATTTCGGCCTCGTACCCAATCATTTGTCGCTCTACAAAGGCCAGACCGCTGCGCTTGTGAAGGCGTAGGTAGGCCTCGAAGTAGAAACCAGCCAACCAGGGCCAAGCAGTTCCTTGGTGGTAGGCATAGTCGCGTTGCAGTTGGTTGCCCACGTAGTTGGGGTTGTAGCCACTGCTTTTGGGGCTCAACGAGCGAATACCTTTGGGTGTAAGCAGCTCTTTGGTCACAATATCGAGTACCCCTTTCTTCTGTCTGGTCGAAAGTGGTGAGTAATCAAAGGCCACGGTAAAGATCATGTTGGGGCGTACGCTCCAATCTTGCGGATCACCCGGATTCACATAGTCAAACAGGTATCCGTGTTCATTCAGGAAGGTGTCGATAAACGAAGCCCCACAGATATCGGCCAAGCGTTGGTGTTGTTCGGTTACCTCGTCTGGTAGATCGGTCAAGCTAAAGAACTCGCACACAAATTTCAGGGCGTTGTACCACAGGGCATTTATCTCTACCACATAACCCGTACGCGGTATCACCGGCATGCCATTGGCCACGGAGTTCATCCAAGTAACCACCTCCTCTTTGCCTTCCGTATAGAGCAATCCATTCTCGTGAAGCGTCAGGTTGGGGTGCTTGCCTTCAATAATAAAGAGCATCATTTCGCGCAGCAAGGCACCGTACTTCTCCATACAGGCTTGGGCCGAAACGGTTTTGGCATATTGTTGGAGGGTCCATACGGCCCACAACAACACATCGGGCTTCTCTATTTCGTATATTTTAAGTGGCGAGGGGGTTCCCTGCATAAAGTCGCGTACCGCTTTTTGGGCCGTATCCATCACCCCTTCAAACTTCTCCACCTCGCCTAGCGAAAGCATCAGTCCGGGTAGGGAGATAAAGAGGTCGCGTGCTCTACACTTAAACCAAGGATATCCAGCCAGTACATACGACTCGCCTTGCTGTTTATTTAAGAATTGGTGGGCCGCATTGACCAAACAGAGTTTAAAGCTCTTTCGGGGGGTACGGCTCTCCACCTCGCTATTGAAGGTATCCTCCAATAGGGTGGTATCTACCTCCGACACACCGCCCGAGAAGATAACGCTCTCTCCCTTTTTCAGCTCCACCTCAAAGTAGCCAGGTACATACAGATCTTCGTTAAAATCGTAGCCACGCTCTTGCTCCTTGGGGTACTCTATACCGCGGTACCAATCGGGTACAAAGGTAAACTCGTTCTCCTTATTAATCTGCATAAAGAGTTCGGGATAACCCGGATACATGCTGGTTTTAATACCCTGTTCTACCACTTGGTAGTCGCGGTTTACCTGGTTATTCTCGTGGGTATAGAGGCGTACGCTGCGGAACGCCAAGTAGGGTTTTAAACGAAGTTTGGTTTGCGAGCGAGCCTCTACCAAAGTGTAGCGAAGCAAGATCCGATTTTCGTGATGCACAAAGAGGCGCTCCTTTTTCAAAACCACCCCTCCTACTCGGAACCAGGTAATGGCTCCGCGTTCACACTGAAACTCTCGAATGTACTTATGCCCCTGTGGGCTGTAGTGCTCTCCCGAATATTTGTGAAGTCCCAAATTAAATTCGGCACCGTGCTGAATCACTGTCTCATCCAACGAAGAGAGTAACACATGATTTTCATCGTCTATCTCGGGTACCGGAATGACCAACAACCCGTGATACTTGCGCGTGTTACAATCCAAAATGGTGGTACAATGATAAGCCCCCGATCGATTGGTCCGTAGAATCTCTTTCTGTAAAGACTCTTCCAGATTGGTCATCTGAGTTTTATCAAAATGCAAATAACTCATAGTATCTCTATTATATGTTTTTATTAAGGTTTTCTCGTCGTATCTCTTTCATTTCGTCCCGATAGGTACTAAACCTATTTTTCAAAAGTAATCATTCTGGTGACAAGTAAAAATAAAAATTCCACTTTTTTTTCATTTTTCTTCTATTTTTACTTGCGATTCCTACTTCTTGTACATTCTACGTACATCGCTTTGTAGCACCCATTTTTATAAATTTAGAAGAACAATCTAAAAAGGTGTAAGTTCGATGAAATGGCACAAAAAAGAGCGATAGCTCCTACCTGAATTTGCTTCATTTAGGAACTATCGCTCACACACTGAGTCGACTAGGCTTTACCCGATTCGACTTATTTTTTTCAATTTATCTTCTTCAATAATTTTTATCTTACGCCCATCGATCGCAATCAGCCTTTCGCTGGCAAAATTAGAGAGGGTACGTATCGCATTCGAGGTGGTCATATTCGATAGATTGGCCAAATCTTCGCGCGATAGGTAGATGCTTAGCGTAAAGCCATCCTCCTCCAATCCATAGGTCTCCTTCAGGAAGAGCAACGACTCTGCCAATCGACCCCGAATGTGTTTCTGGGTCAAACTAACGGTACGCTCGTCCGATACGCCCAAGTCCAACGAGAGCTGTTTGATAAAGAAAAGGGCTAGGTCGTTATTTACCTGCAGCAATTTCATGATGGTTGGCATCGGAATTAAACAGAGGGTACAGGGTTCAAAAGCAGCAGCAGCCGTTACAAAATCGCCCGCAGCAAAATAGGCCCGATAGGCAAAGTACTCACCTGTTTTCAAAACGCGAATAATTTGGCTACGGCCTCCCACGCCCTCCTTAAAGATCTTCACTTTACCACGCAGCAAACACATCAAGTGCATCGGAGTCTCTCCTTCACAATAGATGGTTTCATTCTTCTTAAATTTCTGCAACGTAAAGTCGTGAGCCAAAAGTACACGCTCCTCAGGAGTTAAAAGTTCCCACAAATCAGGAATGCTTTCAGCAATTTCTTGTTCGGATATTTCTGTTTTTGCCATATGAGTGCTTAAAAACCATGTTATAGAGCACAAATATAGAGAGAAAAATTAGAAATGGTAGATATAAAGAACAGAAAATGACCTATTTTTAGTAGAAATCGGCCGCTTATTGGGCAATGTTCTTCGATTTTTTACAATTTAATCCACACTTTCTATAATTATTCACAATTCAAACCCCACTCTTTTCACACGTAGCCTAAATTTAATATCTTTTTTCGTCTATTACTCTCCCTTTTTTCTTACTTTTGTTTGGTAAGAAAAAAATAAAACATGAGGCAACTATGGACCCTATCAATGCTGCTTCTCACTCTTTCGCTTTCTAGTCAACTCTGGGCAGGAGGTGCATCGCATCGTGAGAAGAAGAGCCTTTTAGTGCCCGATTCCATCCTAGAGCCCCTTTTTGCACACGCCTCGCGCTATGCGTCGGTAATCGATGAATACGAAGCCCAGCTCTACCTCAAAGGGAAACTGACTGTTCACAAGCGCAACTTCCTTATTAAATATGTACCCTCCATGTTTCGCTTGGAAAAAGGGGTCAACGAATACATGCAAGAGTCCATCAACGAACTCCACTTTAAGTCGCCTGCCATTTACGAACGAAAAATGAAGGCGCTTACCGGATCCTTTGGGCGCAACAACGGACAGATTACCGACCTCTTCGATTTTTTTCGCCTCAATGCCTATTCCAGCTCATTGATGCACGATAGACTCCTCTCGCCCCTCCATCCCAAAGCCCGCAAGCACTACACCTACCTGCTCGACTCGGTGGTACAAACACCCTACACCCATTCGTACAAAATCACCATTCAACCCAAACTCAAGAGTACCCAACTCGTAGCCGGACACCTCTGGATCGATGCCACCGATTTCCGCGTACAATCCCTCTACATCGAGGGAACCTACGACCTGGTAGCTTTTAAAATTGCCGCTCAAATGGGCCAAGAGGGTAGCGAACGCTTCCTACCCAAATCGTTCCACCTCGAGGTCGATTTCAAACTCGTGGGCAACCACCTCTCCATGGGGTGCGAAGCCTTTCTCGATTATAGCCGAATCCACTGCCACGCCCTCCCCCTACCCAGTGGCCTTGCCCCACCAACTCATACACTTCCTACCCACCCACTACAAACAGCGAACCAAGCGGAGAAAGAGAAAGAAGGTGTAAGTAAAAGTGAGGTCGTAGAAAGTAAAAAGCAAGCGCTAAACCAAGAGCTAAATGAAAGTCAGAGCAAAGCGCTAACTGAAGCCCAGAGCAAAGCTCAAAGCAATCAAA
Source organism: Phocaeicola sp. (assembly GCA_051651025.1). GTDB lineage: Bacteria > Bacteroidota > Bacteroidia > Bacteroidales > Bacteroidaceae > Phocaeicola. The sequence goes on from JBOFRN010000065.1 coordinate 31,287, forward strand.
ACCCAGCAGCTAAAACAAGCAGCCCTAAAAAGAGCAAGTACGATTTAAGCAGCTACTACCCCCTCACCTGCGATACCACCACACTCATTACCGACCCGGTACGGTTCGATTCGTTGCGCCCCTATCCCCTCACGCCAGCCGAGGAGCAGATCTACCTCACCTCCAAACAGCGCGAAGCCGATCGCCAAACGGCAGCCGATACCACCACCGTGACCGAGAAACAGCTCAAACGCCAAAAGCGACTCGTATTTTGGGGAGGGATAGGCGATGCCCTTATTAGCGACTACCGCATCGATATAGAGAAGATGGGCAGCCTGCGCATGTCGCCCCTCATCAACCCCCTTCTGTTGGAGTACAGCGCCCGCAACGGCATCTCCTACCAACAGCGTTTCATCTACAACAGCCTCTACACCGATGGCCGCGTTCTGCGCATTGCCCCCCGTGTAGGCTACAACTTTACGCGCAATGAACTCTACGTCGATCTCAATGCCGAGTGGCTCTATCGCCCCGAAAAGATGGCCCGTTTACGCATCAATGCCGGTAACGGAAATCGCATCTACAGCAGTGCCGTACTCGATCAGCTCAAGATCTACCCCGATAGCCTTTTCAGCTTCGACAAGTTCGCCTTGGAGTACTTTAAAGATGTCTACCTCAACATTCACCACACCATCGAACCCACCAACGGATTCACCGTACAAGTAGGTATCTCCATGCACTGGCGCTCCCTTATTAAGGAGCCCCAGCTCAACCTGCATCCACCCACCATTCCCTACCTCACCCCCATTCAGGGCGAGATACGCTCCAACTACAACAGTTTTGCCCCCCGTCTACGTCTGGAGTGGACCCCCGGCATGCACTACTTTATGAATGGGCGTCGCAAAATCAATGTGGGCTCCAAATACCCCACCTTTATGCTCGATTACGAACGCGGCATCAGCAACGTACTGGGCAGCAGTGGAGGCTACGAGCGGATTGAGTTCGATATCCAACAAAAAATAAACCGAGGCTGCATGAGCAACCTCAACTACCGCATTGGAGGCGGTATGTTTACCAACCAAGAAGATATGTACTTTGTCGATTTTGCCAACTTCACCCACAGCAACCTTCCCGGAGGGTGGGACGATGAAATTGGAGGAGTCTTCCACCTACTCGACCGCCGCTACTACAACTCCTCGCGCCAATACTGGCGAGGCAATCTCACCTACGAATCGCCCTTTATCTTTCTACGCCCACTCAGCAAATGGATTGGCAAGGTGCAAAAGGAGCGACTCTACGCAGGCCTCCTCTTTATGAATCACCTCAACCCCTATGTCGAAATAGGATACGGCATAGCTACCCACCTGTTCGATGTGGGACTCTTCATGAGTGCCGTCAATGGTAGCTTTGGCAGTGTGGGAGCCAGCTTTACCTTCGAGCTCTTCAATAAGTAGCCAGAGGTACTAAAACCCACCCAACCAAGAAACCAAACAAGAGACGCCCCCTCTCCTCCAAAAAGATCGACAACCCCATCACCCGGTTGCCCGCATCACCCGGTTACCCCCAAACAAAAAGATCCCCCACCAAGCTACTATACCACAGCCTAATGGGGGATTCTCCCTTGGTAAAAGGAGTTTAATTTTCTTGTCGAAGAGATCTGTTAGCGAATTACTTCACTGTAATCTCGTTCTTCTCGTCGTTCAGTTCGATCTCTATCGCTGTTTTTAACTGTTTCATCTTCAAATCAAGTGATTTAGTCAAGTTGGCTGCCGATACAGAGTTCACTGATTTCTCTCCACTCGAAGCCACTTTGGTTTGCTTTCCATCGCTCCAATTCGCATAAATCAATTTAGTTTTGTAGAATACCACTGTATAGCTCTCCTTAGTCAATTCGTGTAGATCGTAGATAGCCGAAGCCTCGAAACTACCTGGAAACGTTTTGCTCGTATAGTTTTTTGTCCATACTCTACATTTGTGTGTACCGGTTGCAAAGACCACATCTTTAATTTCTGAAGTCTCCAATTTCTCTACCTTCTCTACACCATCCACAACAGTCGTTACCGTGTAGTCGGCTGCACCGTATACATCTTCGCTAATGCTAAGTTCGTACGTCAACTCATATCCTGTAATTACAGGAACCTCGGGCACATCGTTGCTGCTGCTATCGCTACATGCGCTCAATGAAAATACTAGGGCTGTTAAAGCCGATCCAAAAACTGTTTTTTTAAATAAGTTCATAATTTGTCGTTTTTAAAAATTATAAATAGTAGTTAGCTTATTGTTTTCTTTTGTTTTCTGACTCTTTTCTTACTGCTTTCTGACTCTTTTCTGACTGTTCTATGACTGCTTTCTTAGAACTCCAGTATCGTTTTCTGACTGTCCTCTTCTAGCTCCAGTAAATAGCAAGGGATTGGGCCGCCTATTTTTTAGTGGGATTAAAAGCGATCTCCTTCACCTTCAGGTAACACCCTTGCTCATTGGCTTGGTAGAGTTCAAAGGTGTAATCGTGAGAATGGCCAGCCAGTATCCACTTCGAAGCCAAGCTCTCGGCTACTACCTTTGCCAAGGCCTCATACGCCCCTCTAGCCGCCCCCTCTGCATCTATTCCATACGAATCGAATGCCTGCGTGGTCCAATCTCTATACTCCCGCTCCAGAAAAGCCTTTACCGCGTTGTAATCATCTCCCGTGGTATCTATATCAAACTTCCAGCTGCTTTTAGCTCGCGAAGGGGTAGGCAGAGAGCCTGTTCGCTCTTTTTGTTAAAGCTGATGCAAAACTACGCAAAAGAGAGAGATCTATGAAAGAATGGATATCTACAAATCAATCTACAAATCACAAAAGAGTAGTTTCCAATCACTTAACAACAAACCATCGACTCACAAAGATCCACCACTCCCTTCGTAATCCTACCGTAACTTCTACTACAACGCCTCTACAAAGAGACCCTTCAGCCCGCACTACACCCCTATTTATTTGGCTACTAACACACTTATTCCTATCTTTGTTCTACAGAATAAGCACCCATCACCAACACCTATCTAGTTAATTAAAAATGGTTTATCACTCACTTCTCTCTTTTTTCCTCCTCCTGGGGTTGTTTGCCACCACCGCTTGCCAATCCACCCCCTCCTCGGCTACAGACGCACCCCAGCACACCTCCGAGCACACCTCGCAGCATACCGATACCTTGGTAACCTATGCCCAAAAGCAGCTCCAACAGGCTCGTTCGCTGCAACAACAGGCAAAATATGCCGAATCCATCGAAAAATACCAACATTGCATTCAGATCGATACTCCCCACGAATCGTTGCGCGATGCACTGCAACCCCTGGTGATCGAATCCTTGTTGCAACTCCTCAACAGCCACCAAAGCCAAGGTACCCCCGATAGCTGTGTGGCCTACCTCACCGCCTTAAGCCAAGCACCCACCTCGCTCATTCAAAGCCACTGTCAGCGCGATCTCTACGCCCTCTTGGGCTATGCCCTCTCACGTACCGAAGCGATGGATCTAGCCGAGCAAACCACCCTGCAGGCGCTCTCCCTGCCGCTGGTTCACTCCACCCCCCAACGCCTCTTTCGCGACTACGCCTATGCCGCTGCTGTCTTCTTTAGCAACCCCAACCAGCAAGAGCAGGTCATCCAGTGGTGCCTACTGGCCATTGAGCAGGCCCAGCTCTACAACAATCCCTCGGGCAAACAGTGGCTCTACTCCATCCTCGGCACCCTCTACAAACGCACCGGAAAGATTAGCGAAGCGGCCGATCTCTTCCTGCAAAGCATCGAGCATTCACGCCACTTGGGCGATATCCTGGGCGAGCTCAATGCCTACAACGCCCTGAGCGAACTCTACCTCTACTGGCAACTCCCCACCTATGCCAACCAATATGCCACCAGTTCGCTGCACCAAATTGAGCAAATTGCACACAGCAGTCCCATGGTGGCTGCCCAAACCTACCTCAGAAAAGCGCAAGTAATGGTGGCGATGCAACAACCCGATTCGGCCATCCATTTCCTACAAAAAGCCGATGAATACGGTAAAAATCTACCCTACAACAGCGGCTTGGTCGATATTGACTGCCTCTTGGGATCCATCCTGGTTAACTACTCCCTAGCCGACTCCTTGGCCCTCGGCATGGAGCGACTCCAACGAGCAGCCACCCAAGCCACCTCCCTCAATCGCGCCAAAGCTTACTACCAACTGGCGCAGGGCTACCTCAAACAGCAACAGCGCCAACCTGCCGAGGCAATGCTCGATAGCATGTACCACCTACTCAACCTATCGGCTACCCCACTCTACATCGAAGAGGCCAATGAATTTGCCCTCGCACACTACCTGAAGCAGGGAAATGCACCCCGCATCAAACAGTATGCAAAAGCCCTACTGGCCGAAAATGAGGTGCTCAACGACAAACAGACCTCGCAGAAGTTGGCAGCCACTATTGTGCAGTTCCAAACCGAGAAACGAACGCAACAGCTACACCTGGCACAAGCCAAACTGGAGAACAACAAGCTTACCATCCGCTTCTACATCTTCACCTTCTTTAGTAGTACCCTAATCCTACTCCTCTTGCTGCTCTACAACCGAAAGGTCTACCGCATCAAACAACGAATGGGCAACCAAGAGCTAGACAGCTTGCTCGATAAACTCGAACTGGCCCAGTTGCACAACAGCCAAGTGCAAGAGCAACTCTCTACCCTCTTTACCGAAAAAGAGAGCCGCAAAGAGATCGAAGCACTCACCCCCAAACTCCTCAAAGAGAAGGGCGAGTCGACCTTCCGGGAGCGATTCGAACAGCTCTACCCCCACTTCCTACCCCACCTGCGCCAACAAGTACCCAACCTGGGACGCAAGGAGGAGCTACTCGCTATGCTCATTGCATTGGGACAGGATAGCCACCAAATTGCTACCCACATGGGCATCGCACACCGCAGCGTCAATATGGCACGCTACCGGTTGAGACAGAAACTGCAACTCGAGAAAGAAGAGAGCTTGGAACTGGTTATTGCTAATGGCTGTTCATTTCTTTTGTCTTGATACAAAAGAAACGGAACCAAAGAAAAAATCAAGGCTGCTTGGGTGGAGCTACTCCAGCGTGGCTTCTTGCGAAAGGAAAGGAACTCGCACTGCGTGCTCAAACAGCCTTTCCTTTTTAACGCAAGAATCCGCACTTCCGCTTAACGCTCCTCCCAAGAGGCCGTTCCTCAGGTCGCAACATTTCTCGGCTACGCCTTTGCTCGTTGCTCCTTGCTACCATGGCTCGGCTGCGCCTACGCTATCTGCTACTTGCTCGGCTACGCCTTTGTTCGTTGCTCCTTGCTACCGTGGCTGGGCTGCGCCTGCGCTATCTGCTACTTGCTGGGCTGCGCCTGCGCTGCCTACTATCACGTTGCTCTGTTAACAGAGCTTAATGTTTTTTTATGTAAACATTTATGTTCTTTATTTTAACTATATTTGCAGATAAAGCAAGACAAGATGTCTCTTTATTTAATAGAAAGAAGAGGTTTTATTCCTCCAAACAATTACATTCACACCTTTTGCAGGCTCATTATAGAGCTTTAAATGAATATTTTAGAAACTACTAGAACGCACGCCTTAACTTCATGAAGCAGTTAAAATTTCACTTGTCGACCATGGCACATTACCTGAAAGGGAGCAGCAGATATATGTCGCTACACATCTTATCGGGGGTACTATCTGTCGGATGCATGTTACTTTATGTATGGCTCTGTAAAGCAGTCATTGATTTGGCTACCCAACCTGGTGGAGGAAGCTTTACCCCCTATGTACTCGGGCTAGCAGTGACACTCCTCACTCAAGTAGGACTAAACTATGCCAGTGGTTATTGCGAGAATCGGTGCGAAATCGAGAATAAGAATCAATTAAGAGCCAAGCTCTTTCACTCCATATTGGGGTGCTGCTGGTACGATCGTGAGCGGTTTCATACCGGCGATCTGGTAAATCGCATGGAGGAAGATGTACGGGTGGTATCCGAAGCGCTCGCATCGCTCATTCCAACCATCTGTATCAATCTCACCAAGCTACTGGGCGCCTTTCTACTCATGACCTTTCTGGAGTGGCGAGTGGCCATCGGTGTGGTGCTGGTTATGCCCATCTGCTGCCTGCTTGTGAAGCGCTACGGCTCCAAGCTTAACCGACTCACCAAGCACATTCGCAAATCGGATGGACAAATCCACTCCCTGCTGCAAGAGTCCCTCCAACACCGCTTCCTTATCACCACCTTCCTGGCTGCCGACCGACAAACCGAAAAGCTGCACCAGAAACAAGAGAAACTACGTGGCAAGTTTATGAAGCGAAGCCACTACTCGCTCACCTCACGCTCCGTTACCTATATGGGCTTTGCCGTGGGCTACTTCTTCGCCTTCCTCTACGGAGCCACCCTGCTGCGCGATGGACTCATCACCTTTGGCACCCTCACCGCCTTCTTGCAACTCGTTAGCCAGGTACAACACCCCACCTTGGCACTCATCACCTCGGGCAGCAAGTTTATCCAAGCCTACAGCTCCATGCAGCGCATCGACGAGCTTAAACAGCTCCCCTCCGAAGTGCACAGACACGACAAAGAGAGCTCCATCCAAGCCGTCGGTATCCGCTTTAATCAAGTAAGCTTTGCCTACGAACAGAGCTGCAAGAAGATCTTTCAAGAGTTTACCACCGATTTTAAACCCTACACCATGACCGCCATTCTGGGCGAAACCGGCGTAGGAAAGAGTACCCTCTTCCGCTTTATCATGGCCATCCTCACCCCCGAGAGTGGCGAGGTAGTCTGCTACAACCAACAAGGAGAGAGCAAGCAAGTTACCCCCGCCTTCCGCAAACAGGTGGCCTATGTACCGCAAGGAAACTCCCTCTTTAGTGGTACCATTCGCGAGAACCTACTCTGGGCACACCCACAAGCCACCTCCAACGAAATCGAAGAGGCCCTACACACCGCAGTAGCCCACTTCGTGTACGAACTCCCCAAAGGACTCGATACACCCTGTGGCGAAGGAGGAGCCCGATTAAGCGAAGGACAAGCACAACGCATCGCCATTGCTCGTGCCCTACTGGGCAACCGCTCCATCTTACTCTTCGATGAGTTTAGCTCGGCACTCGATGCCGCCACCGAACGCCTCCTCATGGAACGCCTTAAAGCCGCCTGCCAACAACGCACCCTGCTGCTCATTACCCACCGCGAAGAGATTGCCATGGCCTGTCAGGGGATATTAAGACTTCCCGCTTAGAGGCTAACAACTAAAAAAAACGCTAACAGCTATACAAACAAGCCATTAGCGTTTTTAATCACTATTTTATCTATTTAGAACACCGAAAACATCCGTTTCATTTGTTTCGCGTAGTTAGAGTGTGCGTAAAGAGAATTCACTCCATACAAAGAACTTGCCATTGGTAAAGTTCTTAACACATTCAAATCGGATCACCTTTACAGGCGAAGGAACGGTTAACTCCTCCGAACTAAAGACTCCCGCTCCACCCGAAGGCAAGGTATCTACATCCCCATTGTACTCTCTCACCAAAGCGAGATCATTTTCACTATCTCCTGCGTAAACCTTAAAGTGATAGAGGGCTGCATTTCCATTGGCCTTCCGATTGGTATAATCAAAAACAAAAGAGCTGACCTCCGTAGGCAATTCCACCTGAATGTAATGATTTCCAGCAACCGACATACTCCATGCCGAGTGGAAATAAGAGTCTATATTTCCATCAATCACATTCGCTATCGGACCTTCCGAAGGCTCCTGTGCATTGGTCGACAACATAGCGGTAGTTAGCGGATACTTCTCTATAGCCACCGAAACAGTTACAGGAGTATCATCAAAGTCAAAATCCATACCTACTATCGACGATATTCTCAACCCGATGGTCCCTTTTACATAACTCAACTCTGGAATGGTAAGCTCCAAGGTTCCATTATCGCCTTTCACCATCGCTACCAATCCATCGTTACTCCATGTAAAGTCTTGAATGGTCGTCAAGCTAGGTACCACCTCCACTTGCACCTCAAAATCCCACAAGTTGGCAATCTGCATATTCAGTGGAATGGATAGCGTTCCACCCCCTTTTTTCATCTCCTGACTAATAACCCCCGCTACCACATTTCCAAAAGAGATTGAAGGAGTAAGCACTTCCAGAGGTTTTAAAAAGAGCTTGTCTTGATCGTGAAGAATGGAGTCTTGGCTACTTGCCATAATGATCGGAATTACATAGGTATCCTCCGTAACCCCTACATACTCGGCTACCTTCACCGGATCAATCGAAACAGGAACGATTTTCCAGGTATCGGTTGCCGAAAACTGCAACTCATTGTTGGATAACGAGTAACACGCTTCGGGCAGTTTACGATAGTTCAACCCCGTTTCGGCCAGGTAGGCCTCAAATTGCGCCTCACTCATGACACTCACCGTAGCAGATGCCGCCAGATCTGGGCGACTACCTGTTTTCATGGCAGTAATGAGATACTCGGTTTCACTACCTGTATTGTAAAGCGTAAGTTCCTGCTCCCCATACACCTTCAGGGAGAGAATCTTATCGTACTTCTCAGGTATCAAATCATCGTATTTATCGCAGGAAGAGACTCCCATGAGCGCTCCACATAAACTTAATATTGTAACTAGTTTCTTCATATTCTTTCTTTTTAATAACCAGGTGCTTGAACCATTTGTGGATTTTTATAAACTTCATTGTAAAATACGGGGTTCAGGTACATTCGGTTGGACCACACAAAAGGATGAGGTAAAACAACGGGCTTATTAAACTCTTCAAAGCTCGGATTTAAGACCACCATTACCGATGCCCTCACCGAAGGAGCCCTCAAAGAGCAGAGTACAATCGAAGAGGAGATTTCGGCCAATCAACTCAGCGAGTTTATCGATCGCCTAATCAACGAGCTCCCCGAACGACAAAGAGAGATCTTTATCTTAAATCGCAAGAGTCACCTCAGCTACAAAGAGATTGCCGAGAAGTTCCAAATCAGCCCCAAAACCGTAGAGGCCAACATCAGCAAATCCCTTAAATTCCTCAAAGAACACATCAACATCGGCTTCCTATTTTTCCTACTCCCCTAATAGCAACAACAAGCGAAGAGAGCGTTCACCCAACGAAGGAGTAAACGCTCTCATTTCTTCTATATGCCAACTTGTGAAGAGTATCCAACAAGAGCACTTTAGAGTTTAGTGGTGTCAATTAATCATTTTGATTTTGGAAATTAACTGGAGGTAAAATAATAGGAGGTATACCCGCTTTTAAAGTCAGAGTAGTAATATGCTCCCTTATGTAAGGAAATAAGATTGCAGCGCCATTAACCTTTCCAAACAGCTCTAAATCGGTAATTTTAGAGGCTCCAGTCGCTTCAAATACGCCAACCATCTTAATGACAATTTTAACCTGCTCTATCGCTTCAAATCTTTGAACAAGTGTTACTTCCTCTATCACTGTTATCTTATTCTCATTAACCCCTACCTCCGTGTTAATGCTTAAATCATTGGTTACATGCTCAAAAACAACATTATGTATTCTCGAGAACGAGCTTTCCAGCAACAACAAATCATCTATTTTAAATCCTGATTCCATATGAGTCATATTAGGGTATTAAGCAGCCAAAACAGTATCTTTAAGTTTTGTTTCATCTTGAACATTCACCTCCACAGCCACACATGGCTTACTCGTAGTGAAAGAGGTAAATCCAGATGATATGGAGGTTGTTGGAGCTTTTATGATGGTATTATATTCTACAACTCTAGGATCATACTGACGCGTTATAGGGTAATACCACACCCCTTCAATAACAAGCGCTTCGTTTGTTATTCCATAGACAGCATCATCCGATACAAAGCAAATGTTTTCATATGGAAAACGCTCCGTAAAACGATCAAACATATCACTTTCCCACTCCATATAAAGCTGGTCGGAGTGATATTTCTCATTAGGCAGAACTTCTACAGTGTGAACGAAAGAAATTTCATCGAATTCATATCGTATTCTCATGTTAGAGAACTTAAGAATAAATTCTTTCAATTCATTAATGATAAATTCTTTTGATTTCATATCTAATATTTCCTTATTATGGGTATGATTTCGTCTGATAATAACAAACTCTTAGAACTATTTGTTGAATCAAATGATTCATCTCTGTAATCTGCAAAATGCCTTAACCTCTTCAATTGCCCTATTTTACTGCTAAACTCTCTAGCATCTTGTAGCCCTGTTCTTCCTGAGCTCTGTTTCATATGAAGCGTAATAACATTTATCAGATACTCGTGTGAACCCCTGTTAGAACTGCTACAAGCTGTACTTAACTCTTCTTGAGTCTTGCCCATCTTATGTATCCAGATATGCAACATCAATTGATAACAACTGTAGTAAGCACCGTGTGCAACAGCTGGATATAGATAGTTCCCATGAAGCAGTTTAGCTCCATCAAGCAATATTTGAGACTTATTTTGAAGATAGCTCAACTTTAAAACAGATTTGATTTTGGAACAAAAATATTAAAATTAATAGCAATCACCTCATTCCCATCACTATTTTTTCACTTTTCTTAATCATAATCCGCTTTTGCTCACCAAAGCAACAAGCGAGCAAAGCAGCGAGCGAAGCAATGCAACGAGCGAAGCAATGTTGACCAGAAGCAACGAGCGAAGCAATGTTGCGAAAAGAAAAGACGGCATCCTGCGAGGGGCGTAAAACGGAAGGAGAGCTTTTTGCGAAAAGAAGGAAAGGCTGTTTGAGCACACCGTGCGAGTTCCTTTCCTTCCGCAAAAAGAGCCCCTGGAGTAGCCCCTCACAGGCAGCCTTGATTTTTTCTTTGGTTCCGTTTCTTTTGTATCAAGACAAAAGAAATGAACAGCCAGCAGAAAAGAAAAAGGCAAGAAAAGAAGAATTAAACAAGCATTAAAGAAGAATTGAAGGAGAGAAACCACCTATGATGGCACAAAAAAAGCGGTAACAATCATTCGACTATTACCGCTTTTCTTTTGGTACACCCTCAGAGATTCGAACTCTGGACCCACTGATTAAGAGTCAGTTGCTCTACCAACTGAGCTAAGAGTGCATGTTGCATTTCTTCGTTTGCGTTTGCAAAGGTAGCACATAACACACTACCCTCCAAACATTTTTTCATCTTTTTCTTAAAAAAGAGGCTCTTTTCCTCCTTAAAAATGGTATACCACCGAAGGCATGGTACGCTTCAGTGCCACCAGGTGCACCTCCTTGCCCACCACAATCCCCTTGCAGCGCAGCGCATACTCCACCGTTTTGTAGGCCAGTTCGGGGTGGTTGTTGTCCTTACTCAGGTGACATAAAAAGATGTACTTCAGGTGCAGCTCGTAGTTCTCGGCTAGGAACTGCGCCGTTTCGTGGTTGCTCATGTGCCCATTTCGTCCCCGGATGCGATCCTTCAGGTAGAGCGGATAGGAACCCATACGCAGCATCTCATCGTCGTAATTGGCCTCTATAATGAGGTAGTGCGCCTTGCGAATGTAGTGCGCTGCCGTTTCGGTTATCTCCCCTAGGTCGGTCAGGAACGAAAAGACCCTTCCTCCCACCTCTATGCAGTAGCCCACATTGTCGGTTCCATCGTGTGGCACCTCAAAAGGGGTGATGGTAAAAGCGCCCAACTGCAGGGGTTGCTCCTTCTCCACGTAGCAAGTGTGCGCCTCCGTCAGCTTCTCGGTTACACAGTAGTTGCGCGTAATGCCCCCATGCACCTCCTGGGTAGCATAAATGGGTATGTGATATTTCTCTCCCAAGTGGCCCACCGCCTTAATATGATCGGCATGATCGTGTGTCACAAAGACCGCCTGAATAGCCTCTAGCGAAATGCCCCGCTCCTTGAGCGAACGCTTCAGGGTGCGAATACCCACCCCCGCATCGACCAGAATACCTCCCTCCGAAGTACCTACATAGTACGCATTGCCACTGCTTCCACTTCCTATACTAAAAAAAATTATATTCATGGTTGTTTAATTCATCGTTTAGTCTCTTCCCCTACCCGTTTTTTCTTCCCGTGGGGTTACGATTGATCTCCCCGAGCTCGATCACCGGGGATCGTCATCAAAAAAGAGCACAAATATAGAAAAAAAAGGTGAACCTCAGCCCCCCTTTTCATAGATTAACAAGCCCCTTAGTGCAACAATTCGGCACTCGATAGGATGCGCCAATAGGGCAATTTCACCGAGAAACGGCTCCCTTTGCCCGGCTCCGACCAGAGCTCCAGCTCCCCATTCAGCTTCTCAATAATAGCCTGGCAGATGGAGAGTCCCAAGCCCGTGCCCTGAGCAAATTCGTCCTGCTTGTAGAAGCGTGAGAAGATCATCTTCTGCTCCTCCAGCGGAATCCCCTTGCCCGTATCCTCCACAAAGAAGATGGCCTGGTGACGCTTGGCATCCAGTTTGCATCCCAGCTTCACATAGCCCCCTTCGGTAAACTTAATGGCATTGGTCAAGAAGTTGCTAAGCACCTGCGTAAATCGCCCCTTGTCCACATTCACAAAGGCCGCCACCTCCACATTCTCAAATTCAAAATCGAGGTGATCGGGCATCAACACCTGGTAGGTATGGCGAATCTCCTCCATCAACTCGGCTATGCCACACTTGCTCAGCTTCACCTCCATGTGTCCCGATTCAAAGCGCGAGAGATCCAGCACATCATTCACCAGCCCCAGCAGCAACTCCGTGTTCCGGTTAATCGAATCCACACACAGTTCACGCTCCTCGGGTTCAATCTCCTCGCCCGAGTAAAGTATATTGGTAAAACCCACAATCGCATTGAGCGGGGTTCGAATTTCGTGGCTAATGTTGGTCAAGAACGACTGCTTCAGCTCCGACTTCTCGGCCATCTCGCGGGCTAGTTGCATCTCCTGCTCGCGTTGTTTCTCCTGCTCCACATCCAGCAACAGCCCCAAGGTTCGTCGCCCTCCCACCTGTCTCACACTGGTAAAGCGGAACTCCCACCAACGATAGAGCTTGCCCCCATCAAAGGCACAAGGCACCTGCAGCACCTGGTTGGCCGAAGCACTCAAGTTGCTCAACTCGTGCAGCGCCTGCTTGCGAAAATCGGGATGAACAAAGCTCACAAACTCACTCAAGGTAAGCCTCCGTTCGTGTGCATGGATCGCCTCCCAGAAAGTCGAATCAATCAAGAATTTGTTATTTTCGATGCGCCATGCAAAGGTCCCCCCTCCGCGAATGGCCAGTGCCAAGGTCTCCTTCTCGCTCGCCAACTCCTGCAGCGCCTTCCGCTTCCGCTTTCGTTCAATGCGCAACCGCACCGATAGCAGTACAATGAGCAGCAACACCCCTCCAATAATCACCACACACTTGCCATAATAGAGCACCGGATGGGCCAAATGAGGAGGCAGATTCACCACCTCAAACTTGCGCGGAATCTGCGTATAGCTATAGCCCAGCTCACGCCACACCCTCCAGTCCATCACATAGCGCTTCCCACTCTTCATCACCGGTAAGTTAGCCAGCGACTCCCCCTTCAGGATGCGTGCCACATAGTCCACCTGCTCCTCCAGTTGCAGCGTAAGCGGTGTAAAGTAGCCCCCCAGTAGCTGCTCGTCGTTGTCAAACCCCTCGGCCATCGCCGTCAAGCAAGGGTTCACGTTAAGCAGTCCCACCCGTTCGGTCGTTACATCGCGCTTGAGCTGAATATATCCTTGTCGCTGATTCTCGCTTCGCATAATGGCAAAAGGGCTCTCCTTTCCACCCCCCAACAGGCGCAGCGAATAGGATTTAAAATCGATGTACCCTTGCTCCACCAGCGCCCGCTTCTGCTGCTCCGTATCCTTCCGAAAGAAGCCCGTCACCGGATGCGGTTCCAACTGCTGCGCCACCGTCTCGCGCAACTTCCTATCCAAGTAGGTAGAGTCCAGCAACGTATAGGGTTGGTAGCGCCCCTTAAAGAGCTCCTGCATCAGCTGCACATTCTCCCACACCGCCAGTTCATCGTGAAATCCCGTCACATTGTTGTAGCGCGCCAGCAGCTCCCAGTTGGGAAAGTTCACCCCCCCAAACACAATGGGCACACTGCGCACCAACGAGTGATTCCCCATCAGCAGCGAGTAGGTAGCCTGGTCCTCATTGACCACAATCACATCGGGTCGCCAGGTGCGGCAGGTCTCATCCAGCAGTACCTCTAGCACTGCAATCTCCTCCACCTCCCGGTACGACTCGCAATCCAGGTAAATAAACCGCACATCGGGCTCAATCCCCTTTTGTTGCAACCCCTTCACCATCTCCTCGTTATACCCCCCATACGGGGCATAATTGGCCTTGTAAGCATGAACCACCAGCACCCGCTTAGGCACTCCAGCTCCGCCACTGCTACACCCCGCAACCAAGCAGGATAAAGCCACAAGTAGCCCTAAAATATATACTTTATAATGTGTCATATCTCCTTGAATGCCTACCGCATCCTCCTCTTTTATTTTGTTCGTGTTTATAGAATCACAAAAATACAATCTTTTTTAGGAACCCCTCGCACAATCACTTATTTTTTACAAACTACTCAAAAAACAACTTAAAATATGATATAAAAAAAAGAAGCAACGAGCGAGGCCAAAGCCGAGCCATGTTGAGAAGCAAAGAACGGCCTCATGAGAGGAGCGTAAAACGGAAGGATTGCTTTTTGCGAGAAAAAGGAAAGGCTGTCTGAGCACACCGTGCGAGTTCCTTTCCTTTCGCAAAAAACAATCCTGAAGTAGCTCCCCTCATGCAGCCTTG
>JBOFRN010000066.1:0-20385 GCA_051651025.1 Phocaeicola sp.
AGGTTTGTTCTTTATTAGTCGTCACAGACTACAAATTATTTTTTGCTTTTATGTCTGTTCTTTCTTAGTCTTTTTTTGCGCTTGTGCGTAGACATTTTATGTCTTTTTCTTTTCTTTCCGCTTGGCATAGCTTCAAAATTTTAAAGGGTTAGTACTTAATTTATTTGTTTTATTTCTTTACAGACAATGTAAATGTCTTTGCAGGTTTAAAAGACGGGATGTTGTGCTCAGGAATGATGATAGTCGTATTTTTAGAAATGTTACGAGCTGTTTTTTGAGCTCTTTTCTTTACGATAAAACTACCAAATCCGCGAAGGTAGACGTTTTCTTCATTTGAAAGAGACTCTTTTACGCTATCCATGAAAGCTTCTAAAGTTTTTAATGCAGTTACCTTATCGACACCTGTTTTTTTCGTAATTTCATTTACGATATCTGCTTTGGTCATTTCGCTTAATAATTATTGTTAGACTTGTTTCTTATTTTTTCGGAGTGCAAATATAGGTAGTTATCAGCTAACTACCAAAGTAATTGAGAATTATTTTAGAATGAGATGCTTTGCTTCGTTAATCAATTGGTTTTGCACAAATTGACACAAAAGGATGGAAATTAAAGGGTCTGGATAAAGAATTAAGCAGCATTAACTGAATTAACACTTCTCTCTATGAATCAACTCCTTTTTTAGGTTTTTACAATCATATTGCATCCTTATTTTCTGCTTGATTAGGGCTGGTGTTCCATGAACTTATTCTAATTTTGCACCTTCTATTCTTCTATTGTTCCACAACAAATCAGCGAAAAAAAAGCTCACATGAATCTATTTAGTAAAACGATCCTTGATTGGTATCACCAGAATAAACGCGAATTGCCTTGGCGCGAAACACAAGACCCTTATTTCATTTGGATCTCTGAAATTATTTTGCAGCAAACTCGTGTGGTGCAAGGGTATGCCTATTATCAGCGATTCATAGCGCGTTTTCCCGATGTTTTTGCACTTGCTGCTGCCCAGAATGATGAAGTTATGAAGCTTTGGGAGGGATTAGGATATTATTCAAGGGCTCGCAATCTGCATGAAGCAGCTAAAACAATTGCTGCGCTTGGTGCTTTTCCCAATACTCACAAGGAGGTATTGGCTCTGAAGGGAGTAGGAGAGTATACAGCAGCCGCTATTTGTTCTTTTGCTTACAATTTGCCTCATGCAGTTGTCGATGGAAATGTGTATCGTCTTTTATCGCGATGGATGGGCATAGAGACTCCAATTGATTCGACCAAAGGGAAAAAGGAGTTTGCTCAACTAGCGCATGAATTGCTTGATAAAGAGAACCCTGGACTCTACAATCAGGCCATAATGGAGTTTGGAGCTTTGCAATGTACACCAGCTTCGCCCAATTGTATGGATTGCCCATTGGCTGATAGCTGTGTGGCAAGGGCCCAGCAGTGTGTAGGTGAACTGCCGGTCAAACAGCATAAGACCAAAGTAACGAACCGCTATTTGCACTATATCTACGTGCATACAGATACCGATACCTACTTACGAAAACGAAGTGGCAGTGATATTTGGAAGAATCTTTATGAACCCTTCTTAATTGAGACTCCTACAGTACTAACTCTAGAAGAGTTCTATGCTACCCCTCAGTTTGTCAGCCTTTTGGCTGCTGGACGTGAGCCTTTAGTCAAGCAAATAGCAAAAAATGTAAAGCATCAACTCTCGCATCGAACCATTTATGCCGACTTCTATGAAGTGCAATTTTCAGAGATGTTACAGCCCTTGGAGGGATATGAGCAAATAAAGATAGCCGATGTGGATAATTTTGCAATGTCACGCTTGGTGAATCATTTTTTTTCGCTACTTTTGGAACATAATCCTTAAAATAGACTAAATCATGTCGTTAAACAAAGTAATGCTTATTGGCAATGTCGGAAAAGATCCCGAAGTGAGATATTTGGACAGTGGTGTAGCAGTAGCTACTTTCTCCTTAGCTACTACGGAGCGTGGGTATACCTTGCAAAATGGTACACAAGTGCCTGACCGTACAGAGTGGCACAACATTGTTTTGTGGCGAGGATTGGCAGAAGTAGCCGAGAAGTACGTACATAAAGGCGATAAGCTTTTTATCGAAGGTAAAATTAAGAGTCGCTCTTATGATGATCAAAACGGTGTAAAACGTACGGTTGTCGAAATTTTTGGCGATGTTATGGAGATGCTTACCCCTCGTTCAGGTGCAACTTCTCCGCAAGCCCCTTCACAAGCTCCTGCTCAAGCGGCTCCTCAGGCAGCTACACTAAAAGATGCGTTGGCTTCTGATTCTACTGATGACTTACCGTTTTAAAAAAATAGATGTTTAACTAAAACCCACTTCTTTGGACCCTGATTCGTTTTTATACCGCTCTATCGAATTGTTTAGCGGTGTTTATTTTACCACTCCTTCGCTTGGAGCTATTGTATCCATCGTGCTGGCTGCCCTATTGCTTTATGCCTCAGGGTTTGTATCGGCCTCAGAAATTGCTTTCTTTTCGCTCTCTCCTACTGACTTGAATGAAATAGAGGAGGGGAAGAGTGTGGTTGATAAGAAAATTAGTACACTTCTTAGTGAATCTGAGAGGTTGTTAGCTACCATTCTTATTTCGAACAACTTTGTGAATGTAACCATCATTATGCTGTGCAACTTTTTCTTTGCCAGCACCATTCATTTTGGAAATTCAATTTTGCTTGAGTTTATTCTTATTACGGTTGTTCTTACCTTCTTGCTCTTGCTTTTTGGCGAGATTATGCCTAAAATTTACTCGGCACAAAATACGCTACGTTTTTGTAGAACAGCTGCACCTGTAATCTCTGCCTTAAAGGTCCTATTTTACCCACTTGTGTCTCTTCTAGTACGTTCTTCGTACCTTGTAAACAAGGTGGTTGTGAAGAAAAATTACAACATCTCGGTCGATGAGCTCTCTCATGCTTTTGAGCTTACCGATAAGGAGGAGCTATCCGAAGAAAATAATATACTCGAAGGAATTATTCGTTTTGGGGGTGAAACTGCTAAGGCAGTAATGACACCTCGTTTGGATATGGTTTGTTTAGATATAACAGACTCGTATTCAGATGTGTTGCGTTCTGTAGTCGAGAATGGCTACTCCCGTATACCTGTCTACGAAGAGAAGCATGACAATATAAAGGGTATACTCTACATTAAAGATCTATTGCCCTACCTTCAAAAAGAGGAGACTTTTTGTTGGCAAGACATGATCCGTCCAGCCTATTTCGTGCCCGAGACAAAGATGATTAATGACCTTCTTCGCGATTTTCAGGCCAACAAAATTCACATAGCTATTGTTATCGATGAGTTTGGCGGTACATCGGGGCTTATAACCATGGAAGATATTATTGAGCAGATTGTGGGTGAAATTAGTGATGAATATGACGAGGAAGAGAAGTTATATGTGAAGCTTTCAGATTCTGTATATTCGTTCGAAGGGCGTATTCTTTTGGCCGACTTCTACCGAATAATAGAAGCAGATCCAGCCGATTTCCAGAAGGTAGAGGGCGATGCTGATACTCTAGCTGGATTGCTGCTGGAATTAAAGGGAGAGTTTCCCATACTGCACGAATCAATTGTTTTTGGTGCATATACCTTCGAGGTTACCGAGATGACAAATCGCCGTATTTTAAAGGTGAAAGTCAATTTTGTTCCAGCCGTATAACCTAGTTTCTCAGAATAATTATGCCTTTATTTAAGCAGATTGATGAAGCTGGAATCTCAATAGGAGTGTGGCAGGTTACTGAAAGCGTGAGCGAATTGACCACCCAGCTATCTATCGATTCCTATTCGGGTGAGCGATATGCTAGCTTCACATCCGATGCCCGCAAATTAGAGTTTTTGGCTGTACGTGTTTTGCTGAAAGAGATGTGTGGTATGGAAAAGCAGATTGCTTATTACCCCTCTGGAAGACCCTATTTAAAGGATCGGTCCGCTTCTATTAGTATTTCACATACCAAGGGATATGTAGCTGTAGCGCTTCATGTCGATTCGTTGGTCGGTATTGATATAGAGCAACTCAGCGATCGGGTAGAACGCATTGCCAAGCGCTTTATTCGGGCGGACGAGGAGTGTAACTTACCGGTGGTCGATAGAACGAAAGCTTTGCTTATTTACTGGTCGGCCAAGGAGACTGTCTTTAAACTCTTGGATGAGGAGGGGGTTGATTGGCGAAACCATATGCAGGTGCACCCATTTCAGTTGCAGCGTGAAGGATCTTTTGAGCTGTCGGAACACAAGACGTCTAAAAATAACAAATTCCGTATACGCTATTATACGCATCCGGAATTTGTTCTAACTTGGGGAGCTTATTAAGCTCCTTTTTTATTTAGGCTTGTTTGCTTAGTGTGAAGATAAACTCCAATCCGCCACCTGGGTTATTTTTTGCAAAGATAGTTCCCCCGTGTTGAATCACTGCATTCTTAACAATGGCAAGTCCCAATCCGGTTCCACCCATCTTGCGTGAGCGTCCTTTATCTACCCGGTAGAAGCGTTCGAATAGCCTGCTCAAATGTTCGGGTGCTACACCTACTCCCGTATCGGAGAAGCTAAAATAGTAGAATTGATCATCTTCGCGAAAGCAACGTACTGTTAGCGTTATTCCTGCTCCAGCATACGCTATGGCATTGTCGGTCAGGTTGCGGAAGATAGAATAGAGCAACGAACCATTGCCTTGTATGCTGAGTTGAGATGGGAGAAGATTGATGGTTGTTATATTTTTCTCTTCTAAATCCATGGCTACCTCATTGAAGATGCCTTGCGTCATAGCTGTAAGGTTTACCTCCTCGATTCCAAGCATATTGGGAGCCTCTTCCATGCGAGTTAATACAGAGATATCTTGCAGCAGATGTGCCAACCGATTACTCTGTGCATAGCTTCGCTCTAGGAAAGCATTCATCTTCTCTCTATCTAGATTTGGATTGTTTACAATGGTCTCCAAATAGCCTTGAATACTACTTACTGGTGTTTTTAGCTCGTGAGCAATGTTCTGTGTAAGCTGCTTCTTTAAACGTGCTTGCTCCTCCTCTTTGGTAATGTCATTGATTGATATTTCAAAGCTGTTGTCTTGAAAAATAATGCACTCTACCGAGAAATAGCGTCCGCTTTTGTCAATGTTGAATGACATACGTTTCTCCTCTTTCGAGATTACTGGGCGTTTATTATTTTCTAAGAACTTTGTAATTGGTTCTAGCTCGGGAATGGAGAAAACCTCTTCAGAGTGACTTAAATTCTCATCCGAAATAAGATTAATGTACTTTGTAAAAAGGCCATTTACCAAAATCTCTTTTTTGTCTACACTAAAAACGCCCAATCCTTCATGAGAAATTTGGAGGTGTGTTATCAGCTTCTCGCGTTCAATATACAAATCCTCCTTGGCCTGGTGCAAGCGTCCATAAATGCGGATAATGTGTTGAGAGATCTCTCCCAGTTCATTTTTGGGAAAGCCAGTTACCGTATCGATATCAATTGCTTCACCCCGATCTGCTTTGAGGGCAAATTGTTGGAGTTGGGTTATTGAAGTGCTCAGTTTGTGGGTAAATCGGTAGAATACAACAATAAGCAAGATACTTACAGCAATGGTAAACCAAATGAAGTGAAAATCGGCTTTCAGATGTTTCACCAGACTAATGTTGTAGGGAAGTGCCGAACGAATAATGTATCGCTCGTCTTTAAAGTAGCGTGCCGAATAGAAGTACTCGCCTCCAACCGATTTGGATTGGCGGTGAATGGAGTAGCCGCTTCCTTTGGCAATAGCGGCTTGAATCTCTTTTCTATTTAAGTGGTTGTCAAAATTCTTGACGTTGGGTTCTCGATTGTCGTATAGTACGACTCCCTCCGCATTGATTAGTGTCACACGCAGATCTTCCATCGTGTGCGTGCGGACATAGTGATTCAACATGTCTAAGTCAATTACAGGCTTAGACATCAGAAAATCATTCAGTCGCTCATTGTAGTTTTGCAACTGTATATTCTGTAGTTCAATGCGATACTCTTTCTCACGTCTGTACTGGAAGCCTAAAAAGCAGACTGCAAAGGCTATAAAAAAGAGTACAACTGATAGAAATAGTTTGCGGCTAAATGAGAAGAATTGGCTAGAAAATTCAAGGGTCATTGGAGACATTTTAGTTCATTTATTCGCATTCAAAACAGTATCCATACCCTAAACGAGTAACAATACATTTTCCATATTCTCCAATTTTCTTGCGAAGGCGTGTAATGTTTACATCGATGGTTCTGTCAAGTACATATACCTCTTCTTGCCACACTTTGGACAAGATATCTTCACGCGAGAAGACACGCCCCATATTCTGCAACAATAAAAGTAGTATTTCGAACTCTTTCTTGGTGAGTGCTATCTCGTTTTGATCAATGCTTACCTTCTTTTTGGTGATGTCTAGTACCAAGTTTTTGTACTGAATCTGCTCTTTGAGTGGCTTCTCCTGTTTGTCGCCAGCTCTGCGAAGAACAGCCTTTACACGCACCAAAACCTCGCGTAATGAGAAAGGTTTAGAGATGTAATCGTCTGCACCTAGATTGAAACCTGTAACCGTATCATTCTCGGTATCTTTGGCCGTAATGAAGATAATGGGTATATCGGCAGTTTGCTTGTTCTTCTTTAGCATGTTTGCCATTTTAAAACCTGAGATTTCGCCCATCATCACATCCAATAGAAGTAGGTGATACTTGTTTAAATCCATCTTTAGTGCCTCTTCGGCCGAATTGGCAGTGTCTACAAAGTAACCTTCATTCTCCAAATTAAACTTTAAGATCTCGCAAAGATCCTCTTCATCGTCAACGACTAAAATGTGGTAATCAATCATACTTATTTTTTTTTGCTTACAAATCTATTATTATTTATTTTGTATTACAAAGATGAAGCTTCCTTATTTCTGTTCGATGAAACAAATGTTACAAAACGATTACAAAAGGCCCTTTTTGCCCTTTTCCTACATTCGTGCGTTCATTTTATTACAGCTCTGTTACAGCTTATTATTCGGGCTTTGTGAATTCGCCTGCATTTGCCACACTTAGCTGTAAGCGGATCTCCTTCTCACTCTTTTGGTGGCCTAGCAAGAACATAAGCTTCGTGATGGTAGCTTCGAGTGTACAATCGTATCCACTAATAACGCCTGCATCTAGTAGGTGTAGCCCGGTTTCGTATCTTGACATCTCTACCGTACCAATTGCACACTGAGAGGTGTTTACGATAATAATACCTCGTTTGGTAGCCTCCTTCATTAATTTATAAAACCAAGGCTTCTGAGGAGCGTTTCCGGAGCCATACGATCTTAAAACAACGGCTCTCAACTCGGGGGTACGGAATACACTTCGTATCATGTTTTCCTGAATACCCGGAAAGAGTGTAAGCACAATCACATTGGTATCGTACAAATAGTGTGGTACAAGACTTTTGGTAGGATCTGGTTTTAAGATACGGTCATACTCAAATTTTAAGTGAATACCGGCTGTAGCTAGTGGTGGATAGTTGTTCGATTGAAAGGCATTAAAATTTTCGGCATTGATCTTTGTGGTACGGTTTCCTCTTAAAAGATGATTCTCAAAGAAAATACACACCTCAGGTACAATGGGTCGTCCGTCGGGGTGTTTGGCTGCAGCAATCTCTATCGATGTTATTAAGTTTTCCTTTCCATCGGTACGTAGTTTTCCAATGGGTAACTGGCTACCTGTAAGAATAACAGGCTTATTTAGATTTTCGAGCATAAAGCTTAATGCCGATGCTGTGTAAGCCATGGTGTCTGTTCCGTGCAGGATAACAAATCCATCGAAATAGTCGTAGTTGTAGGTGATAATCTTCACAAGCTTTGCCCACAAAGCAGGTTCCATATCCGAAGAGTCAATAGGGGGGGTAAACTGATAGGATGAGATACGGTAGTTAAAACGTTTGAGTTCGGGTACGTTTTGTTTGATTTCATCAAAGTTAAAAGCCTCTAGAGCACCTGTCTCAGGATTCTCCATCATCCCGATTGTACCGCCTGTATAAATTAACAAAACTGAAGGAAAGTTACTTTGTATCATGCATCGTCTCAATTATAGTTTCTGCAAAAATACAATTATTTTATTAGTATTATTGCGGGTCTGTCATTTTTCTATATAAAATAGAGTATTCCATCTATTGATGACCCTGTTTGTAATCCTTTTGTAAGTTTTCTGGGTCAATCCTTGATTTTATTTTATCTGAGGGTTTTACTTCGGTGCGTGTTTAGATAAGAATTGTACGTTAATTATTGTGTAATTTGAATGCCTGTTTCTAGCTACAATTAAGTACTTTTTTCTTTCGAAACAGAAAAATGGGCATAGCAATCAGTAGGGTTAGGAGTTCTGCTACAGGAATAGTTAACCAAATGCCATCTACTCCTCCTATTTTTGGAAAAATCGTAATACCTATCGCAATAAAAATGAGCCCTCTGAGTAGCGAGATGATAATCGAGGTTTTGGCATCTCCCATCGAGGTAAATAGACTAGAGATAGCGATGTTTATCCCATTAATTAGGAAGGCAAATGCACAGATTTTTGATCCAATGGTGGCGATGTTAATGACCTCTTCTCCTCCAATATCGGCTGTGAAGAAGAGAGCACTGATTTCACCTCCTGCAAAAAATGCAGCCAACGCAAAGAGGCAGCCAATGCTACCATTTACCACCACCGCATAACGGAATATGGTTAGCATTCGGGTGTAGTTCTTGGCTCCATAGTTGTACGATAAGATTGGAATAATTCCATCGGATACGCCAACAAAAATAATGATTCCGATGTAAATTAGGTAGTTTATAAAGGTGTAAGCAGCCACACCATGGGCTCCTACATAGTATATCATGGCGTTGTTGAAGAGTAGGATGGTTATTCCAGCCGAGAGCTCTGAAAGTCCTTCGGACGAGCCATTGTAGATCATTTTACCCAGTAGTTTGAGTTTAAATTTTCCTTGTTGGATGGTAATTTGGCTGCTATTACGGAATAGAATGTGCGATACAGCCAATGCTCCTAGGCTAAATGAGATTCCTGTGGCGTATGCAGCCCCTATCGTCTCTAGGCTCAGGATTCCGATGAAAAGGTAATCGAGTAGAATGTTAAGTACCACGGTACCGGTAAGTACCAGCATGGCAAAGTAGGGCTTACCCAAGGCTTTCATCATATAGTCTGCTAGAAAAAAAAGAGCGATAAAAGGAAAAAATGGAATGAATGTGGTAAAATAGGCCTTGGAGTACTCAAAGAGTGCCAAGTCATCTCCTAGAACGTATAGTATTTGGTCTGTGAAAAGATAGAATAGGGTGGCAAGAAGCGATACAATGGCAAGCATGGCAATAAATGCTGTACAGAGTGCATCGGCCCCTTTTTGACGATTTCCTTCGCCCAATGAGATGCTCACTACCGTTTGGCAGCCAATGCCGATAACGATGGCAATGGCTGTAATAATGGTGTAGATAGGCATTACAAGATTGACTGCTGCCAGTGCATTGGGCCCTACATAATTCCCTAAAAAAGCGCCATCTATCATGGTTTGCATCCCTACGAACATAAGTCCTAAGGCTCCAGCTACGGCATATTTTCTAAATAGATACCCTACGCTAGCGGTGGCAAATTCTCTCTCTTGGCTGTTTATATGGTTGGTTTCTCTATGAGTCATTGTCTGTTTGGATTATTTGTGCTGAACTATCGTTCAGTTGTGTGGTAAAAAAAGAGTTGCACAGGCTTCTCTTTTTAATTCTTAGTCTCTTTTTATCAAATCGTAGTAATGGGTTAGCATTTGGGTTATCTCGGCTGCTGCATCCGATTGTTTGGTTCGGTATCCTATGTTAAACCATGCACCATCGGTAAGGTATATAAATGTTTTAGCTAGTTTTTCTATCTCTAATCCAGCTTTTAATTCTCCCTGATGCATGCTATTTTCAACTACTATTTGCCAGGCAACAAGTTCGTCATCACGTACTTTCTTGTGTTTCTTCTTAAACTCTTCATTTCGAAGAGCTGCTTGGTAGAATAGGAAATCGTAGTTCATGATAGTTACGCTTTGGTTACCGCTAGGTATCTTCTTGTTACATATCTCTCTGTACATTTTCTCTATGTGAGCAATCATCTCTGTGATGGTGTAGGTTTTTATCTGCTCCATGTTAAAGCGGAATAGATTAAGCAAGTAACGATCGATTACCTCCATAAATAGCTCCTCTTTGTTGCTATAATAGTGGTATATCAATCCTCTAGACATAGTGGTCTCTCGCTGTATATCGGTGATAGATACAGCGTCAAAACCTTTGACTATCAGAAGTTCGAAGCATTTTTCGAGTATTAATTCTTTTCCTTTACTATTCATGGTGGTTTGTTGGTGTTGAACAATCGTTCAGCAAAGGTAGTGAAATCTTTTCGCATTAAGCAAACAGCTCTTCACTTATCTGCGGTTATTCCAGCTGAGGTGGTTTGAAAAACATGCGTTTATGCAGCGCCGTATAAGCGCACGTGTAAGGTTGTACAAGCGGTTGTGTAAGATTGCATAACCGCTTGTGCAAACTTACACAACCGCACGTTTTTAAGATTGCTTACAAACAGATGGTTCCAATCCATTGAGTAAACAACGAGTTAGAGCCATCTATTTTGTAAAGCAATCGGATTGGTGATTCTTTCCCAACGCTTTTAGAAAGAGTATCTAGCAAAGAGTGTAGCACAGAACCAATCTTTGGTGTCGGGTACACTGTTTCGAATAGCCGACCCCGGTGTAGCATACGCTGCATTGAAGTGGAAGTACCACTGTTGTGAGTGGAAATACTTCAACGTAAGATTATACTCGGTACCATAGAATTTGGAATCAGAAAGCACCGATAAGGCTGGATTTCCTCCAATGTTGTTGTACTCGTCAGCATAGAATAACCAAAACTGTCCTACCAGCTGCATTCGCTTGTGTGGGCTGTAAACGCCCTGAATGCGGTGTGTTCTTTCGTTGCTGTTTTGTACCACTTTATACATGCCCGATCCTTGTACCCACTGCTCTCCATTTCCACCTGTGTAGAGGGCATCCCATCGATTGTAGGATGATGATTCGGGATTGTCTCCATCAAAGTGGGCATACCGGTAACTTAAAGTAGGTGTTCCTTTGGTTTGCGCAAACTTCCAACCCACCTCGCCGTAGTAAGCCCATGCATTCATGTCAAAATTGCGATTTCTTTGATAACCTATTTCACTTTTTACAAAGAGCCCTCCATTTTGGTTGGTTGTTTTGAAGAAGCGCAAGTTGTAGACCTCCAGTCCTTCCCGTGAATAGACCGTTCCATCGGGTAGGTAATACCGAAATTTTGAGCTAGGCACCGTTAGGTAAGAGAAGGAGAGTGTTCCATTTTTTTTGTTGCTCATCTCCAGGTTAATACCATTGATGGTGGTATGGCTATTCAGTATAGGTAGTTCGTTGGGCTTTAGCGAGAAGCCTTGTATCATGATGCGGTTCCATGAAAAGCTTCCTGACCACGAAGGTTTGGCAGCCCAGCGTGGATTGAGCTGAAGAGCGGCCCGATCGTGTCCATTCATCGAGGTATTGGTAATTAACCACCCATCGCCTAGGGTAAACGATTTACGTCCGTAGGTTAGGTTGTATCGGTATCGGTTTCCGTTGGCTAGTAATTTACCTCCCACTAAGCCAATGAATGCATCTTCTACATCTCCATACATTCGGGCCTTATTGGTAAAGAGTTCATCGCCTGCCGAGAAAGAGACCAAGTAACTAGCTCCTCCATACAGATGGAGGTTAATCTTAGGAACGATATTAAACACCCCATAGAGTCCAGCACTTGCAAAGCCTTCTAGCCATGCCGACCATCCTTTTCCGGTAGGCGAATCGGCTAAAGGATTCCCGTTGGTCATCGAAGTAGGATTGCCAAACCAGGTGTTGTGGTTGGTATAGGCCATTTCGGAAGCAGCCATGCGCATGGTCAAATAAGCACGTTCGGAGTTGTATAGCACCGGAAGCATCTTCTTATTTTGGAGCGCATTTTGACTCTTCGTTGCCTCTTCTTTGCGTTTAAGTGTCACCTGTACGGTTATTTTTACCCCATTCTCTGCTGTGGGTAAGATGGTGAGCATGGATCGCTCTACAAATGGAAGCAGATTAATTTTCGAAATGTAGTACGATGACATCACTCCGCTGTACTGACTTTGTAAGGGGACAGCAAATTCATTCGCAACCACTCTTTTGTAGGATTCGGCCAAGGTAGAATCGGGTGGAGTGTTTAGGAAATTAAATTCTACTTGTTGCACAATGTTGCCCTCATAAATGGAGGCTGGGTTATTTACTTGTGCATAAGAGAGGGTGCTCGCTATGAGCCATATCAAGCACCCGATTAGTAATCTCTTCATGTGTGAGCCGTAAAGAATTTAGTAACTTAATCTATTCTTAGAAGTTGGTCCAACCTCCATCGGTAGCCATCACTAATCCTGTTAGTGATGAGGCTTCATCGGAAATTAAGAACAAAATATTAGAAGCTTGCTCCCAAGCCATTGAGCCGCGCTTTTCGGAGTCACAATATTTAAGTAAGCTTTGTGTCTTCACACTTCCCATACCAAATCCTTTTTGTGCTTTGATTTCGGCTTGAACAAATTCGCCTGCACGTTCTACCATTGGAGTGAGTGTTTCGGCCATGTTCACCGAGTTCACGCGAATACCGTAAGGAGCATAGTCTATGGCTGCATTTCGGGTTAATCCATTCACTGCATGTTTACTAGCCACGTAAGCCGGATTTCCTGAAAGCCCAGTCATACCTGCTATGGAGCCCACTAATACAACCGATCCACCATTGCCTTGTTTAAGGAGTTGGCGAAGTGTAGAACGTAGTGAGTAGAAGGTTCCTTCGGCATTGGTTTTAAAAACATTGTTCCAGTAGGCATCGGTTGCATCCGTTACCGAAGCTGGAAGTAGTTTCTTTTGTTCGTCATCATAGGTAAATGGATCGCCTGAATAGGAACCATCCATCACTCCTGCATTGAGTACGGCATAATCTAGTTTTCCAAAATTATCGACTGCTGCTTGAACCATTCGGTCGCAATCTTCTGGATTACTAATATCACCTGCAATAAAGATTGCCTTTCCACCACCTACAGCTGCAAATGATTCATTGATAAGGTCGGTGGTTTCCTGACCCACCTCTTGCAACCAATCCATGATAATAACGTGGGCGCCCTCTTTTACAGCACGTGCTGCTGTAGATTTGCCAATACCACGAGCCCCTCCAGTAACTAGAATGCTTTTGCCTGCAAAGCGTCCAGGAATGTAATAATCTTCAGCTAGGCGAGTAACATCTCGTTTAACGGGTTTAACAACTTCTTGAGCCATTGAAGTAGTAGCAATCAATAAGGCCGATGCTCCCAATAGAAAATAATGTGCAAGTCTCATACTTTGATAGTTTTATAGTTTCTGTTTTATTACTATGAGCATACTGATCTTAATCTTTGATTGAAGTTCAATTTGCTACTCATTCATCATAAAACAACTTTTTTTTCATTAGGTTGTATCAAAAAATAGATTTGGACTTTAAACGAGTTGGTTTTAACGGTTTTTTATTAATTCGCCTCTTGCAACTCCCTTTTTTAGCTAATTTTGCCTAAAAAAAGAGAGCAATTAATTACCTGAAGGAGGAGGCTGCTCTATGCGAATGAAGCTCTTTGCAGGGGTAGATAACCCATCTGCAAAGAGCTTCATTCCAGTTTTTGGTTGTTACTACCAGCCAAATGCTTCATTGATGGCTGGATAAACTACCTCGCCCGATACAATGTTAAGTCCAGCAGCCAATCCTGCATTTTCCACGCATGCCTTTTCCCACCCTTTGTTGGCTAGTTGTATGGCATAGGGTAGGGTGGCATTGGTCAGTGCTAGGGTGGAGGTGCACGGCACGGCTCCCGGAATATTGGCTACGCAATAGTGTACAATACCATCCACCTCGTAGGTGGGTTCGGCGTGGGTGGTAGGATGCGATGTTTCAAAGCATCCGCCTTGGTCAATCGCTA
Source organism: Phocaeicola sp. (assembly GCA_051651025.1). Taxonomy (GTDB): domain Bacteria; phylum Bacteroidota; class Bacteroidia; order Bacteroidales; family Bacteroidaceae; genus Phocaeicola. The sequence continues at coordinate 14,025 of JBOFRN010000066.1, forward strand.
CATCGACCAATACCGAGCCTGGTTTCATGAACCGAAGCATCTCTTTGGTAATGAGGTGGGGTGCTTTGGCACCTGGAATTAAGACGGCACCTATCACTAAGTCGGTATGAGGAAGTGCTTGTTCGATGTTGTAGGTTGAGGAGAATAGAGTCTTTACATTCTTAGGCATGGTTTCACTGAGTTGACGCAGTCTAGGCAAGGAGATGTCGCAGATGGTTACATCGGCTCCTAAACCTGCTGCCATCCAAGCGGCTTGAGTCCCTACAATACCCCCTCCAAGTACCAATACTTTGGCGGGTAATACTCCTGGAACTCCACCCAATAATACACCCTTACCTCCTTGTGGTTTCTCTAGAAAACGAGCTCCTTCTTGTACCGACATGCGCCCAGCTACCTCGCTCATAGGAACAAGTAAAGGAAGTCCTCGCTGTTTATCTTCTACCGTTTCGTAGGCCAAACAGATGGCACCACTTTTTAGCATGGCTTCGGTTAACTTCCGATCACTAGCAAAATGAAAATAGGTAAAGAGCAGTTGGCCATTTTTAATGAGTGGGTATTCGTAAGGGATAGGCTCCTTTACTTTAATAATCATTTGAGCTATTTGGTACACCTCCTCAATGGTAGGAAGGATTTGTGCACCTGCCTGTTGGTAAGCTTCGTCACTAAATCCGCTGTTTACTCCAGCCGTGTGTTGTACGTAGAGCCTATGTCCTTGTTGAACCAATTCACGCACTCCGGAGGGTGTTACCGAAACGCGATTCTCATTGTTCTTAGTTTCTTTGGGGATTCCAATAATCATAATGGTAGTATTTAAGGTGATTATTTAATAAGTCAACGCTCAAATATAGAAACAATTATTGAATTCTCGATATTTATTTACTTTTTATTATTTTATTGGGAAATCCAATTGAAGTTGTCGTAACTAAAGAGTCCCTTTTCGCCTATCTTTACCGCAGGTATTACCACTAATGACATGAACGAGAGCGTCATTAAAGGAGCCTCGACTGTACATCCCGTCTCTTTGATGGCCGCCTCAATTAGCTTATACTCCTTGGCCACCTCTTCTCCACACGCATCACTCATAATGCCGCCAATTGGTAAAGGAAGTAGATGGTTCTTTCCATTGCAACAGACTGCTATTCCCCCTTGGTGGTCGATGATGGTATTGATGGCCTCGGCCAACTCTTGATCGGAACAACCCACGGCTAGAATGTTGTGTGAGTCGTGCGAAACCGAACTGGCAAATGCTCCTTGTTTTAGGTTGAACCCCTTGCAAAATGCCACCTGAGGTTTGCCGTTTGTATATCGATTTAGATAGACTATCTTAGCGAGGTTCGCCTCAATGTCTGCTTCCAAGTTCTCCGTAGCTTTAAGGGGGGTATAGTACCCCTTTGTGGTGGTTAGCTCTCCGTCTAAAATGGTTAGAACATCGATGCACTTCTTCACCTCTTTTTTGAGTGAAGAGGGGGAAATGGGGGTATGATTGAATTGGTTTATATGTGGAACCTCTCTCTTTTTGTGATCGTTTATCTGTTGCTGAACCCCATCAATGTAGACTTGCTCTATATCGAAGGTAGTAAGATTGCGAGTTACAATAAAATCGGCTTTGTCGCCCACTTGCAGTTGACCTACATTCAGGTGGTAGTGATTAATAGCATTGATGGATGCTATTTGCAATACATCGAACAGATTAAACCCATCGGCAATGGCACGTACTACGAGTTTGCGGATATGCCCCTCGTCTATAATTTCGTGGGGATGCGAATCGTCGGTACAGAACATGACATGGTTTGGATTGGAACCTATCAACGACTTGAGTGCTTCGTAGTTTCGAGCCGCACTTCCTTCGCGGATAAGGATTTTCATACCCAGTTCCAACTTCTCATTCGCCTCTTCGATAGAGCTACATTCGTGGTCGGTAGATATGTTATGGCTGGCATACTTTGCCAATGTTTCACCGCGTAGTAGGGGAGCATGTCCGTCAATAGGTAATCCATATTCTCTGGCTGCCTCTATTTTTTGGATAACCTCTGGTTCTTCATGAACAACGCCCGGAATATTCATCACCTCCGAAAGGGCTACAAACTTTCCACTGGCAGCCATTTGCTTCACATCGGCAGCCGTAATTACGCCTCCAGCCACATCGAATGGAGTGGCAGGCACACACGAAGGAATGGTAAAGAAGGTCTTGATGGGCGATTGTTGGCTGTTCTTAATCATAAAATCAATTCCCGCCTGTCCCATCACATTGGCTATTTCGTGCGGATCGGAGACTACAGCCACTGTACCTTGTTGGGCAACCAAGTAACCAAAGTTCTCGGGGGTTAGCATGGAACTCTCTATGTGTACATGGGCATTGATAAACCCCGGTAAGATGTAACTCTTCTTATCGGTTGGGTGCCTCTCTATTTTTGTAATAGAACCATTCTCTACACAAACCGAACCTTGAAAAAGTTCTCTACCCCTTACATCTACAATGTTTCCTTCTACTCTGTATACCATAGCTTCTTTTATTTCTAAAAAAAAGTGCTTGCTAAGTAATTTAGTAAAGCACTTTCTGACCCATCAATGAAGTACAAAAGTATCACTTTTCTTGGACATCCTACTACCTCCAACTTCTTTAAATAGCGGTTTTATGAATGTTTACCTACCCCTTTGCATGCGCATTGATCTATTTAAATGCGACATCAGTGCTATTGAAAGGGGCTATTCCCTCTCATTTTCTTCTAGATATTCCAAGATAAGTTGTACTTTTGTATTTAAAGCTTTAGTATTTAATATCAGAATGAATAGAAATAGAGAGATTGTAGCACTTGGATTATTCCTCGTATCTTTTTTCCAGCTACAAGCCCAGCACTTGGATGCGCAACCTACTTTTATAGCCCCCTTTGATTTTCCCCTTACCCTGAGTGGAGGGTTTGGCGAATTGCGCTCTAACCATTTTCATGGAGGGATTGATTTTAAAACCCAAGGGGTTGTGGGTAAGCCTATTCGCAACATTGCAGCGGGTTATGTGAGTCGGGCTGTGGTAACCCCGGGTGGCTATGGACAAGCGCTTTATGTAACCCATGCCAATGGGTATACCTCTATTCATGGACACTTGCTAAAGTTTGCTTCGCCTATTCAAGCGCGTGTTGAGGCTTATCAATATGAGCAGGAGTGCTTCTCGGTCGATCTCAAATTCGAGCCCGATGAGTTTCCATTCGAGGCAGGTCAGATTATTGCTCTGAGTGGTAACGAAGGCTACTCCTTTGGTCCTCACTTACACATGGAGATTCGCGAAACCGAATCGTGGGCCATGATCGATCCTTTGCAATTCTATAAACATCTTATAAAAGATACAACTCCTCCTAGGGCATCATTTATAATGGTCTATCCACAGCTAGGAAAAGGTTTGGTAAATGCCTCTGATGCGAAAAGAAGAGTTCCTATTGAGCAGCTGGGAACCCCCATTGAAGCGTGGGGTGATGTGGCCTTTGGAATAAAAGCCTTTGACTACATGGATGGCACTCACAACCACTATGGAGTACGAAAAGTAACGCTCTTTGTAGATGGAGAGGAGCGATTTAAGAGTACGATTGATAAGGTATATCCTGCCGAAAATAGAATGATTAATGCTTGGACCGATTACGAAGAGCATCGTTCACGTGGAAAGTGGTTTATGCGTTCGCACTTGTTGCCTGGTTCCAATCTGCATCAATTAGAAACCGATCAGAGTCAGGGTATTGTTACGATTCATGAAGAGAGAATTTATAGGTTGCGTTACGAACTAGAAGATTTGTATGGAAACCGCTCTTCGTATGCTTTCACTATCCAAGGAAAAGAGCAAGAGATTCCATTGTATGTTCCTACAGGCAAACAGCTATTGGACCACAAGCGAGGCAATGTCATACAAGAAACGGGTATGGAGATGATTATCCCTCGAGGTGCTTTGTATCACGATGTCGATTTACAATGTCGGGTGATCCGGGAGAGCGATACCACCCCCCGTTTGTACCAGTTACACGATGCACCTGTGCCTTTGCATATACCCTGCTCTTTGCAGATTCGTGTACCACTCTCCTTGGTGGCTCACTCCAATCAGTACTACATGGCTCAAGTGCGAGGCAAACGATTAAGATCAGTGGGAGGCACTTACGAAGAGGGGTGGATAAAGAGTACCATCCGTGAGTTAGGCACCTATGTGGTAGCCATCGATACGCTCCCTCCTCGAATAACTCCCTTGAATCAGAAACAGTGGACAACGGGCGATATTCAGTTTCGAGTGAAAGATGATGAAACAGGTATTGAATCCTACAAAGCCTATGTAGATGGTGAGTTTGTACTCTTTGGTTACGACCTAAAGAGTAACCGCCTTTTGCTAAAAGATTCCAACCGATTAAAAGTCGGAAAAAATAGAAGACTAGAACTTTATGTAACCGATCGATGTGGTAATGAGACGGTAGTAGAGTATCTCTTTTAAATTCGTAGATAGAATGAAGTTAAATAATTAAATAACAGAAGATGAAAATGAAAAACAAATGGATGATGGTAGCTGCTTTCTTAGTAGCTACAGTAGCTCCGAGCTGGGCATGCACCAACCTCATTGTAGGAAAGAAGGCATCGGCCGATGGTTCGGTCATTATTTCCTATTCGGCCGATTCGTACGGTATGTTTGGTGAGCTTTATCACTTTCCTGCAGCTGTACACGAAAAGGGTACAAAACGTGATATTCACGAATGGGATACAGGTAAGTTCTTGGGTCAAATAGCCGAAGCTCCTAAAACCTACAATGTGGTTGGAAATATCAATGAGTTCCAAGTTTGTATTGGTGAAACAACTTTTGGTGGTCGTAAGGAGTTGCATGATCCATCGGGTATCATGGATTACGGAAGCTTGATTTATGTGGCTTTGCAACGCTCGCGTACAGCGAAAGAGGCTATTCGTGTAATGACCGACTTAGTAAAAGAGTATGGCTACTACAGCAGTGGTGAGTCATTTACCATTGCCGATCCCAACGAAGTATGGATTATGGAGATGATTGGTAAAGGCCCTAACGTGAAAGGTGCTGTTTGGGTAGCTGTTCGTATTCCAGACGATTGTATCTCGGCACATGCTAACCAAAGCCGCATTCACCAATTCAATATGAACGACAAAGAGAACTGCCTTTACTCGCCCGACGTTATCTCGTTTGCGCGTGAAAAAGGGTACTTCGAAGGAGTGAATAAAGACTTTAGCTTTGCCAATGCTTACAATCCTTTGGACTTTGGCGGTGCTCGTTTCTGTGAAGGACGTGTTTGGAGTTACTTTAATATGTTCAACAAAGAGGTAGGTGATAAATACCTTACTTATGCACAAGGCAAAACGAAAGAACCTATGCCTCTTTATATCAAAGCCGATCGCAAGCTATCGGTTCGTGATGTGCAAGCAGCCATGCGTGACCACTACGAAGGAACCCCGCTCGATATTACCAACGACTTAGGAGCAGGCCCTTTCAAATCGCCTTACCGCATGTCGCCGCTTACTTTTAAAGTAGGCGAGGAGGAGTATTTCAACGAGCGTCCCATCTCTACGCAACAATCGGCATTTAGTTTCGTAGCACAAATGCGTAGCAACTTGCCCGACGCGATTGGTGGCGTACTTTGGTTCGGTACAGACGATGCGAATATGACTGTATTTGCACCCGTATATTGCTGTGCTACGCGTGTTCCTTTCTGCTATAACGATCCCAAGGCCGACTGTGTAACCTTTTCTTGGGATTCAGCTTTCTGGATTTACAACTGGGTAGCCGATATGATTCGCCCCCGTTATAGCATGATGATTGATGACATGCGTTTGGTGCAAAACCGTTTGGAAGATACCTATGCAGAGGCACAACTGGGCATTGAACAAGCTGCTTTGGCACTTTATGAAACAGACCCAGCTGCAGCTAAGGAGTTCTTGACTAATTACACTGGTATGACAGCCCAAACTGCTGTAGATAGCTGGAAGAAATTGGGAGAGTTCCTCATTGTTCGTTACAATGACTGGGCTATGAAGAAGGTAAACCCCGATGGAACCCTAATGAGACCCGAAACCGGACAAAACGCCCCTTTGGTTCGTCCAGGTTATCCTGCAGAGTTCCTAGAAAAGCTAGTTGAAGCTACTGGTGACCGCTACAAGGTGATAAAATAAGCTAAATAAACATCTAATTGGAGTAGGATATAAAATAGTTTTCATCTATTTTTGTCCTACTCTTTTTATAGTGAAAAAATAATTTACCTATTTATTATACAATACATTTCGTATGGAAAATCAAGAACTTATTAAACTGGTAACTGAAAAAGCCGAAAAATGGTTATCACCTGCATACGATGCAGCTACACAAGCAGAGATTAAACAG
>JBOFRN010000067.1:0-1056 GCA_051651025.1 Phocaeicola sp.
ATTGACCCCTCCATTGTGGTCGATCCTGTAACTGGAAAGTGGTGGATGCACTACGGCTCTTACTTTGGGGGGCTCTTTTGTATGGAGTTAGATCCTGCTACAGGATTGGCAGCAACACCTGCCGATCAAGGACACCTAATAGCCCGTAGAGCCAACTACCGGAAAGATAACCTCGAAGCGCCCGAAATTATGTACCACCCCGAGTTAAAGAAATATTACCTCTTTACCTCGTACGATCCTTTAATGACCACCTACAACGTACGCGTAGCCTATGCAGATAGAGCCGAAGGACCTTTTATTGATTTCTATGGGAACGATGTGAAAGATACCACCAACAATGTACCTATTCTAACTGCTCCCTATAAATTCAACAATCACCCCGGTTGGGCTGGAACGGCACACTGTGGGGTAGTAAGCAACGACGAAGGGGCCTATTTTATGCTACACCAAGGGCGGCTATCGCCCCACAACCAGCTGATGGTACTGCACGTGCGCCAACTTTTCTTTACCGAGAGTGGGTGGCCTGTCGTATCGCCCGAACGCTACACAGGTACTACGCCTCGCACCTTTACCAAAGAAGATTTGGTGGGCGAATGGGAAATTATACGCTTGGCCGAACCACCCTTGGAACGTGGACTAGAAGCGGGCCAAATTCTATGGGGCGAAGGCGATTTGCAAGAGCGAGAGCAAGCACACGCTACGCTTGTTACATTCGATGCAGCTGGCCATGCAGGAACGATGAAATGGGTGTTTAATGCGAAAAAGCAGCTATTAACGATGAAATCGGACTCAGAAGAGATTAGCAACCTTATTATCTTTGCTGGACACGATTGGGAGAACGAACAAGAGACTATCTTATTCACTGGATTAGATACTAAGGGGTGTTCGGTTTGGGGAAAGCGCATAAAGTAACCACTAAAAACAACGAATATACTATGATGAAATTACACAGAAAGCTCTTTGCAGCAGCAGCTATGGCAGTAAGCTTATCGCTACAAGCACAAACTACGCAGAACTTGGTAAAAGCAAGTAACAAACTAGGTGCCGAGATTCAGC
>JBOFRN010000068.1:0-1320 GCA_051651025.1 Phocaeicola sp.
GGGTATGTTTGAATCATACCTGGCCCATTTGGGTTACATAACTGTTTGCGTAGATGGACGCGGCACGGGCGGACGCGGAGTAGCGTTCGAGAAGTGTACCTACCTACAACTAGGGGTAAAAGAGGCTAAAGACCAAGTATACACAGCCAACTACCTAGCCACTCTGCCCTACATTGATGGCAGTCGCATCGGTATTTGGGGGTGGAGTTTTGGGGGCTACAACACCATCATGTCCATGAGCCAAGGCAGCCCTACCTTCAAAGCAGGGGTGGCCGTAGCAGCACCTACCGATTGGCGCTTTTACGATACAGTATATACCGAGCGTTTTATGCGTACTCCCAAAGAGAATATGGAGGGGTACGAGGCAACCTCGGCCATGAACCGTGCCAACCAATTGCAAGGCAACTTGCTACTGATACACGGAACGGCCGACGACAATGTACACCTACGCAATGTAATGGAGTATAGCGAAGCATTGGTAGAGGCCGATAAGCAGTTTGATATGCATATCTACACCAACCGCAACCACAGCATCAATGGCGGAAATACCACGTACCACCTCTTAACTCGTGTGGTAAACTATTTCAATAGCCACTTAAAATAAGAAACTCTTCTTTGGCTTTCTATCACTCAAAAAGTGATAGAAAGCCAAAGAAGAACTCCCCTACAACTAGCAAAAGAGCTAAATTATTGCCACCTTGCACTAGAACAAACATGCATTACTGACGAAGAGTAACAGATTCGATTGATGCAAACCTTAAAGAGAGAGAGATGACACGACTAAAGAAACCCGATTGGCTAAAGGTACCCATAGCCTCCAACAGTCGCTATACAGCCACCAAGCAGCTAGTCGACTCACAAAAACTACATACCATTTGTAGCAGCGGACGTTGCCCTAACCTGAGTGAATGCTGGGGGAAAGGAACCGCTACCTTCCTGATAGGTGGTGAAATATGTACCCGCTCTTGTAAATTTTGTAATACCAAGACAGGCAAACCACTCCCCCTAGATAGCCAAGAACCCACCCGCATAGCACAATCCATCCAACTGATGCAGCTGAATCATGCTGTCATTACCTCGGTAGATCGAGACGACCTTCCTGATTTAGGTGCTGCACATTGGGCACATACCATCGAAGAGGTAAAGCGTTTGAACCCGACTATTACTTGCGAAGTACTTATACCCGATTTTCAGGGGCGCAAAGAGTTGGTACAACAACTCATCGCCCAAAGACCCGCTGTAATAGGACACAACATGGAAACTGTACGCCGCATAACCCCCTTGGTGCGTAGTGCTGCCCAATACAACACAAGCCTTGGG
>JBOFRN010000069.1:0-6660 GCA_051651025.1 Phocaeicola sp.
AAACAAGCTACATTTCTCTCCAGTAAGTCATACCCCACTAATTTGAAATTGAGTTTATTATGCTTCTCTAGGTATTCCCCAATCTCATAAACCTTCGAGTTGAAAGTAATACCACAATGAACCTCGGGGTGCTCCTCGAAGAATTTTTCTAGAATGGCTTCATCTTCTTCGGGTCTTTTAGCATAAAAATCAAGTTCATGAATAAGGCACTTTGGAAAATGCTCTTTCATGTAGTTCCGAAAGCCAACTTCTCGGGTAGCCTGCTGATTCGACGCAAGTAATCCCTGATAGAGCTGTCTGAATATAACGATTTCAGTTGCATTTAGTCCCAGAATCATGGCCATACGCGCTGCAAAATAACCCGATTGTTGGGCATTTTGTCCAAAGAATGCAAGTGGATCTAAATCAGGGATATTGGAGTCAATAAAAACAAACGCAATCTCTTGCTCCTTGAATCTCTGAGTGAGTTGAGCAGTAGTATGGGGGGTTGTGGGGGCCAATAATACTCCATCAGGTTCTTCTAGTAGCACTTTTTCACCTGCCTCAAGAAAGGAATTTGAATCAAACTGATCGTAAAATAGAGTTGCAATTCCAATGTTAAAGTCCGAGAAAGCTGCTACTGCTTTAGCTATGCCATTTTCTACGGCACTCCAGTATCCCCCCACTTGATATTGTGGAAGCAGGCAAACCAATTTATACTTTTTGTTTGAGGCTAGGGCACTTGCATACATGTTGGGTTGGTAGTCCAACTCTTTAAGCACCTCCTCCACACGTTGTTGGCTTTTGTGGGATACACCGCTTCGACCGTGCAGTACTCTATCGACTGTTCCCACTGACACGTTTGCTAAACGTGCAATGTCTTTTATTCGGATACGCTCCGGAAGTTTATTCATAGGACCCATTTTTTGGTAATCAATTCTTTCAGTTACAAATGTAGTACTTTATTTGGTATATTAAAAATTAGCTGTAACTTTGTGTGCGCACACGGATACATTAATAGTTAACTTAACACCGAAGAGTCTATTATAGATCGTTGTGTCTTAAGAAGCCTTTGAGATTAAATAGTTTGTTTTAATTATACCAAATTTAAATACCAATATTATGGGAAAAGTAGTAACCTTGGGTGAAATCATGTTGAGGCTTTCCACTCCGGGAAACACTCGTTTTGTACAATCTGATTCATTTGATGCTGTTTATGGTGGTGGGGAGGCTAATGTGGCTGTTAGTTGTGCTAACTACGGACACGATGCTTATTTTGTATCGAAACTTCCTCAACATGAGATCGGTCAATCGGCTATCAATGCCTTGCGCAAGTACGGAGTAAAGACCGATTACATAGCTCGTGGCGGTGATCGTGTAGGCATCTATTATCTAGAAACTGGCGCCTCCATGCGCCCTAGCAAAGTCATTTATGATCGGAGGGACTCATCCATCTCCCAAGCCTATCTCTCAGACTTTGATTTCGATACAATCATGAAAGGGGCCGATTGGTTTCATTGGTCTGGCATTACTCCGGCTATTTCGGATCAGGCTGCTGAGCTAACACGCCTGGCTTGTGAAGCAGCCAAGCGAAACGGAGTAACTGTATCGGTCGATTTAAATTTTCGTAAGAAGTTATGGAGCAAAGAGAAAGCACAATCTATTATGCGCCCACTCATGCACTATGTAGATGTGTGCATTGGCAATGAAGAAGATGCTGAACTCTGCTTAGGTTTTAAGCCTGATGCTGATGTAGAAGCAGGTCATACAGATGCCGAAGGATACAAAGAAATCTTTGTTGCCATGGCTCATGCTTTTAATTTTAAATACGTTATTTCGACCCTTAGGGAGTCGTACTCTGCCACCCACAACGGCTGGAAAGCGATGATTTACAACGGTAGTGAGTTTTATACCTCGAAGCGTTATGATATTTTCCCTATTATTGATAGGGTAGGAGGGGGTGACTCTTTCTCAGGTGGAATCATTCATGGGTTGCTTACCAAAAATAACCAAGGTGATGCCCTGGAATTTGCCGTTGCAGCTTCGGCCTTAAAACACACCATTCATGGCGATTTCAACCTCGTGTCGGTCGACGAGATCGAAGCCCTTGCAGAAGGCGATTCAAGTGGTCGTGTGCAACGCTAATTCAATTGTTTAACTAGTACCTAAAGAAAAAATGGCAAGATTTGATAAAATAGCCGTATTGAATAAAATAGGCTCTACTGGCATGATTCCTGTTTTCTACCACCCAGAGGTAGAGGTGGCTAAGTGTGTTGTAAAGGCTTGTTACGAAGGAGGCATTCGTGCCTTTGAGTTTACCAACCGGGGTGATTTTGCTCACGAAGTATTTGCTGAAGTGGTAAAATATGCCGCCGTTTCATGTCCTGATATGGCCATTGGAATTGGTTCTATTGTCGATCCGGCAACTGCTGCACACTACTTACAGCTTGGTGCCTGCTTTGTAGTTGGTCCTTTGTTTAATCCCGATATTGCAAAAGTTTGCAATCGCAGATTGGTGGCCTACACCCCTGGCTGTGGAAGCATTTCTGAGGTGGGTTTTGCCCAAGAAATGGGCTGTGATCTTTGCAAAATATTCCCAGGTGATGTGCTGGGAGCCAACTTGGTAAAAGGGTTACTAGCTCCCATGCCTTGGTCCAAAGTGATGGTAACCGGTGGAGTAGAACCTACGCAAGAAAACCTGACTCGTTGGGTTCAATCCGGTGTATTCTGCGTAGGGATGGGCTCTAAACTCTTTCCTGCCCAGAAAGTAGCTGCTCAAGAGTGGGGCTATGTGACCCATAAATGCACAGAAGCCTTAGATTACATAGCCCAAGCTCGCTCCATGCGCTAGTGATTTTTATTCATTCCCTTACTCACCTGTCTCTATACTCCTTGTCGGATTTTAGAGGCAGGCTCTTTCCATTTATATCGTCCCTCTTGTCTACTGCCCGCATTATAAAGTACTCCCTTTTGCTCAAGCATTTTTAATCTTCTAAGTGCCGTGGTGCGTGTATAGCCAGTAAGTTGCTCAAAATTCTTCCGTGTTAATTCCGAGTGCTCTTTAAAGTATTCCATGAGTATTCGAGCCACTCTTTCCTCCGAAAGATTGGGTGAGTGCCTCTTCTCATTGGTTTTTTTAAAGATTGCTTCATTTTTTAGCTCTTTTAGCAGCTGCTTATCGGGTCGGAAGATAATTTTGTCCAAATCTATTTGTCCTGATCTGGTTTTTTCAATGACACCCTCCCTCTGTCCACTAACTTGTGCTGATAGGCTAAAAGTGCCTACCTCCTCCAGGTAAAAGCATCTATTTGCCAGTAGCTCACTCTTTATACAGCTTCCCAAAGCAGAAAGGACCGCTTTAATATCACTTTTGGTAATTGTACGCCCTTTAGCCATTTGCTCTATATTTTGATCCATCGGTAGTGATGGATCCATTACGGTTCGTATGTGCGTTATTTTTTTTGTATAATCTTTGGGATTAGGAATGGTGTAAAAATCAAATTTAATGGCCATCAGTTTTTAATTTTAAGGTTATAAGTGCAATTGCAGTAGTTTACTGGGTTGCCTATTCATTGTACATAGATTGCGAAAGATAATGATTTTGATTGATTATACAATTACCTAACAACTACTTTCCCTTTTTAATCCTTCAACCTTCACAGCTATTAGTTATCAGTTTGTTAGGGAGAATGTTAGGTTTTTTTATTCTAATTAATCCTTCATAGCCCCAATTTTCTATTTTGTCTCCCTTACTTCCTGTCGTATATCATCAAGTACCTATACTTCGGTAATTGCTTTGTTTCCGCTAGTTCTCTCTCTCTTGCAAGCCGTTCCACCTTGGAGAAGCATGCGTTTCTTCTAGGTGATACAAGCGTTCCACCTAGAAGAAACGTGTGCTTCTCCAAGGTGGAATAGACTGTGTATTAGGTTGTGCGAGCTTCTCTTTGAGCTTGTAAAGAGTTTACTTTTCTACCTTGAATTAGTTGTTCTGAAAGTTGTATAGAGCCCATTTTTAATCCTATATTGTAGTCTAGAGCAAGGAGAATAGCACCCCGTGTTAACTATTTATCCATTAAAACCTATTAATATTTGATTGTATGAAGTTTGTAAAAGCAGTTTTTGAGCCAATCCATTTCTGGTTTGTCAGTGTGTGGGAAATGTGTATGAATAGCCTCAATTTGGCACCAATTGTGCAGAATCTTCCTGTAATGAGGCAGGTGCGTGTAACCACTGCTGCTTCTATTGGCGAGCCTCTCTCTACTCGTTTGGAATCATTTTTAAGTCAACGCTATATTTTTCGGTATAACTTATTGAACGAGTTGCCTGAATACAGTTGCAAAGATAACTTATGTTTTGTGCAAATCAATCAACGAATACTGAATACTCTATGCCTAGAGGCACAAGAGGCAGGATTGGTTTGCTGGGACAAAGATGTGGTTCGCCTGTTGCACTCTCATCGAATTCCCAATTTTCACCCCTTTCTTTACTATATGGAGCAGCTTCCTGCTTGGGATGGAGTCGATCGAATTACCCCGCTGGCTCAACGCATTTCTTTAGAGGCGCATTGGGTTGATGGTTTTCGCCGCTGGCTATTGGGATTGGCAGGGCAGTGGATGGGACGTGAGGAGCGCTGTGCCAACTCTCTTGCACCTCTACTAATTAGTAATCAACAGGGGTGGGGTAAATCGACTTTCTGTCGCTTGTTAATTCCCGATAGTTTAAAAGCTTATTATACCGATAGTTTTGAATTAACTGGGCAAGCAGGATGTGAGCAGAAATTGGCCTACTTTGGCCTGATAAATCTGGATGAGTTTGACCGTCTTTCGGAAAAGCGGCTTCCACTTTTAAAAAATCTGATGCAAATGCATACCATAAATTTTCGCAAAGCTCATTGCGCTTCCTACAGTCATATGCCCCGGATAGCCTCATTTATTGGTACAAGCAATCAACACGAGTTACTGAGCGATCCGACGGGTAGTCGTCGATATCTCTGTGTGGAGCTATGTGCTCCCATTGATACTACCCCCTTGGTGCACAAGCAGCTTTTTGCTCAACTTAAAATGCTGCTTTTGTCAGGCGAAAGGAGTTGGCTTACTTCGGAGGATGAAGCCGTGTGGGAGTTGCGCAACCGCTCATACTACCGGGGATTGTCTTTGGAATCTCTTTTTTTTCGCCGTTTTCGGTTGGTAGATGCTGCAGAGGCGTGTCGTGGCTATTCTTCGAAAGAGATATTTGAGCAGCTAAGCAGGCATTATCCAGCGGCTATGTGTGGAGTAAAGAGCACTGTTTTGAGCCGTATGCTTACTAAATGGGGAGTAGAACGGGTGCATACCAAGCTCGGTAATTTGTACCGGGTAGCTTTGATGAGGTAGTCAGTGCTGGAAAAATTATTTTTCAGGCAGCTAGGTTTTGTTAGGGAAGATTTTGCTTCTTTCTATTACAAATGATAGTTTAAATAGGTGTGGATACTGGTGACTGCAGATGTTCTGACTTTGTAAAGATTAGAACATCTGTAGTAAATTAAATTGAGCCCGATTTTAAGATGCTAACTAGCGGCTTATTAGAATATGCTCTTTATTTATATGAAGTCTATAAGCTTCTATTTTTTTTAGAACAGTGCCATTGTACAACTGAATATATTTGATTGAATACTCTTTCTGGGGTCGTAGGTTGAGAGTTTTCTTATTCAGAATGTATGAATTAAATAATATAATTAGATATATGATCCCAGATTCGAAGCCTGTTTCATTCAAAAATGATACATAGTTGCTTTTCTTTGAGAAATATAAATGAATGTTAGGTGAAGGGTATAAACTCAGTTGTTTCACCATAACTTGTTGATTATTAATAGAATTGAATGATTGTCTGTATGTTCATTTTTAATCTATAGGTGGGGTAGAGTAAGAAATAGGATTATATAAATCATTTGCAGTGTGAACCTTTCCTATTTTAAACTGTTATTACCCTTATCGCCACACATTTTGAGATGATCTTTGTGTCTATATATATTAAGGTGTATATTTAATGGAGCGTTCTGTGAATGAAGTTTGAATGTAAATTAATATTGACTATTACATTCATATTATCAGTTGGTTACTGTTTTGATGAAAAATGTTTTACAAAAATAAGTCAATTAAGTTTGGAGCGTATGCTCAAAAGGACTACTTTTGCATTCGCTTTCGAGAGAGAAAGTCACTTCACTAGAATTGACATAATGATGAAAGAGTAATGATAGAGTTGCGAATTTAACTGCAAACTTTTACTTGAGTATCTTACCTTGCTAAGTTGCAAGGAAGTGAGAAAAGGGGGGGGTAAGTATTTCGCTTCTTATTTATATAATAGGCTTTTTAGGAGATGGTTTTGTTTTAAGGCCTTTACTTCTAGATTGCGTTATTTGTATTAATCACCCTAGAAACTTTTTAAAAAGAAATTTGCAAAAAAGATTTGGTGTTTAAAAAAATAAGCATTACCTTTGCATCCGCTTTCAGAACGAAGGCAGTGTGACAAACAAACAGGTTTACTTGTTGTTTTAAACACTACATTAAAAGAAGCGTTCTTTGAACATGATTATATATAAACGAAACAAAGTAGTACAAGCCCTGATTTTCAGTGATGATAATTAGGAAAAAATACAAAAACCGTCAATTATTACATTAGGTAATTATTCGATAAATTTTGGTT
>JBOFRN010000070.1:0-1890 GCA_051651025.1 Phocaeicola sp.
GAGCGAGATTAAGAATTTTAGACCTCCAAGCAATATTTTTTTAGAACCTTTTCCAAAGTCTTGACCTTTTTTGTTTCGTTTTTTGTGTCAAGACAAAAAATGAAAAAAGCAAAACATGGGCAGGGTGGTTGCCTTAGCATTTCGTGGCAGGGGATTGCGGGTCGAGCCCGCAATGACGAATAAAAAAAAGGGAGAGGGGCATTGCATAGTGAAAACAATGCAATGACGAGCCAAAAGGAACAGCAGCATTGCATAGCAAATGCCACGACAATGACATGTAAAGAAAAACACCGACTATTGCCCAGTATATAATAGTGAGCACCCCCACAACCCAAAAAGCGCAGACTGTAATATATACAGCCTGCGCTTTTTTTTAGGTATGGTAAAAAATACCTTCTCTGTTTTAACTCTCTATATTAATAAACACACATAGATACACATTATTAAACAACTAATTTAGAGAAAGAGACAATGAACATAAAAATCTCTAAAACAGAGAAGGTAAAAAATATTACTTATTCCATAGGCGGGCTCCTGCGTTGTAACTAGTCCCTGCGACATCTGAATCAATAGTACTACCACCTAGTTGAGTCCATCTACTCTGTGTGAGTTCATTAGCGTTCAGCCTAAAGTGGAAGGCATTAGCATTACTTGTGCTTCTACTCCCTTGAATGCCCACGTATACCTCGTTAGATGCTCCATTGCTAGGGTTCATCACCCCTCTTAAATCATGACGACCATCAAAAGTATTAGCAGGGATAAGGTTTGCGTAGAGATACAAGCGGGTTACTCTTCCCGCTTTGGGCAATTTAACTTTCGACATATCGCTCAGACTGCCAAAACGGAGATGTATCATTACCAAGTTCGTATTCTTGCTCAAGTCAATGCTTGGGTAGTTCTGAACATCAAAAGCGTCGGAGCCATCCATCGCCAACGTTGTTAATCCCGTAAAGTACTGTATCCCCTCAGTGTTAGATACTTTCAGGTTAGAAGTTGAACTACCAAAATATTGCATATTTATCTCCGTCTTCTGGCTCATGGCCGTTTTAGTAGCAGCATTAGGTCCATAATAGGTCTTTCCTGCATCTGTATAAGTATCTTGACCAATATTAATGCCTAAAGTACTCGTTATATAATTTCTAAAATTAACATCGGGGATACAGTGTTGTCCTTCTACTCCATCAATATTGTATCGTGCCTCTAAGGTGCGTGGACCTGCTACCGTAAAGGGGTAAGTTTGAGACGAATATACCTTTGTATTACCCTCATACCAACCATCAAATACAAGCAGACTGTTCGAAGCAGAGGTGGTAACGGTAGTAGTTTTACCTAGTATGCCATCTCCACTTTCAGTTTTAGTCACCTGACTAGTACGGTTAGCAGTGATGGTTATCTTCTGACCTATATACGTATAGCGTGCCTCTAAGGTACGTGGCACTGTTACTACAAAGGGGTAACTTGAGGTAGAATGTACCAGTGTCCCATTCTCAAACCAGCCATCAAACCTAAGGGTATCGTTGGTAGTGGCTGTTTTAATGGTAACAGATTTACCTTCAATTCTATCTCCACTAGGATCTACGGTTACCCTTTTTGGCTGGTTAGTACTTATAGTTATCATCTTACCTATATATGTATATCGTGCCTCTAAGGTGCGTGGACCTGTTACTACAAAGGGGTAATTTGGGGTAGAATGTACCAGTGTCCCATTCTCAAACCAACCATCAAACCTAAGCGTATCGTTGGTAGTAGCGGTTTTAATGGTAACAGATTTACCTTCAATTCTATCTCCACTAGGATCTACGGTTACCCTTTTTGGCTGGTTAGTACTTATAGTTATCAGCTTACCTATATATGTATATCGTGCCTCTAAGGTGCGTGGACCTGTTACTA
>JBOFRN010000071.1:0-2659 GCA_051651025.1 Phocaeicola sp.
AACGCAACAGTGCATTCAGTCATCAATAGCCATTCGGTAGCGGATGGTAAGGCGGTAGTAGCCTTACTCAAAACCAAACGCCCCAATGTATTGGTTGTGCTGTGGGAGGGGCTAGGCGCTACCTTTGTAGAACCCTTGGGAGGCATGAAGGGAGTAACGCCTAACTTCAATCGGCTTTCGGAAGAGGGGATACTCTTTACCAACTGCTACGCCAATAGCTTTCGGACCGACCGAGGCACCCTCTCTACCTTTAGTGGTTACTTGGGTTTCCCCACCCTTTCGGTCATGAAGATGCCGGCCAAAAGTCGCACACTCCCTTCGTTTACTAGCTCGTTACTAGCGGCTGGCTATAGCACCGACTTTCTCTATGGAGGCGATATTAACTTTACCAACATGAAGAGCTACCTGCTAAGCAAAGGGTACCAACGGGTAACGGCCGATGTGGACTTTAGCAGCAGCCAACGCAAAACAGGGGCTTGGGGGGTGACGGACTCCATCACGTTTAATCACCTCTACCAACAGCTATTGGGCAGAGTGGGAGCAGAAAAACCTTGGCACACCGCCTTCTTAACCCTGAGCAGCCACGAACCCTTTGACGATGTGCCCTACCACCGCTTGGAGGAGAAGATACCCAACGCCTTTGCCTATACCGACCACTGCTTTGGAAACTTTATAGAGCAGCTGAAGCAAACCCCACTGTGGGATGATTTGCTCATTGTCTGCCTAGCCGACCATGGATTCTTCTACCCACGCGAGGGGAATCCGAATGATCCGAAGTACTACCAAATCCCCATGCTGTGGCTAGGGGGAGCCGTAAAGGAGGCTACCCGGGTGGAGTCTCTGATGAATCAATCCGATCTAGCAGCTACCCTGTTGGGGCAGTTGGAGCTGCCATACAGTGCGTTTGGTTTCAGCCGCAATGTACTAAGCAGCCAGTATCGTTATCCGTTTGCCTACTATACCTTTAGCAATGGTTTCTGCTTTCAAGACAGCACCGGAGTAACACTCTTTGATAACAATGCCCAACAGGTAATGCTAAACAGCGCGCGTGAAAACGCTAGCGAAAACGGAAACGGGGCAGCGGCTCGTTTGGAACGAGGGAAAGCGATTCTTCAAACGCAGTACGACGATCTAGGAGGGCGCTAGCCTCTCTAGAGAGCAGGCCAAACAAATCTTTTTTATGCAGACAAGCCTGGTATTATACCAGGCTTGTCTGCATAAAAAGAGTACTTAACTCTCTACTAGTACAATCTATTGATGCTTTATTTAGCGATGAATCTAATGACTATTTACTCGGCTGTTACACTAATTTCGTCCTTGTTCATCCGCTCCATATACTGCTGAATAATTGCTTTTAACTCTTGCTCCATCAGGTTCTGTTCAGGATCTTTCCCCACCAAGTTTTGTTGGAGTAGCGAATCTTTTTTGAATTGATAAAGCCCTTTTGAGGCTGTTCCATCAAACTGCAACAGGTACTCTCCCTTAACATACTGATAGGTGCCATTGTAGTAATTAACCGCGTAACTATCGGCAGCGGGGGTGGTTAGTAAATCGGAACCAAAAGCAATAAAAGGTTTATCGTAACCTAGGTAACTTAATACGGTAGGCATAATATCAATTTGTTGGGCTATCTGCTCTTTGTAACCAACTAGGGTGCTATCGGCTGGAGCATAAAAGAGAATGGGTACCTGAAACGCTCCTAAATCGGTTTGGTACACTTCGTGATTACTCTGGTTGGCATGATCGGCCGCAATAACAAAGAGGGTTTCGGTAAACCAGGGCTCGTTGGCTACCTTCTCAAAGAAACGTTTCAGCGCATAATCGGTATAGGCTATGCATTTATGAATAGGCAGCTCGCCTTCGGGAAAGCGATCCTTTTACTTGGCTGGTATTTTGAAAGGATGGTGCGAGGATGCAGTGAAAAGAGCCGTTACAAAGGGTTGTTGAAAACGGTTTATCTTATCGGCAAAGAACTGTAGGAACTCTTCGTCCCAAACGGCCCACATGCCATCAAAATCTTTATCGCCGTTGTAATTGGGGTCTTGATTATACTCGGTCCGACCGTAGTAATCGGTAAACCCTGCCGCACGGGCAAAGGCTTGGAAACCCATAGAGCCATTATCGGCTCCGTGAAAGAAGGCCGAATAGTACCCTTTTTGGTTCAATTCGCCCGCTATACTACTTACTTTGTTCATAGCGGCCGACGTTAAAAAGAAGGGTTCGATAAACATAGGAATGCTCGATAGAATGGAGGGCATACCATCAATACTCTTCCGGCCATTGCCAAAGGTGTGGCTATAGGTAAGGCTGTGCGTAAGTAGTGAATCGATAAAAGGGGTGTAGCCTTGGTAGGTGCCGTTGGCTAGTTGCTTATTAAGTGCGCCTATATACTCTTTACCAAAACTCTCGACAATGAGTACCACTACATTCTTGGGGGTAAAGGGTTTATCGGGTTGGGGCTGGTGCAAAGGGGTATAGATTGCTTCTAGATTCTCTTCGGCAAAGTAGGCTGGATTGACAAAGGCTTTTTTCCCAATGGTGCGAATGATAGAGAAGGGGGTGTTAAGTACCAAAGCAGCTTCGGCAGGCCTATTGGCGTATTGATTGGCATTGCTCAGGGTAATAGGACGCACGGCTGTTGTGAACCCTCCACGCATAC
>JBOFRN010000072.1:0-16461 GCA_051651025.1 Phocaeicola sp.
GCGGAGATATTCTATAACCGCTTTGTGTAGGCTGTTTGGCGTTACCAAGCAGGCATATTTCAAAGATGTTGAGCAGACAAAGCTTATCAAACTCTCACAAGAGAGCCTTGCTGTAGAATTTATTCATTCCATTAGAAAAATAAATCCAGGTATTGGAGGGAAAAAGTTATGGTATATGTATTGCAAAGAATTCAATGGGAATGCCCCTTTGGGGCGTGATCGTTTCGAGACTGTAGTTGATAAATATGGGCTTAAGGTTCGCAGGAAAATTCGCAAACCACGCACTACGGACTCTCGTCATGGATTGCCATTATATCCCAATCTAATTAAAACAGTCATACCTACTGCTCCCAATCAGTTGTGGGTAAGTGACATTACCTATATTCCGATTTGGATAGATGATGAAGATTGTAGGTTCTGCTATCTTTCACTTATCATGGATGCCTATTCGGAAGAGATAATGGGATATCAAGTTGGGGCTACACTAGAAGCTTTTTATAGTATTATGTCGCTAAAGAAAGCTTTGAGAACGTGTGATGAGAGAGAGGCAGATTTGGCTCTATTGATACATCACTCTGACAGAGGTGTTCAATATGCCAGCTCCAAGTATGTGAATACATTAAAAGAGCGTTTAATAACAATCAGTATGACCGAAAATGGCAATCCCAAGGATAATCCTCAAGCAGAACGCGTGAATAGCACCTTTAAGAATGAATTGTTTTATGGTCGTCGCTTCAGATCTCTTGCTGAGGTGAAAACTGGAGTAGAAGAAGCAGTAGAATTCTATAACAAGAGGAGACCACATATGAGTATAGATATGATGACACCGCAAGAAGCTTCTTTATGTCAAGGAAGAATAAAGAAAAAATGGCATAGCTATCGGGATTCGGCTATATACAATCAGTCGGATATATTAGATAATCCCTAAATAAAGTATACCTTTACCCCTACTTTAAATTAGTATTGCGCTAAATGATCTTCCAACTAAAAGTAGGGATCAACTAAACAAAGTCAACTTAAACAAGGAATAATAATTAACCGAGTCAACTTTACATAGGGATTGATTTTTAATGGTCAACCAAAATCAGGACAATACAGTGCCTCAAAGATTTAGTGCAAGGTGCAAGTCTATATATAGATATAGCTTGCACCTTGCACTAACAGAAAATATTGATAATGAATCGTTTGTTTATTTCAAAGAGATTCTTTACATTTGAACCCGAAATAGTTGTAGTTCAGCAGTGCCAAATGTGATAAAAATGACTGTTCTATAATTTGTGACTAACTCATATCAGGAGTCACTATCGAAAGGCTAATTAATTGATATTGTAGCATATAAGGGGATGGGTTCACGGACCTCTCTTTCTTAATTATTATTACTCTTTTGTCTATAAGTAATACAAACCATTACGGAACAAAACAACACAAAAATTATTGAAATTCCAGCGTATATTAGAAATGCTTTTTGAGGGTATATGTCTTTTAACAGAAGCTTTGAGACCATCCCCATTGTATATAGCCCAATAATAGTAAACGATATATACTTCATCTTTTCGTTCTTCTTATATTTCAATGCGGCATCTGACGTTTGAAAGTTTGAAATCCACCCTTTTTCTCGCATACAGTTTAATAATTCTTGTGATTCTTTCGAAGTCAAACCGTAGCCAATACGAATTGGAATTTTACTATTCGCATAGTTAAAAGCAATGCTTCCTCTGAGATTTTTAGTTAGAAAGACTCGGATATGTGTCCATATTCTCGGGCGATAATTAGTGATAACACTCCAATTCTGAATGTCTTCAATTTTGTACACTTGCTGTTTGTTTAGGAAAAAATTGTCACAATATACAATCAGATATTTTTTGTCGATTGTAATCTTATATTGTTTTTGTGCAAAAAACAACAACCGGTTGAAGCAAAAAAATCCAATAAGTATCCCTATAATTCCTAGTGAGTTAGATTGAAGCAAATGAGAATAATTCTCGCCGACAAGGAAACTCAATAATAATACTCCTACAAAAATTATTGTTGTGGAGACTATTCCCCAATATCTTGCTTTCTTTGTTGAGATATCTATCACTATCTCGTCATTGTTAATTTGGATCTCTGTTGTTTGAAAAAGCATTGTTCTGTTTAAATTATCTTGATTTGACATAATCATTGATTTTTAATTGTTTGTTATTCCTAATACATTTTGCAATGTTAGCCTCATGCTATTTTGTTGACTGCTAACGATTTGCTTCTTGGTGTTCGGGCGATTGACGGGTCGAAGACCTATCAGCCAACAGAACGCTGGGTGTGAGAGTCATATAGTTAGCATTGCACTTGTCCGCCCGGCTGGTGACAAACTGTTTGTTACGGTTTTGATATTTGTTGATTAATCCAATTGTCGTGTAATTCTCCCCACTTATTGCTTGAACTTCCAAGTCTATCTGCTTGCCGTGGGTGACAGAGAGCAATTACATTATAAACTCTGTTATTTAGCTTTATTTCTCTTCCTTTTCCGTACTCATCTACTGTTTCGCCAAATTGAGAGAGAGTTTTAAACGCTTTGTCGTAGAAGTTTAAAAACCATTTTATTGGTAAGTCTCCAAGCAAGATAAGGTTTTCTACTTTTGACTGTTCGAGCTCTTCCAATATTTTTTCTCTACGTTTTTCTGAATCTAATTCTTTTTTGTCGAAGTTAGGAATTGTCGCTTCCGGAAGATTGTATAGTTCAATTAATTCTTTTGTGTAATGTTTTTCAATGACTTTCTTTTGATTCTCATTTACACGTGAGTATGGCAATAAATCGCATAACCAAGTATTATCTCTGTTTAGATTTAGTGGTTTAAGAAACTTTTCGTCAAGAGCTCTTCCCGAAGGTCCATTTAAGCGTTTGTCTGTCGGTAAAGTTAGTTTTCCAAGTTCTCTTGGTATAACAATTCTATTTATAATTTCTTCTGCATTTTCGCCTTTCCAAAAGATGTCTGGTTCACTTGCGACTGCAAAAGCGGAAACTTTCTGTTTGCCATTCTTATCTGTCCAACGAGCGTGAACTGCACTTGCATAAACTCCAAGAACAAAAGCTTTTTTCGGGCTTCTATCTTTTTGTTCAACCTTTTTTAGTGGCTGTCCAAATGGGAAATAAAACTGATTCTCCATAACTGTATTGGTTGATTTTTCTTAGTTAATTCCGTATTTGACTTTTGTTTGTAGCTTCTACACTGAACCCTAATTTATTTCTTAGTGCTTTACATAAGCACCAATCTGCCATGCTCAGGGTATTATGATGCTCAAGAAAGATAATCCTATCAGTAGAATTTATTTCCTGAAAAAAGCATCTGTTAGCTTTATATATTCAAAAATATATAATTATATCCAACAAATTAGATTTTTGGCCATAATTTGTATAAACAAAGTTAACTTTTAAAAGGAATGATAATTAACTGAATTGACTTTACATAGGGATAGATTTTTAATGGTCAACCAAAATCAGGACAATACAAGAGAAAGAAACCTACTTATTTTTGCCTTCACATCCTTCACATCAAGCTGTTCAATCTCAATCAAGCCTATAAAGCAGAAGAGGTAAAATATTTCCTCGCTTCAAATGATAGGAATCTACCCATTACTAATTTCCCACATATTTATGTATATGAAAGTGAATGAGTTGTGTATTTCTGTAAGGGTGTTGACAGTTGTCGGTTAAACAATTGACAGCTGTCAGTTAGTCTGCCCACAGCTGTCAGCAGACTAATTTTTCAGCCTAAAGAGAGCATCCCTATATTCGTTTGGGAGCTCTTTACGAAGAGCTAGATAAAATCCTCATAAGTAATAAAACAGGATTTACATTTCTTTTATTCCGGTTGGTTGCTAGCCTATGTTCGCAACCAACCAAACAAGAGAAAGGTAGATGAAAAGAAGAATGAGAAACAACAAGGTAGATGAAATTTGCAGAAAGAACTTACCGCTGTCGGTTTAGAGAAAAAATACAGCGTGGTGGTAGCTACTACTACCTGGAACGAGAAAGGGAGTAAATCCCCTTACATAATATAAAAAGAGATGGCTTATGAAAAGAGCGTGTGAAGCGAGTTAAATGAGCCTGTGAAGGATGTGAAGGCAAAATGTAGTAGGTTTTATTCGTCGATACTACGGGTAACAGCTAAAACGAAGCAATCATTCTTCATCAACGGATGGATACAGTCAGTTTTAGCGCCACTTTTTTACTCTACATTTTTTTTATTTAGAACTCTTTCGTTTCTAATAGAATTTGATCAGCTTCAAGAATAATGTGGCCCAGAAGTGGTTTCTTTGCATAGTGCAGCATTAGTTGAGCCAAACTTTTTACGGGTAGGGGTTTCATCTTTTTCAAGATTCCCAGAGAGTTGAAAAACCCCATAATCAATATGCCAATTTTTTCACCCGTTCGATCGGTATTGGGTCTTATCAGCGGGCCTGGGCGGAAGGTGATGAAATTTTTAAATTCTAATGCAGCTACAGATTGTTCCAACTCGCCTTTCATTCTAGAATAAAAGAGGACTGACTTGGGGCTGGCTGAGGAGGAGGATATGAGTACAAAAGATGGGATATGATTGGCTTTGGCCAATTTTGCAAACTCATACTGGTAGTTATAATCTACTACATATTGGGCCTTTTGGCTACCTGCTGTACGTAGAGTGGTTCCCAAGCATGAGAACGCTATATCACCCTTAATTTCGCTGCTCCATTTTTCCAGTTGAGCAAAATCTACCACTACACTCTTTAATTTAGGGTGCTCTACTGTAAGGGCGGTTCGGACCAATGCAACAACTTCTGCTACAGCCTTGTCGGCAAGTAACAATTCTAATAATTCCTTTCCGGTTGCTCCGGTTGCGCCTATGATTACTGCTCTCATTCTATTTTACGTTTTGAACTATACTCTTCTGTTATTTAAACCTAGGCACAAATATCGCCCTTTTCTTAAAAACTCAACGAATACAAATTCAAGATTCTTGTATACTTTTCATCGATTATCTAGATTCCATCAAGAATGATAGGTGACACAGTTTGCCGTAGATGACAAACTGTGTATGAAAATTAGAGGTATTATTTTTAGTGACGGATAAGAGCTACAAACAATCATCCTTTCATTATAACCTATTGATTAATAGGAGGAATGAAGGATGAATGATAAAAGAAAGAAACTCTTTTTTAGAGGATTACTTAGGATTACATTCGTTTTTCCTGAATAGGAGAGCATACAATCCGCAATATCCCCAGAAACTGCTTGCAAGCAAGGGTACAGATAGAAGTAGCAGTACAACAATCCATACACCAGTTACCACATTGGTAAAAATAAGGAACCAACAAAGAAGACCTAAAAGCAAGCGAATCATCCGATCTAGTGGGGTTACGTTGACACACTCTTTCTGCTTAAAATGGTAGTTGCGTATAAAAAGAAGCCAATCGACTGAATAAAAACCAGCTCCCAATACGGTTATGGCTACATAAATAACTAGATAGATGGCGGCCAATTCGTGTGATGAGAATCCATCACCACCTGCAACAAGCATGGAGGCAACGGCCATATTAATGACTAATGTGAGTGAGGCTAAACGAGTAAATAAACCTATTATCAGCATGAATGAACAACCTACTTCGGCAAAGGTAGCTAATGCTAATGATGCTTGAGAACCAATGTTTAAAGGATCGGGGAACACACTTGCTAGCTGGGCAAAGTTTTCTAGCTTTGGAAGGCCGTGTGTAAGCATGGCTATACCAATAAATAGACGTAAAAAAAGACTTACTAGGGATTGCTGATGCTCATTAGCAGGTGCCCCCATGAACCAAAACTCTTTCATAATCAATCGTTTTTTTTATCCAAACAATGCTTGCAAATAAAGTGTTCAGCAGAAATCTAAAAATAAACTGTGTGATGGAATAGAAATGAGAGTTACCACTCATTAATAGATCGGGTATAGTTGTAGATAATTAACAATAGTGCAAACAAGAGTAACCTAGTTGTTGTTGAACTTAATAGTTATATCAGAAGTCTGATAGTAAATATGGATATTTAAAGTGTATGATAGAGAATAAAAAACAAATGATTGTTCAGAGTTCATTGGGCTCTATGTTCTCCATTTTTGGAGAACCCGAACTTCGCCAACTCATGGGTGAGAACAATCGGAAAGTAGCTATTGCAGGTAAAATTAATAACCCGGGTATATACGATATTCCCGAGGGGGCTACTTATAGTGAATTGATAGCTATGGCTGGGGGAATTATGAATGGGCGTAATCTGAAAGCTGTTCACTTTGGATTACCCTTTGGTGGATTTGTAACGCCGTTACACTCCGATATAGCAGTAGATTTTAAGCATTTTGCAAAGGATCAAATCCGCACCATGATTATTCTATCTGAGGAGGATTGTATTGTTCAGTATGCTAAATTCTACATTGAGTTTGTAAAGGGTAGGATAGAAGAGGGCATGCTAAATGAGTATCGTGAGGTAGAACTTGAACTAGATAGAATCTGGCGGAACTTCGATCGAATAGCGAAAGGAAAATCGACCAGTCGTGACCTCTATTTACTTCGTTACTTGAGCGAGCAGGTTAAAAGCAAACTGCATCAAGATCACAATATGATACTTGAGATTCTTGAAAACTTTTACGAGGAACTGGTAGAGCATATCGATGAGAATCTTTGTGGAGCCCAACAGTGTCCTCACTTGGTGAAGCTCCATGTAACGGAGCGATGTATTGGGTGTGGAGCTTGCAAAAGAGTTTGTCCGGTAAATTGCATCTCGGGTGAGAAGAAGCAGCGGCACTTTATACATACGAAGGTTTGTACGCACTGTGGTCAATGCATTCAAGCTTGCCCGGTCAATGCAATTGTAGCAGGCGATAATACGGTTAAATTTCTTCGCGACTTGGCTACACCCAAGAAGTTGGTTATTGTGCAAATAGCTCCTGCTATTCGGGTGACCATTGGGGAGGCTTTTGGGTTTGAACCAGGAACCAATGTCGAAAAGAGATTAGCGGCAGCACTGCGTATGATTGGGGTAGATTATGTATTTGATACTTCGTGGGCAGCCGACTTAACCATTATGGAGGAGGCAAAAGAGTTCCGGAATCGGCTAGAGGCATACATCAACGGTGATGAAGAGGTACCGCTTCCTATCTTAACCTCTTGTTGTCCAGCTTGGGTTAAATACATTGAACAGAACTTTCCTGAGCTTCTGCAGGCACCATCGACTGTAAAGTCTCCGATGCAGATATTCTCGACCATTGCAAAAGATATATGGGGCAAAGAGAGGGGACTGCGAAGAGAGAACATTACGAATGTTGCGATTATGCCTTGTATTGCTAAGAAATATGAGGCGGCTAGGGTGGAGTTTTCGCGAGGTGACAACTTCGATACGGATTATGTAATCACTACCCGCGAATTAATAAAGATACTGAAGGAGTCCAGTATTGATCTGGCGCAAGTAAATGAGGAGGAATTTGACAAGCCATTTGGACAATATTCGGGAGCAGGCGTAATTTTTGGCCGTACGGGAGGTGTAATTGAGGCGGCTGTAAGAACCACCATTGAGCAGATGACAGCGAAGAGGTTGGACTCAATTGTATTCGATCAACTTAGAGGATGGGATGGCTTCAGGGTTTGCGAGGTACCTTGCGGCGATGTAATGCTACGTATTGGTATCGCACATGGATTGGATGAGGCTGGCCGCATGCTTGAGAAAATACGAAACGGGGAGGAGTTCTTTCATGCCATCGAAATTATGGCTTGCAAGGGGGGATGCATCGGTGGAGGTGGACAACCTAAGGCCCAGAAGAAGCAAGAGGCACTGGAGAAGCGGGCGAAAGGGTTGAATAGCATCGACGATGGAATGAGTATAAGGAGATCGCACGAGAATCCAGATATTCTGGCTATCTATGAGAAGTATCTAGACTATCCCGGTAGCCGTAAAGCGCACGAGCTGATACATACCAAATACTATCCCAAGATTAAATTTAATAAATAGCAATGTAACTAGTGCCCAATCGTTTGTGGATGGGCACTCGTTACATTGCTACTTATCTTTGTCTTCGCCGATTCGGGCTTCGTTTGCTCTTTATTTCGCTCTCTACTTTCTGAAGTCTCTTTGTGAGAATGGCATTTGAATAGAGATGTTCCTTAATGACTTCGATGTTATGGCGTATCAGCTTCTCTATCTCTTTTAGCTTGCCCACTTCGGTGGGGGTGCAGAGGGTGATGGCTTTGCCAAGTTTGTCTGCTCTACCTGTTCTACCGATTCGGTGTACATAATTCTCATTTTCTTGGGGAAGCCCAAAATTGAAAACATGCGAGACGTTTTGCACATCGATACCGCGTGCGGCTACATCGGTGGCAATGAGTAGAGTTACTTCTCGATTTTTGAATCGGGTAATGGCTTGCTCACGTTCGTGTTGACTCTTTTGGCTATGAATAGATTCGGTGGCGAAGTTTTGTTGCGAAAGCCATAATGACAGTTCATCGGCCTCTTTACGGGTTTTGGTAAAGATAAAGGCAGACTCTACCTCTTGACTCTTTAGAAGGTGTGCTAACAGATTTAATCTTAACTCTTCTTGTACATAATAGAGGGATTGGGTTACGCTTTGGGTGATTATTCGTTCGGGAGTAATCTCTATTTTAATGGGCTCATGGAGGATGGAGATGGCCAAATTAGCAATCTCGGTGGGAATGGTAGCAGAAAAGAGTGCCGTTTGTCGCTCTTTAGGAAGAAGATCAATGACTTTTTTGACATCGTCTATAAAACCTAGGTTTAGCATATTATCGGCTTCATCGAGTACGAAGTGGGTGAGATTGGAGAAATCGAGATGACCTTTTTCTGACAGATCGAGCAATCTGCCTGGTGTAGCTACTAAAATATCGATTTGGTGGCTTAGGTTATCAATTTGCACCACGCGAGGAATGCCTCCAAAAATAGCGGTGTGGTTTATATCGGTATGTTCACCGTAGTGTGCTAAGTTCTTATTGATTTGGTTGGCCAGTTCACGCGTTGGGGTTAAGATAAGGGCTTCGATTCCTTTGTGTCCTCTCTCCCTCTTTCTTTTGTAGATAGAATGAAGTATGGGTATACAGAATGCAGCGGTCTTGCCTGTACCTGTTTGGGCACAAGCGATGACATCTTTACCATTTAATAGGTGTGGAATGGCTTTTGCCTGTATGGGTGAGGGGGTGGTGTATCCTCTCTCTTGGATGCTTCTTAGGATGGGCTCTTCTAGCTTAAAAGCTGCGAATGTTTGACTCATTGTTCTTGATTCTAAATAGGCGACAAAGGTAGTAAAGAGCGAAGAGATATGCAATTTATTGGTATGTAGCCGATTCTCAAACAGCCTAAATAGGCTTTTTCTAAATAGATGATTGTTCGAAAGAGCTCTTCTTCGAACCATACAGATTGATGCGTTTTGTGATAGAGATGCGAGGGTAATAGAATCTTCGGCTCTTTATCTAGTCAATTCTATCTGACAGATTCTCTTTTTGGGGTTATTCGCATATTTAACGGCTCATAAATGGGTTAATCTCTGAGGGAATGTGTAACTTCGCCCTGAATATTGAGGTGTGATAGCCTAACGTTAAATAGCATAAAAGATTGGATTATGAGATCTAAAGATTATAAAGCCGGCGAAACGGCTAAAGTATTGGTAGTTGGAGAAGATTCTAACTTGCAATGGTCAGAGACAGTGTCGAAACATGTGATGTTTGCCGATTACTATTTTCGTCCATTCCCTGTTGATCACGGTGAACGTGCTCGCAATGTTGAGGCACAGACACTTTATAGTCACATTCTTTACTTAACCGGTGATCGTGTGAAGCCTGAGGAGTTATTCTTTACAAATATTTGTCGTGATTATGTAGAGCAAGCTCCCAAAGGAAAGCGTACATTGATACCCGAGGAGAAGGCTATGGAGGGGATATCGCATATTAAATGGATTTTGGAAGAGAATCCGACTATTCGCTATGTGATTGTACTATCGCTTCAGGCAAACTACTGGATGCAGCAATTGGGATTTTATGGCGAGGAGAATGAGAAATTCTTGCATGGTGCTCAGCCTCGTAGAGTAGGATTAGAGAGTATTGTTCCTTTTTACCAACCGGTAGATGGCAAGTCATTCAGAATGATTTGTGGCGAGTTTTTTGATGCAAAGGAGTTCAATGTAAAGGTCGTTCCTGCTTTGGCTGCAAAGGACTACCCATTGAATGAACGCAGCTATGATCTCTATGCAGATGCGTATGAGAAGATTAGAAAAGAATTTAAGGAGTGTGAGCTCTAAATAGAGTATCGATTCAGTTTCTTGATAGCTGAATCATTCAATGAATTCCTCCTCGTTTTTTGTTCGAAGATAGCTGTATGGAGCACTCTTCTTAAGCAAGAAACGAGGAGGTATTTTATTTGCTCCTAATTGGATAGGCTATAATGAACTTGATGTAGCTCTAGATCAACTTAAAATGATTCGTTTCGAACCATTTCTATATGAAGGATTCCATCTTCATCATAGGGCTCTCCACTTTCAATGAATCCCAACGATTGGTAGAACTTGGTTAGATGGTGCTGCGCTCCGATGCGAATCGTAGAATGCTGAAAAAGATCTTCGCAGCTCTTGATTGATTTCTCCATCAGTTTTCTTCCTAATTTTAGTTGCCTATATAGGGGATGAACAACCACACGCCCAATGGACACTTCGGGATAGGATAGACCTGCAGGAAGTAGTCGCGTATAGGCAGCCAACTTGTTTTCGATGTAGCACATTAGGTGATAGCTATAGGGGTCTTTACCATCTATATCTTGGTAAATACAGTTTTGTTCTACCACAAACACTTCGCATCGCAGTTTCAATATTTCATACAACTCCGGAGCAGTCAGCTCATCAAATGATTTTACTACATATTCCTCTTTCATGATTCAACTTGGTTTAGGGGTGATACGATACTAAGGCAAACTTAGTACTTGCAGTTTGCCTTAGTACGATTACTTATTCGACTACTTTACGTCCCCACTTTACAAGACTAAAGAGATATACCACCAGGAATGATAGGAGAAAAGCTGCTATTGCAATAATGGGTATCTGCAAATAGGGTGTAAAGGGTAGAATGGGATAGATTAAATCATAGGAGAATTGAACAAAAAAGAAATGACACAA
This sequence comes from Phocaeicola sp., assembly GCA_051651025.1. GTDB lineage: Bacteria > Bacteroidota > Bacteroidia > Bacteroidales > Bacteroidaceae > Phocaeicola. The sequence goes on from JBOFRN010000072.1 coordinate 11,148, forward strand.
GAATATACCAAATGATACCGAGGCTACCTTTCGTACAAGGGCGGTTCCTTTCCAATTCAATTTCTGGAAGAGTACGAAGATGGGTGCTGTCATTAATAGCACATTCACGCTGCAGAAATACCAAACAACCTCTAGCTTGGAGTAGTCGCCTGGAAATAACTCTTGCATTTTCAAGAAACCAAAGTAGGTGATAGCGTAGCCTAAAGCATAACATGGCAAGGCTATGGATGCAAACTTACCCCAAGAGATTTGAAGTGGATACTTTTTGAAGTAATACCCCAGAACAAGATATCCCATAAAGCCTGATAGGTAGTAAAAGGTACCATAAGGATTCCAGTCACATTGTCCAAAAAGGTTCATATTTCCGTATATGCCCACATATCCTAAAGAGGGAGCGACCATCTGAATGTAAGGGATGATTAATGTGAATACCCATAGACCCAGTAAAATATGTAACTCCTTTCTGGATGCATTACGTAAGAATGGGCTAAGAATGGGAATAAAAAGGTAGAGTCCTATAAGCATATAAATGTACCAAAGAGGGATGGTTGCATAATTGAAATTAAGAATGGAAAATAAAAGACGATTAATCATTTCAGGAAAGGTGTGTTCTGCTAGATTGATAGCGGGACTGCCACTGTTAGCACCTAGTTGGAAGTAAGCAAAGAACAGGATGGGTGAAACTATAGCCCAAAAGATAAATGGAATAAAAATCCGCTTCATCTTTTTTGAATAGAAAGTTCCCATATCTAGCAGTGTGGGTAGTAATAAATAACCCGTCATCAGGGTAAACAAAGGTACACAAGGACGATAAAAGCTTCCCCAAGCCACGCCTGCCATAAACTCAGCAATATTATTGTCAAAGTTGGCTACAAAGTGATCACAAACATGGGCCAAGACCACTAAAAAGCATGCACAAACACGTAGCCAATCCAGCCATCCAATTTCATTTTTTGACTTTAATTTCATTTCTCTTTTTTCTTTATAGTAATTAATTGCGCAGATTGTTCCCCTCTGTTTCCAAGAAGAAGGCTCAAACTACTAGGTTATTTGTTGTTTGTGCTGACAAAATGGGTGTTTAGAAGGGTTGCTATAGCCTCTTTAGACTAGCCGGCTAGAATTGTAAATATAAAGACCCTATGAATGGAACCGATTGTCAATGTGATGCAATATTAAGGCTTTTACACTTAACTATCAAATTATAGTTACTACATTTGTTAACTTTGGCTATTTAAATCAAGGATAAGGAGCTAAGGGGAGGATTTCCCCAAGTAAAGCTCTACCACGCTCGAATTATTCATTAGTACACACATTTATGACCCATTTTAAAGAATCATTTTTGCCACTTCTTTGTCCAGAACCCCAATATTTAATTTTAGGATCTATACCGGGTGATCGCTCCATTGCTATGCAAGCCTATTACGGGCATCCGCAGAATAGATTCTGGCGATTAATGGCTGCCATATTCCACACTGATTTACCTGTGGAATATGATGGTAAGAAGAAGTTACTTGCAACTTATGGTATTGTGTTGTGGGATGTAGCGCATAAGGCTCAACGTAAGGGAAGCCTTGATAGCGCTATCCGTAACGAAGAGCCCAATGAGATATTGAACCTGTTAGCTACTCATCCTACCATACATACAGTGCTGTTTAATGGTAAAAAGTCAGAACAACTTTATTATCGTTATTTTAAGGAGTTACCGTACATTCGTTACTATGCGATGCCTAGTACGAGTCCTGCCAATGCAGCCTGCAAATTTGATGACTTGCTAGAGAGATGGGAGAGGGCTTTTAACTCTAGAGATACAGCCGACTAAGTGATCACTTACAAAACCTGCTGCTTGTAAGAATGCGTAACAGATGGTGGTGCCAAAAAACTTGAATCCCCGCCTCTTTAAATCTTTACTGATAGCATCGGATTCGGGTGAAGAGGTGGGCAGTTCACTTAATGAGTGAAAATCGTTGATGATGGGTTGCTTGTTAGGAAAGAAGGAGAGAATGTAGTTGTAGAAACTTTTGTGCTCCTCTTCTATTTCAAGAAAGAGTCTAGCATTTGTAATCGTTGATTTGATTTTCAATCGATTTCTAACAATGCCATCAAACAGCATGAGCCGCTCTACATCCTCAGCGGTGAGTTTTGCAACCTGAACCGCATCAAAATCACAGAATGCTGTACGATATCCTTCTCGCTTTCGAAGGATGGTTATCCAACTCAATCCTGCTTGGGCACTTTCTAGGAGTAGAAGCTCAAATAATGTCTTGTCATCATTGATTAGTTTGCCCCACTCTTGGTCGTGGTACGCTACATAAAGCGGGTCGCTTCCGCACCAACCACAGCGTCCATTTACTAAATCTGTTTTAATCATAAACTATATACTTTTTCTAAACAGAACCCCATTAGATAAACTATCTTTGTAAAGAATTAGATAAAAACAAAACAATAGATAGCAATAAATGGTCTATTTAGAATTCGATTTATTGATGTTCTTTATAATAATAGATGTATGGAAGATTTAACACTAACCACCCCCTCTTTGTTGTTTTCGGCAGTATCTTTGATTATGCTAGCCTATACTAACCGATTTATATCGTATGCTCAATTGGTTCGAAATCTGGCTCAAGACTATCAAGTCCGCCCTTCAGAGGATTTACAGGCTCAAATCCTGAATCTGCGCAAACGACTTTACTTAATTCGATTGATGCAGGTCTTAGGAATCGTTAGCCTTTTTCTTTGTGTGATAACGATGTTTATGATCTACATTGGGTTGTATCAATTAGCTGTTTACGTATTTGGACTTGGAATGTTTTCTCTTATTGCATCATTAGGTGTATCAATTCAAGAGATTACCATTTCTGTAAGAGCACTTGAAATTCATTTGAGTAAGATTGAGAATAAAAAAACGGATGAGCAATAAAAGCATTACCTAGGAGTAGAGGGGTGATCTCTCTAACTTTGTTGACTCCTATTTGGATTAGACTCATTACAACGATTTTGAAGCCAATTGAAAAGTTGAAGAATGAAAAAGTAATCTCGGCTAATATACATGTACGCTACCTTTTGCAGAGGGTAGGTAGTTAACCCCAACCCAAGTGATCATAAGCAGTAAAAAGGAGATGACAACAAGCCACAAGGCTATGTTGTCTGCCTTCTTGCCTTTACGTAACCTAATGTGTATATAGGTAATATAGGCTGCTGCGGTAGCTGCTGCCCATGTCTCTTTAGGATCCCATGACCAATAGTGTCCCCAGGCCTCTTTTGCCCAAATAGCACCCATTAATAAACCTAGCATCAAGAATCCATAGCCCACATAAATCAGATTGTCGATAAGATGAAAGAGCTTGCTGTTACGCCTACTCTTTGCTAGAGCTACAATTGAACCAATTGTAGCGGCTCCAAACATGGCATAGGATAGGATGTAGGAGGTAACATGGGGTATGAACCAGTTACTTTGTAGAGCTGGCATTAAGCTCTTTGAGTGAATCTCGGGCTTTAAGAGATTCACTACAATGAAGACAGTCGCTACTACGTTTGAGAAACTCAATAACCACGGATACTTCCACCGTTTGTAAGCGATAAACCCTACAACTGAAATAAATAGGGAGTACCACAACCTGGTCTCTCCCATGGTTCGCATAGGGGGGCGCTCAAGGTGAATCCAAAAGAGGATAATAAAGAGAGTAAAAACAGTAACTCCAAGGAGTGTGAAAATATTGGCTAACTTCTTAAAGTGTTTGAAGTTTACTAATATGGCGGATAGAATCCACAACAGGGTAGTAGGTAAGGCAAATTCTATAAAATTATTCCAGGTCATATAGCTCCTCCTTTCTTCTTTTTCCTTGCCAAATCATCGCTGCTGAGCCTATCATCATTAAAACAATGCCGATGTAAACAGGTATAATCCAAGGGTCGTAAATAAGTTCCAAACTGCTGTAGGATGATAAACGGCCTGCGTTATTGTCATATCCATATTGGTAGATGGTCCAGCTATTTATTCGAAGTGGCTTATTCACTTCAATCACTTTCTTTTGTTGTTTCTCATCTTGTGTGTAAACCTCTATATCTGAAAGAAACAGACGCGGATCAGCAACAGTCATTACGAGTGAAGAGTGGTCATCGAGTGAGAGAGTCATAAAAAGTTGAGCCTGATTTCCTCCACACACCCAACCGCTACGTGTCACGCCCTCTTTTGAGATTTTTAGTTTTACTGCCGGTGTGGACCCAGGCATAGGAACCTCGCGGTAGGTACTGTCACTACTTCTCATGGCTTGATGAATGTACTCTTCTATTTCAATCTGCCAGCCATTTATGCTTCCTCTTTTGAAATCTTTGTCAATTTGAAAGAATTGAGGCTTTCCTTTAGGCATAATTTCTCCCGTTACTTTGTTTATAATAGCTAGTTTGGGTGGATAGTAATCCATATCAAAATCATTCAGTGTAATGGCTATAGGAAGTTCCTTAATTTCACCTTGCTCATCGTATACTCTCCACTCGGTTTCGCCTTCTCTGATGTGCATAATGTATCGCTCCATATCGGCATAGCCTAGCCCTGATGCTGCTAACAGGAGCCATAAACCGATATGATTGGCAAAAAAACTCCAATCGCTCCAGCTGAATCTTTTCAGTCTATGAACGATTAGAGCTCCTAGTGAAACGAGAATAAGAATGTAAATGATTATAAAAGCCCAATTTCGGGTCATCGTATCAAAACCCAATAGCGTATTACTTTGGCCATTGGTCTGCAAGGTTAAACCCATTATGAGTGTTAACAGCGCAAATGAGGAGAGGAGTGTAACACACATCGGTACACCACATATCCATTTTGCAAAAGCACTTTTTTTTACAGACAATCCTACTGAGAGTGAGAGGAGTGCTAGTAGGATAATAGCAACTACATTGACTGGATAGGCAAGCAGATAGAAATCAAATTCGCCTATAGCTATTTGTAGTGCTATGCCTACTGCTATAAGTGCACTAATGGTAATTAGACTCTCGGTATAACCCCATGGGTTTTGCCATATTTTTTTTCTATAATAAGCCATTAAATGTTGTTTGAAACGATTTTACCCGCTGCCTTTGCTTTTTCAATCCATGTAGGCAGTGTAGTTTTTATCCATTCATCTTTCTCGCCTCGTAGCTTTTGCATATCAAGCCCGATATATTCTTGTGCTTTTTCTTTTGTCGAAATATCGGGCATAACGACCTCGTTAATGCCTAGACTAAAGAGTATTTTTTGGAGCTCTAACTGCGCTTGCAAAGAGCGGTCAAGGCTGTGTGCTAACACGCGTTGAGTCTCTACCGGCGCATGGAAAGA
>JBOFRN010000073.1:0-1204 GCA_051651025.1 Phocaeicola sp.
ATCATGATGTGCCAAAAGATTGTGGTGGAAAGAGGCATTTACCCCACCTACAATAGCACCATATCCGTGGTTACCTTTACCGTGTACCGATTTACGTAAGCTTTCGGAGATAATGGTCCATTGCACCGTTAAGTTTTCACTGGCATAGAATGACGAACACTCATCTGTACTCCAGCTCATCGAGCAGTGATCTATAATTATATTCTTCAGAAAACGTCCCCACATGGCATCATCTTCGGTTTGGGTTTCATCGCCCATACGCGAACGAATGTAACGAATAATTACATTATTGGCCGCTACCACAAAACTGTAGTTTTTCAAGCAGACACCATCACCCGGAGCTGTTTGTCCAGCAATCGTTACATCACCGTTTCTAATAACCAATCTGCTTCGTAGTTCAATAATACCATCTACTTCAAATACAATTGTACGAGCGCCTGAAGCTTCAATAGCCGCACGTAAGCTTCCTGTACCTGAATCATTCAAGTTAGTTACCTTGATAACACGGCCACCACGACCACCGGTTGTAAACATACCCCCTCCCTCTGCACCAGGGAAAGCACGAACCAGGCCATCGTTTTCGTTCGCTGGAAAAGCCAAATCAAGATCGGAGAAATCCTCCTCCGAGTCTGAATCTCCATCTCCCCAAGGAGCCACAGAGTTTCCTTTAAAGTCTATTAATTCGCCCGTAATTTCGGCGTTAAAGCTATTCACTTTGATAGTAAAGGTGTAGGCATAACCAGGTTTAACTTCTAAACCCGGATAGCTATTATTCATTTTCCATGTATAGGTTGTTTCGTTAACCGTTACAGCTATTTCGTGTCCGCTCTCGAGTGTAAAAGGAAGTAGTACGGCTTCGAATCCTTTACTCATAGGGTATGCAGCAATATCGGCTACCACACTTGACTCACCCAAGGTAGCATGCATTAAATCGAAGCTTGCCACCGTATTCATCCCCTTAACAGCAAGTGATTGAGCAGCTAAAGGAGCCCCTTGAGCATCAACAAGTTGAATTGTAAACTTAGAGAGTTGGTGTGCATAGGTAAAAGAGACTGAGCCCGAAGTAAAACCACCTCCCCCATTATCGGCCTTAGCAAATAGTAAGTCATGAGCGGTTAAGCTAGCCGTCTGATTGGCCAAATTAATCGGATAAATACCATCGGTTACAGTTGTGGTATAGGGGTAGTAGGAGATAAAATCGACA
>JBOFRN010000074.1:0-2674 GCA_051651025.1 Phocaeicola sp.
GTAAGCCCTCGGTAAACTCCGTCTATTATTCTTGCTTCTTCCTCCTTACCTTTGTCACAAAAAACAAAGAGTATGGTATATTGGAACTTAGCTTACTTTAAGCAGCTCTACGAAGAGTACATTGCATCTGGCACTAGTATTCGAGGCTTTTGTCATTCAAAAGGAATCAATGAGAATCGTTTCTATTATTGGATTCATAAGCTCAAACTCAACACTGTCCCCTCAATGAATACATCTAAGTCGTTTATACCAGTGACTTCTCAAGAGGTGAGTTGCCTTACTGGAGTAGCAGTAAAGGAGAAAGAAGATAGGTCATCATCGGTAAAGCAGCAAAAGATAAAGTTGCTTTACCCCAATGGTGTGGTTTTACAGCTAGAGGCTGGTTGTGAGATAGAGATGCTTAAACAACTAATCACCCTTACTTCATAAGCTTATGTTTAGCTTGAGCTCTTCGGATAGGTTTTACCTATACCCTTACCCCACTGATATGCGTAAGAGTTTCTATACACTTAGCGGGATTGTTACTAACCAAATGGGCATGGATGTGCAACAAGGCGATGCGTTTATCTTTATCAATAAACCTTGCACGGCTATGAAGATACTTCACATGGAATACGGTGGGCTGGTAATCTACCACATGAGGTTGTCTCAGGGGCAGTTTTCTCTGCCGATCATAGACTTCCAAGAAGGTAAAAAAATATCGCATCATACGCTATGGTGTGAGCTTGTTCTCATGGTTCAAGGTATAGACGCCCAAAAAGTGAAACATCGAAAGAGATGGAGCTCAGAGGGGCAGAATGATAGATTGTCCTCCAAAAAGTAATCGAAAAGAGTTGTTTGTTTATGCAGTAATCTCACCTATTTTTAGTATCTTTATGGTATTAAAAGTAAGCCCAAAATGACCGAAAACTCTTTTGATAAAGATGAACTTATACGCCAACTAATGGCAGATCGCGATCGATTGTTTAGAGAAAACTCTCGCCTACGTTCAGCTACAACTGCTGATTCTGAGAAGCGAAAAGACGACTATAAGGAACAACTACATCAAAAAGAGGCTTTACTTGAAGAGAAGGATGTGCGTATTGCTCAGTTGGAAAAACAGGTAGCTTACCTAAGTCGCCAGCTTTATGGTGGGAAAGCAGAGCGCTATATCAATCCCAATCCAGAAGCACGACAGTTGGATCTTTTTGAAGGTGTTGATTTACTGCCTGGGGAAGAAGAAGCTGCTATAAAAGCTGAGAAGGAGATTAGTGCAGAGAAACAGGCAAGAACCAAACGTATGGAGAAGGAAAAGAGCAATCCTGTGCGTAAACTCCTTCCTGAAAACCTAGAACGTAAAGTAGAGCACCTATACCCGGAGGGATATAACGCTCAGGAGTGGAATCTATTAGATGAAAATGAGCCTCTCTATACTGAAGTGTTGATGAAAGAACCAGCTAGGTTCTATGTACTTCGGACCTATCGCCATAAAGCTATCCGTAAATCGGACCGAGTAATCCTTACAGCCCCTTGTCCTGTTAAACCTATTGCTAAGAGCTATGCTTCTTCCTCTTTACTTGCAGACCTTATGGTTGATAAGTATGTAGATCACATACCTTTCTATCGGCAACAAAAGCAATTTGAGCGATTAGGAATGAAAATACCAGAATCTACGATTCTTGGGTGGTTCCAGCAAGTAAGTGATTTACTCATGCCACTCTACTTTCGATTATGGGAGTTAATGAAGAAAGTGGATTATTTACAATGTGACGAAACCACATTACCTGTTGTGCGCAATGATAAACACAAGACAGTAAAAGGATACCTCTGGCTTGTGCGAGACCCTATGTCTGGAAACCAATACTTCTATTGGGACAAAGGCTCTAGGAGTGGTGAGGTAGTACTTAAACTTTTTAATGGATATCAGGGTGCATTGCAGACTGACGGTTATGAACGATATGAACTGCTCGAAGGAAAGAAGGGGGTAATTCTTCTATCTTGTTGGGCACATGCAAGAAGAAAATTTACCGAAGCCATTAAGAATGATAAAGAGCGTTCTGAAAATGCATTGGAACAGATCCAACTACTCTATGAGGTAGAACGGCAGATTAAAGATCAAGTACTCTCATTTGAAGAGGCTGTTGAACTGAGAAAGCGGTTAGCTTATCCTATAATGGTTCGTTTTGAAAAATGGCTAGTAGCTGAACATGCAAAAGTTCTCAAAGGAAGTCCTATAGAGAAAGCAATACTTTACACCTATAAGCGCTTCAATAAGCTATCTCGTTATCACTTAGACGGCAGATACGCTATCGATAATAATGGCATTGAAAATGCAGTGAGACCCGTAGCCATAGGACGCAAGAATTATCTATTTTGTCAGACGGATGATAGTGCAGAAAGCACAGCAATCATTTACAGTCTAATGGGGTGCTGTAAAGCCGCTGGAGTAGACTTCCGAAGCTGGATGATTTACTTCTTAGATCATGTACATGATTATGATGTGGACTACACAAAAGATCTAGCTGAATTACTGCCTAATAACTTGAAGGCAGCAGGGATTCTCTGAAATCCATCACATCCATGAAATCATGGAAATCCACGACATCCTTTAAAACATTGAAATCCTTGAGATGGAAAACAAGTACATCTCAAGGATTTATTGTATACCACAATACGGAGTTTGCCGAGGGCTTAC
>JBOFRN010000075.1:0-1273 GCA_051651025.1 Phocaeicola sp.
TGCACAATCCTGAACTAGATGGTACTGTTGATAAGAATAAATATATGATTACACTTAGCACAAACCGTCCTAATGAGACTACCGTATCTCCTAGTGGAGAAAAGTTTGGAAGTTTACCCACCATAGTAAAAACAGCTACTACCAACACTGCCCTTAGGTTTGATGGTTGGTTTGAGGGAGAGACAATGGTACACTCTGCACCAAATTACCCTTTTTTGGTAACAGGTCCACGTACCTTAGAGGCTCGTTATACATTACTTCCGAAGATAACCATCACCTCTAACCGCACTAATCAGGTGACTATCACTCCAGATTATTTTGAGGCTCCAGGTGAACAGACTACCGTTACCACCTCTGCTTCGAACAGTCTGCTTGTATTTGATGGTTGGTATGAGGATGGAAAATTGGTACACTCAGACAAAGACTACACCTTTACGGTAGCAGGTCCACGCAGCTTAGAGGCACGATACAATATTGATGGAGCAGAAGGACACTGTATCCCCGATGTTAATTTTAGAAATTATATAACAAATAGTCTAAGCATTAATATTGTTCAAGATACTTATACAGATGCAGGAAAGACCTATTATGGACCTAATGCTGCTACTAAAACGGCAATGAGCAAGAAGACGATGATAAATATACGCTATACCTCTAGTTCAACTTCTGATAAGGTAATTTCTAACACAGAGGGGATACAGTACTTTACGGGATTAACATATTTGGATATGTCTGGCTACAACGCTTCTGTTTTTCAGAACTTCCCTAGCATTGACTTGAGTAAGAATACGAACTTGCTAGATATTAATCTCCATTATGGCAGTATGACCTCTGTCCCCAAATTGCCCAAAGCGGGAAAAGTAACGTATATGCGGTTCTATTCAAACCTTATCCCCGCTAATACTTCAGCTGATCGGCATGATTTAAGAGGAGTGATGGACCCTAGCAATGTAGCAAATAACTCTGTATACGTGGGCCAGCAAGGGAGTAGAACCACAAGTAATGCTAATGCCTTCTACTTTAGGATGAACGCTAATGAAATCACACAGGATAGGTGGACGCATAATCTTAATGGTAGTGCTATTGATTCAGATGTCGCATCGACTGGTGCCAACGCAGGAGCCCGCTTATGGCATAAGTAATCTTTTTTACCTTCTCTGTTTAATTGAGGTCATGTTCATTTTCTCTCTAAAATTAATGGTTTAGTAATGTGAAGAACCATTTAGAGGGTTTTAAAACAGAGAAGGTATTTTTTACCATACCTAAAAAAAGC
>JBOFRN010000076.1:0-14353 GCA_051651025.1 Phocaeicola sp.
AAGAAGATGACGGCATAGCTACCAGTACCACAACTGCTGCAGCGGTTACAAGTAATGCACACAACCTTCTTGCCGGTGGTGACTTTGAAGTAAACATTGATGCCATGGATATTCAACTCGACTTTACTGAATACAACCAAGCCGCTAAGAAGTATTTCGACACGTATGGCTTTAACTCCTATTCCCTAAAGCTGAAAGGGCTGGGCGGAGGAACCTACTACAGTCGTTCGGGCGGTGTATTTGAAGGGTTTGCACAAGGTACTGAAGAGTACAATGTCTTGATGAGTCGTTATCTCAAACAGATACAAGACAACTTGGAACAGAGCGGTCTTTTGGGAAAAGAGTACATCTACTGGTTCGATGAACCGGGCGATGCCGATTATCCTTTTGTACAAGAGACCAATGCAATGATTAAACGCTATGCACCTAAGTTAACCACCTTCCTTACGGAACACTTGGCTGGGCACGACATTTCGGATGTTACGGATATCTCCTGTACCATTTGGCACAAACTGGATCACAACAAGATTAAAACGATGAACGAACGTGGTTTGGAACATTGGTCCTACCTCTGTTGTTGGCCCAAATCGCCTTGGATTTCGGAGTTTATTGATCACGATGCCGTAAACTTCCGCATGTGGATGTGGGCATCCTACAAGTACGGTCTAAAAGGGGTGCTAATTTGGGAAACTACCTATTGGAACTCGCCCGAAGCTTCGCCACTAGGTAAGTTACAGAATCCATGGACCGAGGCTATGTCGTGGGTAACGGGTTACGGATGGATTCAAGGAAAACAGACCATTTGGGGGAATGGCGATGGACGCATGTTCTATCCCGAGAACCGAGATGTGAACAACGACAAGCGCACCTATGCCAGCGAGGCAGTTCCCTCCATTCGACTCGAGATTCAACGAGACGGTATAGAGGATTACGAATACTTGGTGCTGCTGGAGAAGCTGATTAAAGAGGCACCAAAATCGAAAGCAGCTCAGGTAAAACGAGCCAAGAAGTTGTTGGAGATTCCAGAATCTATCTATACCAATGAACAGAGTTACAACAAGGATCCTCAAGCGATCTTAGCCTACCGGAAGCGATTGGCAGAGGCTATTTTGAGTTTGCAATAGTTTTTTTGTGATGCCCCCTATCCTTGCTCAATAGTAGAGCTTGATAGGGGGTATCCTCTCTTTACTCCCTCCTTTTAATAATAAAGAGAAAGAGAGGAAAAAACACCCATCTGACTTATTTGTAGATTTTCCCCACCTTTCCATTGCATTTCTCCCTCCTTTTAGCTTTCTTTGCAACCATTATGACAAAGGGGTGCCTATTGGAACGACCAATAAGCTGAGATTATACCCTGTGAACCTGATGCGGTTAGTACCGCCGAAGGGATTGTTGGACTATACAGCCCAGTTAAACGAAGAGATGCACAAAGAGAGTCTATAATCAGAGACCCACAAGTAAACTCCTAGAAACAGGCTTCGCAAACAAACTTCACAGCTAGCACGCTCTATATACCCCGTTGTTTTATTTCACAACTCAAGTGTAAACACCAAAAACAACCAAGCGGTATGAAAATACTCATAAACAACAAAGAGACCGAAGTAGCCACCCAAGCTACCGTTGCACAATTGGCTAAACAGTTGGAATTGCCCGAAAAAGGGGTAGCCATGGCCATTAACAACCAAATGATTCCTCGCTCTACATGGGAGGAGCACCTGTTGCAATCGGGCGATTCACTGGTAATTATTCAAGCAGCTTGCGGAGGATAAGAGCCATGCAAATTCAATTTATTACCCACGCCACAGAGCGATACAACCACTACGAGGGGGCACAACTAGCCCTCGAGGGAGGATGCCGTTGGATTCAGCTTCGCATGAAAGAGGCTTCCTTGGAAGAGATTAAAGAAGAGGCACTTCGTTTGCTTCCTCTTTGCAAACGTTACGGCGCTACATTCTTATTAGACGACCATGTACTGCTTGCCAAAGAGGTAGGTGCCGATGGGGTACATCTAGGCAAACAAGATATGCCCATAGCCCAGGCACGTCAGCTGCTTGGCGATGATTTCATCATTGGTGGCACAGCCAACTCTTTCGAAGATGTGCGCATGCACTACCAAGCGGGAGCCAACTACATAGGTTGCGGTCCTTTCCGCTTTACAACAACCAAAAAGAACCTAAGCCCCATTCTGGGAATCGAAGGGTATTCATCAATTTTAAACCAAATGCAAGCGGAAGGTATTAATCTGCCTATGGTAGCCATTGGAGGAATTACCTACCAAGACATTCCTGAAATAGTGCATGTAGGCATCCATGGAGTTGCCCTTTCAAGTACCATTCTACAAGCAGCCGATCCGGTGAAAGAGACCAAACGCATACTGGAGTTGTTCCATAGCGAAACGGCTCATCAATAATGGAGATCTCTGAAAATGAAACAATCAAGTTAAAAACAAGATATTGATAATACAACCCAATATGGAAAAACTAATCATAGCCGGCCGTGAGTTTAATTCACGCCTCTTCCTGGGAACAGGTAAATTCCACTCCAACAGCGTAATGGAAGAAGCCATTTTAGCTTCAGAAAGCGAAATGGTAACCGTAGCCATGAAACGCATCGACCTACACAATCAAGAGGACGATATGTTGAAACACATTGTACATCCACACATTCAGTTACTTCCGAACACATCGGGAGTTCGTACAGCCGAAGAGGCCATCTTTGCAGCACAAATGGCACGCGAAGCCTTCGGAACCAACTGGTTGAAACTAGAAATTCACCCCGATCCACGCTATCTACTGCCCGACTCAATCGAAACTCTGAAAGCTACCGAAGCATTGGCCAAACTAGGCTTTGTAGTACTCCCCTATTGCCAAGCCGACCCTACCTTGTGTAAGCGTCTAGAGGAGGCAGGTGCAGCAACCGTTATGCCCCTAGGTGCACCCATCGGTACCAACAAAGGGTTGCAAACACGCGATTTCTTGCGCATCATTATTGAGCAATCTTCCATTCCCGTCATAGTCGATGCAGGCATTGGCGCACCCAGCCATGCAGCCGAAGCGATGGAGATGGGAGCTGCTGCTTGCCTAGTAAATACAGCCATTGCCGTAGCAGGAGACCCCGTAGCCATGGCCATCGCCTTTAAACAAGGTGTAGAAGCGGGTCGCCGCGCCTACGAAGCCGGACTAGGAAGTGTAGGCTTTACTGCCTCAGCCTCATCGCCACTCACTTCCTTCCTGGATTAAAACAGCAACGAGCAAAGCAAAGTTGCACCCAACAGAACGGCCTCATGAGAGGAGCGTAAAACGGAAGGATTGATTTTTTCTTTGGTTCCGTTTCTTTTGTATCAAGACAAAAGAAATGAACAGCCATTAGCAAAACAAAAACTTATGATACACAAAGACAAAGCCCACGCAAAGCGTGAAAAAGCCTACATGCAAGGCAACCTATTCCCCTTTATTAAAGTGGGTATGCAAAAAGTAAACCTCACTCCAACCATGGAGGAGGTAGATGGAAAGAAAACCGTAGTACCCAACGAAGCGGTATATATTTACGATACCAGCGGTCCCTTTAGCGACTCCAACATCGAGATTGATTTAAAGAAAGGGCTTCCTCGTATGCGCCAAAGTTGGATTACGGAGCGTGGCGATGTAGAGCAACTCCCTTCGATCACCTCCGAATATGGACAGATGCGCCGTGACGATGCTTCGCTCGATCACCTTCGTTTTGATCACATCGAACTTCCATACCGCGCTATGGAGGGCAAATGCATTACCCAAATGGCCTACGCCAAAGCGGGTATCGTAACTCCCGAGATGGAATACGTTGCTATCCGCGAGAACATGGATTGCCAAGCTCGTGGCATTTATACCCACATCACCCCCGAGTTTGTACGCGATGAGATTGCTGCAGGCCGTGCCGTTCTTCCAGCCAATATTAACCACCCGGAAAGCGAACCGATGATTATCGGCCGCAACTTCTTGGTAAAAATCAACACCAACATTGGTAACTCGGCCACCAGTTCATCCATCGATGAGGAGGTAGATAAAGCGGTATGGAGCTGCAAATGGGGTGGTGATACGCTGATGGACCTTTCGACAGGAGCCAACATTCACGAAACACGCGAATGGATTGTGCGCAACTGCCCCGTACCAGTAGGTACGGTACCCATTTACCAAGCCTTAGAGAAGGTAGATGGCAAGGTAGAAGATCTTACGTGGGAGATTTACAAAGATACCTTGATTGAGCAGTGTGAACAAGGGGTAGACTACTTTACCATCCATGCTGGTATCCGTCTGCACAACGTGCACTTGGCCAACAAACGCCTGTGCGGCATTGTGAGTCGGGGTGGTAGCATCATGAGTAAATGGTGTTTGGTGCACAACCAAGAGAGCTTCCTATACGATCACTTTGACGACATTTGCGATATTCTTGCACAGTATGACGTAGCCGTATCGTTAGGCGATGGATTGCGCCCCGGTTCTATTCACGATGCCAACGATGAGGCTCAATTTGCTGAGCTCGATACCATGGGAGAATTGGTACTGCGTGCGTGGGAAAAGAATGTACAAGCCTTTATTGAAGGTCCTGGTCACGTACCCATGCACAAAATTCAAGAGAACATGGAGCGCCAAATCAAGCATTGTCACAACGCACCGTTCTACACCTTGGGCCCCTTGGTAACCGATATAGCACCCGGTTACGACCACATTACCTCGGCCATTGGCGCCGCACAAATAGGTTGGTTGGGTACAGCCATGCTTTGCTACGTGACTCCCAAAGAGCACTTGGGCCTACCCAACAAAGAGGATGTACGCACTGGCGTTATTACCTACAAACTAGCGGCACATGCAGCCGATTTAGCGAAAGGACATCCGGGGGCACAAACGCGTGACAACGCCTTGAGCAAAGCCCGCTACGAGTTCCGTTGGTTGGATCAGTTCAACCTAAGCCTTGATCCTGATCGTGCCTTGGAGTACTTCAATGAAGGATCGCACACCGAAGGCGAGTATTGCACCATGTGCGGACCCAACTTCTGCGCCATGAAGCTAAGTCGTGATTTGAAACAGGTAACGAGCAAGGCCGAGTAAACTTACTGTGTTAAATCGCTCCATCCCTCTTGCTTACAAAAAGAGGATGGAACGATTTAATACAGTCAACACTTTACCCAATAAAGCAATTTGACGTTTGAACTTTTATATGCAAGTAAGATGGAAGTAGTAGCAAGCCTTTTTAGTAAAACCATGAATAAGGTGGCCATTGAAGCCATTGCCAAGCAAGTGGTAAATGAACCTAGGTTGTTTGATTCGCTCTATGCACTTACGCTTCACCCCCAAACGGAGGTGGCTTGGCGTGCCTTGTGGACCTGCCAGTGGGTGTGCGAACAAAACTCCTCTCTCTTGCTTGAGAAACAAAGCGAACTGATAGAGCGCGTTCTAGCAACCAATGATCAAACGCAGAAACGCTTGTTTCTACGCATCTTGTGGATGCTACCTGTGCCTCACCCCCTCCCAGTCCATCTGTTGGATTACTGCTTGGAGGGAATGAGCGATCCAAAAACAGCGGTAGCGGCACAAGCACTCTGCATGAAAGTGGCCTACAAGCTCTGCTTAGAGGAGCCCGAATTGCTGGAGGAGCTACGACTCTGCTTAGAAGCTATGGAGCCCGCTTACTATACCGGTGCTGTTATTGCTACCCGCAAAGAGCTCTTAAAGAAGATTCGAAAGGGAAAGAGGTTATAGAGACATTCGTTGTAGAGAAATCTAGATAAAAACAGTCTTTCTCTATCAATTCGTTCACCCAGATAAGTAAGATGAAAAGGTAGGGAAAGTTGAATAAACAGATGTTTGTTGCCTCATAACCCTATACGATTGTATGCACATAAGGAGGTGTTCACTGTTTCACCTAGGTAGAACAGTTGTAGCACCCAGATAAAACAGTTATTTCACCCAGGTGACATAATCGTACAACCTAGGTGAAACAGTAAAAACAGTGGGTTATGTAAAGAGTCCAATAAGGGAGAATAAGATGAAACAAGCTAGAACCCAATGAGATCAAACGAGCTAGAGCACGATGCTAATAGAAAAACGGGGTACTCTAAAACCAGTAAACAACTAATAATCAGAGCACTTTGGCAAGACAACTCTCTAAAGCCCTCTCTAGAGAGTTTCTGGAATTAATAAATTGAAAACAAGTGGCTATCCTCTTTCAAGATAGAGAATAGCAGATAAAACGAGAGAATATGTTTTCGGAAGAATTAGAAAAGATAGGTTGGGATGAGACCAAAGCCCTTATCTACAGTAAAACCGAGGCTGATGTACGCCGTGCATTGGGCAAAGAAAAACTGACTGTAGAGGACTTTATGGCCCTTATTTCGCCTGCAGCTGCTCCTTTTTTGGAGCCGATGGCTCAATTGAGCCAAAAATATACGCGTGAGCGATTTGGCAAAACCATGTCGATGTTTATCCCGCTCTATTTGAGCAATGCATGCACCAACTCGTGCGTATATTGTGGGTTTAACCACACCAACAAGATGAAACGTACCATCCTAACCGAACAGGAGATGGTGGAGGAGTTTAAAGCCATCAAACAGTTGGGGCCCTACGAGAACCTTCTTTTAGTAACAGGAGAGAACCCGGCCAAGGTGGGCGTTCCCTACTTGAAAAGAGCCTTGGAACTGGCTAAACCCTACTTTAGCAACCTAAAGGTAGAGGTGATGCCGCTCGAGGCAGAAGAGTATCAGGAGCTAACTAATCACGGGCTAAACGGAGTTATCTGCTTTCAGGAGACCTACAACCGATCCAATTATAAAACTTACCACCCACGCGGCATGAAATCGAACTTCGAATGGCGCGTAAATGGATTTGACCGTATGGGTATGGCGGGCGTACACTCCATCGGCATGGGGGTACTTATTGGACTCGAAGATTGGCGTACCGATGTAGCCATGATGGCTTACCACCTGCGCTACCTGCAAAAGAACTACTGGAAGACCAAGTACAGCGTAAACTTCCCCCGCATGCGCCCCTCCGAGAATGGAGGTTTTCAACCGCAAGTGGTGATGAACGAACGCGAGTTGGCACAAATCACCTTTGCCATGCGCATCTTTGATCACGATGTCGATATCTCCTACTCTACCCGCGAGCCGGCTCATGTACGCGACAATATGGCGGCATTAGGGGTTACTACCATGAGTGCCGAAAGCAAAACCGAACCGGGAGGGTACGTTACCCATCCACAAGCATTGGAGCAGTTTCACATCAGTGACGAACGTAGCTCGAAGGAGATTGATGGGGCCCTGCGCCGCGTAGGGTTAACACCCGTGTGGAAAGATTGGGATGCTTCGTTTGATAGGCTGGGATAGAGGAAAAGAGTGTCCATTGGAAGATGGATTTACAGATGAAGCAGCTAGGCAGGCTATTCGAAATTAAGCGCTGTGCCAATCTCTCACTTTGCACCTATCTCTTCCTGTCAAATGGATTCTGGTTCAATCTATTTGACAGAAAGAGATAGGCGTAAAAGAACAAAAGAGGGATAAAAAAGAGAATGCTATTTGTAATAGTTCGAGAATGACGATTGCATGGTATGCTCTTGCTCTACATGGGCGGCAGCATGTACCTTCAGGGTCCATACCAGCTGTTCGCCCAGATCGACTGCATTGTGCATCCCCTCTTCGTCTTGATAAATGTCGCCCGGCATCTCGCCTATGGCAGCATTCCAGTGTGTAGAGCCGATCACAATCATGCCGCTACCCAACATAAATCGATTCAAAGAGTCGTAAACCGGTACAGCGCCACTGCGGCGAACGCTAACCAGAGCAGCCCCTATCTTGTGGGTAAGTGTTCGGCCTGCACCAATCGAGGTAAGCCCTAAACGATCAATGAATGCCTTCATTTCGGCCGATACCTCTCCATAGTAGGTGGGCGAAGCAAGGATAATAGCATCGGAGTTATGTACTTTCTCGATAAACTCGTTCATTTGGTCCTCCTCAATTCGGCAGCGACCGTTACGAGTTTTGAAGCAGGCATAGCAAGACTGGCATCCCCAGAGCAGGTTGCCACCCACTTGTACCAATTCGGTTTCGATACCGTGTTTCTGAATGGTTTCGAGTGTTTTGTTGATTAAGAGTTGGGTATTCCCATTTTTACGAGGGCTACCATTAAAAGCAGTTACTTTCACGTTGTGTTAGACTTAAGTTAAATGACATAGGGTTCTCACGTTTCATTCCAAGGGGTGAACCAAGCAAAAGAACCCTCTATTTACTCGGAACAACCCGTTTGAGTATACAATATTAGTGAGAATTCGTGAATATAGGCGTGCTTATCGCTATATTTTTTCTGTGCAATACACCATGATGGATGTTTCATAGCCAAATGGAGCAAGGGAGTTTGAGGCATTCTCTTAATCATCAAGTAGTGGAAGTAAGAAAGCAGCTATAACGGTCGTTCATGGTAAGGTATCCATACAAAACCATTGTTGTAGATATCCAATAAAGTGCTACTCTAAGAAGTCGCTCTCTAGGGTATCCTATGGAGCTCTTATGGCAAATGCCTTTAAATAGAATGGATAGAGCCATCTAGTCGCACACAAACCGTACCATCTATAAGGTAAGAAGCGTCTATTAACTAATAAACTGAGAAAAAATGGATTATAAAGAACGATACAACAGACAAATTAGTTTGCCCGAAGTGGGCGAAGAGGGGCAAGAGAAGCTCAAACAAGCCAAAGTGCTTATCGTGGGAGTGGGTGGCTTAGGATCGCCCATAGCCACCTACTTGGCGGGTGCAGGCGTAGGAACGCTAGGGCTAGTAGATGATGATGTGGTAAGCGAAAGCAATCTACAGCGTCAGGTACTCTATAGCGAGGCCGAAGTAGGACTACCCAAAGCCCTACAGGCCCAAAAACGGTTGAATGCTTTGAATAGCCAGATTCAAATTGATACCTACCCAGTGCGACTGACCGCAGAGAATGCCGAGGAGATTGTCTCAAAATATGATATCGTAGTGGATGGATGTGATAATTTTCGTACACGATTCCTCATTAACGATACTTGTGTGAAGTGTGGAAAGGTATACGTATATGGAGCCATCCGTGCATTCGATGGGCAGGTTGCTGTCTTTAATTACCAAGGAGGAGTGAACTACCGCCACCTCTGTCCGAACGAAGAGGAGCTTCTAACTATGCCTCACCCACCCAAAGGGGTATTGGGGGTAACGCCCGCAGTCGTAGGTGCTGTAGAGGCAACCGAGGTGCTAAAAATAATTGGCGGATACGGTGAGGTACTCAGTGGCAAGCTATGGGTAATTGACCTAAAAACGATGAATAGCCATCTTATTTCTCTTGAAATGTAATGGAAGCAAGGTACTCTTTACCCCTCTTCAATAAAACAATCTATTGCATTTCTTTGTTAGAAATGTGCATATATCAAAAACTATCTGTAATATTGTAATGAATCCTAGCGTAAAAATTGCACCATGAAACTGATTCTTATCACTACTCCGCACTATTTTGTACAAGAAGATAAAATATTGACTGCTCTATTCGAAGAGGGGCTAGAGACTCTTCATCTACGCAAGCCCTACACCTCGCCTATCTTAGCCGAACGCTTGCTTGCACTTATCCCCCAGCAGTTTCATAAACGTATTGTGATACACGAAAACTTTCATCTGCAAAAGGGACGCTTCTTAAAAGGGGTGCACCTAAACAGACGCTTTCCTGATCTTCCTCAAGATTACACCGGGCACATTAGCACCTCTTGCCATTCATTCGAAGAGGTTGAATTGCATAAGCCTCATTGTAACTATCTCTTTCTGAGCCCCATTTTCGATAGTATCTCCAAAGAGGGTTATTTATCGTCCTATACTCCCGAGGAGATTCGCCATGCAAATCGCACAGGGTTAATTGATCAGAAGATAATTGCCCTGGGTGGAGTCGAGGAGAATAATCTGGATGAGATAAAAGATTATGGTTTTGGAGGTGCTGCTATTCTTGGAGCGCTTTGGAATAAGTTCGATTTACGAAATGACCAAGACTACGACTCTATAATAGAGTACTTTAAACTACTAAAAAGAGTGGCCGATTAAAAGATAAGGGTCGCAAAATAGGAGAAGATATTTTTAAACTCCTATTTCTTATTTCTGATTTTAATATGTACCTTTGCACGCAAATCAAACCCAATAGGTAATTTTTACAATCAAAATGAGTCAAACATCTCCTTTTAAAGTTTTCTCGGGTACAAACTCGAGATACCTTGCTGAAAAAATTTGCAACAGCCTAGGCTGTGAGTTAGGAAACATGAACATTACCCACTTTGCCGATGGCGAATTTGCGGTATCGTACGAGGAGTCAATCCGCGGACAACATGTTTTTTTGGTTCAATCGACTTTCCCTAGTTCAGACAACTTCATGGAATTGCTTTTGATGATTGATGCTGCGAAAAGAGCATCAGCAAAAAGCATTGTGGCCGTTATTCCTTACTTTGGTTGGGCACGCCAAGACAGAAAGGACAAACCACGCGTTTCTATCGGTGCAAAACTGGTGGCTAACCTTCTTACAGTTGCAGGTATCGATCGTCTAATTACGATGGATTTACATGCTGACCAAATTCAAGGTTTCTTCGATGTACCAGTGGATCACTTGTATGCTTCGGGTATCTTCCTTCCTTACATTCAATCACTTCAGTTAGAAGACTTAGTTATTGCAACTCCCGACGTGGGTGGCTCTAAACGTGCAAGCACATACTCTAAGTATTTAGGTGCACCATTGGTTCTTTGTAACAAGACACGTGAGAAAGCGAATGTGGTAGGAACCATGCAAATTATTGGAGATGTAGAGGGCAAAAACGTAATCTTGCTTGACGATATGGTTGATACAGCAGGTACAATCACCAAAGCAGCAGATGTTATGCTTGAAGCAGGTGCTAAATCTGTACGTGCTATCGCTTCTCACTGCGTGATGTCTGATCCAGCTTCTGACCGCGTACTTAGCTCTTCACTGACTGAAATGGTATTTACAGATAGTATTCCTTACTCAAACCGTTGTGCAAAGGTAAAACAATTGACTATTGCAGATATGTTTGCTGAAACCATTCGTCGCGTAATGAATAACGAGTCTATCTCTGATCAATACATTACTAGATAAGAATCTTTTAAAATAAGAATCTTCTGAATATAGTAAAAGCCCTTTCTTCGCTCTTAACGGCGAAGAAAGGGCTTTTTACTTCTCCCCTCACTGGGAAATCCCTTTAGAGTGCTCTTTAAGAAGCTGATGATTTCTAGGTAGTAGCCATGAAGCTCTTAAATAGATACTCGATTGCAAACAAATAATGATCACTCTATTTAAGAGCTCTATTTAGAAACAGAAAGCCCCACGAAATCACTTCGTAGGGCTTTCTATTTCAACTAATAACTAACTTGTGGTTTAACGTAATTCTTATATGACTAACTATGATGCAAAGATAAGGGGTTTGCATACACTGTGCAATCGCTTTGTTTAGGTATATTGGCCCTCTCCTCTCATCATATATGGGTAGTCAACTCTATAAATTCATCTTTACTTCGCTCAGTTCCACCAATTTATTGACAATGGCATAAATGGTAAGACCGGCAGGTGAGTGAATTTGTAATTTACGAGCTATGTTTCTACGATGGGTAATAACTGTGTGAATAGAAAGAAAGAGTTGTTCGGCTATCTCTTTATTAGTCATGCCTCGTACTACACAGCAAACAATCTCCTTCTCGCGCTGACTGAGCGTATCGGGTTCACTCTCTACCTCTTCCTCTTCCTCTACCTTCATTAGCTCTACCATCTTCTTTCCTATGGTCTCTAGATCGTCATACAATTGAATGTGATCGTCGTAGCCCTTAAGTAAGTTACTATCGGTTACGGTAGAAAGTAGCGAAATGACCTTAATCGAACTCTGCTCATTTTTCTGCTTGAACTCCTCTACATTAAACCACCCTCCAAAGAGTGGATTGACAATCAAAACAAGGGGGCGATGTACAAGCATACACTGATTTAGGCTTGCAACCGAAGCTACTGCAATCGGCGAAATAGGAAGATCGGTCAAACGCTTTAAAATGGCTACCAAACCACTTCGCACAATCACCGAACTTTCGGCTACAGCTATCTGAATACTCTCTACATGTTTCATACCAACTCCTTTTCTAGTCGAAGTACAGCAGGAACAAAGAGGAAGTCCTCTACGCGATTGTGCGAGATCAAATCTTGCTCGCAGCTAAAGATATCGAAGAGCGTAGCATTCAGTAGGTGGTTGTTCTCCTTGGCTGGATAATATTTAATGAGAATGTTCTTTAAATCGGTCAGTTTTGAATCAATCTGCTCATGGTTGCGTGCAAATTTAGAGATTCTATAACCTTTTGTTTCTTCGCCCTTCAAGAGCTTTTGTACATACGAGAAGACATTTTGGTCTTCGAATGCCATGTGCTTACGAACCTCGGATACATAAGCATCAAAGAATTGGATAATTAGGAAGGCTACTTCGTTTTGCGAAGAGCAATCAATCGCCTCCATTAGCTTGCAACGGATGGTTGGGAACTGAAAATCTAGGAAATAGTGGTGCGCCTGGTGCAGGTAACTCATCAGTGATGGAATAGAGAGACCGTTCGCCTCTTCGGTAGAAATACGCTCATTCTCCTCAATCACAAAATTGACAACGGCTAAAAAGGTAGCACAATCGACCTGGTTTTGGTCGCACACCTCTTTTACAGTTTGATCACCAAAACCCAACGATAGACCAAAACGACTCAGTACTTGCAACAGCGTGTAGTTGTCGCATATCAGGTCACTCATCTTATCGGTGGGCATATATTTTATACTCTTATACATATGTATTAATTTTAAATTCAATATTTATCTTTATTCTGAATCGACAGGCAACTCATTCTTTACAATCAAAATAGCCAATTCATAGAGCAAGTAGAGTGGCATAAATACAAGCATGAGCGTAAATGGATCGCCTGTAGGGGTAATAATTGCTGCAAGAATTAATAACCCCACAATGGCATAGCGCCTATAGAGACGAAGGAATTGTTTAGTGATTAAACCCATGCTCGACAATACCCAAGCTAAAAGGGGTAGCTCAAAAACGAGACCCATAACGAGTACAAGCGTCATAAAATTGCCCATATAGGAGTTCAGAGAGATCTGGTTTACGATACTCTGGCTAATTTGGTATTCGGTCAAGAAACGGAAAGTCATGGGAAAGATTACGCAATAACCCACTGCACAGCCCAAGTAGAACATGATAGAGCCAAATAAGAAAGCCGTTGCAATGCTTCGTTTCTCGTTGCTAAAGAGTGCGGGTTGGATGAATTTCCATATTTCGTAAAGTAAGTAGGGAAATGCAGCAATGAGTGCAAACCAAAAAGAGGTTGTAATGTGCGTCAAGAACTGTGAGGCCACATTGATATTGATAATATCGACCGCAAACTGATCATTTCCAAAATCGGGCAATAAGGGGCCACCTGTACCCATCTGGGCAAACCAGCGATAAAGAAAGAATTGCGAGGTGGTTGGACCAAGTACAAAATTGTCAAAGATAGAGGGCATAGCTATAAACCAACCAACCATACATAGAAAAACAACTATTGTGACTCTAAACAGTGACCACCGAAGCTCCTCTAGGTGCTCCCAAAATGAGAGCTCTTTTTCTTCTACCATATCTATTCGTATTATTTATCAAATGCGTTTTAATTAATTGCTAAATATCCCTATTTATCTCTTCTACGTACCCCGCTGAAGATGAACTTATTTTATAAAAAAACAGGCCACTCAATGAACCAGATACAAAGGTATGAAAGTTTATAAAAAAACTACTATCTAGACCCTGTCTAGATAGTAGAAGAGTGAAAAAAGTTTTGTAAACAGCTACTCTTTTCATCTTTACTACAGAAAAAAAGGCACAATTGGGTGCGAAAGAAACTATTGAACTTTAGAAAAACAATCCTGCAGATAGTTATAACTTATCTCAATGCTCTTCTCAACATCGTAATTGTAGTGCTCGACCTCTACTATTAAATCTTGGGCTCCTGCCTGCTTCAAATTTCGCAGTATAGCATCGAAACCTACCATACCACTTTGACCAAGCTCTTTCG
The DNA here is from genome assembly GCA_051651025.1 of Phocaeicola sp. Classification (GTDB taxonomy): domain Bacteria; phylum Bacteroidota; class Bacteroidia; order Bacteroidales; family Bacteroidaceae; genus Phocaeicola. The sequence continues at coordinate 14,109 of JBOFRN010000076.1, forward strand.
CATCTTTGAGATGCAATGCCGAGAATCGGCCGGGATATTTCATAAAGTACTCTACAGGAGATGCTTGACCCATTACCATCCAATAAACATCCATTTGAAAAAAAACCTCTTCAGGATGCGTGTTCTCGAGCATATAATCGAGCATAACACGTTCTTCTACTTGAGCAAGCTCATGAGCATGATTGTGATAACCATACTTCAATCCCGCCTGGCGGCAGCGTTTTCCTATCTCATTGTAATAGTGG